>JAZLLA010000038.1:0-75675 GCA_045597895.1 Candidatus Cryptobacteroides sp. | reverse complement strand
AATGTTGTTGGGGAGAGATTCTCGCTACTTGCCATAGAATGGCTCTCGGCACCTTGAAACCCATTCTGTGGCAGGGAAAGGGGTAGAAATGGGCGATTTGCGGCCATAGAATGACTCTGGGAGGGTCCAGAGTCATTCTGTGGCGAAAGGGAGGTAACGGAAGGTTAGAACATACGCGAATGATTTGCGTCTGTACGAAAAATCATCCACGCAGACGAATGAGTTCATATCCATTCTGACTATTTCAAGCCGTACAGGGGCTGACCGGATGGAACGCAAGAAAATACCCTACAGGACACAAGGACCGGTAGGGTAGAGATTTATGGATATGTTAGAAAAAATATCAGTCCTCAGCGCCCTGAACAAGATGCATTGTATCGCGGGCTATGACAAGTTCCTCGTCCGTGGTGATGAGCGCTACCTTCACCTTTGAATCCGGGCAGGAGAGCAGGGTGTCGGTGCCCTGGGCGATATTTGCCTCATAATCGAACTTGAGACCCATATAGGAGAAGTTCTCGCAGACGCGGCGGCGCAGGCGGGCGTTGTTCTCCCCGATTCCGGCCGTGAAGAAGATGGCGTCGACACCGTCCATAGCTGCGATGTATGAGCCTACGATCTTGATGATATTATATGCCAGCATCTTGAACACGAGCTTGGCGCGGCTGTTCCCTGCATTGGCTGCAGCATCGAGGTCACGGGCGTCGGATGAGATTCCGGATACTCCGAGGAATCCGCTCTTCTTGTTCATAATAGCGGTCATCTCGTCCGGAGTGAGGTTCTCCTTCTTCATCAGATATACGATGGCGTTAGGGTCGACGTTTCCGCAGCGGGTGCCCATGATCATACCCTCGAGAGGTGTGAAGCCCATCGAAGTGTCGACTACCTTTCCGTTCACGATGGCGGAAATGGAGCTGCCGTTACCGATATGGCAGGTGATGATCTTGGAGTTGTTTATGTCCAGGCCGACATATTCTGCGCCCTTGGCGGCAACGAACTGGTGGGAGGTTCCGTGAGCGCCGTATCTGCGCACGCGGTACTTCTCATAATACTCGTATGGAAGGGCGTACATATATGCATAGTCAGGCATTGTCTGATGGTATGCAGTATCGAATGTCACAACCTGAGGCACAGAAGGGAGGACATCCTGCACGGCCCTGATGCCGAGAAGATGGGCAGGATTGTGGAGCGGTGCGAAATCACAGCAGATCTGGATCTTGGAGATGACGTCCTCGTTCACCAGGGCGCTGCTGGAGAAGAAATCCGCTCCCTGCACGATGCGGTGTCCCACGGCTTCGATGTCATCGAAGGATTTGAGGACTCCGTGGACCGGATCCACGAGAGCGTCCAGAACGAGCTTCATTCCCAGCTTGTGGTCTGCGATAGGAAGCTCCTTCTCCATCTTTTCCTTACCGGTAGGCTTATGAGTGATATTTCCCATAGGGAGGCCTATCTTTTCAACAAGACCTTTGGCAAGAAGATCATATACATCGTCGCTCTTCATATCGAGAAGCTGATACTTGATGGACGAGCTGCCGCAATTGATTACAAGGATGATCATATTTTCTGGATTCGTTTTTCAAAAATCTGCGGCAAATTTAGAAAATTATAAGTACTTTAGCAAAACAGATTATCGATTAGGAAATATGGATGAGGCGGGAGAAATCGTGGCGGTTTCCATTCCATTCACAACCGGTGCCGCATTGGGCACATTGCTGTTGTCAGCGTCCTTCGGGCGCACGGCGGCGATGGTCTGCGCCCCTGTGCTACTGACATTCGAGGGATATGCGCTGCTGAACGGAGCGTGCGGCAGAATGTCACGCGCGGGCGCTGCCATATTGTTCCTTGGGCTGGGGCTGTTCTGCGCGCTTTCACAAGGGCTTTGCTATGGTGCAGGAGCGGGAGCATCCCCATTGGCCCCTATCGTGGGAAAGAGCCTGGAGGCTCTGCGGGAGCATATCGGCACACTCCCGTTCAAGGATGGAAGGACCGCCGGTCTGCTGTGCGCCCTTCTTTCGGGCGACAGGAGCGGCCTGGGAGCGGACGAGGTACAGGCGTTCAGAGCGGCGGGAGCTTCCCATATCCTGGCCCTCAGCGGACTGCACCTCGGCATAATCTGCATCACGGTCAGCCGGGTGCTCTCCGTCATCGGCAACCGACCGGCGGCAAGGGCAGCAAGAGGGGCGCTGACGGTATTGTTCGCAGGCTTCTACACTGTTATGACCGGAGCCGGACCTTCCATTGTCAGGGCTTTCCTCTTCATCCTGTTCAACGAAGCTGGCAGACTGATGCCGGAAAGGAGGAGAAGCCCGTTGCGGACACTGATGATGGCGCTGACGGTGCAGCTGGCATTGAACCCGGCGGTGATAGCCGAGCTGGGGTTCCAGCTGTCATATCTGGCGATGACCGGGATCTTCACAATCTATCCGAAGCTGGCGGAATGGTATCCGCGTGGAGGGCGTTTCGACCCTTTGGGGGCGATGTGGAGGAGCGCAGCGCTGAGCGTTTCCTGCCAGACGCTGACCGCACCTCTCGTGTGGCTGAGGTTCCGCACTTTTCCGAAGTACTTCATACTCACGAACCTGCTGGCCCTTCCACTGACGACCGCGCTTATGACCAGTGCGGTATGCGCATTGACCACGGACTGGATGGCATGCTGTCCGATGTTTCTTGTACGAGTCACAGAATGGCTCGCAGACGCGCTGGTGTTCGTCCTTGAAGTAATTTCAGGGCTCTAGAATTCTTTGAGCGTGAAGCCCTCGGAGGCCCACTCCTTCATCTCCCCTGCCTCGTCATAGATGAGATAGCCTTCAAGGTCGCTCCTGGACTCGATGAACGCACGGGCCTCATCCAGGCCCAGTACCATGCAGTATGTGGCATAGGCATCGGCTGCAGCGGCAGTCGGAGCCACGACTGTAGCGCTCAAAAGTGAATGGGTGACCGGATAACCGGTGCGGGGATCGATGGTATGGGCATATTTTCTGCCGTCACGGACATAGAACTTGCGGTAGTTTCCGGAAGTGACTATTCCTTCAGGACTGCCGTCCGACTGCCAGATGCCGTCAAGGTCCTCCCCCAGCCTTTCATTGCCGTCCAACGGGCGGTCGACACCTATGGTCCAGCCTTCACCTCCCGGATTATGCCCGCAGCAGAATATTTCGCCTATGTCCACCATCATATCGGTGACGCCGAGACCCTTGAGATACTCAGCCACCAGATCGCAGGTATAGCCCTGGGCGACAGCATTGAAATTCAGGACAGGTGCAGATGCAGCGCCGTCGATCAAAAGGTCGGAGGAAACCATTGGGACACCGGCGGATATACTGCGCCCGAGCCGAGGCATCCCGCAGGTGGCGAGGGTCTCCCTTACCAGGCTGTCGGAAGGCAGGGAGTCGGTCTTGAAGCCGAAGCCCCAGATATCGAAAAGAGGGCCCGAAGCCACGTCCACACAACCGCCAGTTTCTTCGTATATATCTGAACAATAGGAGAATATATCGCAGAAAAGTTCGTTGGGAATGACTGCCTCCCCCGCATTTAAACGGCTGAGGAGGGACGCCTTGTTATATCCGGAAACGGTGGTGTCCACCAGAGTCAGCAGAGAGTCGATGCCGGCTGCTATTTCCTTCGGGCCGGCACTGACCCCGCGCAGGTTCGCCTTCACCGAATAAGTGCCGCCCTGCGCGTATCCGGTAAACACTACAAAGCGGTCACGACCCATGCAGGATGCTGTCAGAAGAATGATTGAAAGGAAAAGGATTGTACGGTCCAGCTTCATGTTCGGCAAAGTATTTGCACAAAGTTAATGGTTTTTATGCCAAAAATGACCATATTTGCAAGTTAAGTTTTTTGATTCGAGTTTTATATGAACATCAGAAGATCCATACTGTTCGGCATCGCTGCCGCATCGATGATATGCGCCTCCTCCTGTAACAAGCACAAGACCGAGGAACTTCCCTATCTGACCGGAGTGCCTCAGTTCAGCCTTCCTGTATTCGGGACCTCGGGGGAAGTCTTTGAATTCAAGAGCGGCGGAGTCAGCGCCGATGACGGTTCGGAAGTCAGATATTACTGGCACGCCAGTCCGATTCAGCCCAAGATGGACACCTGCGATGTCTACAAGCTCGTCCTGACCGACAGCCTGTGCACCGTGAAACTGACCTGCGTGGCTTTTGCCAAGGGCTACAACAACTCCAGCTATTCGGAGGAGATCACCATAGTCAATCCTGACCGCAAGGATGGAAGCGTCCAGGGAATCACCACCGACCCGGAGAAGGATTTCATCTTCACGGATCCAAGGGACGGGTTCGAGTACAGATGCACCACCATCGGTTCCAAGGCCTGGTTCAAGGACAACCTGGCATACAGGAAACGCGGCAGACCTCAGGAAGGCTGCCTTGCCACCGCCGATATCTTCGGAATGCTTTACACCTGGGAGGAAGCCATGGACAATGTATGTCCCGAGGGGTGGCACGTCAGCTCTCTGCAGGACTGGGCCGATGCCGCTGACACCATGACGGGCTCCACGGGGACCGACAAGAAGGCTATGCTCGGCAATGTCGCAGGAAAGATGATGTGCGACGCCACATTCAATTTCAAGCCTATGTGGGAATATTCAGCCAATGTGAAAATCACCAACGAAAGCGGGCTGAGTGTCCTCCCGGTCGGATTTGCAAACGTCGGAGCACTGAAGGATGAATTCTTCTCGCTGTATCAGTACGCTGCTTTCTGGACTTCCGACGTGAAGGATGCTGAAACGGCTTATTATAGATACCTATATTTCGACCAGGATGAAGTATTCCTCGGCAGCGCGGACAAGGAATCATTCGGAGCATCCGTCAGATGCGTCCGCGACGAGTAATCATTGAATCCTCAATACGGCATCGGCGATGCCGGAGACAGCTTCACGGTGGGTGACCCAGAGAATGGTGATCTCACCGTGATACTTTTCAGACATACGCTGCAGGAGGGTCCTCTCAGTCTCTGCATCAATGGATGAGGTAGCCTCGTCAAGAATCATAATGCTGCCCCGCTGAAGGAGTGAACGGGCAATGGCGATCCTCTGCGCCTGGCCTTCGCTCAAGCCGCTGCCCTTCTCGGAGCAGACGGTATCGAGCCCGTCAGGCAGGTCAAGGACGAAATCGGCCGCAGCGATATGGAGCGCTTCGCGCATTTCATCTTCTGAAGCGGACGGACGGGCGAGGAGAAGGTTGTCCCTGACCGTGCCGCTCATAAGGCTGTTGCCCTGAGGGACATAACGGAAATTGCAGGCTGTGGAGGTACCCAGCTCCGCACTCCCTTCATCCGAATAGATGACGACCGAACCGCTGTCGGGCTTCAGAAGAGCCAGAAGGATGCGGGTAAGCGTGCTTTTCCCGGCGCCGGTCATACCCACTATGGCGGTCAGGCTTCCAGGTTTGAAGTCATATGAGAAATGCTTCAGGACAGGTTCCGGAACCACGCCTTCAGGATAATCGCTGTATGTGAAGGAAACATCGTCCAGCCTGATTCCCGGAGCTGAATCGAACACGATATCGTTCCCGGCATCCTCAACCCGGAGGTCAGAGAGGTCAAGAAGCCTCTCTACCGAAGTCAGGCACTGTATGAATGCCGGTATATGCCTGCTCATATCGGCTATCGGTCTCTGGACCTGCCCCACCAGCTGAAGGAACGCCGTCATCATACCGAAAGTGACCGCACCGCTCCTGATGCCGAATATTCCCCAGAGGAAGGCTGCGGCATAACCCGCCATGAAGCCGAAACGCATGAAGGAACGCGCCACCGCGTCATAGTTCAAACGCTGCACCACGTGGTCCATTACATCGTCCTGCATCCAGCCCAGCTTGTCCATGACTGCCTCGGAAGCATCCATTGTCTTAACAAGGATGCGGTTCTGCAGATTCTCCTGCATATGTCCCTGGATGTCCCCTTCTCGGGAACGGATATGTGCTGTAAGCTTCCTGATGGTCTTGAAGAACATTTTGCTTCCCACCACTGCTACCGGCATAAGTATCAGAAGCACCAGCAGGAGGGACGGCTCAAGCACAAAGAGGAAAATGGAAGCGGCGATAAGCTGTACCAGTGTAACCACGACTGCGGGGATACGGGAACAGACCATATCGACTATCACCCGGATATCCTCCTCCAGACGGTTCACAGTATCGGAGGAATGATAAGCCTCCCTTCCGTTCCAGACGCTCCGCATGACGTGTCCGAAAAGTCCCGCACGGAGTTCGTTCTGCGCCTTTGTCACCATCATCCCCTCCCACCAGCTGGCAGCGGCTGCAGATATCATCTGGACGAGCATTATTCCTATCATAATGCCCACATAAAGACCGACTCCACAGTCCGAAGCGCCGGTGGCGATGTCCACCAGGGCCTTGCACACCCATACGAATGCCATAGACGCAGCTATCCTGACCAGACCGATCCCGCAGCTTACAAAAAGCTTGGACCTCTGGGGACGCGCCACCTTCAAAAGGCCTTTAAGACATTCACGGAAGCCTCTCATTTCCTATAACTGTCTCTATTCTTCAGCGATTCCTGCTTCAATCCAGGCCTTGGCGAGTTTCGCAGCATCTTCGGCAGCAAGCTCCTCGGAAACCTCATAGCGTTCGAGCAGTAGGCCCTTCAGGTCCTCCACTGAGTACTCCTTTCCCTGAACCTGCTCGAAAAGATACGCCGCAGAGGCGTTCAAGGATACCATCTTATTGAAATTCACCTGCTTTACGCCCTCGGCAGTCACGATGAACTCGTGTCCGAGAGGCCTGATCTTGAAACCTTCCTTAATTCTCATAAAATGATTCTTCTATAAAAAGCCAGGATGTATCGTCTGAAAGGCATCAGGAGCCGCCATATGCGGGCCTTAGCAAAAGCCAGCCCGCCCCGGCAATCCACGACCTTCCCCCCATCCTTCAATATTTCCATTACAGTTCCACAAACATCGGAACGCCTGCATCTCTCCTTGCCCTTCAGGTTCCCGTCACCCATCAGAGTGACGGAGTCACCATCCACAGAGAAAACGCGGTGGAGGACGTACATACCCTCCCGCACCTGAGCCAGGACAATGTCGCCGACAGCGATGCTGTCAAGTTTCCTCAGGTTCACACTGTCCCTCTCCCCTCTGATGAACGGGAGCATGCTGTTGCCCTTTGTCATCAGGATGACATCCTTGCCTTCGTCCAGAAGGCTTGAGACCTCACCCAGAAGAATGGCATTGGGGACCACTACCTTGGAAGCATCATCCATTTCCGTTCTCCTCCATTACAGCCTTCGAGCATACTCTGGCGGCATCCTCATCAGGAAGGCAGTCCATATACCAGAACGGGACCCCGAGGACAATCCTCTCCATCGTCCTGTGGAGGTCATCCCCCATCTTCGGATCCACCTTGAAGCCCGAACAGGAGGAATAAAGCGTGGCATATGATTCGAGCAGGCTCATTCTGGAAGCCTTGTTGAACTTTTCACGACGTATCTGGACGAAAGCCCCGGCCGGAGCTTCGATGTTCCTGTAGCAAGGGGTCTTTCCGCTCCAGGGCGAGCCATATACCCGGACAGTGCCGTCGTCTGATATGCGGACGACCGGATTGTCATCGTTCATCAGCTCGCTTCCTTCGACAGCCTTGAGCCACATGCTGCTGTGGGTGCTCTTTCCGGTGCCGCTCTTTCCGAGGAACAGATATGCCCTGCCGTTGTTGAGTATCACCGATGAATGCATTTCGAGCGTGCCCCGGGAAGCCGTGCTGAAAGCGAACATCAGCATCATAGCATTGTTCACTGAGAACAGAGCGGACTGCCTGTTGTTCTGAAGGATATGGAGGGACCCGCGGCTGAAGTCGCTCGACATGAGAAGATGGGCGCAGGAAGGTGCCTTCGAAACGGGAGCCATCTCCACGAAAAGATCCCCACCCGCCGAGTACAGGTCGATCCTGGACTCATCATTTTCAATGTCATCCCGCACCAGCAGCGGCTTTCTCTCACATTCAGGAAGAGAATCCACCAGCGAAAGGCGGAAAACAGGTTCATCCGAAGGCTGGACCTCGAACGGGCTGTACTGCGTAAGGAATGGCCAGAGCGGGTAATCCTCAGGCATTTCCAGCTGGAACTCGTGTCCTGCGACCTTAAAGCATTTTACCATTTTCCATAGATTTTCAACTTGCTAAGATACAGAGAAAAACAAACAACGGCAAATGAATTTATTCAAGCAATTTTTTTACCTTTGTAAATCTATATAAAACCAAGATATCCCTATATGGAAGCAAACGGTAATTCTATCAAACTATACTACAATACAGAGAAGGAAAAACTCCGCATGCCGGAGTACGGCAGGAACGTCCTGGACATGATCGAGCAGCTCAAAGCCATCGAGGACAGGGACAAGCGCAGCGAACAGGCCAAGGCTGTGGTCAAGTCAATGGAAATCCTCAATCCACAGGTGCACACCCAGGAGAATTACGAACAGAAGCTCTGGGACCACCTGTTCCTCATCGCAGGGCTCGACCTGGACATCGACGCCCCGTTCCCGAAGCCCCAGCTCGAAGAAATCAATTCCCGCCCGCAGGTGATTCCTCTGAAGAAAAAGCCTGTCAAGGCGACGCACTACGGAAGGAACATTGAAAGCATAATCGACCTCATCGCAGAAGAGCCGGAAGGCGAGGTGAAGACTGCCATGATCAGATCGCTTGCCATATATATGCGTCAGCAGTACCTGATCTGGAACAAGGACAGCGTCGCCGACCAGACCATCTTCAGCGATATCGAGAAGCTCTCCGACAACCGTATCAAAGTCCCGGAGGGAATCAGCCTTACAAAGATCGCCGACTCGGCATCGTTCTCCCGTCCGGGAATGAGCATCAACGTCGGAGGGGTCCAGAACCAGAACCGTGGCTGGAGCTCGAAGAAAAGGAAGAACAACCGCAAAAAGTAAAGACAAATGACAATAAAGAAATTCTGGAACAGCTGGGATGACGAACAGAAATCCAACGTCATCAAGACCGTGGGAGTCTGCATAGGGGTTTTTGCGGTCCTGACGCTGCTGGCAATGATTTCGTATATATTCACGTGGAAACAGGACCAGAGCATCCTGCGCGACCCGTCAATGATGGACCTGGATGTCCACGCTGACAACAGCGGAGGGAAGCTTGGGCTGAAGTGGGCCCACGTCCTGATCTCAAACTGGTTCGGACTGGGCAGTTTCGCCATTGTCATATTCCTGTTCGCCCTTGCCGCAAGGCTGGTGCTGGACAAGTGGAACCACTCGCTCCAGCGCACCCTGCTGGTGACCCTTTCCGGAGGTCTGCTGACCTCGTTCATCTTCGCCTTCGCAGGTAGCAAGTTCCCTCCTCTGACACACACGTTCGGTTCCGGGATCGGAGGTGAATGCGGTGCATTCGTCATCAGGCATATGGAAAACCTTTTCAATGCCGCAGGTACCGGGCTCATCCTTTTCCTTGCAACGGTCATCTGGCTGCTGCTGGTGAGCAAACGTTTCTCCCAGTGGTTCAGCCATCTTGGGAAGACAAAGCCCGAGGACGAAGCAGAGCCGGAGGAGCATCCGGAAGAGATGGATGCTCCGGTTGACATTGACCTGGACAGCGACGCCGACATTCCTGAAACGGTTCCGGAGGTGATTGAGGGCGAAGCTGAGCTGGCGGAGATGGAAGAAGCCGCTGAGACCGGAGTGGCTGAGGAAACCGGTACGGAGGCTATGGCGGATACTGAAGCCGTGCCTGCCACAGCAGTTGAGCCGGTGCAGCAACCGGTCGAGGAGCCGATGGAGGCTGAAGGCGGCTTTGACATTGAACGTGGCGAGGAGCTGAAGGTCGATGTGGTCAAGGAGCTTCCTGTGATGAACATTCGCCTGGACCCGCCTGAAGGCCTCCCGTCATATGAGTTCCCGAGCCTTGACATACTCGAGGACCACTCTTCCTCCACCCAGGTAGTGTCCGACGAAGAGCTCAACAGGAACAACAACAAGATACGTTCAACCCTGAAGAACTACAGGATCGACATAGTGGACGTCAAGGCCATAGTCGGGCCTACCGTCACTCTCTACAAGGTCTACCCGGCCCCGGGAGTGAAGATAGCCAACATCCGCAGCTTGCAGGATGACATTGCTATGTCCCTGAACGCGCGTGGTGTCAGAATCGTGACCCTGCCGGATTCAGTGGGCATCGAGGTCGCGAACGACAAGCCGTCAGTGGTTCCGCTGAAGGCCCTTCTCAATGACGATGCATTCAGGGAGAGCAAGGCTGAGCTTCCTGTAGCCATCGGCTGCACCATCACCAAGAAAGTCAGGGTGTTCGATCTTGCCGATGCACCGCACCTGCTGGTGGCCGGTGCCACAAAGCAGGGCAAGTCAGTGGGACTCAACGTCCTCGTGGCATCCCTCCTCTACTCCAAGCACCCGGCAGAGATGAAGATGGTGTTCATCGATCCGAAGATGGTGGAATTCTCCGCCTACGGACGCCTTCTGAAGCATTATCTCGCAGTCCTGCCAACCGCTGGCGACGAGGATGAGGAAAGGGACAACGCCATCGTCAAGAAGCCTAAGGAGGCGGAGAAGATCCTCCGTTCCCTCTGCATCGAGATGGACCAGAGATACGAACTGCTGAGCAAGGCATACGTGAACAACATCAAGCTGTACAACGAGAAATACAGGAACCACAAGCTCAATCCGGAGCACGGACACAAGTTCCTGCCATACCTTGTAGTGATCATCGACGAGTACGCAGACCTTGCGATGTCAGGAGGCAACGGCTCGGAGGCCAAGAACATGCAGAAGAGCATAATGGGCTCCATCGTCCGTCTCGCGCAGAAAGGCCGCGCTGCCGGTATCCACGTGGTCATCGCCACCCAGAGACCGTCAGTGGACGTCATCACCGGTCTGATCAAGGCGAACTTCCCTGCCAGAATAGCGTTCCGAGTATCCACCAGAGTGGACTCGAACACCATCCTGGACGCCACCGGAGCTGAAAAGCTCATAGGACGCGGAGACATGCTCTACTATGCAGGAGTAGAAACCGAGCGAATCCAGTGCGGCTTCATATCCAATGACGAAATCAACACCATAACCGAGTTCATCGGCGACCAGCAGGGATTCAAGAAGAGCTACAACACGCCGTACTACCTGCCGCTCCCTGAAGAAGCCGACGCAGAAGGCGGTTCCGGTGGAATGGTCGATATGAAGGACCTCGACGAGAGGTTCGAGGATGCCGCCAGACTCGTGGTAATGACCCAGAAGGGCTCGACTTCCGACCTTCAGAGACGTCTGGGCATGGGTTATGCAAAGGCAGGCCGTGTAATGGACCAGCTGCAGGCGGCCGGCATCGTGGGACCTCAGGAAGGCTCGAAGCCGCGCCAGGTGCTCGTGACCGACTTCAATGAGCTGGACACCATCCTGAAAGCCTATATGAAATGAAACGACTGTCCATCATCATCTCCATCCTATTCCTGAGCCTGAGCCTTCCGGCCCAGAACAGTGCCGTAACCTCATTCACGAACTCACTTAAGGGCAAGTGCGCCACGTTCAGCTACACATATTCGATGACGGGCCAGATGCCTCTGACCGGCAGCGGAGAGATCCGTTTCCAGAACGACGCCTTCATAATGAAGGGGGACGACCTGGAGATATACTGCGATGGAAGCACCCGCTGGACCATTGATACAGCCGCGGAGGAGTGCTACATCGAAAGCGTCACCGCAGGAGAGATCGACATCGAGGCGAACCCGGCAATGATTGTGGGCAACGTGGACAAAGCGCTCAAGTTCGAGAGTTCGTCTTCCACCACCTTCAAGGGAAGGAAAGTCACTGGAGCTGTCCTTTCACCGAAATCGCAGGGAGGCAGCATCCAGAGCGTGACCCTCTACCTCTCGGGCAACAAGCCGGAAGGAGCCCTTATCAAGCTCAGGGACGGCTCAAAGCTGGAGATAACGATATCCGGATTCGCACTGCACCCGCAGGAATCAGCCGCCGTCTTCAAGTTCAACACAGCGAAGCTTAACAAAAACTATATACTAACCGATTTAAGATAACACATTATGGCCAAAGTCTATTTCACCGATTTCCGCACCCCTATGTACGGAGATCCGATTCCCCGGAAATTCCAGAGACTCATCAAGACTGCAGGGATTGGAGACATCGATTTCGAAGGCAAGTTCGTCGCAATCAAAATCCATTTCGGAGAGCTGGGAAACCTCGGCTTCCTTCGCCCGAACTACGCCAGAGCTCTTGTGGACGTAGTCAAGGAACTCGGCGGCAAGCCGTTCCTGACTGACTGCAACACCCTGTATCCAGGATTTAGGAAGAATGCCATCGAACACCTCTACTGCGCCTGGGAGAACGGTTTCACTCCTCTGACAGTAGGATGTCCTATCATCATCGCTGACGGGCTGAAAGGAACGGACGACATAGACGTTCCTGTTCCGGGAGGCGAATATATCGAAAAGGCCCACATCGGACGCGCCATCATGGACGCAGACATCATCATCAGCCTCAACCATTTCAAGGGACACGAGAATGCCGGTTTCGGCGGCGCCATCAAGAACCTCGGTATGGGTTGCGGTTCACGCGCCGGCAAGAAGGACCAGCACAACGGCGGCATCGCCCACATCGACCCCGTCCTCTGCCGCGGATGCCGCAAATGCCAGAAGGAATGCGCCAACGGAGGTCTCGTATTCGATGAGGAGAGCCGCAAGATGACCATCTCCGAGAACTGCGTCGGCTGCGGCCGCTGCATCGGAGCCTGCAACTTCGACGCCATCTCGTTCAAGGACTACCTCGCAAACGACATGCTCGGACGCCGTATGGCCGAATATGCAAAGGCGGTGATCTACGACCGTCCAAACTTCCATATCAATATCATAATGGACGTCTCCCCTAACTGCGACTGCCACCAGGAGAACGATGCGCCTATCATCCCTAACATCGGTATGCTCGCATCCTACGACCCGGTCGGCCTCGACAAGGCATGCTCCGACCTCTGCAACGCAGCCACACCGTTCAGGAACAGCCAGCTCGGCGACAACATGGCCAAGCCGGATTTCGTGGACTACCACGACACGTTCAAGAACTGCAGCCCTGTCACAGACTGGACAGCCTGCCTCGAACAGGCTGAAAAGATCGGCATCGGATCACGCACCTACGAACTCGTCACCATCAAATAGTCATTACCCATGAGAACAACGATTATAGCCGCTATAGCAATGATGCTCGCAGTCAGCTGTTCCGCCCAGCAGAACACCCAGCAGACAGCCAAGGATGCTGTCCTGGACAATATCTTCGCACGCACCAGCGTGCGCGCTTTCACCGACCAGCCCGTTCCTGATGAGATGGTAGAGACACTCCTCAAGGCAGGAATGGCAGCGCCTACCGCTATGAACAGCCAGCCCTGGTCCTTCGTGGTCATCAATGACAAGGACGTACTGAATGAATGCGGAGTAACATACAACCCACCTATGGCCATCGTCGTCTGCGGAGACTATATCGACCAGGACGGCAATGAGAAACCATACTGGGAGCATGACTGCTCAGCAGCCACGGAGAACATCCTGCTCGCAGCACAGGCTCTCGGACTGGGCGCCGTATGGACAGCAGGATATCCTGGAATCGCCAGGATTGCACACGCCCGCGAAGTCCTCGGACTTCCGGAGAACATCATGCCTCTCTGCATCATCCCGATCGGCTACCCTGCCGGCGAGAACCAGCCAAAGGACAAGTGGGACCCGGAGAAGGTCCACTACAACAAATGGTAATCCGACAGCATTCAGTCTATCTGCTCGACAGAGTCCTCCGGAACATACCACAGGACTCCCGATACTGAAGGATATCCCATACGCTTATACAGGTCCACGTAACGTGCGACCTGTTTTTTGTATGTATTCCTGTGCTCGCCGAACTTGTAATCGATCACGAGAGTCCTGTCAGGGAATGCAAGCACCCTGTCAGGACGGTGCTCCGTACCGTCAGTATCGAAGACAGTAACCTCGTTCACCACCCTGCAGGATTCGGACGCAAACCATCCGCGGCTCACAGCGGAATCAATACGCGGCTTCAACAGTTCATAATCGGCCTTCCCCTCATCAGAGGTAAGACGACCGTCCATCACTGCGGCATCCACAGCCGCTCGGAGGTCTTCCGGCCCGTTCACAGAGGACAGGATATCGTGAAGCACCAGTCCGTTCCGACGCGGAGATGCGCCCACACCCACAGAACCATCCTCACCGAAATAGTCGGCGGCATCAGTGCTCAGGGAAAGCCTGCCGGCAAGAGGGAAGGAACTGTATTCCGAACGGAACCCCGTATCCTTCCGATCCTTCTTCCTCTCCATCCGTCTGAAATCATAATCATCGCCGTAAACGAAAACCTCTGGCTCACCCTCCCCGGACAGAAGTTCCGTCATATAGCCTTCATTCTTCGCGAAGAGATACAGCACCTGGGAGAAATCCTTGGGATCCCCTCCGCTGAGAAGTGAATCCGGAACGCGGCAGGCTATGACATCGAGGACCTTCTCCGCGCGGGTCAGTGCGACATAGAGAGTATTGATATTGTCAACCGTCTGCATCCGTTTCTCGCTGAGATAGTCCTCGGAGAAGAGAGTGTCCCCCGACTTTCCGCTCAGGTCCACAGGAAAGACGGAACCTGACACCGAAGGCAGGGAATCATACGCGTCCTTCGGATTGCACCAGTGGCATCCGCTTCTGAAGAACTCCACGGACTCCGCGAAAGGGAAGATCACATACGGGTACTCGAGTCCCTTGGACTTGTGTATGGTCACGATCCTGACGGAGTTGCTATCCTGCGGTGAACTGATATAGCGGGGCTTGGACTCGGCCCAGTACTTCAGGAAGGACTGCAGGTTCTGACCGTTGGTCGCACTCCACTCCTGGACCATGTCCATGAACGACTGGATAAAAAGAGTCTCACCTTCAAAGCGCACCGGATCGTTCTCCCGCAAGCTTCTCAGAAGCTCCTCGCAGAGGCCCACAATGGACTCATACCTCTGAGGGAAGGAAATATCAAGCGACGCTGCAAGATAGCTGCTTACAGTATCCTTCGGGTTCTCCACGCAGGACAGAAGGGACACAAGCCTGCGGACAACGACGGATGACTTCACATCCAGGGAATCGTCGCTGAGCACGCTGATACCGTTCTCCATAAGGAACGCGGCCACGGCGGCTCCCTCCGAGTTCTTGCGCACCAGAATCGCAACATCACCGGGATTCGCACCGGAAGCAAACGCCTCACGGACAGAATCCAGTACAGCCTGCAGTTCTTCGTCCTTCGCACAGAACTTGAGCGTCACCTTTCCGTTCTGCACATCCTTGCATTTAACATTCTGCTTCACATCGGAGTACAGCCCCCCTTCCCCGACGCTTTCCGCCGCGAACTTGAAGAAATGGTTGTTGAACTCGACTATGGAACGGCAGCTGCGCCAGTTCGAGTCCAGAGGTTCGACCTCCGTTCCAGGAAAACTCGAAGGAAGGATGGAGTTCAGCAGCTCCCAGTCAGACCCCCTCCACCGGTAAATGCTCTGCTTGACATCACCTACGACAAGGTTTGAACGGCCGGAGGAGACGCTCTCCTTGAGAAGGGGGTAGAAATTCTGCCACTGTATGGTGGAAGTGTCCTGGAACTCGTCCAGGAGGAAATTCTCGAACCTTACACCCAGCTTCTCGTAAACGAACGGCGCATCACTCCCGTCGATGATGTCCCTGAGAATAGTGTTTGAATCATCGATGCCCAGGACGTTCTTCTCTTTAAGGAGCGCCTCGAACTCCCTGTAGAAATGCCCTGCCAACCCCAGGGAGAAAGTCTGTTCCTTCAGAAGGACCGCAGTATTGTATACCTTGAAACGGTTTCCGAAGAGATCGACAAACGCGGCCAGAGGCTCGTCCAGAGCCCCGGCGAGCAGCCTCATATATTTCTCGGCCTTGGACTTGGCGAACCATTGGTCACTGTCCCCGGCTTTTCTGAGGAAAGCATCCGTAGGACGTGGAACAGGAGTGCCGTTCTGCAAGTCCGCATAATCGGCCAGTTTCTTCAGAAAGCCCCTGTTGCTCTCCGCGAGAGGAACTCCGGACCCTTCCATCGCCTGAACCGCAGCCTTGGCCGCCTCCCTGACGGCATTTTCAAAGGACGGTATGACGGCATCGCACTCCTTGCGGACAGCTTCGAGATTCTCCTTGGAGAACACTTCCATCGCATCTATCCCCAGAAGCTCCGAACGCTCGCGGAACTCCTCGCTCTTCAGCTTCTCCGCCATATCGTACAGGTTCTTCTCTATATTCACCCTGTTTCCGCGGCGCAGCTGGTCCATCACACCTCCGTTCAGCCAGTCGATAAGCTCCGTCTGATCCTCCGCCAACGAGTCAAGGATCCTGTCCACGGACTCGTGTATCAGGGAATTCCTGTCGAGTTCCACCTGATATGACGAGAAATGTCCGATTTCCCTCGAGAAGGCCTTGAGAGTCATCTGGAAGAACTTGTCTATGGTGCTCACGCTGAACGCGCTGTAGTCGTGGAGGATGTCCACCAGCACCCTGTGCGCACGCTCCTTCAGCTCTGCGGCATCCTTTGCCAGCGACGGCACAAAATCACTGAAATAGCCGGACTCCTCCGGGGATGTACTCATCACATACAGTTCCTCGAGTATGCGGGATTTCATTTCAGCAGTGGCCTTGTTCGTGAAAGTCACAGCGAGAATGTGCCTGTATGCATATCTGTCCTCACTGCCAAGGAGCAGCGAGATATATGTTCTGGCCAGATTGAAGGTCTTCCCCGATCCGGCCGAGGCTTTCAATATCTTCATCATCGTCCGCAGATGTTTTTGAAATCACAATATTCACAGGTCTTCCTGTCCTGAGTCCTGGTGAACGGGATATCAGGATCGGATATTTCTTTCAGAAGGTCCATAAGCCTTTCCTTCATCAGCCGGACGAACTCCGGACTGGACGGTACGGTCTGAACGGCAGAGACGAAAAGGCCGGCCGGGGAGTAAATGGAATTGGCGATGCTGACACCTTCCTCAATGTCCCGGGTCACGAACATATCATACAGGAACAGCTGCAGAGCGATCTTCGGCCGCTTGGAGTTGTCTTCTCCGAACAAAGCATCGACCACCTCCTGAGCATTGTCGTCGAATATCTGTATATCGTTGTCCTCCACCTTCCCTGTCTTGTAGTCCACTACCCTAAGTTCATCGCGCCTGAAGGAGTCCAGCCTGTCGATGAACCCTATGAACTTGAATCCTCCATATTCCCAGAAGCGCTTCAGTTCCAGTCCCTTCGCCTCGAAGGCAGTGCATCCGTAAGTCTCCATGCACTCGAGGTCCCTTTCAAGGACTTTCATAACATACTGGAACACAACATCCTCGAAGACAAGATTCCTTCCGCTCACTTCGAAAGTCCGGAGCTCGGCCATGATAAGCGAACGTATGCGGGTCTTGATCTCAGCGGACCTTCCCATCCATTCCTCGATATAGTCGCGAGTCACATACCTCTGACGCCTGCCTTCATTCTCTTCAAGGGACTTCCTGTCCAGAGGGAAGGATGGGTCCATAGCCTCGGGACCGAAGTAGAGCGCCAGCATGGTATTGTGGAACACATTCCCTATCATACCGGCATCCAGCGACTCCGCCACTTCATCCTCCGGCTGAAGTTTCTTCACCGTATGATAATAGAACCTGGCGGGACAATAGAGATAATTCTGAAGGGCTGAAGCGGACAGATATGTATCCTTGATGATTCCTATATCCTCAGGAGTCTTCCCTATCGGCTGTTCCTCCTCTCCCGGTGCTATCGGCGCCTCAGCTACCAGCCGTGTCACATCGGCGCGGAAATGAAGCTCGAGCTGCTTGATATAGCGGCTTTCCTCCCCGGACTTGACGCCCTCGGTGCGGGAATCGTATATCATCCACACTGTCCGTGCGCGGCTTATCATTCTGTAGAAATAGTAGGCCCATACGGCATCCTGGTATTCGTAGGTAGGAAGACCGAATACCTTGCGGAGCTCCGGCGGTATGAAGGATGAGCTGACCGACCTGCGGGGGAAAACGCCCTCATTGGAAGAGAGGATGACCAGATTGTCGAAATCCAATGCCCTGGTCTCCAGCGGTCCCATGATCTGCAACCCCTCCAGGGGCTCGCCGTTGAAAGGAACGGACACGGTGTCCATCAGCTGCATCAGCAGCCTGACATAAGTGGAAGGCAATACCGGCAGCTCCATATCGCGGAGGTTGTTGACAGCCTGATAGCAGCCGCGGGCGAAATCCAGCTCCACGACAAGGTCAGGAGTCTGTTTCAGGCTCGGAACGACGGCCAGTATGATGCCTGAGATATATTCCCCGAACGATTTCACCACTGCCGCATCCGCAGCCTTCGGGTCGCTCACAACCGGACGGAACACAGCTTCAAGGACCGGGTCACCGGTCAATGAGGACTGTGGGATATAATACTGGGCCGCAGCCTTGACCGAGTCCACAACATCACGGCCCGCGGCGCTCAGGGCATTCTTGAAAATGCCGTTCGAGAACACGGAATAGGCCTGTTTATGATAAAAGAGCCATTTCCCATCCTTCCGGCGCAGGTGCAGCTGCATTGTCGCGGCCGAGCTCACCAGATCGAAAAGCGCACTGGCGCCCATCGGGTAGCCCATCGTCACGTTGATGCCGGTGATCTCCGAAGGAATGGAATTCAGAACCGGCAGGAGCAGGGCCTCGTCAGGCAGCACGACCGCCGTGTCAAGCCCCAGCGATGATACGGCCCTCCTCCGCTCCGCGGCGATCTGTCCGAGCACTGAGCCCAGCTGCTTGGCCTGCCCGATGGCTGAAGGGACACTGAGGACACTGACCTTCGGAGTGCCGGTGACGGGTTCGAGGGGGAAAGCCTGGGGGAAGGCGGAAAGATTGGCCTTCATGAAGACGGTGGACTTGTTCTGGGGGTCGCTCATCCAGCCCCTGGCGTCCCAGTCCCAGCAGAACCGGGCGATGCCGGCGTCGCGCATACGCGCCATCACTTTCTTCTCGCACTCGTTCAGGGCGTTCAGTCCCACGAATACGAACCCGTCCACCTCCGTGAAGGCCTCTGCCATAATGTCCACGGCGGCCTCGGAGTCCAGCCTGTCCGCCAGCGAACGGTAAACCATTCCCTCATAGGACAGTCCCTTCCCCGCCAGAGAGGCGTTGAAATCGGTGTAAAGGCTGAAAAGGATGTCCCAGATGCGCAGGAAGCGCGCCTTCACGTCGGGATTCTCGGAGTCGATGTCCACCGTCAGGCGGTCACCGCTCTTGAAATGGGCCAGAAAATGGTCTATCGCCTCCCGCTGCGTGTCGGAAAGGTATGAATAGCTGTCCTGGATGCTTTTCAAATCAGCCACGTTGGTGAAAAGCTGGCGCGGGTCGACCAGGTACTTGTCCACGTCATCGAAGTCCGAAAGCAGGACATCGCCCCAGAAGATGAAGTCATCCAGGGACTCGTGATGAGGGTTCAGACGCTCATAGCAAGCATACAGTTCCAGAAGGAGACGGACCCTGCCGGTCGGAGACCCGCCCGAGACACGGTAGAAGAAATCGTTCATCGTGAACATGCCCGGGGCGGCAACGGGGACATCGCTGCATCCGGCTATCGTCTGCGAGAGATATTTCTTGAAGAACGCAAGGGACCTCCTGTTAGGGAAAATGAAACATTTGCTGGAAATGTTCCCTTCCTGGAAGAAATGATCCGCAACCTGGCTTAGAAATTGTTTCATATACGTGACTGTTTATTGCAAAAATACACATTGCTTGTGCCATATCCATAGCACAAGCTTAAATATTTGCAGATAAAGTTATAAATTTGCATATTCATTCCTTCCTGATATGGCCGATTCATTGATTAAAGAGATCGAAAGGAGTTTCAAGAGATCCTGGGATTATCCCGCCCTGTCCAATTATGGTTCGAAAAAGCCTTACACCTATGGCGAAGTGGCCGCAGCCGTGGCCTACATCCACACCATATTCGAGGAGAAAGGCATAAAGCCCGGCGACAAGGTGGCGCTCTGCGACAAGAACTACCGCAACTGGGTGATAGCCATGCTGGCCATCATCACTTACGGCTGTGTCGGCGTGCCGATCCTTCCGGACTACAGCGACGCGCAGCTCATCGAGCTCTGCGAGCACTGCGAAGCGAAATTCCTTTTCTCCAGCAGCCGTATCGCATCCCTTTGGGAAAAAGGGGAATGTCCTATGGGAATGATCGACCTCGCCGAACTCCTCGACATGGACGACGAATCAGACGAGATGAGGCTCAACGCCATCAACAAATACCACGAGCGCTTCCCTGACGGGGTCACCCCGGCCGATGTCAGCTATATCAAGGAAGACCTCGACGATATGATGCTCCTGAGCTACACCAGCGGTTCAAGCGGTCATCCGAAAGGAGTGATGCTCTCATACGGAGCGATGCTCTCGAACACCAAGTACATCCTCGGCAACAAAGCGCTCCCGGAGCACGGAAAGGAGCTTGTGCTTCTCCCGCTCGCGCATATGTTCGGATTCGCCACCGACTTCCTCAGCGGAGTCCTCAAGGGCTGCCACCTGACCATCCTCACAAAACCGCCTGTACCGAGCATCCTCATCCAGGCCATCAAGGATGTCCAGCCCGACACGATATATTCAGTACCTCTGGTATTCGAGAAGCTGACGTCCTCCGCAAAGGGCATCCCTATCCTCGAATTCATCGCCAGCAGTTCAGTGAAGGAGGTGATCATGGGCGGAGCCGCCCTGAGCAAGGATGCGGAAAGCACTCTCCGGCGCAGGCACTTCAAGTTCTCCGTCGGATACGGAATGACCGAATGCGGCCCACTCATCTGCCACTCGTTCTATCCTGACGTCCGCCAGGGCAGCTGCGGAAAGGTTGTGCCGGGGATGACCGTGAAGGTCCTCAGCAGCGACCCGCAGCACATCCCGGGCGAAATCCTTGCAAAGGGAAGGAACGTGATGCTGGGCTACTACAAGGACGAGGACGCCACGAAGGAAGCCATAGACTCACGCGGCTGGCTGCATACGGGCGATCTGGGAATCATCGACGAGGACGGATACATCTTCATCCGCGGAAGGAAGAAGAACATGATACTCGGCTCCAACGGTCAGAACATTTACCCGGAGGAAGCTGAAGACCAGGTGGTGACCTACTCCATCTTCGAGGAATGTGTGGTCGTCCAGCGCGAGAACAAGCTCGTGGCCCTGGTATACGTATCGGACCAGACCCTGGAGATGGCAGGTCTGACAAGAGAGACCATCAACCTCGAACAGTCCAGGAAAGCGGTCAACCTCCACCTGCCTGCGTACTGCCAGATTGCCGCCCTAGAGCAGCGCGACACCGAGTTCGAGAAGACTCCGAAGAGAAGCATCAAGCGCTTCCTCTACGAGTAGCCGCCTGAACAACCAACATACCGCATATAATGAAACACAGGAACCGTAACAACCATTGGATTATGGGATTATTAATGATGGCCCGGCTCTGTGGATGCTCGTCCACGGACCATTTCAAGCTCCAGCCGGTCTCACAGCCACTCTCTGACGAGGCTGTACAGCAGCAGGTCGACAGTCTTTACGAAAGGATGACTCAGGAAGAAAGGATCGCCCAGCTATGCGGTCTCTACGCCCACGACCTCCTGACCGACGGGAAGATCGACACCGCCAAGTGCCGCGCAGCCATGCCGTACGGCATCGGCCATTTCTCCCAGTACGCCAGCAACATGAAGGCCGACCCCGACAGCATCCGCGACATCGTCGCCGGACTCCAGGCCTGGATCAAGGAGAACACCCCGAACGGCATCCCGGCCCTGTTCCACGAGGAGGTCCTCTCCGGAGTGGCGACCTACGGTGCCACCACATACCCGCAGCAGATCGGAATGGCCTGCTCCTTCAACCCGGAGCTTGCCAGGCTGAAGACCGTCCAGACAGCGGCCACCCTGCGCAAGATCGGCGGAATGCTCGCCCTGTCACCAATGGTGGACGTTGTCCGCAACCCATATTTCAACCGCCTGGAGGAATCCTACGGTGAAGACGCATACCTGAGCGCCGCAATGGGAACAGCCTTCGTCCAGGGCCTTCAGGAAGGCGGCCTGGACAAAGGCATCGCAGCCTGCAGCAAGCATTTCCTCGGCTACGGCGGAGGCGGTGACGCAGAGCAGAAGGAACTTATGGAGGAGATCCTCCTCCCTCACGAGGCCATGATACGCCTCGCCGGCAGCAAGGTCGTGATGACAGGCTACCACGCCGTCCACGGCACGAACGCTGTCGCCAATGAAGAGCTGATGCACGGGATCCTGCGCGACTACCTCGGTTTCGACGGCCTGATGGTCAGCGACTATACCTCCATCAACCAGATCCCGACGGAAAGCGACCCTGTCCACAAGGCGGCGGCCAGCCTCAACGCCGGCAACCACGTGGACTTCCCTACCGGGGACAACTACAAGCACCTCCAGGAGGCGCTCGACCTCGGGCTCGTCTCAGAAGAGACCTTCGAGGCCGCTGTCAAGAGGGTATTGACAATGAAAGCACGCCTCGGAATGCTCGATGCCAATGCCCCACTCTACGCTGAAGGCCACATCGAGTTCGACTCCCCGGAAGAAAGGCAGACAGCCTATGACCTCGCCTCGCAGTCAGTCGTCCTCCTCAAGAACGACGGCATCCTCCCGCTCAAGGACAGCAAGAAAATCGCACTCACCGGCCCTAACGCCAACAGTATGTGGGCAATGCTGGGAGACTACACATATCAGGCAATGGTCTACTTCTGGCATAGGATCGAGCCGGACGACCTCAACCCGCGCATCGTGAACCTCAAGCAGGGGCTCGAGGCCGGACTGCCGGAAGGCTTCAGCCTTGCGTACACCCGCGGCTGCGACTGGACGGAGAAGGAGGAGACAAAGATCGCCGAGGGCGGTGACTCCCGCGCCGAGTTCCTCCGAAGGATGAGGAGGCGCGTGGAGACCGGCGAAGAGATTGACCTGGAAAAGGCATTGGCCCAGGCTGAGGAGAGCGACGTTGTGATCGCTGCAGTCGGCGAGAACCTCTTCCTGTGCGGCGAGAACCGCGACCGCGGAAGCCTGCGCCTCCCTGGCGAGCAGGAGGCCTTCGTGGAGAAGCTCATTGCCACGGGCAAGCCGGTGGTGCTGGTAGTGTTCGGCGGGCGCGCGCAGGTCATTTCCGGCCTCGCTGAGAAGTGCGCCGCCGTCATTCAGGCCTGGTATCCGGGCGAAGAGGGCGGAAACGCTCTGGCCGACATCATATACGGCCGTGTGAGTCCGTCGGGAAAGCTCTGTGTCAGCTACCCGAACGTCGAGCTCAACGAGCCTGTCTGCTACGATTACTCGGCCCAGGCCGACCCTAGGATAGCCTGGCCGTTCGGCTTCGGCCTCAGCTACACCACCTTCGAATACTCCCACCTGACAATGGACACCGCTGCGCGCACCTCCTCAAAGGCCATCAAGGTGGCGTTCGACGTGACCAACTCCGGAGAAACGGACTCCGACGAAATCGTCCAGCTCTATGTCTCCCCTGCCTCAGAGGAGCAGGACTACCAGCCGATAAGGCTCCAGGGCTTCGGCAGAGTGAGCCTGGAAGCGGGTGAAACGAAGCACGTTGAGTTCCTGATGTCCC
The DNA here is from genome assembly GCA_045597895.1 of Candidatus Cryptobacteroides sp. GTDB lineage: Bacteria > Bacteroidota > Bacteroidia > Bacteroidales > UBA932 > Cryptobacteroides. The sequence goes on along the minus strand of JAZLLA010000038.1, from coordinate 52,042 downwards.
CTCAGCAGTTCGGACATTATGACAACGGGCAGTGGACGGTCGACGCCGGTGACTTCATCGTAAAGGTCGGCGCATCCTCGGAGGACATACGCCTCCAGAACACCCTCACCCTCAAGGGAAAGAGCGTCACGATGCCTCTGCGCACCGTCTATTTCTCAGAGATGCAGTAATTAAATCCCGTCCTGGACAAGGGGAGCGAGGACGCGCATTCCGGTCTTCCCTATCCGGTGCGCAAGAGATTTCAGTTCAGCTTTCTTGGAGCTGCGCTCGACGTGCCTTTGATCGGTCTGCCCGTCATCGAACCCGGCCTGGCGCAGCAGCATGTCGCTCTGCTTTTCAATCTTCAGCTCCAGGAACAGCTGGACATAGCATATCATATCGAAGAAAACCTCCGGGTCGAAGTTCTCCTTGACGTCCAGAAGATATTCGCCCGCCCTTGTCAGTGAGAAGTTTCCGGAACGGATGGCTGAGCGTGTGCTGATGTCCGTGCTGATGCTGTGGTCCATCCACTTGTATATTTTCCTTTCACCGAAAGTGAACAGGAAGACAAAGAGGGCGATGAACACAAGCACTATCAGGATCAGTGCATACACCGGCTCTATCAGTCCCTTTTCCAGGACAATGTTGTATAGGAAATGGATGGCCACTGACGGGACGAAGGAAACAAGGATGCCCATGACATTTCTCCATTTCTTGTACACAAGCAGCAGCACTGTCGCGAACAGGGCTGTGCAGCCCATATGGAGGATGGCACAGCCGAAGCCACGGACGATGGCCGTACCCACTGCCATTCCGGGATTGAAATAGAAATAGATTATGTTTTCAAGAAGCGAGAAACCGCTGCCGATTGCAGCGCCATAGATCAGGCTCTGCGCCATGAAGCGGAACTTCTGGCGCGTTATCAGCCATATCAGGATACAGCCCTTCAGAACCTCTTCGACCAAAGGCATCAGCGAGACTTCTCCCACAGCCACGGGAATGCCCAGGCAGACGGGATTGGTCAGCACGAATGCCAGCGCACACCACAGCAGTCCGAACAGGATGTTGCGGAGGATCAGCTTGAAACGCGCCAGCGCAAAGCTGTCGAGTGCCTTCAGCGCCAGAAGATATAGCGCAGTGGGAAGGATGGAGATGAGGAATGAGAGCATGCCTTGATGAATTACAGTTATCGGTTCAGCTGCTTGGACATCCAGGTTTTCGGGGTCATTTCCATTATTTCGGAAAAATGGCGGTAGAAAGACTGAAGATTATTGTAGCCGGAACGCATCGCTGCCTCCTTGACATTTATTCCCGGTTCCTTCCTTACGATATCCATGAAATACTCCACGCGGAGGGCATTGATGAATTCCGAGAAGTTCTGGTTGCGGCAGGCGTGTATGCTGGCAGAGAGATAGGTTCTGTTAGTGTGCAGCTGTTCCGCCAGCGAAACGAGCGACAGGGATGGGTCCAGGAACAACTTCTCATCAAGTACTTTCTGTATAAGCCTGTCATCGCCGGGCTTCGCAGCTACCGGTTCTGCATCATTCCCTGGCTCCTCCTCGATTGACTCAAGCTCGGCGGCGATCGTCGATGTATCCTTCATCCTGTATGTCAAGCTACCGATATAATACTGAAGCACAGAAAGGAACACGGCAAATATAGCTCTGAGAAAAATCGAAGCCATCACGGTGTCAGGCAGAAGAACGATCAGAAGCGTTACTACGGCAGTGAAGATAATGAAGATAAGAACCTGCCCGATGTCATCGGCCGAGCCATCATCACTGGTATCGTACACCTCCGCCAGTTTTCTGTTATAACGGTACACAGCGACAACCGACCACACTGAGATGCCTGCAATCTGCACACAGAGGAGCACTGTAAACAAGGTTGTCTGTTCCCAAGGAATAATGATGGCAGCAGGCAGGAATGCCAGCCAGTCCCATTTGCTCACGCCCTGCGCAGAGATTTTCTGCCGGACAGCAAGATAGAAGAAGGGGAACATGAAAAAAGCGGTCCTTTCGCGGTAGAACATGGTCAAAAGGGCAACTATGATACCCGCCACGATCAAGGCCTGGACCTTGTTCAGATTCTTCAGAAGGAAGATCCTCACAATCCAGGACACGGCTATGGCCAGAGGCAGGAGAAAAATTGCGTTACCGATCATCAGTTTTTATGCTGATACTAAGTTAGATGTTTTTAACAAATTCACAAAATCCTTCCGTAAATCACAAAAAGAATCATAAATTCACAAAATGAATTACCGTATTCACAAAACGCTTGGAAAATAAAATCAAGTCTGACTACCTTTGCAATGTCAGCCACGACAAAACCTGAAACAAACAAAACAATTCCAATAATTATGTACGTTAAAAATTCCAATTTCGCCATTTACCTCGTGCTTGCTGCACTTGTAGGTTTCGGTGTCAGCTTCCTTTTCCATTCATCAGATGCCCAGAGCTCACTTCTTTCCGGCGACATCTCGAAGGCCAGTGTTTATAGCAACCATAAAGATGATCCTGAAGTTACTGCGATCGAAGAAAAGCTCAAGAATGACGAAGAGTTCTTCAACGCAACAAAAGCTACAGTATCTCTAATTGAAGCACGCGCTACAAGTCTGGAAGATCTTACAGAAAAGACATTGGACATTTGCGCTGATATTCCCGAATTAAAAAATGTTATCAAAACTGTAGTTTCCCTTAACGCAAAGGCATATAACACAAAGCAGTTTGCCATAACAGCCAGCAATGGCCTTGATAAACTTGCTTCAGGCAAGAAAGCGCCAGAATATGAACAGGCTTCCAATAGTGTATTCATCGGCTTCAATAGAATCGACAGCCAGCTTTCAATCGGCAAGGCGTTCGTTGAAAGTGCTTTGAATTATCTTGAAGGAAAAGACGGTGAAGAGTATTATCCAATTGCGGAACTTGTCGCAGAGTGGACAATGTATTGCGCCGAGAATTCTTTCTTAATGGAAAATGATGATATGACATACTGGGTTGATGAGATCACAGACCTAGCATATTCAGATTTAATCGGAGAAAGTCCAAAATATTCACTCGGCGAAAACATGAAGCATATCGTCGGAGAAAACCTAAAGTCTGTAGCCGGTGAGAACCTTAAGTCTGTAGCCGGTGAGAACCTCAAGTCTGTAGCCGGCGAGAACCTCAAGACTATAGTTGGTGAAAGCCTCAAGTCTGTAGCAGGTGAGAATCTCAAGTCTATAGCTGGTGAAAGCCTCAAGTCTGTAGTTGGCGAAAACCTTAAGTCTGTAGCTGGCGAAAACCTCAAGTCTGTAGCTGGCGAAAACTATCGAACCGAATAATTATGTATAGATCGCTGTTAAGAACAGCCGCAATATATGGGTTATGGGCAATGCTCATAGCCCATAATGCTATGTTATCGGCACAAACTTTCTACCAATACAAGGCAAATGATGCAACAATTTGCTTCTTCGATAAATCCCAGTCCCAATATATTCCTCACATAATGAGGAAATATGAAACAGGAAAAGCCCTTCACAAACAAATCTGGGGATCTATTCCTTCGCAGTCTCCATTTATGATGTTTACCGACTGGGATGATGACGGCAATGCGGGAGTAACTGCAATTCCTCATACCATAATACAGATAGGGGTTGCCCCCTTGAATACTTCATACTTTGTTTCCTCATCAAACGAGCGTTTTGACCATCTGTTCAAACACGAGTACACCCATGTCGTTATGACAGACAAATCAAACAGTGCAGATGCAAGATGGAGGAATTTTACAGGCAACAAGGTAGTGGTTAACTCCGATTACCCAATCAGCGCTTTATGGAGCTATCTGGATACGCCCAGATGGTATGCACCAAGATGGTATCAGGAAGGGATAGCCTGTTTCATGGAAACATGGCTTGGTGACGGAGCAGGAAGAGCGCTAGGCGGCTATGATGAGACTTATTTTAGAACTCAGATAATGGATGGAAAAGACCTGTTTTCAATTGTTGGTCTAGAAACAGAAGGCAGTACCTCTGATTTCCAACAGGGAACCACGTCATATCTTTATGGCACACGCTTCATCAATTACCTTGTTCTTAACTATGGATACAACAAAGTCATCGAGTTTTATAATAGAACTGAAGACAGCGCCGCATCCTATGCCAAACAATTTGAAAGAATATTCGGCAAAAATTTGAGAACTGCCTGGAATGAGTGGATTGAATTTGAGAAGATTCATCAACAGACAAATCTCAGCCGGATTGCAGAATATCCCCTTACTGAATTGCACGAACTGATCGGAAAGAATCTTGGTTCCGCGTCGCCTATGATAGTGGATGAAGAAAATCACTGCATATATCTAGCGACTAATGCCCCGGGGGATTTCTCCAAAATCGTCCGGATACCACTTGACGAAGGAGGAAGGATTGGAAGGAAAATCGAAAGACTCGCATATATTGACGGTCCGATGATGTATCAGACGACCTATCTTGCATACGACAAAAAGGGGCAGCGTCTAATCTGGACAGACAGGAACGGATCGATACGAGGGCTTGTTGTATACGATATTACAAAGAAGGCAATAGTTAAGCAGTTGAAGAATCAGCGTATATATGAGATATGCTATGACAACACGAATGGCTGCCTTTACGGCTTATTGAGCAACCAAGGTGCTTATCACCTGATCAGATACGATTCCGATTTTAAGAATCTTGAGTCACTTTTCAGTTTTCCTTTCGGCATAAGCGTAAGCAATCTCGATGTTTCCCATGACGGGACCAAAATAGCAGCCTCCATGTTAGGATCCAATGGAGAACATTCACTTATTATGTTCGATCTCGAAGAACTAGAGAATGCAAATTCAGTATATGAAACCCTATATACCCTGCCTGATGCCAATTTAAGCCAGTTCCGTTTCAGTTATGACGACAGCAAACTAGTAGGATTCAGTTATTACACAGGAGTACCGAACATCTGGCAGTATAATCTTGAAAGCGGAGACCTGGACTTGCTCTCAAACGTACAGACAGGAATGTTTGCGCCATACCTTGCATCAAACGGTTTGGTATACGCATATCATTTTTCGGTTGACGGAATGAGTCCAGTAACGATGGACTATAAAATTCTTCACGATGCCAACAGTGTCGAGTTCCTGGGACAGAAAGCATATGTCGCGAACCCAGAACTCTCCGAGATATCTTCTTTGAAAGAAGAGCTGCCTCAAATTTCTTTCGGAGAAGTATACGATTCCATAACAGTGTATAAGCCCCTAAAGGAACTGAAATTTCAAGGAGCTTACCCGGATATCAGCGGCTTCACTGACCGAACGGCATGGAACAGAATTACTCCTGTACTTGGATACCATCTGTCATTTTATGACCCTCTGTCTCTGTTGTCCATCAACCTTTTCCTAGGAGCCTCGCCTTGGAGCAACAATGAATGGAAGAACAGATTTCACGCAAAAGCAGAAGTCAAGTATTACGGATTGAAGTTCCAAGCAGCCTGGAATCCTAGCAATTTCTATGATCTGTTCGGGCCTAGAAGATCATCTAGAAAGGGCTATAACGTTTCTATCTCGTACGATGCAAAGCATACATCACAAGCCCCATTCACCTGGGAATGGGGTGGAGGGTTGGCACATTATGGAGATATGGACGCCCTTCCTCTATATCAGGAAATTGAGATTGATGAAGGAATATCTTCATTCCAGACCCTCAGTTTGTATATCGATGGCGGCAAAACCAGGACATCGATTGGAGGCATTTCTGCTGAACGGGGTTACCGTTTCTCTGCAAGCGGTTACAGTTATCTCGCCGGTGGAAAGTTGTTCCCGTCCATCGACATATCTGGAGACCTCGGAACCCTTCTTCCTTTCGGGCACAATAATTCCTTCTGGCTGAAAGGAGCTGTGGGCCAAGCATTCGGAGATAGCAAATCCGCTCTCGGGAATTCATATTTCGGAGGATTCAGGAACAATTATGTGGACAATGGTGTTGTGAACAGGTTCAATACCGTTTATGCAATACCAGGGGCACATATCGACCAAATCTGCGCTCATAACTATGCAAAAGTGACAGGAGAACTTGATTTCTGTCCTATACGCTTCAATAATTTCGGAGCACTTCAATGCTACCCTAACTACATCCAGTTCTGTCTCTTCGGACATGATCTGATGACGGACTGGTGGGGACCGGAAAGAACCGCGAATAAAGCCAACTACATAAGCGCAGGAGCACAGATGAATATCCAGATGGTATTCTTCACCCATATGAAAACAACCCTGTCCCTCGGCTATGCACGCGCCTGGGGCAATGGATTGAACCAGGGTGAGTTCATGGTCTCCCTGAAACTGCTCTAGCCGTATCTGTTGCGATACAGACCTACAGGGACTTCGGAGGATAGAGGGCGTTCCACCAGGACGGGTCATCCTGCAGCCATTTGGCGAACCAGGCCCAGATGGTGTTCTTCCACTCCAGACGCTTCCGGTAGTCCGTGATATGGTGGTTCTGGTCTGATACCGCCACCAGGGCTGTCTCCTTTCCCAGAAGCTTCAGAGCCGTGAAGAGCTGGACGCTTTCATTGAAAGGGACGTTGGTGTCAGCGTCTCCGTGTATGAGGAGCAGCGGAGTATTGATCCTGTCCGCGCGATACAGAGGGCTCTGCTTTACATAAAGGTCCTGGTCGGACCAAGGGTAGCTGCCCGCCATGGACACCTCACTGTACGAGTACCCCCAATAGCCGAATCCCCAGTAGCTGGTATGGTCGCTGATGCCGGCGTGGGAGACGGAACAGGCGAAAAAGTCTGTAACGGTCGGGAGATACTCCGACATGAAGCCACCATAGGAAGCGCCGATGCAGCCCACTTTCCCCTCATTGACGAACGGGTGTTCACGGCAGAACTGCATTGCCCCTTCGATGATGTCCTGCGCCGGGCCGTCGCCCGCGGTGTTCACGTGACGCGCCGACCACTCCTGGCCGAAGCCGGTGGCTCCGCTCGGGCCTGCCACGACATATACTACATATCCCAGGGCGGCATAAGCGTGATGCGGATAGCGGCTCTCGAAGTTGCGGCCCGTAGGTGAGCAGCCGCCATAGTAATTGACAATCATAGGATACTTCTTCTCCGGGTCGAAATGAGGCGGCAGGTAGTAGCGTCCGTATACGGTCTCCCCTTTCGAGTTCTTGAAATTCCACTCGCGGCATTCACCCAGTTCCACATCCTTCAGGATGGCACTGCTCAAGTCCTCGCGAAGTGAACTCTTCCCGCTCCGAAGGTCCAGGACATACAGCCTGTCGGAGTTGGATGCGCTCTGGCCGTACCAGGCTGAAACAGGAGCCGCAGAAGCGAACGAAACATTGTTCACCATATCCTCTGGAGTATCTATCCTGCGGATCTTTCCATTCTTCGGATTGATGGTATAAAGGCTGACACAGTCGCGGTTTTCCGCCGTGAAATAAATCTGCCCGTCGGCTTTGTTCCATTCATACGAAGACACGCAAGGATCGAAGTCCCTGGTCAGAGGCGAAATCTTTCCTGAAGCGAGGTCATACAGGTAAAGCTGCATATCCTCCATACTTGGAGTCTGACCTTCCTTCACCTTCATCCCTATGCGCCCGAATGCTTCAGGAGAGCCTTCCAGAAGCACCTGCCTGCCATCAGGAGAGAACTGGGCGCCTGCCAGGAAACCATCATCCTCTACAAGGGCCTTGGTCTCAAGCGTGTTCAGATCAAGCAAATACAGCGAGAATATGGACGTAGGACGCTGGGCCAGCCTTTCCCGGCTCACCATAAGCAGGGCATTCCTGCCATCGCTGGAAACATCGGAAATGTATGAATTGTGATAGCCGAAGGTCAACGGTTGCATAACACCCGTAGTTATATCGAACTTCGCGACGTTCGAGCGGGTACGCCATCCGGGCTGCCTGTCATCTGGGGTAAGTATCTGATAGATTTCCTTTTTCTCCTCAGGACCGCTCTGACGGACCGAATAGATCAGGAAGTCTTCCGTAGGAGACATGGTAAAATAACCGTCAGGGAGTCCTTCAACCATAACCTCTTCGGCTCCTGTAGCCGGATCGACGGTTACAAGCTCGGACCCCGAAGGTGTTCTGCGGGTATAATAGTATTTGCCGGATACCGGCATCCAGGTCATTCTGTATGGCATCTCTGCCAGCATCCTGCCTCCATCTACCTCATAAAGCTTTGTCGATGAAGACACTTTGCCACCTTCAGTCGTTGTGGAATATGACACTGTCATATATTTTCCGTCAGCGGATAGGGAAATCCCTGAGAAACGTGTACTTAGAAGCACATCCTTCATCCCGTACAGATGCTTTCCGTCAGTTCGGAATGCAATACGGCTTTCGTCATCGGCTTCCAGGGAGATTACAGGGCTGACAGACTTTCCGGCCTCCGAGACAAATCTGATATCGACCGTATGGGTTGCGGGTGAAAGCCCGCACCTGTTCCCTCCCTTCACTCCATCCACATACACTTCGTAGTGCTCGACGGAGTCCACTTTCACGGTCACTGTGACATATCCGCTGTTGTCGAACGAGAATCCTATCCAGTTGAGAGCATCCGAGGAGGACTCGACCATATAGCCCGCATCCACGCTCGAGGCATCTTTAATGCATGGCCCGGTCAAAGATGACTTCAGGATGTCCGCCAGGCTGAAAGCCTCCGACTTGACGTTGACACTGTCCACCATATAGGGTCTGGCAACAGGATACGGACCGGCATAGCGGTAGGATTTTACAGGAATAACGGCCGCAGAGACAGCGGAAAGACAAACCGATGCCAGTACAATCGATAACAATGCTCTCTTCATATTCTTTGTGTTTCTATCTTTGACGAAGATACATAAAATGACCGTAGCGACAAACTGGTTATCCTTTTATTTTTCGCAGGAATTGGGTAATTTTGTGGCAACAACGCAACTATCACATTTCTTCATCATGCTTTCCGCCATATGCCCGTCATCCTGTGCCGCTGACACATACAAAGGTCACGTCGTAAACATCCTGGACGGCACCGTAGCCGATGCCGGGATCGTTGTTAAGGGCGGTATCATCTCTGCTATAACCCCTTGTAAAGTGCCGGCTGACGCACCATATTATCTGCCCGGCTTCATCGACTCGCACGTCCATATCGAAAGTTCAATGATGCTTCCGACGGAATTCGCACAGATTGCCAAGCGGCACGGAACCATCGGAGCTATCTGTGACCCTCACGAGATTGCCAATGTACTGGGTGTCCCCGGCGTGGAGCTGATGCTGGACAATGCAAAGCAAACAGATTTCTATTTCGGATTCGGAGCATCCAGCTGTGTTCCGAGCTGCGGAACGGACATTGAGACCGGCGGAGAGATTCTGGACAGCAAAACCGTTGCTTCCTTGCTTGAACGTGATGATATCTTCATGCTCTCCGAGATGATGAACTATCCCGGGGTTCTGAACGGTGACCCGGAAGTGATGGCAAAGATTGAAGCTGCCAGGCGGGCCGGCAAGCCCGTGGACGGTCACGCCCCTGGTCTTCGTGGCGAAGACCGCAACAGATATGCCGCTGCAGGCATCTCCACTGACCATGAATGCACCCAGCTGGATGAAGCCAGGGACGCCGTTGCCTCCGGTATGAAGGTCCAGATACGCGAAGGATCGGCAGCAAAGAACTATGAAGCATTATCACCCCTCATCGCAGAGTACCCTGAAAGGCTTATGTTCTGCACCGATGATGCCCATCCCGGCGATCTGGTCAACGGCAACATCAATCTGATAGTCAAGCGTGCGATAAAGGACGGTTACCCGGTTATGGACGTGCTGAGAATGGCCTGCCTCAACCCCGTCAGACACTATGGGCTGAAGAGCGGACTGCTTCAGGTCGGGGACAGTGCCGATTTCATTGCAGTCACGGACCTTTCTGCGGACTTCGAGGTCATAGCGACAGTCCTGCACGGCGTCCGTCAGGATGATGTACAAAGCAAGGGATTCGAGCTTCAGGACTGGCACAGCCGCTGCGAGGCGGTTCCTATCAGTGTTGAAGACATAGAATATGCTGACGAAGACGCCGCCTGCATCCCTCAAATAGTTGCAAATGACGGAATGCTCTATACTGGCATGTATTCAGGTCCGAAGGATTCACACTCCCAGAAACTGGTCGCATACAACCGCTATACTCCGGGAGCACGTCCACAGGTCGCTTACATCCGCGGGTTTGAAATAGCCCATGGGGCCATCGCCCAGACCATTGCGCACGACTGCCACAACATCATAGCCGTCGGCTCTGACGATGAAATGATCGTGGATATGATCAACCGTGTCATCTCGATGAAGGGAGGCATTGCCGCCACTGACGGCAGCGGAACCGTTGAACTGCCTTTGTCCATCGGCGGCATTCTGTCCGATCTCCCAGGAGACGAACTCGCTGAAATCAACAGGAAACTGGAGCAAACGGTCCGTCAGAGCGGGTGCGCATTCAATGCTCCTTTCATTACTCTGAGTTTCATGGCTTTGCCAGTGATTCCCCAGTTGAAGCTTACCGACAAAGGCCTTTTCGACGGAAATGCCTTCCAATTCATTCAATAGTCCATAACGTATTAACCGACAACTGCTTTGACAGCATCACTTGATTTCGTCAGGGACACTTTCGACCGCTTCAACGCATTGTGCTTTGAAGGGGAGCTCCCTCCTGTCCCCATCATCCTGACCAAGGCAAGGACCTTCCTCGGAAAAGTGGAGTACAAGGGAGAAAGGGGCATCTTCGGACTGGTGTCGCGGAACAAGGATTTCCGGATGAAAATAAGCACGGGCTTCGATCTGCCCCAGGAAGAACTGGAGGACGTGGTGCTTCACGAAATGATCCACTACTACATCGCCTGGCACAACATCAAGGACAACTCCGTTCACGGAAAAGTCTTCCGGGACATAATGGGGCAGCTGAATGCCAGGTACGGAAGGCATATCACCATAAGGCATAAGGCCAAGGAAGGACAAATCCTTATAAAGAAAAGCGGACCGAAAGAGCACAATGTCTGCATAACCACGTTCAAGGACGGGACACAGTGTGTGACGGTGGCCGCAAGTACAAAGGTATCCGAAATTCACAGTATATTCTCCCGCTGTCCGGATATCACGGGAATACAATGGCACAGCACTCAGGACCCGTTCTTTGACCGCTATCCGCGCTCAAGGACTCCCAGAGTGTACAAAATATCACAGGAAGATATCAAGGAGCACCTCGGGAACCATTCCTAGCAGGTCTCCAGCATCATTGCATGGCGGACGTTGTCGGCAACGCTCTCTCCCTTGATCCTTTTCAGGATTTCCAGACCGAAGGCCACAGCGTGTCCGGCGCTGCGTCCGGATATGATACGGCCGTCAGTGACGGCTGGCTTCGGAACGAATGACGCTCCCTTGGCGACAAGTCCTTCCTCGAAGCCGTCGAAACAGGTCATCGTCTTTCCCTTTACAGCATCCAGCTGGCCGAGGACAAGCCCCGGAGCGGCGCAGATGGCGGCAACGGTCCCTCCCTGGGCATAATGCTCCTGCATAAGCTCCATCAGCGGACCGTTTGCAGCAAGGTTCTTCGTGCCAGGCATTCCTCCAGGGAATATCATCACATCCTTCTCATCGGCCGACGAACGGTCCACATTGAGAATGAAATAGTCGAAGCTGCTGTCAGCCCCGACGGCAACGCCGTGGGAAGAGACCACGAACGGGTCTTCAGTAGTGGAAATAAGTTCGACGGGGACACCGCCGCGACGCAGAACGTCACAGGTAGCGAGAGCCTCAACGTCCTCGAAACCCTCAGCAAGGAAAATGCAAACGCCTTTCATATTGTCTTAGTGTATCAATTGTCATAAAGTTCGTCCCAGAGCGCGTCCATCTCGCGGCGGTCCTTCTTGGTCGGACGGCCGGTGCCGCGGTCGCGCTTGACGAAGAACGTCTCGTGCGGGGCGTGGAGCTTGTCTAGCTCCTCCTGCGGAGTGAGGTTCTCGGCAAAGTTCGGGACCAAGGCGGCGCCCATACGCTGCTCCGCCGGCTGCAGGACCTTGTAAGTGAACAGAGCCACGCCCTTCCTGACGGAAATGGTGTCCCCCGCCTTCACGGCCTTGGAAGGCTTGACGGGAGCGCCGTTGAGCTGGACCTTGTTGCCGTTGCAGGCCTCCGTAGCCTCGCTGCGGGTCTTGAACAGGCGGATGGCCCAGATGTACTTGTCAATTCTTACTGAATCTGCCATAGACCGGATTGAATTTGAACTCCTCCCCTTCGCCCGGGAGCTGCGGCTCCGCTTCAGGGTCGATATACCCGTCGTCCTCAGGCTTGCGCTCCACCATCGTCTCCAGGAGCACGGTGCCGCTCTGGCGCGGGACAATGATGAAATCGTCCACCTCGGCCGGCACCATCACAGTGTCCCCTTGGGCGACAATCACGCTCTCCACCTCACCGTTCTCGGACTTGACCTGAACGGAAGCCTCGCCAGAAACGCAGTTGTAAACGGCGAAGCTTGTAGCCTCATTGCCAATGATATGCACCGGGTCGGGAAGCTCGAGCCTTGTAACCACGAACTCCTGCCGGCTCACCAGACGGTTCTTCTGCTCCGGCGCGACATACTGCCCGCAAGGTTTCAGGACAATGAAATCGAGCGCCTCGACAATGTTCAGACTGCTGTCGAACTCGTTCTCAGGAACCTCCTCCCCCCAGTTCGTGAGGCAGAAATCCAGCGGAGAGGCCTCTCCGATCTCAAGGACCTTCACGCCACCAGCCGCACAATGAGGAACGCCCGGTTCAATGACAAAGAAATCCCCCGCCTTCGGTTCAAACGTCTTCAGAAGAGCCTCCGCGCTTCCGTCGACGCAGGAGGAATAGAAGTCAGCGACGGAAGTCTCCTCCTTCACACCGATGCAAACCCTGGCACCCGGCCTGGCATCAAGGACATACCAGAGCTTGGTCTTCCCGAGGAAATCGTATCTCTGCCCGGCCACCTCATCATCAGGATGCACGATCAGCGGCATCCGTCCGACAGCGTCGATGTATTTCACTCCGACCGGGAACTGGCGTCCGAAGAATTCGAATACATTCTCCCCCACCACACGGTCGACGTACATATCCATCACTTCGTTTATGGAGTTGCAGGACAGCCAGCCATTAAGTATCTGAGTATCATGGTATCCGAGGTCAGCAAGTCCATGAACTTCCTTACCCCAGGGATATTCATCCTCGATGGGGATGAACTTGAACGGATAAAGTTTCTTGTTCTCTTCCATCTCCTAGTCCCTCCTGGCCATTGCGATATAGTACAAGAGGGTGGCAAGGGAGCCTATGGCTGCAATCACATAGGTGTACGCAGCCCACTTCAGCGCGTCCGATGCCAGAGGAATGGTGTCAGCGTTGGCGATGTTCGACCCGCGCAGCCATTCCACGGCCCTGCGGCTGGCATTGATCTCCACAGGGAGAGTGACCAGGCTGAAAAGCGTGGTGGCGGCGAAAAGGATGATTCCCAGCCAGAGTAGGGACGGGGTGATATTGATAAGGAGCACTCCCGCAAGGAGCACCCACTGGACTGTCTTGTTCGCGAAAGTGACTGCAGGTACCAGGGCGGTGCGGAGCTTGAGCGGTGCATAGCCCTCGGCGTGCTGGATCACGTGGCCGCACTCGTGGGCGGCGACTGCTGCGGCGGCGATGCTGCGCTGGCCGTAAACGGCCTCGCTGAGGTTCACTGTCCTGGTCTCGGGATTGTAATGGTCGGTAAGCTGTCCGGGGATGCAGGATATCTTCACGTCACGTATGCCGTGCTCTTCCAGCATCCTGCGCGCCACCTCCGCTCCGGAAAGGCCTCCCGGAGTACCTATCTGTGAATATTTGTCGAATCTGCTCTGAAGGGTTCTCTGGATGATGAAGCTGAACACCATCACAAGGATAAGGATAAACCAAATGCTCATATTGAATCAATATTTGTTTTACAACTCCAAAAATACAAAATCCGCACCTATCATCCAAAATGACATTTTGTCATTAGTCGCGTTTTTGCTATTTTTGTGCATTATTTCAAAAGGAAATGCAACGACCAGAGAATGATTTCTCCAGGCTTGAGCTCAATCTACCCGCCTGTCAGGACAACTACCGCTACTTCCGTTCGCTTCTGGAGCCTGCCACCAAGCTTCTCGTGCTGGTGAAGGCCAACGCCTACGGACACGGAGCCGTCGAGTTCGCCGCGATGATGCAGAACTGCGGAGCGGACTATCTCGCCGTAGCCCTCCCCGTCGAGGGAATGGAGCTGCGCCGCGCGGGTATCAGCCTCCCTGTCCTCGTCCTGACGGCCGGAACCGACTTCTTCGACGAGATCATAGACTGCAACCTCGAGCCGGGCATTCCTAACCTCTACACCCTCCAAGCGCTCTGCGCAGTACTGGAAGCGCGCGGAATCAAGGATTTCCCGATCCATATCAAGCTGGACACAGGAATGCACCGCCTCGGATTCATGACCAATGAGCTCGAGGAGCTGAAGTCTTTCCTGGCGGACTGCCCATATGTAAAGGTGAAATCAATATATTCCCACCTGGCCGCAGCAGAGGACCCGGAGGAGGACAGCTTCACCCTCGGACAGATCCGCATGTTCAGGACCAATGCCGACTCCATCACAGCAGCCATCGGCTACAAGCCGATGTACCACGTGCTGAATTCGGCAGGAATCGAGCGGTTCCCACAGTACCAGTTCGATATGGTACGCCTCGGAATCGGAATCTACGGCATCAGCGCCCTTCCGGAAGTAAAGCTCAAGCCGGTAGCCTCGCTGAAGGTCAAGGTCCTTCAGGTCAAGGCTCTCGGTCCACAGGACGGAACCATAGGATACAACAGATGGGGGAAAATTGCCTCTGAAGGGACAACGATCGCCACTGTACCCGTGGGCTATGCCGACGGACTGGACAGGCATCTGGGACGCGGCAACGCCTTATTCAGCATCAACGGCCACAGAGTCCCTACAATAGGGAACATATGTATGGATATGTGCATGCTGGACGTGACCGGAGTGCCGGTCCAGGCTGGAGACACGGTTACAATCTTCGGAGAAGACCCGACCGTCAACGAACTTGCCCGCATCCTGGGCACTATCCCTTACGAGATACTCACATCAGTACCGCGGCGCATCGAACGCGTGGTCATCAGAAAAGCGTAGGATGGTTCTCGTCCAGAGCGGAAAGGACCCTTTCCATTATGGCCTGGCGGAACATCGCTGACTTGGAGGATACCTTGAACTGACGGCAATACTCCTCAATGGCTGCAATTTCCGGCTCATTGAGATAAATGACGTGTCTATGAGTGCGTTTGAGAGACTCCCTGCGCTTGTCCAGATAGTCAGGGGCGACTGCAGGTGCGTTTTTGCGTTTACGTTTCAAGGCTACTGTAGGATTGGTCTGGACAAATATAGCAAAAATCTCTGTATATCAAGCCCATCCACTACAGAAAAGACATATATTTCCTCTTCACTGTTCCCTTGCGGTCCAGCTCGAAAATGTTCGGAAGGGCCATAAGGTCGAACGTGTCCAGCAGTCCGGTTCCGTTCTCCTCCGGATTCACGAGAAGCACACGCGCGGAAGGGTTCATATCGAATATCCCTTTCACAGCCTCTATCTCGAGGTCACAGGTCGAACAGCCCGGTATATGGAAAACGATATAGCCCGGCCTGCCTCTGACCCCCCTCAAACGATATTTGCGGACATTCGAAAGATCCAGGGCCATACCTTTCTTCACCAGCACTCCCCTGACCTTCATATCGGGTATCCTTGAGCCGACAGGCTCGCGGCCCAGGAGGTCCTTCGCCACTTCTGCGGGTCTGATGACCATGGCGGTATCCTCCGGAGATGTCCACATGGACGGGTCACCGAAGATGAAAGCATCTATGAACGCACTGGTTGCGAGCCTGTATTCCTCGCCAGGAGTATCCATAAGATAATAGAAATAATCCCCCAGCAGATGCTTGCACACTGTGGAGTCCGCCGAGGCGAGGGTCTGCTCCTTGAGATACTCCGCAGTCTCGATCAGATGGGCCGCACCCGGCACATCCTCCTCGAAAAGTCTCTCGAAGAAGGACAGCGACATATCATCGCCATACTCATAAGGCTCCGTGGAAACGGTTTCCAGAAGCACAGTGAGAGCGTCCGTGTCCAGGCCTCGGCCCACAATCCTGCCGTCCCTGTCCACAAGGAGCATCTGAGGAGTCTGCAGCACCCCGTAGAGCATCTGGAAATCCGATTCAAGCTCAGGGTCCCACAGATGGTGCATCCGCACTGACGGGCACTCGAAATTCCAGCGGGAGCCGATGAACTCCTCCCACTGCTCCTTGAAAGCACCGGAATATACGGCGTAGAAATCAAGGGGCATCTCCAGATTTTCCAGCAAGGAACGCAGCCTGAGGACCTCCAGCTTGCACTTCGCGCAGGAAGTGTCGTAGAAAAAGAGGACAGAAACCGCATTCGCGGCAGGCAGGGGAACCGGGGTGCCGTCGATATCGCGCATCACCAGGGAGGGAGCCTTCATCCCGATCAGGGAGTTCCTGTGGAACTGAGCATAAACCTTGGCGTTCAGCAGGTCGATGTCGTTGTAGAAGCTGACCTTCCCGGGGGCGAACCAGTCATCCACCATATGGACGGCCACCGACTCGTCGCCCATGACCTTCGAGCCAAGGAAATGGTCGTAGATGCGGACCGCCACATACTGCCTCACAAGTGAGTCGGCGCAGGTTTCCAGCATAAAATCACACTCCCCCAGCTTGACCTTCACCGGTTCTGCCTCAAGCGCAGCGAAATACTCGTCGAGCATCGAATCCAGCGATGAGGTCAATGCCGAATCCAGCTGCTGGGCGGCAGCTGTCAATGCGGTCAGGACAATGACCAGGGTCAGTGCAATGCGGCGCATAAGCTATTCGGTTTCCGGAAGGACGACACCTTCGCACATAAAGAGGCTTGTATCCCCCTTGTGCTTGAGGATATCACGGACGGCCGAGGATGAGATGTGGGCGAATTCCTGCGCCGTAGGTATGATCACCGTTTCAATCTCCGGGGCCAGACGGCGGTTCGCGTCGGCGATGGCACGCTCGCTCTCGAAATCGAGCATGTTGCGGACACCCCTGACAATGTGACTGACGCCCAGCTCGCGGCAGGCATCCACGGTCAGGCTGTCATATTTGACCACACTGACACCCTTCAGCCCGGCTGTAGCCTGGCGTATGATGCCCATACGCTGGTCCATATCGAAGAAGCCGCGCTTGTCCTGGTTGATACCGACAGCGACGATCACTTCGTCGAACATGGTCAGCGCGCGCTTGAGGATATTAAGATGACCTGCAGTGAAGGGATCGAAGGATCCCGGAAAAAAAGCTTTTGTTGTCATAATTGCCAGTCGATAGGGCTCTTCCCCTGGCTTAGGAGCAGAGCGTTTGTCTTTGAGAAATGGCGGCATCCGAAGAATGCGCCGCGTGCCAGAGGTGACGGGTGGGCCGCCTCAAGCACATAATGGCGGGAGCAGTCGATGAGCTCGCGCTTTGCACGGGCGTAGTTGCCCCAAAGGAGGAACACTACCCCCGAGCACCGCTCGTTTATGCAGCGGATGACGGAATCCGTGAACTCCTGCCAGCCTATTCCGCTGTGGGAGACGGCCTGTCCTTCACGGACGGTGAGGACAGCGTTCAGCAGGAGCACGCCCTGGCGGGCCCAGCCCTCAAGGTTCGGGCGTCCGCTCATTGTCACTCCCAGGTCGGATTCTATTTCCTTGAAGATGTTCTTCAGCGACGGAGGAGCCGGAACATTGTCCGGGACGGAGAATGACAGGCCCATCGCCTGTCCGTAGCCGTGGTACGGGTCCTGCCCCAGAATGACGACCTTCACCTGGTCCAGCGGGGTCAGCTCGAAGGCCCGGAATATCTGGGGTCCCGGAGGGAAGATCCTCTGCCCGGCAGCCTTCTCGTCGTGCAGAAAACCGACAAGCTCCGCAAAGTAGGGTTTGTCGAACTCACTCTGCAGGGCTTGCTTCCAACTCTGTTCTATTTTGACTTCCATCAGAAGATATTGTCTATTACGTCGTTGATAGTCTTGACATATATGAACTCAAGGCCTTTCACGTAGATTTCCTTGATATCCTCTATATCCTTGCGGTTGTCCTCGGATATGACGATGGTAGTGACTCCGGCGCGCTTGGCAGCGAGGATCTTCTCCTTGATGCCGCCTACCGGCAGCACTCTGCCGCGCAACGTCATCTCACCCGTCATTGCGATCCCGCTCTTGAGCTTCTGGCCACGGAGGGCGGAGACCATAGAGCTCACCATTGTGATACCGGCGGAAGGTCCGTCCTTCGGCACAGCTCCCTCAGGCACGTGGACGTGGATGTCCTTTGCTCCGAACTCCTCCCCGGTTATTCCGGCGAGTTCCGGATGGGCCTTGATATACTGGTAAGCTATGGTAGCGGACTCCTTCATCACATCACCGAGGTTTCCGGTCATGGTGAGAGCGCCCTTGCCCACGCTCACCTGGCTCTCAACGAACAGAATCTCTCCTCCCATTGACGTCCAAGCCAGGCCTGTCACCACTCCCGGGGCTTCATTGCCCTTCTGCATGTCATGGAAATTGGTAGGCAGACCGAGGTATTCCTTCAGATGGTCGGGGGTGATGGTCGTCGGATATTCCTGTTCCATCGCAATCTTCTTGGCAGTCACGCGGGCGATCTTGGCTATCTGCTTCTCAAGCCCGCGGACACCGGACTCGTGGGTATATTTGTCTATGACAGCTTCGAGGCCGGCTTTGTTGATTTTGAGGGCCTTCTTGTCGATTCCGTGCTCCTCGAGCTGCTTCGGAAGAAGGTAGCGCTTCGCAATCTCCAGCTTCTCCTCTGCCAGGTAGCCGGTTACGTTGATCATCTCCATTCGGTCGAGCAGGGCCGGCTGGATGGTGGATGTGGTGTTCGCGGTGGTTATGAAGAGGACATTCGAAAGGTCATAGTCGATGTCCAGATAATTGTCGTGGAAGGTGGAGTTCTGCTCAGGGTCGAGGGCCTCCAGCAGAGCGGACGACGGATCGCCCTTGAAGTCGCTGGCGAGCTTGTCGATCTCGTCGAGGACTATCACAGGGTTGGAGGTTCCGGCACGGCTGATGCCGTTCAGGATACGGCCCGGAAGGGCTCCCACGTAGGTTTTCCTATGTCCTCTGATTTCAGCCTCGTCGTGCATTCCACCGAGGGAGATGCGGACATATTTCCTTCCGAGGGCCTTGGCGATGGACTTGCCGAGGCTGGTCTTTCCCACTCCCGGAGGGCCGTAGAGGCAGAGGATAGGCGATTTCATATTGCCCTTCAGCTTGAGGACGGCGAGGTACTCGATTATGCGGTCCTTGACATTGTCCAGGCCGAAGTGGTCGTCGTCGAGGACCTTCTGGGCATGCTGAAGGTCGAGGTTGTCCTCCGACACGTCCCCCCAAGGGAGGTCGAGGATGAACTGTATGTACTGGTACTGGATGCTGTAGTCCGGGGAGCTCGGGTTGTACTTCTCGAGCTTCGCCATCTCCTTGTCGAAGATCTCGCGGATCTCAGGCTTCCAGTTCTTTGTGTCAGCCTTCTGACGGAACTTCTCGAAATCTCCGGTTTCGTCCATTCCGAGCTCCTCCTGAATGGTACGGAGCTGGTTGTTAAGGAAATACTCGCGCTGCTGCTGGTCGATCTCGCACTTGGCCTTCTGGTTGATCTCCTGCTTGATCTTCAGGAACTGGGCCTGTATGTCGAGGACGGTGAGGAGCTTCATAGCACGGACCTTCACGTCATCGTACTGAAGCAGGTCGGCCTTGTCGGTGAAGTTGTCGACTTCGATGGTGGTGGCTATGAAATTGACCAGGAACTGGAAATTGTCGATGGACTTTATCGCGACCACAGCCTCCTTCGACGCGAAGGACGAGGACTTGATGATGGTGGCGGCCTTCTCCTTGAGGGACTCGGCTATCATCTTGTTGTCCAGGGACTTCTCGTTGGTCATAATATCCTGCAGATAGTGGACCTGTGCGACGATGTACGGCTCATAGGTCACCACACTGTCGATGGCGAGCCTGTGGAAGCCCTGGAGGATGGCGGTTATGGTGCCGTCGGGCATCTCGAGGGTCTTGACTATCTTCACCACCGTTCCGTAACGGCTGAGGTCCTCCAGACGGGGATCCTCCACGTTCACGTCGAGCTGAGGCACGGCACCTATGAAGAGGTTGTTCTTCTCGGCTTCCTTGATGATGGTCACGGATTTCTCGCGGCCGATGGTGACAGGGAAGACGGTGCCCGGGAAAATGACAGCGTTCCTCAGGGTGAGGATCGGAAGTCTGTCAGGCAGGTCAGCCTCTTCCATCTTCAGCGGCATGTCATTCTGCATGACTGGAATGATGTTCACTTCCGCCCCGGCAGGGAAAAGGAATTCGTTATTGTATTTATCGTTTACCATATGATATCGAATAAAAGTGAAATACTGACAAAATGTCATAATACGGCCACCCCTGGCCGCGGGCATTATATATGTCAATCTCTATGCCAGCCGGCCGCCGTTTGCAAAAGTAAGAAATGTTCTGATAGAAAAATGCATATATGATTTTGATTATTAAAAAAATAACTCTATTTTTGCATCCCATTTCGTTTTTAAAAAACGTATATTATTAAAAAACAATATTATGACTAAAGCAGAAATCGTAAACGAGGTTGCAAAAGCAACTGGTATTGAGAAGATTGCAGTCCAGACCGTTGTAGAGTCTTTCATGGACTGCGTCAAGGATTCACTCTCAAAGGGTAACCCTGTATATCTCCGTGGATTCGGCAGCTTCATCATCAAGCACAGAGCACAGAAGGCAGCCAGAAACATCACCCAAAAGACTACTATGACCATCCCTGAGCACGATATCCCTGCTTTCAAGCCGGCAAAGGTTTTTGTTGCTTCAGTCAAAGAGAAATAATTTTTTAAAACTTTAAGATTATGCCAAACGGAAAAAAACACAAAAGGCATAAGATGGCCACGCACAAGCGCAAGAAGCGTCTGCGCAAGAATAGACACAAGAAGAAGTAGTTTTTCTTGGTCTGCCATTTTAGCAGTCTGCTAAAAGAGAAGGGTCTGGCCACAAGGGGGTCAGCCCTTTTAGTTTATATCGTTCTTTAAAATGTAATTTCCTGATGGAAACTGAGAAATCCGAAAAAGACCTCATAGTCGACGTCGGTTCGACTGAGGTTCAGATCGCCTTGATGGAAAACCACAGGCTGATCGAGCTGAACAAGGAATCCAGTCAGGGACACACCTATTCGATCGGAGACGTTTTCCTCGGAAGGGTCAAGAAGATAATGCCGGCGCTGAATGCAGCGTTCGTCGATATCGGAGACGCCAAGGAAGCGTTCATCCACTACCTGGATCTGGGACTGTACTTCAACTCCTTCGACGAGTTTGTAAGGAAGTCGAACCAGAACAGCGACCTTCACGAGCTCTACTCGGGTATCAGGATCGGTCCGGCACTCCCGAAGGAGGGCCATATCGAAGAGATACTGAAGGTGGGACAGATGATCGTCGCACAGATAGTCAAGGAACCTATCTCCACGAAAGGATCCCGGCTGACCGCGGAAATTTCATTGGCAGGACGAAACATTGTACTGCTTCCTTTTGCAGAAAAGGTAAGCATATCCCAGAAAATCGTTTCGAAAGAAGAGAAGAAACGACTTGAGACGCTCGTCAGGAGCATACTTCCCAAAAACTACGGAGCAATCATCCGTACAGCGGCCGAAGGAAAGAATGCGGCCGTCCTGGTCGGAGAGCTGCGCTCGCTGATAGAGAAATGGGAGAGTTCCTGGAAGGACATCGCCAAGAACAAGGGTGTCAGCCTGCTCTTCACGGAGTATTCAAAAACCACTACTATCCTCAGGGACCTGCTGAATGACTCATTCACAAATGTCCACGTCAACGACATCAAGGTCTACGAGGAGACGAAGAAGTATATTTCCCTGATCTCACCGGAACAGGAGAAGATTGTAAAGCTCTACGAAGGCAAAGAATCCATCTTTGACCATTTTGAGGTCACCAGGCAGATAAAGAGTTCGTTCGGGAAAGTGGTCCCGATGAAACAGGGCACCTATCTTGTGATCGAGACGACAGAAGCGCTCAACGTGATTGACGTCAACAGCGGAATCCGCGCGAAGACAACCGATCAGGAGGAGAACACCTACGAGGTGAACCGTTTTGCGGCTGAAGAGATCGCCAGACAGCTCAGACTCAGGGACATGGGAGGAATCATCATTGTCGACTTCATCGACATGGAATCCGGCGAGCACCGGAACAACCTCCACAAGTACATGCAGGAGCTGATGGAAAGCGACAGAGCCAAGCACAACGTCCTACCGCTCACAAAGTTCGGCCTGATGCAGATTACAAGGCAGCGCATCCGCCCTGTGACACAGATCAACACAGAGGAGACCTGTCCTCTCTGCCACGGAACCGGCAAGATATCATCAAGCGCGGTCATCGACGAACAGGTGGAGAAGGACCTCGAGGACCTGGTGAAGGAGAAGGGGCACAAGTCCCTTACCCTCAAGACCGGCCCGATCCTGGGAGCTTATCTGACACGCGGGCTCAACTCGTATGTCAGCAAGTGGAAAAGGAAGTACAAATGTAAGATCAAGACAGAAGAGTGTAATGATTTTACAGTCCTGCAATATGAATTCTTCAATGAAAAAGGAGAGAAGCTGTAGAGCTTCCCTCCTTTTTCATTCTTCAGGAACAGGCCCTGCCGCCACGTAGGAACGCCATTTTTCGATGAGCGAGACCATATCCTCCGGCAGAGCGGAATCGAACTGGCACCACTTCCCGGTACGCGGATGGACAAAGCCCAGGGTCTTTGCGTGAAGCGCCTGGCGAGGGCATATCTTGAAGCAGTTCTCGATGAACTGCCTGTATTTGGCGTATATGGTTCCCTTGCGTATCTCGGAGCCGCCGTAGCGTTCGTCATTGAACAGAGGATGACCTATGTGGCTCATGTGCACCCTGATCTGGTGGGTGCGGCCGGTCTCCAGCTTGCACTCGACCACCGTCACAAAGCCGAAACGCTCCAGCACCCTGTAATGGGTAACTGCGTGCTTGCCCTTCTCGGGATCGTCATAGACACGGAAACGGAGACGGTCGTTGGGGTCGCGGCCGATATTGCCGTCGATGGTGCCTTCATCATCCTTGAGATTCCCCCATACCACTGCGACGTAGCGTCTGTCAATGGAATGCTTGAAGAACTGGTTCGCAAGGTTCAGCTGAGCCTCGTCATTCTTGGCGACGACCAGAAGCCCGGACGTATCCTTGTCGATACGGTGGACAAGGATGCCCATCCTTTCGTCCTCGGCCTCGGGTCCCTGGGAAATGCCCAGATGATACGCCAGAGCATTGATAAGGGTTCCCTCGAAGTGACCGTGGCCAGGATGGACTACCATCCCGGCGGCCTTGTTCACAAGAAGGAAGTCTTCATCCTCATATACTATGGTCAGAGGGATGTCCTGAGGGAGGATTTCCAGGCCGCGCCTGCGGTACGGCATCACGAAACGGATGATGTCGCCCGGGCGGACAATATAGTTGGATTTGACAATCCGTTCGTTTACACGGACATACTGCTCCTTGATGGCGCACTGTATTCTATGACGGGAGGTATCCTCCATATGGGTGGACATATACTTATCCACGCGCATCGGTTCCTGGCCTTTGTCCACATTGAGCCGGAAATGATCGAACATTCCCTGCTCATCGTCCACCGGCTGTCCGTCCAGTCCGTCTATTCCGTCATCCAGATAATCCAGCATCCTATGGGAGTCGTTCAGGATTAACTGTCAGATAGAGGGATACGTCCGAACCCATAAGGATTGTGGACTGGGACGCCACAGGGGCCTGCCTGTAGACAACGGCGTTGAGCGAATCGGTGAATGTCCTGACACTTTCGTCATAAACAAGCCTCTTCACATTAAGGGAGTTGTCGTGTATAAGGTCAACGGCTCTGGCAGCCTTCATCCCTATCGCTCTCGGAACGTATGTCCTGTTGTCGGCGGGATCAAGTCCCAGCACGAGGTCGATCTCGGTGCCACTGTCGATTTGGCTGCCTGGAAGAACAGCCCTTCCGCGTCTCTGCTGCCCTAGAACGTTGTTTGTAGCTATATCATTGACATAGAGAAGCTTTCCGACCTGAAGACCGCGTGCGGAAAGCACGCCCCTGGCCTGGCGCATGGAGTAACCGACAAGGTTCGGCATAACTACTTTCTTCGGCACCACGGCGTTTGTGGTAAGCATTATCCTGCGTCCCTTCTTTACTGTGGCACCGGCCTTCGGAGTCTGGCTGAAAACGGCTCCTTTAGCCATTCCACGGACATAGATGGAGTCCTTGATCTCGATCCTGAGTCCCGCGGAGTCCGCAAGATGCTTCGCCTGAGCGACCTGGACGTTGGTCATATCAGGCACGGTGAGTATCTTCCCGTGACGGGTGAATATGCCCAGGAATATGCTGGCAAGGACAGCAAGTCCCACAAAAAATGCAACTGCACCGAGCAGATTCTTCAGAATCCAGTGGGATTTCTTGACATTGTTCTCTTCTTCCATAACGCAGTGAGATTATCAAGGACAAAGATAGTAATAATTTACCTTTCTGAAAGCACCGAGTCCACGATGATGTCACACTCCTCCACCGGTACGCGCTCCACTCTCTGGCATTTGAAGCACACTCCCAGCTTCGGACAGCCCAGCATCGGCAGCAGACGGTCATAGTACCCGCCTCCCCTTCCGAGCCTGCGTCCGGCATCATCGAAGGCCATCCCGGGGACAATGGCCAGTTCAATATCCGCAGGACTGACAGCCTCAGCGTCTTCGGACGGTTCCATAATCCCCATATAACCGGTCTTCAGATGCACTCCGTCGTACTTTTTCAGTTCAAGCCGCTCCCCCACCACGACCGGAAGGACAATGACCTTGCGCTCCCCCCAACGCTTCAGAAGCTCCAGTGTGCCCACCTCGTCCGGAAGGGAACTGTAAGCCAGGACAATCCCGGCGTCACGGAACGCCGGCAACGCCTCCAGGGCCGCCAGAATGTCCGCAGAAGCGGCCACGCGCTCCTCCTCGGACATCGCGGCCTTCCTTCGACGTATTTCACGTCTGAGCGCCTTCTTCTCCCCGATGATATCCATCTACTTCCTGATTATGAAACGGACAATGAGGCTGAGCAGGAGCAGCAGGAACACGAAAGTGCATACACGGCCGATGAAATCACCGTGGCGTACGAAGAAGGTCTCTTCGGAATTGAGATTGACAGTCCCTCTCAGCACTTCCCTCTCCCACCAGCGGCTCTCCTTTACGATACGGCCCTTCTGGTCGATGAAGCAGGAGATGCCAGTATTCGCGCAGCGGGCCACATCGCGCCTGAGTTCGATGGCCCTCAGGGCCGAATATGAAAGATGCTGGCGGTATCCCGGAGTGTCCCCCCACCAGGCATCGTTGGTTATCACAGTAAGGAACTTCGCTCCCTTCTTTACATAACCGGTACAATATTCCCCGTAAACGGACTCATAGCAGACGGCGCAGCCCACAGGAACACCGAAGAAATGCAGGAGCGAAATCTCAGGCTGCCCCACACAGCGGCCGATGCCGGTGCCCAGCCATTCTGCAAGCGGGACGATCACTTTCGGGAACGGAGCCAGTTCAGTACCTACAACAAGTTTGCTCTTATGGAAGATTTCCGCACTTCCGTCCGGCTTCAGCGCCAGCGCAGAATTATGCGTGCGGACCCTCCGTCCATCGTTCAGGACATAGTCATTAGGACTTTGAGGAGTCCCTTCCAATATGTTCTCCCTGCTGGATGCTCCGAAAAGGAGTTCAGTACCGGGGTGACGCCTTAGCATCTCCGCCATTCTGACGCAGGTCGGGCTCATATCATACTGCCCGACATAAATATCGTTTGTAAAAGTCTCGGGGGCCATTATCAGAAGCTGTCCAGAATGGGGCTCCCTCTCAAGCTCATCCTCTACAATATCCTCCAGGATGGCATTCTGCTGATTCTGGCTGAGGAACTGGAACTTCTGATACGGATCGAAGTTCGGCTGTCCCACCAGCACATCCATAGTTCCTTCAGAAACCTCTTCGTAGTTGTGCCAGATGATGCCCGAAACCACGGCAGGAGCGAACAGGACCAGCGCCATCCCCACTGCAGCCGCGCTTTTCGCCTTGACGTTCCAGCTGAAGAACCTCCCGTCGGACAATGCCACCATCAGGCCGAAGATGCCAAGATTAGCCGCCCATATCCAGAGGGAACCGCCCAGCGCCCCGGTATACTCGTACCACTGTACCAGACCGACGCTGCGCCCGAAGGCGTTGCCCAGCACCAGCCACGGCCAGGATATCTGGAAATCGAAGTACGCCCTCTCCCAGGCGATCCAGGCCACTGCCAGGAAAATATAAGGGACGACGCCGGAGAAGCGCTTCCTGCTCAGACGGAACAGCCCGAAGACCAATGACATCTGCAGGGCATTCGCCAACACCGCGAAAATCCCTCCGCCAACGGTAGCGTTGCACACCCAGAACGTCGTGAACGCATTCCAAAGGACAAAGGCGGAGTAATGCCAGAGCCAGAAACGCTTGACCTCCCAGGCGGAGGCAAGCCTCTCCATGCACAACAAAGGCACAATTCCGAACAATGCGGTCCACCCCATATGGGGTACGAGCCATGGCAGGCTCATCAACACTGCAAAGACGAGCATCAGCGCGCCCATTGTCCTTTTCTGTCTTTTATCCATTGTATCTGGGTTTTATCTTCACAAATATAGGAAATAATATAAGAAAACCGGCGACCTGGAAGGCCGCCGGGAAGCTGATCGCTTAATTGTATTGTTTTGGGAAACGGTTTTCTTAGAACATCATCGGCATTCCGCCGCCCATTCCGCCACGTCCACGGCCTCCGCGGCCGCCGCCCATGCCACCCATTCCACCTCTGTTGCCGAAGGAGCCGAAGCGCCAGGAGAAGGAAACGATGATGTAGCGTCCGAGTGAGTTGCTGAGGGTCTCAGTATGGTAGTCGTTGCTGTCAGTTACTGAGAAGTTCTTGGTCTGGCCGAGGATATCGTATGCGCGGAGCGCGATGGTGGCCTTCTGGTTGAAGACAAGCTTCTCAATCTCCATGTTCCAGAGGAACTCCGGTGTCTGGTTGTCGAAACCGTTGTACCAGTTGTAACGGAAGTCGGTGTCGAAGGTCAGGCCGGTGAGGTCCCAGTTCCAGGTGAACTCAGCGTTGACATTGTTCCTGAAAGTATTGGTTGTGGACTTGTCGCCGATGGAGTACCAGGTTCTCTGATATCTGGTGCTACCGCCGATCCTGATGTCGAAGTCTTCAGCCCTGTAGGTGAGGGTGAGGCGCTCGGTGGCGTTGAAGGTCTGGGTGGAGTTCAGCGCGAAATCCTTTGAGTTGGCGATATCGTCGTAGTCAGCAAGGAACTTAGGATAGTTGAAGTTGCTGGCGTTGCCGTCCTTGTAGTACTTGGTGATGTCAATGTTCAGACCGGTATAGGAGTTGGATCTGCTGGTGCTTGCACTGGTGTTGGTGGACAGTGTGAGAGCTGAAGTGAAGATCGGATTGTTGGTCATCACGTTGATGTTTCCATTCCAGGAGTCAGGTCCGTTGAACGGCAGTGTGTGCTGCACACCGTTGGTGGTGATGATGGCGTTCACGATAGGGTCCTGGGTAAGGCCGGCGCCGAATCGGATGTTCACTGAAGAGAACTTCTGACGGTTGTTGAAACGGAAGTCTCCGTTCAGGTTATGTGAGAAGTAAGGTGCCAGTGAAGGGTTACCGAGCGACACTCTCAGAGGGTTGGAGTTGTCAGGGACAGGCATCAACTGTGAGATGGAAGGCTGGCTGGAGTTACCGCGGTAGTTAAGGCGGAGGTTCAAGTTGTCAGTTGCATCCCAGATGATCTGTGCCTGAGGAGCCCAGTTGTAAACTGTGAAAGTAGTATCGATCTTGTATGAAGGCTGGTCAGTCACGTTGTGGGTCTTCTGAGGACGGAGGCTGGCACCGACCTGGGCGCGGAGATTGTCACCCTGATAGAGCATGTTCAAACCGATGGACTGGTTGAAGGACTCGTTGATGATTCGGTTGGAATAATCAGGCACTTCGCTTTCCTTCAGGTTGTTAGGATTGTATGCGTGGCTGTCGCTGTCATAGGTCCAGTCTACAGGCATCACCTCGAAGGTCTTCTTGTTGGAGTCCTGGAGATTCCAGCCGTAGGAGTAGTTGGCCTCTACATAGAAGTGGTTTCCGAGAGGCTCGGTGTATGTAGCGTTAGCATTGATGGAGTAGGTCTTGCTGTCCTGGATATTGCGCTGGTTGACGATCTGCTGGAAGGAGCTGCCACCGACATATGTGTTGGTCAGGGACTGGTTCAGTCCGTCGGACTTGTTGTTGCTGAGGTTGTAGCGCAGGCGTACAGTAAGGGTACGTCCAGGAATGACAATCCTCTGGCGGTACATGAACATACCTGAGGTGCTTACGCTCTTCGTATCGCTGGTAGAGCCATTGAAACCGTCATTGGTATTCTCGAGAGGACCTCCGTTGAGTCTGTCGGTCTTTGTGTCGAAGAGTGAGAGAGAAGAGCTGCTGCCGTAGTTGAAGCTGAGCTGAGGCTGGAAGATGATGGAAGTGTTCTTGGAGAACTCATGCTCGATACGGAGGCCTACGCTGTGACCGTTGTTCCTGCTGGTATTGAAGCTGTCGGTGGTCTTTACAAGGTCGTAGTCAGGAAGGTAGTTCCTCTGGTACTGGTTGCTCTTTCCTTCAGTGTCGCTATGGTTGTACATGTAGTTTCCGGAAGCCTCCATCCTGTCGTCGAAGAAGTTGCCGCCGAGGTTTCCGCCAAGCATGTAGGATGTGGTGACACCACCGCCCATCATGCCACCGCCCATCATGCCGCCCATACCGCCGCCGCTGAGGCCCATTCCGCCCATCATGCCGCCCATCATGCCGCCGCCCATGCCGCCACCGCCGCCGAAGCCCATTGCATTGGCGTTGTTGGCGTTACCGAGGATGGCGATCTGAGTGTCTTCGGTGAAACGACCGATGAAAAGATTGTCCTGGAAACGGAAGTCATCATAGTTCTGGGTAAGGTTCTGTATCTGGTCTGAGCCGCCCTTTGCAGGAAGGTCGTGTCCGACACCGGCGGTGATGTTGCCCATAAGGCCCTTCATCATACCAGGCTGGACTGAGAGGTCGAGGACTGTCTCCTCCTGGCCGTCGTCGATTCCGGTGAATTCGGCCTGGTCGGACTTCTTTTCAACAACCTTCACCTTGTTGATGATCTTTGCAGGAAGGTTCTTGGTAGCGACCTGAGGGTCGTCCATGAAGAAGGTCTTTCCGTCGATATATACTCTGGTGATGCTCTGACCGTTGACGGTGATGGAGCCGTCATCGCCCACCTCGACTCCCGGGAGCTTCTTGAGGAGGTCCTCAAGGACGTCGTTCTCGGTAGTCTTGAATGCTGCTGCATTGTATTCGATGGTGTCCTTCTTGATGGTGACAGGAGCGCCGACCGCTGAAACGCTTGCAGCGTCGAGGAGCTCCTGGTCGGTTGCAAGCTTGATTTCACCGAGGGCGACGTTGCCGTCCTTGATTACGATTTCCTGGGAAACAGGCTTGTAACCCATCATCTCTGCCTTGAAGGTATAGGTGCCGTTCTTGAGGCCGTCGAGGGTTGCGTATCCCTTTTCATTGGTAAGGGTGTACTTTGAAGGTGAGGTTGCGCCCTTTGCTGTGACGGAAACGGTAGCGTATCCTACCGGCTCATCGTTGGTTCCGTCAAGGAGTGTCAGTGTAACTGAATGTGAATTCTGCGCGAATGCAGCGGCCGACATAAGGACGGCCAGAACAAGGGCGAAAAGCAGTGAAGTAATCTTTTTCATATAGTTTATAATCTTATTTACCTAAAAAACACATCCTTTTAGACAGAGAAGGATGTGCCGGGTTTAAAGATTTTTTAAAAAAATTTCGTTTTGGTGTACATCAGCCGTCATTTTACCCTGTCCGGGTTGGCGGCGATGAACTTGGCCCACGAAGAAGCCGAGGCCCCGCCGGTCAGAGGGCTGCGGAGCTGGTAGTAGTGGCACAGTGCGATGGCCAGTGCATCGGTGGCATCCAGGTACTTAGGCTCGATGTCTATGCCCAGGGTCTTCCTTACCATCACTTCGACCTGCTCCTTGGAAGCCGCACCGTTGCCGCAGATGGCTATCTTGGCCTTCCTGGGTGCATACTCCGAGACGGGGATACCCGCCTCCGTGGCAGCGATGATGGCTGCGCCCTGGGCACGGCCCAGCTTGAGGATGACCTGGGCGTTCTTCCCGTAGAACGGGGATTCGACGGCGAGGTCGGTCGGAGAATACTCCGCGATGAGCTCCTTCACGCCGGCATTGATGTTCGCCAGCTTCTCGAAGGGATCGGCGATCTTCCTGAGGTCGAAGACCCCCATCGTGACGTAGTGGGGACCCTTCTCATCAATGGAAATGACCCCGAAACCAAGTATGTTGGTTCCGGGATCGATTCCTAATATTATTCTGTCCTTAGTCAATCTTGTCGAATCCTGTGTATGGACGGAGAACCTCAGGGATGATGATTCCGTCTTCGGTCTGATTGTCCTCGAGGAGAGCGGCCACGACGCGTGGAAGGGCGAGCGAACTTCCGTTCAGGGTGTGGCAGAGCTGGGTCTTGCCGTTCTCGTCGCGGTAGCGCAGATGCAGGCGGTTGGCCTGGTAGGTCTCGAAGTTGGAGACTGAAGAGATCTCGAGCCAGCGCTCCTGAGCGGCGCTCCAGAGCTCGAAGTCATAGGTGATGGCGGAGGTGAAGGACATATCGCCGCCACAGAGGCGGAGGATCCTGTACTTCAGGCCGAGCTTGTTGACGATATCCTCACCGTGGGATACCATAGCATCGAGGGCTGCATAGCTGTCCTCCGGCTTCTCTACGCGGACGATCTCCACCTTGTCGAACTGATGGAGACGGTTCAGGCCGCGAACGTCCTTGCCATAGGAACCGGCCTCGCGGCGGAAGCAAGGAGTGTAGGCGGTAAGGGCCTGAGGGACTTCATTGTTCTGAAGGATGACGTCACGGAAGATGTTGGTCACAGGCACCTCTGCGGTAGGAACCATATAGAAGTCGTCAAGGTTCGCATGGTACATCTGACCTTCCTTGTCAGGAAGCTGGCCGGTACCGAAACCTGAAGCGGAGTTCACCATTACAGGAGGTTCAACCTCCTTGTAGCCGTCGGCTGTGTTGCAGTCAAGGAAGAAGTTGATCAAGGCTCTCTGAAGCTTTGCGCCCTTTCCTTTATATACAGGGAATCCGGCTCCGGTAATCTTCACACCGAGGTCGAAGTCGATGATGTCATATTTCTTGCAGAGATCCCAGTGAGGGAGTGCGTTCTCAGGAAGCTTCACGTCCGGGCCGCCCATCTTTACGACGAGGTTGTCGGCAGCGGTCTTTCCCTCAGGAACGAGGTCACAAGGGATGTTCGGGAGAAGGACGATCTTAGCGTCGAACTCGGCAGAGAGTTCGTCATACTTGGCGAGAAGCTCTGAAGACTTGGCCTTCATCTGGGCGACGACAGCCTTGACCTCCTCGGCCTTGTCCTTGAGCCCCTGCTTCATATATCCTCCGATTTCACCGGCTTTCACCTTCTGCTGGGCGACAAGGGCGTCGTTCTCAGTCTGAAGGGCACGTCTCTGAGTGTCGATGTCAAGGAGTCTCTCTACGATTTCACGTGCGTCAAAATTCTTTACAGCAAGCTTGCGGATCACGAATTCAGGATCGTCGCGAAGCATTTTCAATGTTAACATATACTATTCTATTGTTTGATTCAAAACAAAAGAGGACTTACACTCTTTCTCGAAGTGCAGTCCTCTATTTTCGTGTGCGTTCCCTCCGAGATTAGTTCTCAAACGGGATTACCGATACGTAGGATTTGTCAGCTTTCTTCTTGGTGAACTTAACGGTTCCATCAACAAGAGCATAGAGAGTGTGGTCCTTGCCCATTCCGACGTTTCTGTCAGGATTGTGGACAGTTCCTCTCTGACGTACGATGATATTTCCAGCCTTTACGACTTCACCACCAAATTTCTTGAGTCCGAGACGCTTGCTCTGTGACTCACGACCGTTCTTAGAACTTGATTGACCTTTTTTGTGTGCCATAATGATGTTCTGTTTTAAGCGATAGCGTTAATCTTGATCTTGGTGAGTTTCTGGCGATGGCCATTGCACTTCTGGAAGCCCTTTCTGCGGATCTTCTTGAATACAAGTACCTTGTCAGCCTTGGCGTCATCATCAATAACAGTAGCCTTTACTACTGCACCCTCTACGTAAGGAGTTCCAACCTTTACTGCTGCACCGTCAGCGACGAGAAGCACCTTGTTGAACTCTACATCAGCACCATTCGCAGCCGCGAGGCGGTTTACGAAGATTTCATTGCCAGCTTCAACTTTGAACTGCTGGCCTGCAATGTCAACGATTGCGTACATTATACAAACTTATTAAAAAGTTCCAACCGTAAGCGTCCGCTCCTGAAGCGGCTCTTTATCAATGGCTTAACGGTCATATCAAAATTTAGGACTGCAAAATTAACCATTTTGTTCCATTCTGCAAAATATTTTACTACTTTTGCATAGGAAACAGAATTGTTAACTGCATGGAACATACCTTCGTCTATAAGAAATTCGTCACCGGGAAGAACTTCATCGGAAGAAAGACCGATGTCACCATACTCAGCAACCTTATGCTGGCCGCAGAGAACGTAACTATGTACGAGCCGCCCAAGAGCGGAATAACCTCGACCATCCAGCAGGCCGCCTTCAACATGAGGATCCAGGGAAAGAGCTTCTTCACCTCGGAGATGGACCTCACCAACGTCCGCAGCATCAGCGGATTCATGAAGAAGTTCGGAGACTCCGTAATCAGGATGGTGGCCACCACTCCGGACGAGTATGCAGACCTCGTGGGAAGGCTTCTGATGAACACCCATTTCGTCTTCGACCGCGAAGCCTATTCCGAGAATGACGAGATAATCTCCTTGAACTGGGATATAGATGACAATGACATCAGCAGCATGCTCTCCCTTCCATACCGTCTGGCCGTGGAGTACAAGACGCAGGTGTTCGTGATCATCAACGAGTTCCAGAACATCTTCATGACTGAAAACGGAGAGAAGATATGCAAGATCTTCGAAAAGGTCATCAGGGAGGAACGCGCCACGATGAACGTGCCATGCTCCTTCGTGTTCTGCGGTTCGCAGGTGAACGCAATGAAGCAGATATTCGAGCACGTCCGTTTCTTCTACCGCCAGGTGGAGCACGTATCCCTTTCCAGGATAGAGGACAAGGACCTGATCGACTATATCGTCAAGGGGCTTCTGACCAACGGAAAGGTGATCGACCGTGACCTTCTGCTCAGCGTCAGCCGCCTTTTCGACGGACATCCATACTATATCAACCACTTCATCGCCATCTGCGACTCCCTCTCGAAGGGATACATCATGGAGCCTATCCTGATCGATGCGCTTTCAATGCTCATCGCCGTCCACGAGCCGGAGTTCAAGGCAAGGATGTTCGACCTGACCACTTTCCAGGTCAGTCTCCTGAAGGCCGTGATCGACGGGCACAACAAGTTCAGCTCCACCGAAGTGATTGAAAAGTACGCCCTGAACTCATCCGCGAACGTGCGCCGTCTCAAGGATGCTTTGTGCAAGAAGGAGCTGATCACCTTCGATGAGAAGGACGAGCCGCATATCCTCGACCCTCTGTTCGCCTACTGGGTCAAGAAATTCTATTTCGAAATAAAGGAGGCTTAAGCCAATGAAAAAGAAAATAGCAGTCATCACCGGCGCCGGAGTCAGCGCCGAGAGCGGTCTGGGCACCTACCGGGACAACGGCGGGCTCTGGGACAATTATGACCCGATGGAGGTCGCTTCCATCGAAGGCTGGTACCGGAACCGCAAGCTTGTGCTCGATTTCTACAACATGCAGCGCGCCAAGCTCAAGGACACCGCCCCCAACGACGCCCACAGGGCCATCGCCTCGCTTGAAAGCGATTTCAATGTAACAGTCATCACCCAGAACGTCGACAACCTCCACGAGAAGGCCGGCAGCACCCTGGTGATCCACCTCCACGGCGAAGCCACCAAGGTCCGTCCGGAGCACGGAGTCTATGAGGACAGCTACAGCGAGCGCGAGGTCATCGACATAGGTTATGACGAGGTCAATCTCGGAGACAAGGCTCCGAACGGCAGCCAGCTGCGCCCGCACATCGTCTTCTTCGGCGAAGCTGTCCCGAAGATTGAAAGAGCCATCGAAATAGTGTCGGAGGCTGACATAGTCCTGATAGTCGGTACTTCAATGCAGGTTTATCCCGCAGCCGGCCTTTACCGGTATGCCGGTCCGGACACTCCGATATATGTGATAGATCCGGCTGACATGCCTCTGACGGACAGAAGGATAACCCATATCAAGGAAGTTGCGACAAAAGGTATGGAGAAATTCAAGAAAATTTTGGAAGAAGGATAAATTATGTTACCTTTGCACCCGCTAAAGAAAAAGGAGGTGATTTTAAAGTGATTATAGTACCTATCAAAGAAGGCGAGAACATCGAGAGAGCTCTCAAGAAATTCAAGAGAAAATTCGAAAAGACCGGCGCTGTCCGCGAGCTCCGTTCACGCAAGAACTTCGAGAAGCCTTCAGAAATCAAGAGAAAGGCTATGCAGAAGGCTGTCTATGTACAGCACCTCCGTCTTATGGATGAGCAGTAATCCCTTACTCAAAATAAAAAATGAGGTTGACTGAAAGGTCAGCCTCATTTTTTGTATATTTGTCACCTGTATGAAAAAGTTTCTGAAATGGTTCGGACTGTCCCTGGCAGCACTTGTCGTGCTGCTGGTGCTCGCCGTCAGCATCTGCCTTTCTCCTAAGGTGCTGACAAGTATCGTGGACAAGGTTGCATCGACGTTCGTGGACAGTTCCCTTCATCTCGGAAGAGCCAAGACATCGCTCCTCCGGCATTTTCCGAACCTTTCCGTGGAACTTGACGATATTGCGGTCACATATCCGCACGACAGATTCGCATCATACGACAGTATCGGAGTCAGTTCTCCTCTTCTGAAAGAGGGCTGCGGCGGGATAGAGGACACGCTTTTCACCGCCGGCAGAATCCACGCACAAGCGGACTACATCGCCTTCCTGACAAAGAAGAAACTCAATATCAAGAAAGTGGAGCTGGAGGGGCTCAGGGCTTTCGCCCATAAATACGACAGCTCTGCCGCCAACTGGGACGTGATAGTACTGCCCGTCAAAACGGACACAGCGTCCTCCCCTGTCCCTCCGATCTCGGTGAAGAAGGTGCATTTGAGCGGTGTCAGCGAACTGGTGTACACCGACCAGGTGGACACGCTCTTCGGCGGACTACGGTTCAGGGACTTTGACATTGACCTGTCCGGGAGCCTGGTTGACGGGCTGGTGGACGCGGAAGGAAGCATCCTTCTGGATGCGGACGCCCATTTCCAGAACACTTTCCTCGGCCGTCTGGAGGCACCGGTCAGAATCGAGTCGCAGGCGGGCGTCAGCATTGGCGAAGCCACCGGGATCGATGTCAAGCCGCTGGTGCTGAGCGTGGCTGAACTGCCGCTGAAGGTGGAGGGAAAGGCCATCCTGGCCGGAGACAGCACTTTCGTGAAGGCCGGGGCGGAGATCGTGGATTGCCCGATCGGGCAGATCATTTCCGAATACGGCTCGCATTTCCTGGGGCTTCTGAGCGACCTGCGTACGGATGCCAGGATGACCCTTACTGCGGACGCGGACGGCTGGTTCGGCTCTGCGAGCGGGCTGCTCCCGGATATGAACGCATCCCTGGAGATTCCGGATTCGCATATTTCATACGTCAACCTGGTGGAGGACGGCGAATTCGACCTCACCCTCGACGCACAGACAACATCAGGGAAGCTTCTGGCAAACCTGAAGGACCTGTGCTTCGCCATCAAGGGAGTGGACCTGAACGCCAAGGGAACCGCCGAGGACCTGCTGGGCGGAGACCCTCTGTTCGGGGTCAGCGCCACAGCCTGCACCCAGTTCGCGGACCTGGTGAAATATCTGCCACCTGAAAGCGGAATCCAGGCAGAGGGAGATGTGGACATAGAGCTGGACGGCTCGTTCAAGCTCTCCGAACTGACACTCAAGAAAATCAACCGGACCCATCTGAAAGGCCATGTATTCAGCGATGGGCTGCGCTTCTCCATTCCTTCCGACACGCTCTACGCCTATGCATCCCATCCTGACGTCAGGATAAACACCACAGGCAGCTCGGCAGGAGTCGGAGCTACCGTGGACAGCATACGCTTCATTGCCGGTGCCGCCACCTACATAATGGGCAAAGCCCTCAACCTCAGCGCATCGAGCAAAGGACACCGTCAGCCCGCCACTGCTGATGTGGCATTCGGAAGCCTGAACCTCAGAGGAGCGGATTCACTGGCTCTCGGCATAAGGAACAGTTCGAGCCACCTGGCACTCGGAAGCACGGTCAAGGACGGAGTCTCATTGCCGACAATCTCGCTTGCCAGCACAGAGAAGACCGCCTTCCTGCAAAGCGGGCCTCATAAGGCCACCATCGCAAACACGGAGATCGATGCGACCCTTCAGAAAAGGGCGGCAAGGACAAGGCAGCACGTGCGTGCACCAGGGGACACCTCATCTGCAAGAAGAAGTTTCGGTGACACCTCAGCCAGAAGCCGCCGCGTGATTCCGGACTATCTGAAGGAAGTGGATTTCAGGAAGAAGGACCTCAGTTTCACAATAGGCGAAGGCATTACCGGACTGTTCAGGAAGTGGATTCCGGAAGCGGATCTGAAAATCGGCTATGCAACCGCCGCCACCCCGGCCCTGCCTCTGCAGAATACCATTTCCAATTTCAGCGGAGAGCTCACCGACGACAGGCTGAACATCCGCAGCCTCAACGTGAATTCCGGCTCGTCCGACCTTTCCGTCAACGGCAGCCTCCTGGGACTGAGGCCGGTGCTCACCGGACGCGCCCGATCAAGGTTCTACGCAGTTCTCGACCTTCATTCGAAGATGCTGAACGTCAATGAAATACTGGCGGCACTCAATGCCGGCGGCAGCGCCTCCGGAGAGGCCGCAATCATCGACACGCTCGAGAACGCGGAAGAACAGCTTGACTACTCGCTGATAGTCGTTCCAGGCAACCTCAACGCCAACGTTACCATAGACCTCGACAGCGTACGCTATTCAAGCATCGGGCTGAGCAGCTTCCATTCAGACATCAAGATGCGCGAGCGCTGCCTCCAGATCGCCAACACTGCCGCTGCCTCCCCTCTCGGGAATCTCGCCCTCGATGCGTTCTACTCCACTGTGACCAAGTCCGACATCAATGCCGGCTTCAATGTCCGCCTGGACGCCATCACCGCCGACCATCTGATCGAAGTCGTGCCGGCCATCGACAGCCTGGTACCTATGCTCAAGTCATTCAAGGGCAATCTCGACTGCGAGCTGGCTGCCACAACCCAGCTTGACACCAATATGAACATCCTGATTCCTACCATCAATGGAATCGCCAAGATAAGCGGCTCAGGGCTTGAGCTCACCGACACGGGCGACCTGCGGAAGATTGCACGCCTGCTGATGTTCAAGGACTCGAAGGTGGGTCATATTGACGATATGTCCGTCAGCGGACTTATCTCCAACAACACCCTGGAGATATTCCCGTTCATCCTTGGAATAGACCGCTACACCCTGGGTCTCAGTGGGCAGCAGGGCTTCGACACGAATTTCAAGTATCACATCTCAGTCATCAAGTCCCCTATCCCGTTCAAGTTCGGAATCAACCTGAAGGGTAATTTCGACAAGTGGAACTTCCGTCTGGGCAGGGCGAAATACAGATCCACCTCCATACCTCTGTTCACCCCGATGGTCGACACCATGCAGGTCAATCTCGCCACTTCCATCAAGAACATCTTCAAGAAAGGCGCAGAAGCTGCAATACGCGAATACGCCCGGGACCGTGACCAGATCAGCGCCAGGATCGAGACATCCGGAATCAAGATCGAGGATGATGAGGATGACGAGCTGACAGCGGAAGAGCTGGAACAGATTGACAACTACATGCTGGAGATGGAATGCGAGGCTGAGAGCGAGGCCCTCGAGAAGGAGCTGAACGCTATGTTCGAGGAGGATCTGTCACAACTCCTTGCCGGCATTTCAGGTTCTTTGTAGGTCTCTGAGTCCCACTTCCCGCATTTTCATTAAAAAGAGCCGCCCGGGAAGGGGTGGCTCTTTGTTGATTTTTATTCGTTCTTATTGAAATCGCGGACCGTGTAGTAAACAGGCTTGCGCTGGTACTCGCTGTCGTAAAGGAGCGGGAAGTTGTTGGCGCCGAGCCAGGAGTCGCGGTCGCTGAGGTTCCAGAAAGTCACGCAGGAGATATTGTCCTTGTACTTGCGCAGGATCTTGAAGAGCTGGTCATACTTGTCCTGCTGCATCTGCTGGATCTCTTCAGTGTACTGCTGGCCTTCGCCGCGGCTGAACTCGAGACCGCCGCCGGCCTCTTCATTGATACGGATGTCGAACTCGGTGATCTGGATGTCGTCGACCAGTTCGAGGTACATATTGATGGCTGTCTCGAAGTCCTCGAGGGTAGGGTTGTCGAAGATATTGTAGTGGCCCTGCATGCCGATGCCGGTGATAGGGGCGCCCTCATCCTGGAGTTTCTTGACCATATTGTAGATGTATGTCCTCTTGGCAGGGGTCCAGGCGCTGTAGTCATTGTAGAACAGGCCGGCCTCAGGATCGGCCTCGTGGGCCCAGATGAATGCGTTCTTGATGAACTCGTCACCGCAGAGCTGATATGCCTGTGACTTGCGGAATGAGTCCTCGTATGAAGCGTCGATGTCATCGGAATCGCTCATCGCCTCGTTTACAACATCCCAGCAGTAGATTACGTCCTTGTAACGGTTGACCACAGTATAAATGTGGGACTTGAGGGAGTCGTAGAATTCTTCCTTGGTAGCGCTGACAATCTTAGGAACCTTGATCATAGGGATCTGAGGTCTCTCGCCTGGCTGGAAGTTCTGACCCTGCTGGCTCATCATTGCGCGGAAGGCATTGAAATCCGGCTGCTCCACCCATACGGTATCACCATTTTCGTCGAGTTCGACCACCTCGTTGCCGTTCTCATCGTGCTTGTTGAACATCCAGGAAGCGAACTGGCTGTGCCATACGAGGTTGTGACCACGCATCCGGATGCCGTGCTGACGGCAGAAATCTGCGATGGCGTCGGCCTTCTCGAAATTCCAGACACCAGGGGCCGGATGGATCTCACCTGGTTTCATGCAGTTCTCAGCAGTGATGCTGTTGTACTCCTTCAGGATAATGGCAGACTGAAGGGAATCGGCTACGTTGTGCTCCGTCACGGCTACACCGATCTTGAAATAGTTCTTGTAAGCGTCCTTCAGACCGGGATCCTTAGGACCGCATGCGCTCATCAGCATAGAAAAGGCAATGAGGGCGACTGGTAAAAGCTTTTTCATTTAGCGTTAATGTAAAACAATGAATATTAAGTGGTTGAAAATTTCATCAGAATCTGACGTCATAGACCTTTGTCCAGTCCATTTCCGAAGTGCTCTGAGCGAGAGGTATGTGAGGGATAACTGCACCTTTTCGAACCAGAATCACGCACGGGATGTCTCCCGGGGAGATTCTCTGCCATCCGGAAGCATAGGTCTTGCGGGTCTGATAATCCACCCACTTCCCCTCAGGAAGATATACGTATCTGTCACTTGCATCCGTCATCATAGGGGCGACGAGGATGTCGGTCCCGAAGAGATACTCGTCATCGATCTGCCATACAGCCGGGTCATCAGGGTACTCCACAAGCAGGGCGCGGACCATTGGAAGACCTGTGGCCACGCATTCCGTGGCTTCATTGAGAATATACGGCATCAGCTTGTACTTCAACTCTGCGGAGGTCCTGAAAGCATCCGTAAAACTCTCATTGTACAGCCAAGGCTCGGTCGGAGGAGCACCGTGAGCTCTGGTATGCGAGCTGAGGAAGCCGAAAGGCAGCCACCTGCGGTAGAGGTTCTCCGGCGTGCTCTGCACGAAGCCTCCCATATCGTGGCTCCAGAAAGAGAAGCCGCTGAGGCCAAAGGAAAGGCCGCAGCGGAGCGTGCCGGCCATGCCGATGTCGGTGTTCGACGCGTCGCCGCCCCAGTGCAGAGGATATCTTTGCGAGCCGGCCCAGGCGCTGCGAGCCCACATTATGCGCTCGCCCTTGATTTCCTTGGTAATGTCGGAGACGGCCTTGTTGTATCTGAGAGGATAGAGATTGTGCTCATAAAGGCCGCTGTGGCCGGAGGAATAGAAGCCTTCCAGCGGAGCTCCCTCGCCAAAATCAACCTTGATGGCGCCTACACCCATCTTCAGCAGTCCGGACAGT
Organism: Candidatus Cryptobacteroides sp.; assembly: GCA_045597895.1. Taxonomy (GTDB): domain Bacteria; phylum Bacteroidota; class Bacteroidia; order Bacteroidales; family UBA932; genus Cryptobacteroides. Next base: position 11,568 of record JAZLLA010000038.1, on the reverse strand, counting down.
TTGTCCTGATACCAGGCGACCGTCTCAGGATTCGAGAAATCCAGAACGGCATCCTCGAAAGGCATTCCACCTTTGGCGTTCTTCACATACAGTCCTTTCTCTATCAGCTCCTTGTAGTACTTGTTATGTGGAGTGAAATAAGGAAGCTGCCATAGCGAGATATGGAATCCACGGTCCAGAAGTTTGTCTATCATCCCTTGCGCATCAGGGAAACGGTCTGGAGCGAACTCGTAGTCGCACTCCCAGTCGGTCGCGAACCAGCCGGTGTCGAGATGGATGACATCTGACGGTATTCTGTACTTCCTGAGATTCTCCGCCACATCCATCGCCTCGTCCTGGGACAGATATGTTATGCGGCTCATCCAAGTACCGAAGCTCCACAGCGGTGGCAGTTCCGGATGCCCTGTCAGGTCTGTATAGGACTGGAGGATTTCCTTCGGTGAACCGAAGAAAATGAAAATGTCCATCGTCTCATCCTCCATGAAAAGCTTCATCGCAGGAGCGTGGGACTGCCCGAAGTCAGCAGTCACAGGGGCTGAAGTATGCATGAAGATACCGTAGCCGCGGTTGCTGAAGAAGAAAGGCACCGGCTTGTACATATCCGGGGTCTCGGGACTCTGCGGGTCAGTGACAAAAAGGTTCAGTTTCTGCCCCACCTTGTTCAATGCCGTCGAAGACTCTCCGCAGCCGACGATTCTTTCGTATGGATGAAGCGCAAAGACAGGGGCGATGCTGCGGCGGTTGTCGGAAGCCCTCCTGACGAACTGGAACGGCTGGGTGCGGACCTGGGTGGAATCACTGTCCACGAGGGTGCGGGTATCGGTGATTTCCTTTCCATCTGCATCGTACAGGACAATACGGAATGGATTCACGGCAAAGGCTATCGCTCCGCAGGCGTTTTCCCAACGATGCTCCTCCCCCACCTTGCGGTAAGTCCAGCTGCCATCCACCGAAGGCTGGCCTTCGGCAAGCATCACGGACTCCGGTTCATCGATGATGATAGAAGATGTATATATACGCAGGCGCACGGTGTTCGGGCTGACGAAGTCAAGCCTGAACGGGAGCGCCGGATCATTATCATACTCCGGAGCCGGGAAATCCAGCATCTGGAGCGGCGACATCGCCGTAACGGTGGTATTGAATGCCTGACGTGCATCAAGGGTGTATCTCTTCCAGCCGATATGCCCGGTAGCGGTCATCGGCTCAACGTCAGCGAGGTTGTCAGCGAAAAAATAAGTGTTCGAGTAGTCCCCGAAATCCTTCCCGACATCATAGGTCTGGCTCTGGAGATAAGGGGGCTGCGCTTGAAGGCTAAAGGCGGCAGCCAGTGAAAGAGCGAAGGATGAAAGAATGGTCAACAAAGTGTTCTTCATATCAATGGTTATAGTGATACACAAATATAACAATATTTGTCGACATAGCCAGCATTGAATCCTGCAACCCGGCTCATAAGTCCTTTGCAGGATTCAAAAAAGATTGTACCTTTGCTTACGTTTCATCGCGGGTATGTTGAAATTGGTAGACAAGCAAGACTTAGGATCTTGTGCCTGCGCGTGTGGGTTCGAGTCCCACTACCCGCACCTTTTGAGAAGTCAACTGATTGATTTTTAATCGGTTGACTTTTTCTTTTTGTCATTTGCCCGACAGAATTTTGAAAATTATGTTTTTTGCGGCTTAGCAGAAGTTGGCATTGGCCGCCTTCTTTTCATCCCATTCAATCGCATTTGATGCGATTCTATGCGGAAGTGACATTCTTTTTCATCAGTGATGACCGGTGTGAGTTTCAACCCGATGTGTTTCGTGTCGGTGAAAGGCTTGTCCGCGTGCGCCGCTTCACGGGTGCGGTAGTTGTCGATGTGGACAGTCTCCCCGTCTTTATTTATGGCGCGTTTGAACATAAGTTATATCGGCCTAATAATATCCGAATATGTTTTAATCACATAACGGTCACTTAAGAACATTTTGGCTATCAGTACGTTAGCTATCGCAAGCGGGGCTTCAGTCACATAACGGTCACATAACAGTTGTTGCAGATAGCTTATTTCTCACAGAAATTGTTAATTAATCATTATGCTTGGCTATGTTGGCCTTTTTCAACCCTTTATGCAGAACAATCTTAAAATGTTGATTAATTTTTTTAATGGCTTGTAAACAAAATACCAAAATTATTTGTACATTTGCAACGCTCATCTATAAATAGAAGGAGTTTCGGGGCTCGGCTTATCCAGATATAAGACCGAGCCCTGCGTTGTTATTGTACATCATTTAGTTTCGATTTCATCTTTTTAAGAAGTTGCTTTTCCGCATATGGGCGGTTGAGGTGATATGCTGTTAGAAGGTAATAGCCGCCCTTTCTTTGGCAACGGAGAACAATTACATACTTTTCTACCTTGTCGTAGATGTATGTCTGAATTTCATCTTGACGTTTTGCCTTATCTCTTTCTTGAACGCTAAATACGATGATGTTTGAAGGAGAACGCTCCTCAATATGATGTCTAATCCAATGTATCCTCATTGACCGATCAAGATCAAACTCGTTTTTCGTGATGGCCTTACCTGACTCGTCTAATACCTTCACCCGCTCTGTTGTCAAATGCATAAACTCTCGATCCATATCAGGTTTTCCATCCGTCTTTATGGGATATATTTTTGACCCCCTAAAAGCGAAACCGATATTATCTTCGATATCTCTGTTGAAAATTCGACGCAATGACTCATTTCTATCGTGTGGAGATAACGATAATATGTCAAGCAACTCCGGATATTTCTTTGTTAAATTGAGTGGCATGTATCTATTTCAACGTGATAAAAAAAAGGTTAAACTTTTTGTTTGATAAGGGGGTGCTGCTAGATAACGAAATATATGGATTGTGCGACTTGATTTTGTCTACGATTTTTCTTTTGGCAATTACTTTTCCTTCAATTTCCCCTTTCTCAACACGAAGATTGTAATTTATCGCCCCCATAATTACATCAGCCATTTGAAGGAAATAACTCTCCGTTGATTTAATAAATTGAAATCTTCGAATTGCAGTATTCCATTTGAGTATTTCTTCAAGACGGCGCAATTTTTCATTGCTGCAAGAGTCTTTTATGTCAATATATACATTGTAATTGTTCTCTAAATCAGTCTTATGGTGCAAAAGCTGATAGTACATTCTGAAATAAAAATCACTGAATGTATAATCTTGTCTGGTCTCATCAATCTGGCTTTTGTCAACGACTACAGCCCTAAACTGTAAATCTGTCATAAAGAAATAATCTATCAATTCCATATACATAGGAAGTGTGGCTTCATGGACATTTGTCCACTTTAACTCCCCTTTAAATTGATGTTTTTCTTTTATGGCTTTTATCTGTTCTTTCGCAATTTTAATTTGGTTGGCAGCGATGCTAACGTATGCTAGAATCATGTAGGGATGCCCATCATTAGGTAAATGTGTGCTTTCATCGCAGAATAAATTGAATGTCTTATTCATATAAGTCATATTTAGAAAGCAAATTTAGCAATCTTTCTTCATCGGCCAATCAATCACCTCCAAATTCTTATCCACCCTGTAATCTTCCTGGTCGAAGGCGAGGTTCATCAGCTTGAAGCGGTCGGCGAGTTCGAGCATTGTGTAGTGGGTGACCGCACTGCTGCCTCGGCGGTGAAGGCCGGCAGCGTACATATTAATCTGTACCTTGGCCATCATATCGACGTGGGTGGAGCGGGCGAGTTTGCTGCTTGAAGTCTCGTAAAGAGGAATATACTTGTTGCCGCCCTCCACTTCACCGAACTCCGTCACCTTGCGGTCGATGCCGGCATCCTTGAGAAGCTGCTTGATTTTCTTGTTGTAGCCGCTCTTGCCGGAAGGATACTTCAGGATAGGAAGATTGAGTTGCGTCCTTTTGATGATATCAAAGGCATAACGCACCAAAGGAGTAATGGTTTCGCTGTTGTCCTTCTGGGTGCCTTTGGTCTTTTCCGGCAGGTAATGGATGTACGGGATCCCCTCCTCAGAAACGCCTACATTATCCATCGTAAAGCGCTGGAAATCCCCGATACGGCAACCGAGAGCGCAGTGGAGTAGGAATGCCTCCTTTGTCTCCTCAAGTGTTTTGGCGGGCTTGAAATTGCGCAGGGTCTCAAACTCCTCCTTGCGGAGGAAAATCGGGTCGTCATATTTCTTCCTTGTGAGAATCACCCTGCGGTCACGGCTGATCTTGCGGAAAGGACTGCGGTTTATTTCCTCCGTGTCCTCCAGTTCGGTGAAGAATGCGCGCAGCACCTGCATTTCGTTGGCGACGGTATTGTTGCTTCTGCGTTCAGTGGGGGTGTCCCGTTTGTGAAGGTGCTCGTAGATCTTCGGATATTTCTCAACGTACTCGTATTCATTCTGCACGAAGTCGCGGAACTGCATCAGCATCACCTCGTCAAAGTCCTTGTACGTGCAGGTGCGTTTGCGGTGGACGGTAAGAAAGCGTTCCAATTTGCCGATGGTCCCTTTATCGTGCTTATAGCGGCTGAGTCCGAAAATGCCGTCGCGGTATCCGGCATCGACATATTGCTTGAACTTCGTAATAAGAGACTTGTCCACGATGACGGTTTTCTTCTCAAGTGGCTGTTTCGCTTCAATCAGGGTCTCAAGGTTTTCGGAAATCATCGACATTCCCTTGACCTTCATCTGGAGGTAGGCCTTGCGGATTAGTTCTATTTCTTTGGTGATGTCATCCAGGAGCCTCTGATTGTAGATGCTGACCCGGGGCTTGAGCTTGCCGTCAGGAGTGAACTTCTGCAAGTCCTCCAGAGACGCCTTGATGCTGCTTTTATGATACAACTGTACGTCGCGCCCATCGATGACGCGGAACCTGAGTTTAATCTCTCCGACATCTTTTGTGGACCTTACGAAAATGGTGATTCTTTCCATAATTTTGTGCTTCAAATCCCGTTGTGCAAATTTTGTAAATTGCACAACCAAACCAAAATTTGCACAAAATATTTTTGATAGGAATCAAATAATATCCTTGTAATGTGTTGATATAAAGAGTTATACCAATTTACTTCAATTTATCTCGATTTACTATTTGTGCTCCTTTCACCCGCACCTTTTTAGAGCCAACTGATTAATTTTAATTGGTTGACTTTTTTCCTCTTATCAATTTACTCGGCAGAATTTTCAAAATTGCAAAAAAAAGTTTTTGAGAGACTTTCGTCGGGCTGACAGCATTGCTATTGCGAAGAAATGGCAGCGGTTAAAATGAACCACCAATCTGCTTTTGTGAGAGTCCATGAAAGAACTAAGCTGATTATTAGACGATTACAATTCAGAATGTTATAGTTTTAATTTGGATTAGCAAAAATAGTGAGGTATCTTTACATATATGATACTCTCCATTATTTTATCATTATTCCTCCTTTGCGGCAATAGTATGACATCTGTTCTAGACAAGGTGGACTCCATAATTGAATCAAATCCAGACAGCGCCTATGTGACGCTTTTAGAGCTGGATCGTTCTTCGATGTCCAGGAAAGAAGCAGCCAGATTCGCCGTCCTGTATTCTATGGCTTTGGATAAGCAATACATTGATGTAGCTTCAGACTCGGTCATACGCGATGCAGTAAACTACTATCTTCATCATGGTGATGCCGACTATAGGATGAGGGCTTTTTATTATCAAGGTCTCGTCAGCCAGAATGCAGGAGACATCGACGCTGCCATGGATTCATATGTGAGGGCGGAACACTATGGCAGGAAGTCTGAAAATCAGCGCATGAGGGGAAGGGTGTATATGGGGCTGCAGAATCTTCATTGGAGTCTGTTCGATATTCAAAATGCAAGTGTTGAAGCACATAAGGCAGCGGAGTGCTTTCTATCCGCAGGCGACACATCACGATATATCAATGCTCTGATAGATGAATGTTCTTGTCTGAATTCCCTTCAAGAACATGAGAGAGAAGAGTTGTTGATTGAAGAGCTTCTCTTACTTCAGCCACTGATGAATGAACGACAGAGCAACAATTTCATTGCTGCTCAGCTCATTCATGACTTGGAGAGTGGAGATGTAACCCTTGAGACTATAAAGGGACAAGTTGATCGCCTTTCTTCCGTTCCGGCTAAATTGTGGTTGAGCATAGCATACCTTTACATTAAGTACGATGATATGGAATCCGCAGCGACTGCGCTCGACAATTATGAGAGTGATGTTTCTGCAGATTTATCGGCCCCTTTCTATTACTTTGTGAAGTCTGGACTCTGTTCAAAAACCGGGGAATTTGAAGATGCTTTCCACCTGCTTGATAAATATGTCAGCACAAAAGATTCAACTGACTTGAAGATTATGCGCAGTTCAGCTGCTTCGGCAAATGAAGAGTTTGAGCATCAACTTGCCATTCTCAAAAACAGACATCAGAGGACTGTTCTTATGTTCTTTTTGCTTCTGGCTATTTCTGCAGCATATATAGTGAAAATCAAGCTGGATCAGGAGCGTAACCATTCTGCCGAATTACAGCGGGAGAATAAAGCCTTTGAATCCGAGGCGATATTGTATTCCGAGCAGATTAAACAGGCAAAACAGGAGATATCACAGTTGAAACGTCTTCTTTCAGAAAACGTTGTGAGCAAGGATATTCGCCAGCAAGTGGATATCAGGCTGGATATTCTCAACAAATATGTCGCGCATCAAATATCCGAGACAAGTACACAGGATGGAAATAATGATTTAAAAGTTTTACTTGCAAACCGAAAAGAATTCCTTAACTCAATGACTGCATCATTTGCTATCGCTCATCCGATGTTCGTGAAATACCTTAATGACATTGGCTTGACCGAAAGGGAAGCCGGTTGCTGCTGCCTATATTGTATAGGTCTTCGCGGGAATGAAATTGCATCCTATCTGGAGATGTCGGATCAGTCTTATTACAATTTCAGCAGCAAGATTCGAAAGAAGCTTGGTCAGAAGAGCTACACGTCCAATATCAATTTGATTCTTAAAGAAAAGCTGGCAGAATATGATAACGAACTCTAATATTCGGGATAGGAAGTGGTATGCGATAATAGCTTAGTTATTAAATTCTTAGTCATTATACTAAATAGTATGATAATGTAAAATAGTTTTGGCGATTATTACAAAAACGGGAAGGACAGCCCATTGATACCCAATATATTATAAGACGGCTTTTCTATATGAGAGTCTTTTTTTTGTATTTATTGTATCATAACTCCATATTTATTGAAAACAGACAAAAAAGACATGAAAAAGATTTTAATTATTCTCATTGCCAACTTCTGTCCAATGATGATGGCTGAAGGTGACGAAACCGAAATAATATATCTTAATAGCGGCGAAAAAACCGGGAATGATAGAGATGCTAGAATTGAGGCATACTTCTCACGAGTACAATGTTTTGTGGAAAATAGTTTTCCTGAGTGGGAATCATCAGGAGGAATCAACAGATTAAGATGCTATGAAATGTAAACGGACTTTATTAATTTTGATGCTCATCTTATGCGGCTACGTTGAGGCGTCGGCCCAAGACTTTTGTCTCAAAGCATATCCTGTAAAAGGTGATGAACAATTACTGTTTCTGGAATTCCAGAAAGCATACGGATATGAGGTTCTGGATTCATCACGTGTAAGGTTGATATACAACGTCGATATCTGCCTTGATTCACTCGACAATGACAGGTTTGAGCAGGATTATGTCAAACTGATCGGCACTGATTATACGAAATTCCAGCCGCAGCAGAGATTCCTGTATGACAAGGCAAAAGCCGAAGGCAAATTGGCCATAAGGTATATCCAAGACGAAAAGGAACATCATCTTTTCTTCAATGACGTTGTAATAGAGAACCTCAAGGACAGGACAGTGACAGTTACTTCAAGAGTCGCTCAGGATGACTTAATCTACGAAGAGCCTTCCCCTCGGATTGAATGGAAATTCACTGAAGAAGAGAAGCAGATAGACGGTTATGACTGCAGCCTTGCGGAGTGTGATTTCAGAGGCCGCCATTATTATGCCTGGTTTACGCAGGACATTCCTTTACCTTACGGTCCATGGCTGTTCAATGGACTTCCTGGCTTGATAATATCCGTGTACGACAAGGCTGAACAGTACAGGTTCACCTTCAAGAGTTATGACGGAAATGAAGAACCTATTCTCTTCTGCAAGTACAATTACAAGAAGGTAAGCCGCAATGATATGAACAAGGCCAGAACTGAGATACTGCATAAGCCTTTTGTATATATGTACCATCATCTGTCAGAAAAGACAGGGTGGTATATCGAGTATGCAAGGTATGCCAAATACAAGGACAGGGAATACAAGTATGACACTATCGAACTGCATTGATTCAGGACTGGTGAAGTTTCTGTCATTGCTTCTACTCCCTTTGACGCTCCCGTTCATATCACTTGCTCAGATCAAAACCATCAGCGGGGATGTCCATGACAAGGACGGGGCTCTTCAAGGCGTCATCGTGATTGCGAAGTCAGTGGACGGTAAGACAGTGGTCTACAGCGTAACGGACAGGGACGGAAGATTCTCCCTTTCCGCCAGCGGTGTTTCATCTCTCGAAGCATCCTTGCTGGGCTATAAGAAAGTGCGTCTGGAGCCACCTTTCAAGGAGAGCCTCAGGATTATGATGGAGGAGTCGAAAGAATCCCTGACCGCTTCGAAGGTCACATCATCGGCAGTTGAGGTCATAGGTGACACCATCACTTATGATGCAGCCAGGGTGAAGACTCGGGAGGACCGCGTGCTGGGTGACATGCTAGTCCGTCTTCCTGGTGTGGAGATATCAAGCGCCGGGGCTGTGACCTATCAGGGAAAGAAATTGAACAGACTGTACATAGATGGAAAGAATGTGCTGGACAATGACCACTCTCTGGCGACAAAGCATATGGATGTGAACTCTGTCAAGTCAGTCAGCATTTATGAGAACCATCAGCCAGTAAAGGCATTGCGGAAGTCTGTCCGTTCAGAAACAGCTGCCATGAATGTTGAACTTACCGATTCTGCCCGCAAAAGTATGATGTACGAGGCCTCCGGCCAGGTGGGATACGATGGAGAAAGGGGTTCATATCGGTTCTCAGGCTCTGCCATAAAGATAACCGGCCGGCTCTCGTCCATGAACGTCCTTGACCTGGATGCTTCCGGGAACATGAATGAATCAGGTCCGGAAAACGTGTCAGCTGCCCCGGAAGGCGCCGATGACCATTTCAGAATGTCACCGTTCTTTTCTCCATCGATAGGCGTCTCCGAGATTGACAGGTCACTTGCCATATTCAACAATTCACAGGCATTCAAGACCAAGGACAAGATTACAGTAGGAGAAGATATCGTACTAGGCGCTCATTTCAACTATTCCAAAGATAATGTCAGAGCTATGACCGGACATTCGGTCAAATATTCGTTTCCGGAGATGGAAATGACGGAGAATGTGAACAGGACTGACCATGGCAGGACACTTGCCGGAGGACTGGACTTCGAGGCGAACAAGGAGAAGGGCTATTTCCGTGATGATCTGGGATTCTGCATCTCCAAGGATGGAAGCAGTTCAGCGATGTCAGGCTCGCGTTCTCTTGACGAAGATATGTCCGTCGACAATATTGAGTTTAGCAATACTATTAAGTTTGCCCTAGCGGGCAGAAATGCCAGGTACCTGTCAGGTCAGATATACACTCAATATTCCGAGGATAGCGGAATCTATTCATCTTCATGGGGGGATCTCTCCCAAACGTATGACAGGAAAGCATTGTGGAACAAGATATCATTGAGGGGTTTTTCCAGAGGAATAAGAAACTTCCAGTTCGGCCTGACGCCCACGATTACTGTATATTCGGGCAGTTTGAGAGGCAAAGCCACAGGTGACTTGCCTCAAAAGACCGATTATTCACTGGACAACGACATCAGCCTGACAAGTGTCACCCCTGAACTCTCCCTGGGCGTTCTATACAACTACAAAAGGCTGAGAAGCACGATGATTGCCAAAGGGATGCTCAGATACTACGATTTCCATGGGGCAGATAATCCGGAGAAATACATACGCCTGTCGCCAATGCTTTACTGGAGCGGGGAATATGAGAGCGGATACTGGACCACAAATGCCAGAGTGACTGTGATGGACACCGCTCCGACCGAAACAAAGTTCACAAATGGTTATGTAATTACTGGATACAACTCGCTGCATAAAGGTCTTTCCCGTCCTTCAATTCAACCTTCCACCAATGCTCAAGCCGCCTTGCGGTACGAGCACCCAATCAAACAGGTGCTCGCAGAATTTTCTTTCAACATTTCACGCCAGAAGATGCCTTTGCCAGAAAGATGGTTGGCTGACGGCTACGTGTTCTCCAGCGACGATAATTCATTTGTCAACCAGAGCAGTTACGGACCGGCATTCTATGTGTCTAAAAGCATTTTCAGCCTTGATGCAAAGATTAAGTCCAAGATATCATTCAGACATTATGAAGCGTTCATGATGCAGAACGATGTGAACTACGATTATGGCGGAAGCATTGTCGATGCATCCCTAGGTTTCACTGTCAGTCCATTAAGATGGCTATATCTGCAGAGCGATGCAAATTATCATTCAAACAGAGTCGTAATGGATAATGTGCCGTCAACTAGCAGTTCATTATTTCACGACTCTTCCGATATCACATTCAGGATTTCCAAGAAACACTCTCTCAAGGCTACAGGAGATTACTATTTCAACAAAGGAGGCAGCTCCAGTGAACTGTTTCTTATTGGAGCCACCTTCTCATGTGAGTTCTCGAAGTCTTTCAAACTGTTCCTGACAGGCTCCAATCTCATGAATGCGACGGAGTTCCAGAACACATCAGTCTCTCCTCTGATGAACTCCATAGAGTATATCAATCTGCGCCCTCGCACAATCATGCTTGGCATTGAGTGGATGAGATGATGAACGAAAGGTTCGGTGCCGTTGGCACTGAATCCAAGAGTGAATTCAGAAAAGAAGTGTACAACTATTGTGTAGGGCAATTGATTCTTGAGGCCAGAAAGTGGATAATGAGGCCTTTGCTCTCGAGTAATCGTCTTGTCCGCAGAAATCATATCCAATATTGCGGCTAAACGTGGATTTTCGTGAGGGACATTTTGGCTCTCAGTGTCTTTCAAGAACTCCGGATGAATCTTCACACTGACTTAAACTGAGAAAAGTTGTCACTATACGAGGACAAAAACGTATAGTAACAATGGAAGAAAGAATGCAAAGAGAGCGTCGTTGGATCCAAGATGAAAGGCGCTACGAAGTGGTAGAAGTACCAACTGGCAAGTTCAAGTTTACCGATGAGGACAGGATGCAGATAGTATCCGAGTATGTGCAAGGGCACGTGCCAGCATCGAAAATCGTCGAAAAGTACCATCTGGGAGGGCGCCAGCTCCTTTTCAACTGGATGGACAAGTTCGTGAACGAGAAAGAATTGGTATCTATTCTTATGGATCTTCCAAATTTTATCAAGAATAATCATCACTTCGATTCAACGTTGTAATTAGTAGATATATGCTGCGCTCAAAGGGGCGTTCCGCCCCTGGCCGCGCGGCCTTCCCCGGAGAAGTTTTTCATA
>JAZLLA010000037.1:0-82994 GCA_045597895.1 Candidatus Cryptobacteroides sp. | reverse complement strand
TAATCTTTATGGTTCTTGTTTTGTCTTTTGAACATGTCATTCAGTCACGTAGCCCGCTACGTTCCTTCATTCCATATTCAAAATCCATAAACAATCCCTCATAAATCTTTACCAACTTATTTTTTCATCATTCCTAAATATCTCGACATAAACATCAGATGAAGCATCCGGGCGAGTTTATATGCCAGAGACAATCAAAGCCACTGTGCTAATTAGCATCAGCCACAGAATGGCTCTCAAGGTCCTGAAACACATTCTGTGCCAGGAAATGTAGCAAATCGGATAGATTTTCAGCCACAGAATGGCCCTGGAGCACCCGAGAGCCATTCTGTGGAAAAGAATATACACAATCCCGAGAAAACCTGAACAAACTCTCAAGGAAGCGGTTCCTGAGTTCCTGCATCAGGATGGAAACGGGCCGGAAAAGACTGGATCGTCCGTACGGCTATTTCGACTGATACCAGCGCTGAAGGACGTAGAACGCCTGTTTCTTTTCACCGAGCGGGCTGACTACGCCCTTCCGGTTATAGTCGTCCTGGACTCCGTCGAGCATCCTTTTCGGAGAACGGAAATCCTTCAGCACCCAAGGGGTGGTGCCGGCAAGGCCGGGTATGCGGTCAAGCATCTGCACGTTTTTCTCGTACAGATAGGCCTGATACTCCTCCGTGAAGCGCTCGGTCCTATCGCCGTGACGGCCGTAGAGGGCTCCGCCGCCCCATTCTGAAATGAATACCGGTTTCTCCACGGAGAAGACCCACTCCACGCGGTCGCACTTGTCGCTGTCGCCGTCATACCAGCCGACATACTGGTTGAAGCTCAGAAGGTCCGCCACACCCATAAGGTCGTCCTTCAAGGTACAATGCGTGGCGTCAATATAGTCCTTCTCCATTGCGGAGCTGACCAGTCTCGTGGAGTCAAGCGCGCGGGCCTTCGATATCAGACGGGTTAGGAAATCAAGCCTTGCAGGGCCCTGCGGGGTTTCATTGGCCACGGACCAGATGATGACGCTGGCCCTGTTGCGGTCGCGGGCGACCATGTCGGTCAGCTGGCGCTCGGCATTGGCATAAGTCGAAGGATTATCGAACTGGATCGTCCAGTAGACAGGTATTTCATCCCATACCATTATTCCCAGTTCATCGGCCACGCGCACCATGGCCTCATCGTGAGGATAGTGGGCGAGGCGCACGAAGTTGCACCCCAGTTCCTTGGCCAGCCCCAGGATCTCCCTGGCGTTGGCCTCTCCACAGCCGCGGCCTCCCGGAGTGCCCAGGACCTCCTCGTGTATCGAGATTCCCTTGCAGAAAACCGGTTCGCCGTTCAGAAGGATCTGCGTCCCGCGCGTCTCCACTGTACGGAAACCTATCCTGTCATGCACGGAATCCGTCTCCGAACTTATCACCACATCGTACAGTTTCGGCGACTCCGGCGACCACAGAGAAAGCAGAGCCTTCTTCCTCTTCACCGCCTTGAACTCGAACGAAGCCTTTCCGGAGGCATCCGTACGGGCAGGGATCACAACCCCCGCCTCAGGAATCTCCACCTTCACATCCTGCTCCACCCTGCTTCCGTCCAGCTGTACCCAGCCTTCCAAAGTATCTGTGGTTCCACGCTTCAGCTGCACGCTGTAGTCACGGATGAAAGTCTCCGGCACACACACCAGATACACGCTGCGCGTGATCCCGCCATAGTTCCACCAGTCGGAGTTCACCGTCGGCACAGCATCGAGCATGCGCTTGTTGTCCACCTTGGCAATCAATGAGTTGAAGCCATCACGGAGAAGGTCCGTCACCTCATAGTTGAACGGAGTGAAGCCGCCCAGATGCGTTCCGAGCACGTGCCCGTTCAATCCGACGACCGTCTCATAGTTAGATGCCCCGAAATACACGAATGCGCGCCCCTCGAAGTCCGGAACCTCGAACTTCGTCCGATACCAGACAGTCCCCTCGTAGCGGTACAGATCCGCCCGCTGGGTGTTCCAGTCGCCAGGAACCCTGAGTTCGCGGGCTGCATCGAACTCATACTCCACCAGCCTTGTGCGGTCCGCATCGAAGCTTGCGTCCGCAAAGAAGGACGCACGCTCATTGATCGGATTCCGGCGGTAGTCATAATAGCCGGTCTCGTACTGGTCGACGATGGTTTTCCACTGTCCGTCCAGCGACACGGTCCGCCTTCCGGCAATGTTCACAATCTGCGGACAATCCTGCGCAGAGAGGGACACGGAGATCAGTATTGCGGCGGATGCCCATGCAAGTATTCTTTTCATAATGACGAGAAAGTTTTTTGTTCTCTCAAAAATACAAAAAAATCCACAGAATGGCTCTCAGTATCCCGAAACGCATTCTGTGTCCGAAATAAATGCAAAAACAGTCTATCTGCTACCACAGAATGGCTCTCAGCATCTCCAGTGCCATTCTGTGGTCTAAAAGCACTAACGAACAGGCGTATCATGAGAGAGAAAGAACCAGCGTGTACTTTATCTTCAACCATCCCAATTGTTGACATTCGCACCAAATTCTGGAAACCGTTCAACGAAGTGCAAGTAAGTACAGTATTCCCCATTCTTCTGAACAACTGAGAAACTTTTCAAAAAAAACCTATTTTGCAATAATAATTGACTATTATAGTACTTTCTTTCCTAAAAAGAGTTGCAAATGGATAATAAGATCAAAGCAGAAGAACTTATCAAGAGGTACAATGCCGGCGAGCACGTAGAAAACGGACTGTTCATCGAATGCCACTATACCGCCGAAGGGGACGAAAGGCCTGCATCGGGAAGCATATACTATTATGTCAAACCCGGAGAAAGAACTCAGTTCCATAAAATTGACTGCGATGAATACTGGAGTTACAACGCAGGCGAAACACTTGAACTGTGGGTAATCGGGCTGGACGGAAAACTGAGAATCAAGCATTGCGGCATCACAGAAGGGGCGGAGCCGACTGTCAGATTCGCTGCCGGGGAGATCTTTGCATCAAGGCTTGACACAAATGCCCCTGACGGAACATTTGTAACATGCATCACAGTCCCGCGCTTCACTTATGACGGATTCCAATTGATAGAAAAAGAAGAGATAACCAGCCTGTATCCTGATACCGCAAAGTTCTGGGAATAGTTTCCAAAGGCGTACTGGAAGGCCTGGAAACGCATATCCTATTCCTGGAAACGCTTGGTGAGGGAGACGAAATCGTCGACGGAGAGCCTTTCGGCACGGAGGTCGAAGACAGGGTCGGAGGTGTCCATCCCTTCCTTGATTATAGGCTTGAGGGCATTGCGGAGGGTCTTGCGGCGCTGGTTGAACGCTGTCTTGACCACGGTCTTGAACAGCTTCTCATCGCAGCCCAGTGACGTACGCGAGTTGCGGGTCAGGCGGATGACAGCGGACTTCACCTTCGGCGGCGGACAGAACGCGCCCGGTCCGACAGCCAGGATGTACTCTATGTCGTACCACGCCTGCAGCAGCACCGAAAGGATGCCGTAGGTCTTCGAGCCCGGCTTCTCCGCGATACGGTCAGCGACCTCCTTCTGGATCATGCAGACCACTTCCGGCACCTTGTCCTTGTCATCAAGTATCTTGAAGAATATCTGGGACGAAATGTTGTATGGGAAATTGCCTATTACGCGGTACTTGTCCTTGAACACGCAGGACATGTCCAGTTTCAGATAGTCGCCTTCCATCAGCTTCCCCGGCATACCGTTGAAATGGGTCAGAAGGTACTCCACTGACTCGGTGTCTATCTCTATCATCCTCGGGTCGATGTCCTCACGCTGGATAAGATACTGTGTGAGTACACCCATTCCCGGGCCTATCTCCAGCACGTCACGGGGCAGTGCCGGGTCGTTCCTGAGGGCGTCCACTATCGCCATCGCGATGCTCTGGTCAGTAAGAAAATGCTGCCCGAGGGCCTTCTTTGCACGAACTTCCATATTACTCCTCCTCCGAACGCTTGATGAACACAAAACCGGCCGACAGTATCAGCAGGACTATCAAGGCGATGGACGACCCGCGCGATACCGCGGCGCTGATCGAGACGGACTCAGGGTCGAACCTCATCACCAGGTCGTGCTCTCCGGCCGGCAGAACCGCCGCGCGGAGTATCCAGTCCGCACGGAAGACCGGCACCTCAACGCCAGAATCCTCCAGCCACGCATGCCACCCTTCAGGATAGTACACCTCGCTGAACACCGCCAGCGAAGGCTCGGACACGGAATAATGATAGCGAAGCTCGTTCGGGGCATACGCTGTCATGTCAATGCTCGCAGTGCTGTCCGCCGCAGCGCTGAACTCTCCGAGCAGCGCGGCGTCGGCCGGCTCCAGGACAGCCTCGGCGCGAAGGTCCGTGGATTTGAGAGCGGCGAGAGCCGCATCTGGGGAATCCACCTTCTTCGCGGCCAGGACGAACCAAGCATTGCCATAGGCACCGTAGTTCCTTGCCGGAGCAATCTCCCCTCCGAAGATGATATATCTCATATTGAGCGCCGACAGCAGAGGCATCTGCGGCAGCTTCTCCTGAAGCTCGGAAACCGTAGCTGCGCCCGAAGCGGAGCTGTATATCGAGTTGATCTCTCCCAGAAGCCCGTGCTGGATGAGCTCCTGATATCTCTGGAGCTTGGCAGGGCTGTAGCCGCCGATATTCTTGTGCCAGTAGGAAGGATGCGAGTCATTGAAAGGATCCACAGAAAGGTCCAGCACCCTGTACGAGAGGTCGGTGTCCGCGAGGATCATTTCGTCCACAGGCCTCTTGTCGAACTGTGAGTTGAAGGAGCGCGGCGACACGAAATCGTCGGAGTTCAGATATCTCTTACCCACTGAGAACAAGTCCACGAGCACCAGAAGGCAGATCAGAAGCGCGGCTGTCCTGCGGCGTCCGAACGCCACCTCCGAGTCGCTGGAATAGCTCTTCGGCACCAGATAACCCCACCACAGAAGTCCGAACGCAGCACTGATCAGCAGGAGTGAGCGGAATGCATCCACGCGGAGCAGCCTGAGCCTGTCAGCCATCAGAGCATCCACCAGCAGCTCGTTCTGTCCCTCATCCACACTTCCGGAGAATGTACCCGCAAGACCGGGCAACAGGATAAACAGAAGACAGAAGCCTCCGGCAATGGCATAGGCCACCATACCCTTCTTCTTGAACAGCTCCTTCGGCACGCCGCCCTTGAGGATACGGTCCAGGGCAATGAAGCCGAGCACCGGCAGTGTAAACTGCAGCACCACCAGGGCCATCGACACCGTCCTGAACTTGTTGTAGAACGGAGCATACTGGTAGAAGAGCTTCGTAAACCACATGAAATGGCTGCCCACCGCCAGCAGGATGGCCAGCAGCGTGCACACTATCACCCACCACTTATCCTTCTTCTCACAGAGGAACAGGCCCAGGATGAACAGGAACACCGTTATGGCACCCATATACATCGGGCCGGCCGTGAACGGTTGCGGGCCCCAGTACAGAGGAAGGCTCTTCGAAATCTCCCTCAGGTTCGGCTGACCAGCCTGCTTGAGCAGGTCGTATGTCGCGGAATGGTTGGGATTGACCGCACCGGCCGAAGAACCGCCGTTGAAGTTCGGGATCATCAGGTTCGGAAGCTCCTCCCAGCCGTATGACCAGGCCGTAGCATAATCAAGCTCAAGGCCACCTGAGCCGGAATTCGAGGCGGAAGCAAGCTCGGACCCGCCTCTCATCGACTGTGCGGTATACTTGTACACCGGCACAAGTTTGTTGGCGTTAGTGGCAATGCCGCCCAGCCCGAAGACCAGCAGCATCGCTGACGCCGCGAAGAACCTCCCGAGCCCCTCGCGCCTCTCCTTGCAGGAAACGAGGCGGATGAAAAGGGCAATGGCATAGATGAGGAGCATCAGTGCCAGATAGTAGGTGATCTGCTGATGGTTCGCCTTTATCTGGAAGCTGACCGCAAATGCGAACAGGACCGCGCCGAGGCAGGTCTTCGGAAGCCAGGAGCGTCTGCTGCCCCTGCGGCCCTTGAGGGCACAGCGGTATGTGAAGATGAATGCTGCCAGAGCCCACGGAAGGAAGGCGATGGCCTGCATCTTGGTATTGTGTCCGACCTGGATGATCTGCATGTTGTATGAGCAGAACGACACAGCCACGCCGCCGCCTATGGCCAGAAGTCCGTCGATGCCCAGCGAAAGCATCAGAAGGAAGGCTCCCAGAAGGGAGATGAACAGATAGGTCGCAGGCCTCTTGCCCGTGAGGAGGACATCATAGACCTTCTGGGTCCAGTCGCCCTGACGCGGAGCGGAAATGGTGGTGGTGGGCATGCCGCCGAACATGGAGTTCGTCCAGGATGTCTGGTCCTTCGGATGTGCTGCGTTCCACTCGTTCATCTCGTGGGACATTCCCACATAGCCCGAGATATCGCTCTGGTTGACTATCTTTCCACTGAGTACCTGAGGCACGAATGCATAGGCGAGGACAAGGAAGAACAGTGCCGCACCCACGCAAAAAAGTGTTTTCTTCAGTTTTTTGTTCATAAGGATATGATTGCTGAGGGCTACAGGCCCAGTTCTGCTTTCATCGACCTGAGCAGGTCGAACGCCTGCATCGGTGTCATATTGTCCAGATCCGCGGCCTTGAGCTCATCCCTGATGGCTCCGAGCGTAGGGTCGTCGAGCTGGAAGAGGGACAGCTGGAATCCGGCTTCGTCGGGCGTCTCCGCCGGCACCGCCGAGGCGGCCTTCAGATGAAGGCCTGCAGGTGCGCAGGAGCCGCCCTCCAGCTGGGAGAGCGTACGCTCGGCGGACTCCAGCACCTCGCGCGGCATTCCGGCGAGCCTGGCCACATGGATACCGAAGCTGTGGGCCACGCCGCCTTCCTTGAGCTTGCGCAGGAAGATGACCTGCCTGCCCACCTCCTTCACCGCGATATGGAAATTCTTCACCCTCGGGAAAAGGCTCTCGAGGTCGTTCAATTCGTGATAATGGGTGGCGAAGAGGGTCTTCGCACCCTTCCCGTGCTCGTGGAGATACTCCACCAGCGCACGGGCTATGGACATTCCGTCATAAGTGGAAGTGCCGCGGCCTATCTCGTCCAGGAGCACAAGGGAACGCTCCGAAAGATTGTGCATGATCATCGAAGTCTCCAGCATCTCCACCATGAAGGTGGACTCTCCTCGGGAGATGTTGTCGGTAGCTCCCACGCGGGTGAAAATCTTGTCGAAATAGCCTATTACCGCACTGTCTGCAGGTACCCAGGAGCCGACCTGGGCCATCAGGACGATCAATGCTGTCTGGCGCAGGAGCGCCGACTTACCGGCCATGTTCGGACCTGTCAGGATGATGATCTGCTGCTGTTTGCTGTCCAGGAAGACGTCGTTCGGCACGAATTCTTCGCCCGGGCCCATCATCTTCTCTATGACAGGGTGACGGCCGGCGCGGATATCGAGCACGAGGCCCTTGTTCATCTCAGGACGGCAGTAGCCGCTGCCGGCGGCCAGTTCGGCGAATCCCGCAAGCACGTCCAGGCGCGCCAGGATCTGGCAGTCGGTCTGGATATCGCGGACATTGCTCCTGATCTCCTCGACCAGCGCCCAGTATATCTGACTCTCAAGCTCGTAGATCTTCCCCTCGGCCGAGAGTATCTTCTCTTCGTATTCCTTGAGCTCTTCGGTTATGTAGCGCTCTGCATTGACCAGTGTCTGCTTGCGTATCCATTCTTCAGGGACGCGGTCCTTGAAGGCGTTGCGCACTTCGATGTAGTAGCCGAAGACATTGTTATAGCTGATTTTCAGCGAGCTGATTCCGGTGCGGTCGATCTCGCGCTGCTGCATTGACAGCAGGTAGTCCTTGCCGCCACGGGAGATGGCGCGCAGTTCGTCGAGCTCTGCATTGACCCCGGAGCCGATTATGTCACCTTTCCCGAGTCCGGCGGCCGGGTTCTCGGCCATGGTCCTGCGGATGCTGTCGAGAAGGGCGCCGCAGCCTTTCATCGACCCCATCATACGGTCGAGCTCGTCCACTCCCTTGTCGCAGCACAGCTCCGATATCGGCCCCATCTGGGAGAGGGCGCGGCCGAGCTGCATCACTTCGCGCGGCAGGATCTTTCCTGCAGCCGCGCGCGACATTATGCGCTCGAGGTCACCCACGTTGCCCAGCATAGACTGGACTTCAGCGAGGGCATCGGCATTGTCATGGAAGTACTGGACCACGTCGTAGCGGGAGTTGAGCTCCTTGATGTCCATTACTGGCATAGAGAGCCACTGGCGCAGCAGACGGGCGCCCATCGGGGAGCTGCATTTGTCGATGACATCGACCAGCGAGGTCCCCTCATTGCCGGAGGCGGAGGCGAACACTTCGAGGTTGCGGAAGGTGAAACGGTCCATCCAGACGAACTTGGAGCCGTCTATGCGGGAGATGGAACAGATGTTCCCGAGATTGTCGTGGTAGGTCTGCTCTAGGTAGACGAGCAGTGCTCCAGCGGCGCAGATCCCGAGCGGGCAGGAGTCTATGGCAAAACCTTTCAATGACTTGACGTCCAGCTGCTTGCGGAGCTTTTCTGCCGCCGAGTCCTGAACGAAGGCCCACTCGTCAAGCGTGGTGATGTAGCCTGTTCCCTGGAACTTTTCCCTGACCTGCTTCTCGAAGCCGCGCGGAACGACGAGCTCCTTCGGGGAGAAGGATGCCAGAAGGGTGGAGATGTATTCCGGAGCCCCCTGGGCCACTTTGAATGTGCCGGTGGAGACATCCAGGAAGGCCGCTCCGCAGCTCTCGCCCTTGAAGAAGAGACCCGCAAGGAAGTTGTTCTCCTTCTGGACGAGCATCTGCTCGCCGAGGGCCACTCCGGGGGTGATGATCTCCGTAACCCCGCGCTTCACTATCCCCTTCGCGAACTTCGGGTCCTCGAGCTGGTCGCAGATGGCGACCTTGTAGCCGGCACGGATGAGCTTGGGGATGTAGGCGTCGATGGCGTGATGAGGTACACCGGCCATCGGGATAGCATCTGAAACGGCGTTGGAACGCTTCGTGAGCACGATTCCCAGCACCTTGCTGGCTGTGACAGCATCTTCGCCGTAGGCTTCATAGAAGTCGCCGCAGCGGAACAGCAGGACCGCTTCAGGGCACTGGGCCTTGAAGCTGAAATACTGCTTCATCATGGGGGTCATCGGATCCTTTTCCTTGGTACTGGCCATCGCTTTTCTGTTAACATACAAAGTTAAGGAAATATTTCACTTTTTTACCGACACTTCCTATCTTTGTGAAGATAACCAAACCCCATCACATAATGAAAAGAATTGTAACCACAGCATTGTTCCTTGCCGTTCTCGGAACTTTTTCAGCTTTTGCTCAGTTCCCCGGATTCCGTATGAGAGGCCCGTCCGACGACGATGTGAAACGCACCATCAAAGCCGGTGACGTCACTATGGTGGTCGATGCCACCTTCGGCGGCAGAATCCTCTCCTTCCAGTACAAGGGAGCGGAGATCCTCTCACAGTCCAAGGCTCCGAACTCGTTCGGAAGCACTTTCTGGACCAGCCCTCAGAGCGAATGGAACTGGCCTCCTGTAGCAGAATATGACAACAAGGAATACGAAGTCACCGACAACGGCTCCTCAGTGGTCCTCACCGGCCAGAAGTCCGAAAGGTTCGGCTACCGCATGACCAAGGAGTTCATCGCGGGCAAGAACTGCGTGGAGGTGCGCTATTCCATCATAAACGAGTCCGGCGAAGAGCGCAAGGTCGCTCCTTGGGAGATTTCCCGCGTGCCCGGTGCCGGAGAGATCTTCTTCGATGCCGACGTCGACGCCATCACCCCTGCCGGCCTGATGCCTTTCGAGGATTTCAAGGGCCTGGCCTGGTTCAAGTACAATGTCTCCGACAAGCAGCGCAAGATCAATGCTGACGGAAAGGGCTGGCTCGCATACGCGAACAACGGCCTGCTCCTTATCAAGAAATTCGCCGACCTGACCCCTTCACAGCCGGCTCCTGCCGAAGCTGAGATCCAGGTTTACTGCAATGAGGGCGAGACCTTCATCGAGCTTGAGAGCCAGGGTGCATACACTACCCTGAAGCCGGGCGAGGCAGCCACCTACTCAGTTACCTGGTACCTGCTTCCTGTCAAGGAGGGCACTTCACAGAAGGCGCTCGCAAAGATGGTCAAGAAAGCTATAAAATAAAATCCTGTCCATGAAACGGGTTCTGATAATCTCCTACTACTGGCCGCCCGCAGGCGGTTCGGGAGTGCAGAGATGGGTGAAATTCGCCAAATACCTGCCCGCAGAGGGCTGGCAGCCTGTGGTGTACACTCCGCAGAACCCGGAACTTTCGTCAGTCGACGAGACCCTTCTGAAGGACATTCCGGCTGAAGCGGAGATCATCAAGCGGCCCATTCTGGAGCCGTACGGTTTCTACCGCCGTCTGTTCGGCTCGAAGTCCTCGACGGACATGCAGTCGCTTATCAAGGATTCGGCAGTAAGCGCCACCGGCGGTGAGGTCAATCCTATCAGCGGCGGCTCGAAGAGCTGGAAGCAGAGTCTTTCCCTCTGGGTCAGGGGCAATCTCTTCATCCCCGACCCGCGCGTCTGGTGGGTGCGCCCGTCAGTGCGTTTTCTTAAGAAATATCTGAAGGAGCATCCCGTGGACGCGATTGTGACCACGGGCCCCCCTCAGTCGATGCATCTGATCGGCCGTGGCCTTCATCGGGCAACGGGGATCCCTTGGGTTGCCGATTTCCGGGACCCTTGGACGAAGATGTTCTATTACAAGCATCTGCATCTGTCGACGTGCGCTGACCGAAGGCATCACCGCCTCGAGAAGAGCGTCCTCGACGAGGCCTCCGCTGTCATTTCCGTCTCTCCTCTGGTCCAGCAGGAGTTCCAGGCTATGACCTCCAACCGCGTGGAACTTATCACCAACGGCTTCGATGCCGATGATTTCGTGGATATTTGCGGAGAGGTGCTACCATCCGCGGAATGTCCTGCTGCGCAGGACCCCTCCCAGCTGTCGCTGGGCCCCTCCCTCTTACGTTGCCGAGGGTGGCACGATTCCTCGGACGGTAGCACCTCTCCGCTGAAATTCCATATTACACATACAGGACTGTTCGCGGAGGATGGAAATCCCCTGGCGCTGTGGGATGCGTTAGCAGCGAAATGCGCAGAGGATGAAGTGTTTGCAAAGGCCCTTAGAATAAGGCTTGTAGGAAAGGTGGATGCCGCCATCACCGCCGCCCTGGCGGAACGCGGCCTCGCAGACCGCGTGGACGCCCTCGGCTACCGCTCCCACGACGAAGCCGTCGCCGAACAAAGGGCCGCCGGGCTTCTCATACTGCCCCTCAGGCAGGAACCGGAATACAGGAATGTGCTTCCCGGGAAAATCTTCGAATACCTCGCCGCCGGCCGTCCTGTTCTCGGCATAGGCCAGGAAGACGGCGCCGCAGCCAAAGTCCTCACGGACTCCGGCGCAGGCGTAATGTACGACTGGGACAAGGCTGGACAAATACGCGCTGCCATCGACGCCGCCTGGGACGGGACCTTCCCGTTCAGTCCGTCAGGCATCGGGCGCTACACCCGCGAATCCCTCACCCGCGCCCTCGCCGACCTTCTCGACAGTCTGTCATAAGCACCGACATATCACTTTTTGACCCTACTTGCATACCAGAACCTGCAAGTAGGGTCAAAAAATATAAACTACGATTATTCTAAGAGATCAGATTGGAAACGAAGATGACCATAATGGCCACCGGAGCGACGTAGCGTATGAACACATACAGCACGCCGAAGATCCTGTCATTTACCTTGAGCTTCCCCGAGGCGGTGAACTCGTCGCGCACAGACTGCTTGTCCATCACCCAGCCCACGAACAGGACGAACAGAAGGCTTCCGAAGGTCATCAGGAAGTTGGAGGTCAGCGCATCACAGAAATCGAATATGCTCAGCCCGAGGAGGTGGACTCCTGAAAGAGGGCCGAACGAAAGCGAGCACAGCAGACCGAGCGTCCAGCAGCAGACACCCAGCAGGAGGGTGGCGCGGCGGCGGCTCATACCTTTCTGGTCCACGAGGAACGACACCCCCACCTCAAGCATCGATACCGATGATGTCAAAGCGGCGAACAGAATGGTCACAAAAAACAATATGGCCACTGCGGAGCTCAGGACAGGAGACTGCGCCCCCATCTGTGAAAAGATATACGGAAGCGTCTCAAAGATGAGGCCCGGCCCCGCACCCGGCTCAATGCCTGCAGCAAATACAGCCGGCATTATGGCGAACCCGGCAATCAAAGCGAAGAGAAGGTCGAAAATCACGGTCATCGACCCGGTCGCAAGCAGGTTTTCATCCCTTTTCAGATACGAAGAATATGTCAGCACGCATCCGACACCGAGGGAAAGCGAGAAGAACGCCTGCCCCATGGCAGCAAGGACCGAAGAGGATGTCAGCTTGGAGAAGTCAGGCTTCACGAGATACTCCACGCCCGCGACCGCGCCGGGAAGCGTGAGAGAATAGACCATAATGGCTACTATGAGCACGAACAGGACAGGGGTCGTGAACTTGGTGAAGAACTCGATTCCTTTATGGATCCCGGCCATCACCACCGTCACATTGATGGCGATGAAAGCCGTATGGAACACCAGCGGCTTCCAAGGAGAGGATATGAAAGCACCGAAAACGGCCGAATGCTCCGTCTGGCTCACTGCCGGATCGGAGAAAGCCAAACCCAGCGACCTTATCAGATAATCTATCGACCAGCCCCCCACCACACTGTAATATGAAAGAATGATCAGAGGGGTCAGAACAGTCAAGAACCCCAATCTTTTCCAGTTGGTGCCCGGAGCGAGCATCTCCATCGCACCGAAAGTGCTCAACTGGGTCTTCTTTCCAATGATGGACTCCGAAATGAATATAGGCACACAGAGGAACAATGCGGACAACAGATAGACCAGCACGAATGCCGCACCGCCGTTCTGGCCCACCATATACGGGAACCTCCAGATGTTGCCCAGACCAATGGCCGAGCCGGCCAAGGCCATCACCGCAGCGAAGCGGCCGGTGAAATGTCCTCTTCCAGATGCCATCTACAGTATGAAATTAGTGAAGAATATTAGGGCCACAGCTATCGGAGCGACCCATTTCATCAGGAAATAAACTACGTTGAATATCCTTGAATTCCGAGGCAGGCCGCCTGCGTTCGTGAATTCATCCTTGACATCCTCCTTCTTCATAACGAACCCGGCGAAAATCACCGTCAGGAACGCCATTATGAGCAGAAGCACGTTGGAAGTCAGCCAGTCGAAGATGTCGAAGATGTTCTTGCCCGCAACCACAATCCCACTGAGCGGACCGAAGGACAGGGAGCAAAGCACTCCCAGCGAGCCGCAAACAAGGAATATCAATGTCACCGCCCGCGGCCTGCCCAGACCGAACTTGTCCACCAGGAATGACACTCCCACCTCTATCAAGGAAATCAGCGAGGTCATCGCAGCAATGATTATGGTGAAGAAGAATACTATTGCGGCTATTCTGCTGAGGACTGGCAGTTCCGCGCCCATCTTGCAGAAAATGAACGGGATGCTCTGGAACACAAGTCCCGGACCCGCTCCAGGCTCAATACCGGCAGCAAACACGGCAGGCATTATGGCCAGGCCGGCCAGGATGGCGAAAAGGAGGTCCGAGACCGCAGTGCCCGCACTAGTGGTCATAAGGTTCTCCTTCTTGCTGACATAGGAGCTGTAAGTGATTATCGTTCCCATACCCAGGGAAAGCGAATAGAAGCTCTGTCCCATAGCATAGGCGAAAGTGCGGGGTGTAAGCTCACTGAAATCAGGCTTGAACAAATATTTCACACCGGCCATCGAACCGGGAAGGCTGATGGAATACACTGCGATCAGGACTATCAGCACGAACAGCACAGGCAGAATCGCCTTGCTGAACTTCTCGATTCCAGATTTCACGCCGAACGCAACCACAACGGCGCAAAGGGCGAAGAACACAAGATGAAGCACCACCGGGAGCCAGCTTGAACTGATGAATCCACCGAACATCCCTATCGCGCCCTCCGGAGAAGCCTCCATAAACGCTCCCGAGCAGGCCTTGAAGAAATATTCCAGTGACCAGCCTCCTATGACGCTATAATATGACGCAATCAGAGTGGGGATAAGGATGGGCAGACAGCCTGCAATCTTCCAGAAACGGCTGCCGTTCTTCAGGGATGAAAAGGCATCGCGCGCATTGGTACGGCTGCGCCGCCCGATGACCGCCTCGGCGATGAATACAGGAAGGGAAACCAGAACGGTAGCGGCGATGTACACAAGGACAAACACTGCCCCACCGTGCTCGCCGACCATATACGGAAAACGCCAGATGTTGCCCAGGCCTATGGCTGAACCGGCCATGGCGAAGATAACAGCTGTCCTGCTGCCGAAACGTTCTTTCTTGGTTCTCATGAATACACTACCCCGGAAGCCCTAGCGCTTCCTGTAAACTACAAATTCAAAAGTGAACCCGGTCTCATCGTCGACGTGGGTCTCACTGACGCTCTCCCTCTCCCAGACCTCATCGCTGATGACAGGGAAGAATGCATCCGCTTCTGGGACGGTCGTATGCACATGGGTGATATAGAGCTTGTCCATATCCATCATCGCAGCGCGATAGACCGACGCACCGCCCATCACGAAGCATTTTTCCGCACAGGTCGCCTCCGCCTCGGCATAGGCCTCGTCGAAGGAATATACGCAGGTCGCCTCCTCGATCGGCTCTCCGCCAAGGTTCAGGACAATGTTCTTGCGCCCCGCCAAAGGTCTGACCGGCAATGAAAAATACGTAGTCCTGCCCATTATGACAGGAAAGCCTTTCGTCTGAGCCTTGAAATACTTCAGGTCCTCAGCCAAGTGCCAGGGCAGTCCGCCCTTCACGCCTATCGCCCAATCGTCCGCGACGGCCACAATCAAACATTTCTCCATAATATCGTTGCTTAAACCGCAACCGGCGCCTTGATGGCCGGCCAAGGGTCATATTCTTCAAGTGTGAAATCCTCGTACTTGAAGTCATAGATACTCTTGACTTCAGGGTTGAGCTTCATCTTAGGAAGCGCGCGCGGTTCGCGCGAAAGCTGCTCATCCACCTGCTCCAAATGGTTCAGATAAAGATGGGTGTCACCCGTAGTGTGGATGAACTCACCGGGCTGCAGGCCGCACACCTGTGCAATCATCATTGTCAGAAGCGCATATGACGCAATATTGAACGGAACCCCGAGGAAAGTGTCGGCACTGCGCTGGTAGAGCTGGCAGCTCAGCTTTCCGTCCGCCACATAGAACTGGAACAAGCAGTGGCAAGGTGGCAGGGCCATCTTGTCCACCTCTCCCGGATTCCAGGCACACACGAGCATGCGGCGGGAATCAGGATTGTTCTTAATAGTCTCCACCACCTGCGAAAGCTGGTCTATGGAGCGCCCGTCGGGAGCCGGCCAGCTGCGCCACTGGTGTCCGTATACCGGACCCAGGTCGCCGTTCTCATCGGCCCATTCGTCCCAGATGGTCACCTTGTGGTCCTGGAGGTACTTGACGTTAGTATCTCCCGAGATGAACCACAGGAGCTCATATATGATGGACTTCAGATGGACCTTCTTGGTGGTCAGGAGAGGAAAACCCTCCTGAAGGTTGAAGCGCATCTGATAGCCGAAAATGCTTTTTGTTCCTACGCCCGTACGGTCGCTCTTGACCACTCCGGTGTCACGGATAGTACGGAGCAAATCCAGGTACTGTTTCATATCAGAGAGTGGTGAATGCGTAAATGATGGCCTCTTCATAAACTTCTCCCGGCTTGAGGAGGGTCGAAGGATATTCAGGCTTGTTAGGCGAGTCAGGGAAGTGCTGGCACTCGAGGGCAATGCCGTCGTTATTGCCATAGACGTGGCCGTTCTTGCCCTCAGGGCAGCCTGCGAGCCAGTTGGCGGTGTAGACCTGAAGACCCGGCTGAGTGGTGATGATCTCCATCATCCGGCCGCTCTCCTCGGACCAGAGCTTGGCGCAGGACTGGAGCTGGCCTTCCTGGGCGCCGTCGATGACCCAGCAGTGGTCGTAGCCGTTGCCGATCTTCAGGGCCTCGAAATCGGCTCTGATGTCGCGGCCGACGGTCTTCGCATTGACGAAGTCCATAGGGGTGCCGGCGACAGGCTGGCTGTCTCCCAGAGGGATCTGGGTGTCGTCGGTAGGGAGGTACTCGGAGCAGTTCAGCTTGAGCATATGGTTCAGGACAGTGCCGCTGCCTTCGCCGTTAAGGTTGAAATAAGCGTGGTTGGTGAGGTTCACGAAGGTCGGAGCATCGCACTCGGCGGTGAGGGTGAGCTTTATCTCATTGTCCTCGCTCCACTCGTAGTGGGCCACTGCCTTCAGGTTTCCGGGATATCCCATCTCTCCGTCCTCGGAGAAATACATGAACTCCACGGCATCGCCTTCGATGCGGCTTTCCCAGATCTGGTTTGCGAAGCCTTCCGGGCCACCGTGGAGGGCGTTAGGACCGCAGTTGACAGGAGTGCTGTACTCCTTTCCGTCCAGGGTGAACTTGCCCAGGGCTATGCGGTTTGCGAAACGTCCGGGACATTTTCCGAGGCAAGGACCGTCGCCGATATAAGACTTGGCTTCCTTGTATCCGAGGGCCACATCTGCCATTTTTCCGTCCTTGTCAGGAACGATCACCGAAACGATGGCCGCACCTACTTCGCCGAGGACGAGGCTGGCGCCTTTGGAATTGGTAAGAGTATATTTGTAGATTTCCTTTCCGCTGTCGGATTTACCCCAGAGTTCTTTTTTGATGTTCATGGTTATGAATGTTATTAATACAGATTCAAATATATGAATTTTTTCGGAAAATGCCGAAAAATCAGAGTCCGGCAAGGTATGCGAAGACATTCTTCTCCACGGCGTCCTTCATTATGACGTTCTTCTCTGAGTCGAGCAGGTAAAGCGATGGGATGGCCCTTACACTGTAGCTGAGGTCTGAACGGATGGAAAAAGACGGGTCGTAGCCGTTGTACCACTCCTTGGGATAGATTTCCTGATAGTCGCGCCACGCGTCGATGTCCTCGTCGATGTAGACGTTCACCACCGCCAGGCGGCCTTCTGAAAGAAGGTCACGGACGTTCTGCATGCTCTTCAGAGTATCGATGATATCCTTGCAGGCGGTGCAGCCGGGGTTCGAGAAGAAAAGGAGGGTGTATTCAGCCTTCACCCCGTAAAGGGTATGGCTGCGTCCGGCGACGTCCACGAAGCGGAAGTCAGCCGCGGGGGAGCCCACAGGGTTCAATGAACACAGGCGGGCGGCATGCTCATAGGACGGGACCAGCAGAGGATCGGTCAAAGAAGACGCTACAAGGCCCTGGAGGTATGGCAGATACAGGTCTTCGTTCCTGAAAGGGGAGTTCGGGTCGTACAGATATTTGTCAGCCAGGCGGTTGAACTGTTCGAAAACATTGGATTCCGGACAGGCGGCCTGGAATGCTTCGACCTTCTGGAAAAGCGAAGCCACGGCGGCTGCACCGACTTCGACCTCTTCCTCCTCGATGATGGAAACAAAGGTTGAGAACTGGCTCTCGAGCTCCTCGACGGAAATCCCGTTGACGGTCAGGGAGTCACATCTGTATTTATCCTGAACGGAAAGGAAGGAGTCCCAGAAATGTTCTCCGAAATACGCCGCACGGTCCTCGGGATCAATGTACATCCCGGGTATCTGAATGACCGGGAAATGGCGGACGGACGGCGCAGAACCGCCGTCAGAGGAGTTCTGACGGGTCCCGCAGGCGGCACAAAGCGCGGCGGAAAGGATCAGAGCAATCCCCCTACTCCGCATCTTCACCGATGAGAGCCTCGGAGATATTGATCAGGAAGTCTCCTATCTTCTCGAGCTCGTTGACGATATCCATATAGAACACGCCTGTCTGGTACTGGTAGTTGTCCTTTTCTATCTTGTTGATGAGCTCTTCACGGAGGTTGTTGCGGTAGCCGTTGATATTGTACTCGGCGTCTGAGGCATTGGAAATGTCCTTGAGGTTCTGGTAGCCCGCCTTCAGGTTGAAGATCATTGCCTTGTAGGCCTCCTCGACGAGGTCTGCCAGACGGTTGAGCTTGTGCAGCATCACGGAGTCGAAGTACTTTTCGTGGGCGTGGGTGCGGCGGAGCATACGGCCGATGGCCTCTCCGGAGTCACCGAGGCTCTCCATTTCGCCGATGATCTTGTAGATGCTCTTGACGCGTATGGTGGAGGCGTTGCTGATCTCGCCCTTCGAGATTTCGTTCAGGTAGGCGGCGATTTCGCCCTCGATCCTGTCGGTTATCTCCTCGTACTTGACGAGCTTTTCATTGATCTCCTCGAACTTCTCCGGGTCAGGCTCGTTGATGGCGGCCCTGATGTAGCCGAAGCCCTTGTAGCATATTTCTCCGAAGTGGACGACCTCGGACTTGGCCTCATTGAGCGAGAGTTCGGCTGTACCCAGAAGGCCTCCGCCGATGAACTTGAGGCTGAACTGCTCCTTCTCCTCTCCCTTCGGGGTAGGCACCATCCAGGTGACGATCTTCTCGATCACCGGAACGAACCAGATGAGGATCATAGTGTTGACTATGTTGAAGAAGGAATGGAGGGTGGCCACGCAGAACGGGAGCGATGCCACCAGCGCCTCACGGGTGGCAGCGTCCGCCGCGCTGAAATCGGTGGTGGCAGGGTTCGGGAAGCCGAAGGACTCGACAATTATTCCGATAAGTTTCAGGAAAGGATGGAAGATGGCGAACACCCAGCACACTCCGAACACGTTGAAGAGCATATGCGCACGCGCCGTTCGCTTTGCGGAGACATTGGCGACTGAAGCCGCGATGTTCGAGGTGATGGTTGTTCCGATATTCTCACCGAGAACCATAGCAGCTGCCATTTGGAACGGAATGTATCCGTTGGCGACAAGCACCATCGTGATGGCCATTGTGGCTGCGGAGGACTGAAGCATCAGGGTCATGGCTGCGCCGGTGACCATGAAGATGAGGATGGAACCCACTCCGAAGCCGGTGAGATGCGACAGGAAGATCCTGACAGGGTCATTGTCCAGGAGAAGGGTGGAGGTCTCCCTGAGGGTGCTCAGGCCGAGGAACAGGAGGGCGAAGCCCATTACGAACTCGCCGAAGTTCTTGTTGTTCTTTTTCTTGGATGCGATCAGGAGATATCCCAGGAACATCAGAGGTACCGCTATGGCACCGAGGCTGAACGAACCGCCACCGAAGGAAAGGGCGAATATCCAGGCCGTTACGGTGGTACCGATATTGGCGCCCATGATTACGCCGATGGCATTTGCAAGGGAAAGGAGACCGGCGTTTACAAAACTGACAAGCATCAGCGTCGTCGCTGTAGAGGACTGTACAAGCGCTGTCACCACGATACCGGTCAATACGCGCTTGAGTGCCGTAGAAGTCATGGCAGCCATAAAATTCCTCAGCTTGTCACCTGCCATCTTCTGAAGTCCGCCGCTCATCAGCGACATTCCGTAAAGGAACATGCCCAGAGAGCCCAACATTGTGCAGACTTGGAGTACTGTACTCATATTCGATATGTCTTCTTAAAATCGGCGCTAAGTTACTATAAATTTGTTAGATTTGCCCTATGAAATTCCGAAGACTGCTCACACTTTTGCTCTTCGCGTCGCTCTGCACGGGCGCTGCCGCCCAGTTCTACACCTACGGAGATGACCCGGCGAAGCTGAAATGGTACTCCATCAAATCTTCCGATTTCAAGATAATCTACCCGGAAGGGCTTGATTCTCTGGCTCTTGAATATGGCAGATCTCTGGAGGGATACCGCGTACCGGTAGGCCGCAGCATAGGATATGAGCCCAACGGACTTTACCGGAGGCCGCTTCCCGTCATCCTCCATGCGTACGCATCCAGCAACGGGATGGTGGTCTGGGCACCGCGCAGAATGGAGTTCTACACCGGCCCCGACGCAGAAGAACCGGAGCCGATGGACTGGGTCAGCAGCCTGACCATCCACGAGTCCCGCCACGCCTCCCAGATGCAGTTCGCCCATCACCGGCGCTACTGCGTCCTCAACTGGCTGGTTGGGGAAATGTTCACCGGAGCAATGTCGGCCCTATACCCCGGCACGGCCCTTCTTGAAGGAGACGCCGTGGTCACAGAAACCGCTCTGACCGACAAAGGCCGCGGCCGCAGCGCCGACTTCCTCGAATACTACCGCGCGAGCTTCGCTGAAAATGATTTCAGGGATTTCTACCAGTGGCGGTGGTCCTCCCAGAACCACTACACACCGGACCACTACAGGGCGGGCTACATGCTCGTCGGCGGAGTGCGCGCCTTCTTCGACGCCCCCCTCTTCGCGGCGCATTACAATGAGAAATTCCTCCACGGAATCCCCCACCTCCCGTTCAATGTCCTGAACAAAACACTGAGAAAGGACACCGGCCTCCGCCTGAAAGCCGTCTGGCCTGTGATCGCAGAGAAACAGCAGGAAATCTGGGCCAATGACGAAGCCGCCCGCGGGCCGTTCCTGCCCGCCCGGAAGCTGACGGAAGACAGCAGGCGCTTCACCCAGTACTCAGCGGTCAACGCCACCCCCGACGGATACATAGCCCTGCGCAGCGGACTCACCTCCACCACCAGGCTCGTCAGCATCGACACCCTCGGGCACGTGGACATCATCCGGCCGTTCACGACAACGGCTTCGCTTGAATACTCTGCCGCTCTCGACCGGATTTTCTGGAGCGAATCCATCCCCGACATACGCTGGTCGCAGAAAAAAACTTCAAGGATACGTTCTGCAAGGACTGACGGAAGCGACATCCGCACATTAACCAGGGAAGGGCGCCTCTACAATCCTTCCCCTTCGTCCGACAGCCGTCTCAGCGCCACCGAATATCCCATCGAAGGGGGAAGCGCAGTGGTCATCCTGGACGGAACCGACGGAACTGTCCTCTCCCGCATCGAGGCACCAGACTCGCTCCAGGTAGTGGAAACGGCCTGGATCGGAGAAACGGTCCTCGCCAGCGCCATCTCCCCTTCAGGCTTCGGAATCTACTGCGTGACGGACGGTTACAGACAAGCGCTCGCCCCGACACCAGCAAAGATAAAGCAGCTTGACACCCGTGACGGGAATGTCCTATTCGTCAGCGACCGGCTCGGAGTGAACGAGCTTTACAGCCTCGACCCTTCTGACGGAACAGTCACGCAGATGACCAGCAACCGTTTCGGTGCCTCCGATTTCATCATTGCCGATGACTCCGTCACCTTCGCCGCACTGACCCGCACCGGAAGGATGCTCTACCGCTCGGAGTTCCAGCCTATAGGGACCGTGGACTATTCCGAGACCTATAAACACCCTGTAGCAGAGGCGCTTTCCGCGCAGGAAGCATCGCTTGCTGCCGGAAAGCCGTCCACCCCCGGAAAGTTTTCGGAACCCGTGCGCTACCGCAAGGCAGCACATCTGCTGCACGTCCACTCCTGGGCTCCCGTCTATGCCGGATATGACAATATCTCGAACACCAGCCTCGAGACTGTGTTCACCGTTGCCAGCCTGGGCGCCACCGTATTCTTCCAGAACGACCTGGGCACAGCCCACGGCTATGCAGGATATTCAGCCACGCCCGGCATATCCGAATCGGACAAACACGGACGCTGGTTCCACGCAGGTCACGCGATGTTCACATATTCCGGACTTTTCCCAGTCTTCGAGCTTACCGCCGACTACGGGGAGAGGAATACATACCGGTATTCCACCAATATCCTGACACTCAGCGACCACAAGGAACTGTCCTTCTCCAGGAGGGCTTATGACAAGCCGTCATTCAACGGCAGCGTAAAAGTCTATATCCCGTTCAATTTCTCAAGCGGCGGATGGAACAGGGGACTCATACCTCAGGCGAAGTTCACTTTCAGCAACGATATGTTCAGCACCGGTGAAGTCTTCTTCAGCCCTGTCCCGGTCTATACCCCGGACAGGACTGAAGAAGACAGGCTCTTCGCTGGATACAACCCCGGAACCATCGTCCCGTTCACACGTCTGGCCACAAGCCTGAGAGGCTACACTATGCTCGGAACAGCCAGTTCAGGAACCTACCCGCGCTGGGGCATAGGAGCAGAGGCCGGCTATGCGTCCAGGCCGGGACTCAACGGACTGTTCAAGGACAATCTCTATGCTATGGTTTACGGTTATATCCCCGGAATCATCGACACCCACGGCATAAAGCTTATGGCCAGGACGCAGGTCCAGGGCAGCGGCAAAGTCCCTAACAGCTATACTTACATGGTCCCTAAGGGCCTTTCAAACGAATCATCCGCCATACAGGGATTCATTGAAAACAAATATCCTGTACAGAATCTCTTCAGTATCGAATATGCCCTTCCGCTGCTCAGCGTGAACTGGTCCGGCCTCGGGCGCTTCGCATACCTGCGCAACTTCGAGCTGAGAGGCTTCAACGAACTCGGACTTTATGGAGGAGGGGCTTCCGGAAAGGGAACCCTTGCCAGCGCAGGAGCCAGCTTCGCCGCCAGGCTGAGCAACTTCCTGTGGCTTCCATACGATGTCAGGGCGGGAATCGAGTTCAGCCACAACTACGGCAGTATCTTCAACGACCTCCTGCCTGAAATGGAACATCTTAGAAGGAACAGCGTCAGTTTCATATTCACCGTTGACCTGTAAACATTTTTCAGTATCTTTGTAGGAAACCACAAACAAATGATTTCAGAGACCAGGGCCGCTTGTTCACGATGCGGCGAACTTCATACAATCACTGTCAGGAACAGCATAAACGTCGGAGAGAATCCCGAACTCAAGCAGCAGGTGCTTGACGGTTCGGCGTTCATCTGGGAATGCCCCCACTGCGGCACGCTTAACCTCATCCGAAGCCAGGTGCTCTACCACGACCCTGCAGAAAGGCTGATGGTCTGGATGACCGGAGGCTCCGGGGAGCTGAAGGACAAGGTGCAGGCATCATACGGGCAGATGGAAGAACTGAAGGACTATTCGCTGCGCTTCGTGGATGACACCGGCTCGCTTATCGAGAAGGTCAAGATCTTTGACGCCGGGCTCGATGATGCTGTGATGGAAATGATGAAATACGTCACGAAGATGGAAATGTGCGAGAAGGGTGGGGCGGATGCCGACACCATCCTTGCCACCCCGTTCAAGTTCCTGAACCTCAACGGCGCCGACAATGAAATAACCCTGGCCTATCCTTCGGACGGGCAGATGCAGATGCTCGCCGTGGGCCTCAACGTCTATGAGGACTGCCGGGGCATCATAGCCCGCAACCCCGCTGTCAAGGACAGCATAAAGGGATTCGCGACCATCGATGCGGAATGGGTCCGCAGGTTCTTCAGATAATAACCGACATAAAACAATACTATGAAACGAACAGCATTTGCTCTTTTCCTCTGCACCTTCTGCCTGAGCCTCAACGCCCAGGACGTGCTGACCCTTTTCGCCGAAAACCCGGACAGATCCGCCAACAACATGCACTCATACGAGTTCTGCGAGATCTACGATTCTCCTGCTCCTAAGGGTTTCAAACCATTCTACATAACCCACTACGGCCGCCACGGCTCCCGCTACGAGCAGAACACGACCTTCGCCAAGGCCGCCCAGGACGCTTTCTACCAGCTCGACTCGCTCGGCCTCCTCACCGAAAGCGGAAAGGACATTTACAACCAGGTCAATGCAGTCGTCGACGCACACGTGGGGATGGAGGGATCGCTCACTCCACGCGGAGCACAGGAGCACCGGATGATCGCAGCCAGAATGGCCGACCGATATCCCGAGATATTCACGGACAAGAACCGCCAGGAAGTGAACAGCTTCTCCAGCACCAACTTCCGCTGCATCGTCAGTATGTGCAACTTCACGAACAGCCTCAAGGAGAAGTTCCCCAAGCAGCAGTTCACCTTTACCAGCGCAGAGAAATACATGAGCTACCTCAACCCTAGCCTCTTCGTCAGAAAACCGGGAGAAACCCCGATGCAGCGACCTCAGATGCCTGCAGGCTTCCATTTCCCGGGAATGCCAGGGAACGGCGCCAAGCCTGCATACTCCCCTGCCAAGGGTGAACCGGGATACGACTTCACCCGTTTCCTGACCCCTCTCTTCACCGACTATGACGCAGCCCTCGCAGTACTCGGAAACCCGGAACCGTTCGTCCGCGCCATCTTCACTGCCGGAGGAAACGCCCAGGTGGTAGATTTCCTCGGCATCGATATCCTGAAGAAATACTTCATTCCTGAGGAACTGGTTT
Source organism: Candidatus Cryptobacteroides sp. (assembly GCA_045597895.1). GTDB lineage: Bacteria > Bacteroidota > Bacteroidia > Bacteroidales > UBA932 > Cryptobacteroides. The sequence continues at coordinate 58,780 of JAZLLA010000037.1, read as the reverse complement.
ATCTCTGGGCTCAGGGCAATGACTCCATCTACCGTATGTGGGGAGGCTCAGTAGAGAACGGAGAAACCATCCGCTATGCCATCATCCCTCTGCTCAAGGACTTCATCGAGAAGGCTGACGCAGCCCTCCTTCCAGACAGCCACAGGGCGGCCGACCTCCGTTTCGGCCACGACACATCCATCCTTCCTCTGTTCGCCCTTATGGGTGTGGATGACCTCCAGGGCCGCGTCTTCCCTTACAGGACCGCCCACGAGAACGGATGGTACGCATTCTTCCAGGTACCGATGGCCACGAACTGCCAGATGGTGTTCTACAGGAACAAGAAGGGAGAAGTGCTGACAAAGGTACTCTACAACGAAAAGGAAGTCCTTCTCCCGGGCATCGAGCCCGTCAGCGGACCATACTACAACTGGGATGAGCTCAAGGCTCACTTCTTCGCCCTCATCGACAAAGCCTCAGAGCCCTTTGATGGCCGGTAAGAGTCATAACTTGTACGTACGCAGTGGCTAGCGTTTGTTCAACATCCAATCGGGGGAATTTCGGGCGAATATTCCCCAGGATACTCGCAAAATGAGCAATATGGGGGAGTCTGAAGGCAAAATCACCCCAGTTTGGACTTGTCAGGTTCCGGGCTTAGTTGTCTACGAAAAATAGAAAATTCACTTTCTGACAAAATGCTTGAAGTCTGAGCCGACAGTGCCAATCTGGAATGTGGTTCCAAGCCTTTGCCACTCCATTTCATTCTTGGTGAGTTTCACAATCTTGAATGACTCTCCGGAGAAATCGGACATTTGCGGATCAAAGGACAGTACGTCATTTTCTATTCCGGATGTTGTCTCCATAGCTCCGACAATGTATATTCTCTGGGCATCATGCTCGCCTGCGAAGACATCATAGAAATGAATGTCAACCATGCCGTCTGCCCTGAAGGTATACGTCTCGCCGCCTTCTGGGGCATAGTATGGATAAGCGGAATAGTCATCCACCCAAGTGCCGAGGATATTTGCCTCGTTCACCTCTAATTTTGAACAGCCTACTACAGAAAGAAAGGCAATAACCGATAGTGCAATCTTCTTCATTGTATTTTCAAGTTTGCTTAAATAACGCTGAAATAGCGAAATACTGCTTTTGCAAATTCTCAGCAAACTCATTGTGAAAAATCAACATGTTTTGATGCACTCCATCGGCACATATCTGATTCCGCCATCCTCTATTAACTCATCTGTTCTGACAAAGCCCAGTTTCTCATATATCTTTACTGCATATTCCGAAGAATTCACAGTAATACGCTTGCTGCTTCTCTGATGGATCGTATTCTCATAGTACTGAACTGTTTAATAAAGTCCATACTTTTTCAACCGGAAAACTAATACGGTTCGCGGCGCGTTAAAGCATAAGAGATTGGGCGAATCACGGGGATTGAAATCAATGTATTCGATAAATGGGAATTTACCGATTGCCTTTCTTCTTTTCCTCCTCCAAGTAGGAAATCGTCATGGAAAGGATGAGGAGCATTGCAGTGATAATCCCGAGAATCTTGCCTGATTCCCAGCCAGGAATGCATAGCCAGACGATGATGAGTGCTGCGCTCGCGGCTGCAATAGAAATCTGTGTAATCTGTTTTTTAGTCTTTGCCATAATCTTTGAATTGTGCCGTTACTGCTTCGGTGTCTTCATTCCAATAATAAGAAAACCACCGACAACAATGGCGACAATTATAGTTACTCCAACGTACATAAAGGTATCCGACCAAGTGAAATCACCTTTAAACAAGTGAATTAGAGGAAATACAAAGCAATTCGTGATAGCATAGATGGCAATACCCTTGCATCCCCTTTTCTGTTCTGTCGTAAGTTTCATAATAAATCTTTGAATTAGATGAATGGGGATTCCGAAGTCTTTTCCCTAATTAACACGCCCCATAATTGGGATTTAGCCATGAGAAACTAGAGAACGTCATGCTGAATGACCGACGCACCACCGGATGATGTTCCTTCTGCATACTTTATGGAAGCGTTGCCGGTATAATGAAAATTGCTGGCTCCCTTCAATTTGATGACATTGATGTTCCCATCGCAATGAAGATAAACAGAACTTGCATCTTCCAGTGATACGTTGCACTCATCACAGGAGAGAGCATATCGATTATCGATAATCTGCCTATCAATATGACTGGCATCTTCCACGTTGATAGTCAGCTTTTCAACGTGTCCTTGGACTTTTGCGTGAGAGGCACCTGTCAGGTTGAAAAGGAATTCTTCGGCATTAATCTCACCTTCAAGGTCAGAAGCATCAGATAAACTCACCTTAACCAAGTTCGAATTAGGGGGCAATTGAACCTTCACCCTCGAACTGAAGATGGTGAATTTCTCCTTTATTCGAACTTTGAGTATCCCGTCGCTTTCCTCAATAACCACGTTGTGTATCAAATTCTCACGTGCACTGACGCTGACCTGTTCAGCCGTATTGCTGATGACGACACTAATAGCATCGGACACCTGAAGTTCTGTGTATGTATTATCTATGTCAAATGTTTCTGAAACAGTATCCATAGCAAATTTCTCACACCCGCAAAACAAAAGACACAATAGTGATGTAATAAGTGTATGTCTTGTCAAATAATTGATTTTTAACACAATTCGGTCTTTATTCAATAATCTTTTCATTTTCAAATCGCAATTTTCGGGGCGAAGTTAGCAAATTCTCTGCATACCTATTGAGCTCGAAGGGATGTTTTTAAATATTATTTCATTCTGAGAAGTTATTTCCTTTGCGGCTCTTCGTCACATTCGGTGCAGGCATATTAGTGCCCTTACTCAAATATATAACGAGTTATGGAACGTGTGAATGTCATGGGATGGTCTGAAAGGCATGACCATGTTCCAATATTCAGAGGCAGTAAATGCGGAATAGTTTATTTACTACATTTTCGGGAGCTAATAGGAAGATATTCAATGATTTGCACCGCTGATTTTCCTTTTGAGCTGCACCTAATATGACGAAGAACCTGGTTCAGGGATCGGTTTTCGAGACGTTATTTGGGGTAGATTGCTGGAATTGTAATTTAACGGGGAACACTAGGTGGGAAATACATGCTGATTATCAATAATTTACGGGATGGGCAGTTCCCGCTTAATTGCAAAAGGCATATTCTCACTGTTAACCCTCGGGAAATGTGCGAAGGTTGCACAGGAAATGCCGGAAACAGCGTTAACCTTCGCCTTTTGGTAGAAGGTTGCGGTAGGGAGTCTGGCATAGACGGGAGGAGAGGCGGCGGGCAGTTCCGGCGGACGGTCGTCCGCCGGAATGTCGGGCAGCGTAACCGGCCCGGGCTTTTCGGAGCCCTGGCCGACACTGCCCGACACTCGTTTCGAGCTGTCCGCCTCCGCCCTCCCTGGGACGGGGTTGGTTTCCGGGATGCGCCATGGAGAGTTGTCAGGGAGGGGTGGATGGAAACCATTATGCCAAAACAGGACTGTGACTTCCAGGAGAACGCCATGTATGGTTGCCAGATGAACAAAAACGGCGATTCTGTTCATGAAGACCTGGGGAACAAATCTTAAATTCGTCTGTCTGCACGGATGAGCATTCAGGGCGGATAAGGGGGGAAATGGACCTACTTGAGATATTTCTCAAGTATGACTATAGGATGGACGGCCCGGACTCCGGTGCCGTCCATTATTTGCTGACGGCAGGAAGTGCCTGGAGCGGCCACCAGGGCCGGCCTGGCGCCTTCGGCGGCCACGGCCTTCCTCACGGCAGGGAACAGGACGGTCTCGCCTATGGCCAGGGAAGTTTTATAATGTTCGGCCTCGTAGCCGAAAGAACCGGCCATCCCGCAGCATCCCGAAGGAATCACGTGCACTTCGGCACCCTTTATCAAGCGCAGTGCCGCTGCGGTCTTCTCCACACCGACAAGGGCTTTCTGATGGCAGTGTCCATGAAGCCAGATGTCCACATCCGCCTCCTCGAACTGTTCCGGAACAATCCTTCCTGCATCCGCCTCGCGCATTATGAACTCATCGTACAGCAGGCAGCTGCGGGCAAGCGCCAGGGCGTCATCCCTGAGCTCCGCCGGGACAAGGTCGGGATATTCGTCACGGAAGGACAATATGCAGGACGGCTCTATGCCGACCAACGGTGCGTCAGAGGACACTATATCCTTCAGTGCCTGAACGTTCTTTACCGCAAACTTTCCGGCAAGTTTCAGGCATCCCTTCGAAATGGCGGCCCTGCCGCTTTCTACGCTTGACGGTATTATGACCTGATATCCGAGCCTCTCAAGCATTGAGACGAGGGCCTCCGCAAGCTCGGGCTCATTGTACTTCGTGAACTCGTCGAGGAAGAAATAAACCTTCCTTTCCCTGGCGGCCGGGGAGGTTCTTATTGTCCTGCGGTACACTTTCGGGATGGCCCTTTCCGGGGCGAAGCCGATGACTTTCTTGATGACTGACGCCGACGGCTTCCACCCTGCGAAGAAATTGTACAGGTGAGGCACTGCCGCCCCGAGCCTTTCCACCGACGCCATCCTGGCCACAGCGAACGAGCGCAGAGGGGTCCCCTTCCTGTCGTGGATCTGCTGGAGCACTTCGGCGCGGATGCGGGTCATGTCAACATTGGACGGGCACTCGCTGCGGCAGCCCTTGCAGGCAAGGCAGCTGTCGAGGACCTCCTGCACTTCCGGCGAATCGAAGCCCTCCCCGTTGGTTAGGCACTCCCGAAGGATATTGGCCCTGGCCCTGGTGGTCTTCAGTTCGTCGCGGCTCTCCTTGAATGCCGGGCACATCGTCCCGCCCAGAAGGATGCTCTTGCGGCAGTCGCCGGCGCCGTTGCACTGCTCTATCGAGCACATCAGGGCGTGGGTCTGTGAGCTTACGCCGCTCACGCCTTCCGTCCTGCACTCGTCGAACGCCGCACGCCAGTTGAAATATGTCCCGTCCGGCTGTATCTGTGATGATATGCTGTATTTCTGGCCGACATTGAAACGGAGCCACTCATCCATCCCCGGAGCATCCACGATCTTGTTCATATTGAACACTCCGTCCGGGTCCCAGCAGCGCTTCACCTCGCGCATCATTTCATAGCACTCCTCTCCGTACATCAGAGGGATGAACTCGCCGCGCAAACGGCCGTCGCCGTGCTCGCCGCTCAAAGACCCCTTGTGCTTCTTCACGAGTCTGGCGGTCTCCTGGGCCACCTCCCTGAAAAGGGCCTTCCCCTCCAGGGTCTTAATGTTGATTATCGGTCTGAGATGGAGTTCACCGGTGCTGATATGTCCATAGAACACACAGCTCAGACCCAGCCTGTCCAGCATTTCACGGAAATCCTTCATATAGGCTGGAAGCCTGTTCGGAGCCACGGCCGTATCCTCTATCACGCCTATAGGCTTGGCATCTCCCTTCATTCCGCTCAGGACCCCCAGCCCAGCCTTCCGCAGCGCCCAGACACGCGAAACGTCAGGGCCGTAAACCCTGGTGCAGGTATAGGCGAGTCCGGATGCCTTCAGCTCGCGCTCCAGAGCATCGGCACAGGCATCCATCTCCGGACCGTTGAATTCGGAAATGAGCAGTGCGGCCGGGTCGCCCTCCACAAAGAAGCGGTTCTTCTGCGCGGAGATATTGCCCTTGCTGAGCTCCAGTATCCTGCCGTCCATCAGTTCGATGGCCGCAGGACGGTGGTTGAGAGCGATAAGATTGGCCTCGAAGCAGTCTTCGAGGGACTTGCAATGGGCGCAGAGCGCCATCGCTTCCTTCGGAGGCAGCGGATCGAGGGAGACCTTGATCTCCGTCACGAACGCGAGGGTGCCCTCCGAGCCGCAGATGAGCTTGCAAAGGTCAATCCCTTCGCCTCCTATGGCCTCGTCAATGGCGTAGCCGCAGCTCCTCCTGCGAAGGCCGGCATCGGGGAAGTTCTCCTCAATGAGCGCCCTCACAGAGGCATCTTCCTTCCAGTTTTCAAGCTGGGAATATATCTTCCTTTCAAGCTCCCCGTCCCCCCTGGCAGCGGTGTCGAAGAACGAGCCGTCGGAGAGGAAACCCTTGAGCTGCAGGACGTGATGGCGCGTCGATCCGTATATCAGGGAGTGGGTGCCGCAGGAATTGTTCCCCACCATCCCTCCTATGCAGCAGCGGTTGCTGGTGGAGGTTTCGGGGCTGAAGAAGAGTCCGTAAGGACGCAGGGCGAGGTTCAGCTCGTCCCGGACCACTCCCGGTTCAACCCTGGCCCAGCGCTGCCCGGCATTGATTTCAAGTATATGGTTGAAATGCTTGCTGATGTCCACCACAATGCCGTTCCCCACCACCTGGCCGGCGATGGAAGTGCCTCCGGCGCGGGGAATCAGACAGGTATTCCTTTCCTTCGCTGCCCAGATCAGTTCCTTTATGTCCTCCACGTTCTCGGGATAGGCCACGCCCAAGGGCATCTCACGGTATGCGCTGGCATCCGTGGAGTAGGCTATCCGGTGAAGCTTGTCAGTAAAGATTTCTGTCATCGTGGGAGGAGTATTGGTTGTGCAAAGTTAACACTTTTGGAAAAGAATGTTAAATCAAGTACCTTTATATCGCGTTTCTAACGAATGAGTGCTATGAGGATCAAGTACAGACTTACTTTCCAGAAGGTCGGGGACATCTGGGTCGGGGCCGCGACAGGGGCTGATTCAAAGTTGTTCACGGGTATGGTGCGCCTTAACCCGACAGGATATGAGGTCTATTCCCTGCTGCGTGACGGGCTTTCCGAAGAGGAGACCGTCGCACGCCTCAAGGAGAAATACACTTCCGGCCCCATCGAAGAGGGCGTCCGCAAAGTCATCGCCACCCTCTCCGAGCAGGGTATTCTGGAACTATAGTTTCCGCGCGCCGTCGGAAATGACGACGGGGTAGATCTTAGGGGCGTGACCGAACCTGGCGGTGAACTGCTCCATAACAGCATCGAGGAAAGGCTGGTACAGCTCCTTCTTCACAAGGTTGATAGTACAGCCGCCGAAGCCGCCGCCCATAACCCTCGATCCCGTAACATCCATCCTGCGCGCAAGCCTGTTAAGGAAGTCAAGCTCCTCACAGCTGACCTCATAAAGCTTGCTCATACCGAAATGGGTCTGGTACATCATCTCTCCGGCAGTCTCGTAGTCATCCCTCTCAAGAGCATCACAGACGTCCAGCACCCTCTGGACCTCACCGATCACATACTCGGCACGGAGGAAATCCTCCTCAGGAATCTCGGAACGGACCTCCTCCAGCCAAACACGCTTTGCATCGCTCAGCGTCTCCACATCGGGATGGTTCCTGCGGATGGCCGCAACCGCGTTCTCACAGGAAGCACGGCGCTTGTTGTACGCAGAAGAAGCAAGTTCATGCTTCACGCAAGAGTCCACCAGCACAAGCCTGTAGCCGGCCGCTTCAGGGTCGAACGGGAAATATTTGTACTCGAAGGTCTTGCAGTTGAGGCGGATCAGACATCCGGCCTTGCCGAAGCAGGACGCGAACTGGTCCATTATTCCGCAGTTCACACCGCAGTAGTTATGTTCCGTGCTCTGACCGATGCGGGCAAGCTCGAACCTGTCGATACCATTGGCATTGAGCTCATTGACCGCGTAAGCGAAGGTGCTTTCGAGGGCGGCGGAGGAAGATAGCCCGGCGCCGAGAGGCACATCGCCCGCAAATACGGTGTTGAAGCCGGCGACCTTCCCGCCACGCTTGATGGTCTCGCGGCACACGCCGAAGATATAGCGCGCCCACAGCTGCTCGGGCTTGTCCTCCTCATTGAGACCGAACTCCACAAATTCGTCATAGTCGAGCGAGAAAGCCTTCACCCTGGCCGTACCGTTGAGTGCGACTTCCGCCATAATACCCTTGTCAATGGCACCCGGAAAGACATACCCGCCATTATAGTCGGTATGCTCGCCGATGAGGTTGATGCGGCCCGCGGAAGCGAAGAAATCGCCGTCAGTGCCGAAAAGGGCGCGGAATTTTTCCTGTATCCGTTGTTTCACAGTATTCTGGTATTATTTCAAATTGCACGATTCCATCAGCTCATCATACATCTCAGCCTTAACGAAGACCGGAATGGTTTCAAGAGTGACTTCCGTTTCCACATAACATCCGCCGGAATAACGCTCACCCGTGTGGAAGTCCACCCAACCCGATTCGTTTGCAGGAAGATAGCTTCTGTATGTGCTGACGCCGGTCTCAAGAACCGGATTCACGAGAATGGCCGGACCGAACATGAACTCGGTATCCTGCTTCAGGGCCTCGGTATCCTCAGGGAAGTCGAACAGAAGAGGTCTCATCAGAGTATAGTCCTCATCTGACACGGCCTTGCCGTACTTGGTAATATAAGGCAGAAGCTTGTGCCTGAGGTTGATGTTGTCGACGAATATCCTCTCGGTTTCAGGGCTGTAGTGCCAAGGCTCAGTCTCGCTCATATAGCCGTGTACGCGCATGAACGGCAGGAAGACGGAAGCCTCGATCCAGCGAAGCATAATCTCCTGATACTCAGGATTGTCATACTGTCCCCAAGGACGGAAGAACCCACCGGCGTCATAGGTCCACCAAGGAAGGCCGGCTGCCATCTGTCCCAGACCGCCGATGATCTGCCTCCTCATGGATTCAAGGCTGTAGCCGATATCACCGGACCAGGTCACTGCTCCGTACCTCTGCATACCGGCGAACCCGCTTCTGGTGAGGATCACAGGATTGTGACGTGCATCATCGCGCTTGAGGCCTTCATAGACAGTCCTCGTCACGAGAAGAGGATAAACGTTGCGGTAGAACTCACCGGCCGTGGTCCCGTTCTTGATGCGCCTTCCTTCCAGATCATCGTTCTCAGGCTCCGTGGCGTCCTGCCACCAGGCATCGATGCCATAAGGGGCCAGGAGCCTCTCGCTGGAGTTCTTCCAGTAGAAGGCTGCGGCGTCAGGGTTGAAGAAGTCTATCCAGTCGGTATCCGGAATGTAGTAGCCGTTCTCGTCCATCTGCTTTCCGACCTCGCTGTTGTGGTCAATCTTGGACCAGACTGAAAGCATCAGCTTCATATCGAGCGAGTGGAGTTCGTCGACCATCGCTGCAGGATCAGGATACTTCTCCTCATCGAAGACCATAGCGTTCCAGCCGTATTTGCCCCACCACTGCCAGTCCTGGACGATTACGTCCACCGGAATGCCTTTTTCGTGGAACATCCTGGCGTTCTCCAGAAGCGAGCTCTGAGTGTCATAGCGCTCGCGGCAATGTATATATCCGAACATCCAGTCCTCCATCGGAGGGACGTGTCCGGTCAGGCTGCGATAGTCGTGCATGATCTCATCAGCCGTTCCGGCAAAGACCGTATAATCGAGTCCCTTGGCGACAGGGGAGCTGAAGGTGGTGTTCGAGTCGACCTTCTTCCAGCTCAGCGAAGGCTTGTCATCCTTCACGCCGAGTATGCGGACAATATGCTTGCCGGCCTCCAGATGGAGTATTGCGGAAGTGCGAGGAGGGAACCAGGCATCGGTCATGTCGCAGATGACATTGTCATCGACCGCCAGATACTGCCTGCGGGACTGCTTCTGCCCGATGTCGGACATAAGGGAGTAGTCCCCTTCCTCTTCAATGTCGAAATATGCGGCATAGGTCCTGTACATCCTGAACTCGCGCTGGTTCCCGGCACCGCCGGAAGCGTTGAAGTACTCGCCCGGTCCGAGCTCGCTCTCCTCCACAAGGTTCACACTGTTCTCCGACGGGTTGAAGTCAGTCAGGCCGTAATTGTTCCAGAGAAGGCCATAGCCTTTGTTGGAAAGGATGAACGGGATGGATATCTGAGTATTGACCTGGGTGAGCCTGCGGGTGAGGCCCTTTATGTTCAGGTAGCCGTCCTGGAACTGTCCGCCTCCGAACAGCATCTCGTCGTCAGGGGACACGAAGGACTGGCTCGCAGCGAAAGCGGCTTCTCCCTGGACTGTCGTGGCTGAAACGCTTCTGCTGCCGGCCTTCTCCTCCAGGAGCAGAGCTCCGTCTGCGTCATAGTATGACAGGGTCTCGGTGGCCTTGTCATAGTAAACGCTCATCCCTGCGAGTACGAGGCGCACTCCGTTCCCGTCCTTCTCGACCTTGCGGGAAGGGGATTTGCAATCGTTCACATAGAGAAGCTCGTCCAGCTCCACCGGACTGTCGGGATAAAGCATCACACGGACGGAATTGTCGGTCAATGGACGGATGACGATGTCACCCTGCGAACTCTTGAGGATGAGGTCGCCCGAGCAGGAGCAGACGGTCAGAACGGCCAGAGCCCCGCACAATTGCTTGATAAAGTTGATTTTCATATGTTCTGTGTCTTATGAATTGTTCCATCTCGATCCCATCTGGTCGCCGATGATGGCCTGAACCTCGCGCACAAGTTCCAGGTCCATCGGAGCCTCGACGTTGGCGACGTTCCTGCGGACATTGTCAGGATTGGCGGAGCTGAAGAGGGTGGTCGCTATGCGCGGGCTGCTGACAGCGAACTGGACGGCGAGCTTTTCGATCGGATAGCCCTTCGCCGCACAGTGCTGCGCCGCCTTTGCGCAGGCCTCCACGAGGCTTTTTGCTGCAGGGTGCCAGTCCGGCACGCCACGGGTCGAGAGCAGGCCCATTGACAGAGGGGATGCATTGATTATACCTATGTTCCGCTTCTCGAAGAAGTCGAAATAGTCGTTCAGGAGAGTGTCATTGAGGCTGTAGTGGCAGAAACAGAGAACGGACTCGACCGTGTGCTCGGGGACGTTCTCGATGACCCACTTCAGGTTCTCGGGCTGGAGGTCGGTGATGCCGACGTGAGAGACTACGCCCTTGTCACGGAGCTCGACCAGGGCGGGGAGGGTTTCCTCGGCGACTTTCTTGAGCCCGCCGGGAAGGCCTGCCTGGAACTCGATGTCGTGGACATTGATAAGGTCGATATGGTCGACGTTGAGGCGCTCCATGCTTTCATATACGCTCTCGGTGGCGCGCTTTGCCGAATAATCCCATGTGTTAACGCCGTCCTTTCCGTAGCGGCCTACCTTGGTGGAAAGGAAGTATTTGTCGCGCGGAATATCCTTCAGGGCCTTGCCCAGGACGGTTTCGGCCTTGTAGTGGCCATAGTATGGTGAGACGTCTATGAAGTTGATCCCGCAGTCGATGGCGGTGAAAACGGATTCTATTGCTTCGGTTTCCCTGATGCTTCTGAAAACTCCTCCCAGGGAAGAGGCACCGAAAGAAAGCTCTGAAACCTTCATTCCGGTCTTACCTATTTCGTTGTATTTCATGATGTGGTTGTAATAGCATCACAATATCGTCATTCTTTGTGTAAAAACAAACTGTGCGCACCCGTAAATCATTCTATCCTGACGATGATGGGCCTGTGGTCGCTGACCCCTCCAAGGTATCTCGGCCCCGAATAAGTCCTTTTCGGCCTGTCCCCCGAATGGGCGGCATCCCTCTCGGTAAGGAAAGGCACGCTCACGGCTCTGAAAACCGCCTTCCCCGCAAGCGCCGGAGACACGAAGCACAGGTCTATCAGTTCCCAGAGTCCGTTGAAGCGGATACTCCCCTGCTCGCGGCCGGTCCGGCGGCAGAGGGTCAGTGACGGTTCCATCGTCCTGAACAGAGGATTGGACGGGCCGTCATTGAAATCCCCCACCGCCACCTGCCTGGTCCAGCCGGCATCCGCCAGAGAATCGCTGAGCTCCTTCAGCCGCCGCACCGCCACTTCCCGTCTCCAGTCGGTTTCACCCCCGCCATATTTCGAAGGATGGTGGTTCACCAGCACCGCCAGGCTGTCCCCGGACCCCTGCACGATGAACCGGGCCAATAGAATATCCCTTGTCAACAGCCCCTCAGCGCGGACCCTGCACGGCTCCGAGTCCACCAGTTTCAGCCGCGAGCCCCTGTACAGGAGCGCACAGTCAATCCCGCGCGGGTCAGGGGAATCATAATGGACGATCCTGTAGTCCAGCTTCCTCAGCGCCGTCCTCTCCACAAGCTGCCGCACCACAAAACGGTTCTCCACCTCAGCGACCCCTATCACATCGGGCAGGGCGCCCTCCACGCCTCCGAGCCAGAGGACGGTCTTCGCCACAGCGTTGCACTTCGCATCGAACCTCTTCCTGGTCCAATGCCTTTCCCCACGCGGCGAGAACTCCGTATCCGAGTCCCCCGCCCCGCCATCGAAATAATCGAAGAAATTCTCCAAGTTCCAGAACATCACGCCCGTCAGGACAAATACAGCCAAACCTTTCATGCCCAATTTTAGCCCAAGGTTTCGTAAAAAACATATTAATTCGTAAATTTGTTTGATTTTAAATGAATTGATATGTCTCTCAAATGCGGTATAGTCGGACTTCCGAATGTAGGAAAATCGACACTCTTCAACTGTATCAGCTCAGGAAAGGCCCAGAGCGCCAACTTCCCTTTCTGCACCATTGAGCCTAACCTCGGCTCCACAAATGTACCGGACAAGCGACTGGAAGCCCTCTCGGAGCTCTGCCAGCCTAAGCGCACCATCCCCGCCACGGTGGACATCGTGGACATCGCCGGCCTCGTGAAGGGCGCCAGCAAGGGTGAAGGCCTCGGAAACCAGTTCCTCGCCAATATCCGCGAGACCGACGCCATCCTCCACGTCCTCAGATGCTTCGACGATGGGAACATCGTGCACGTCGACGGCAGCGTGGACCCGGTCCGCGACAAGGGCGTAGTGGACGCCGAGCTCCAGATCAAGGACCTCGAGACAGTTGAGAACCGCCTGGCCAAGGTATCCAAGCAGGCCAAGATAGGAGCGGACAAGGAAGCGAAGAAGCTCGTCGACCTTCTCGAAAGGTACAGGGCAGCCCTGCTGGAAGGCAAATGCTGCCGCACGGTTGTTCCTGCCAACGAAGAGGAGGAGCAAATGGCGAAGGAACTCTTCCTGCTCACGAACAAGCCTGTGATGTACGTCTGCAATGTGGACGAGAAATCCGCCTCAACAGGAAACGCGTATGTGGACGCAGTGCGCGAAGCCGTAAAGGACGAGAACGCGGAAATCATCGTGATCGCTGCAAAGACTGAAGCTGAAATCGCCGAAATAGAGGATTATGACGACCGTCAGATGTTCCTTGAGGAGATGGGACTCGAAGAGTCCGGTGTCGCACGCCTTATCCAGGGAGCCTACAGGCTTCTCGGCCTGCAGACATTCTTCACGGCAGGAGCTGACGAATGCCGCGCCTGGACCATCAGGAAGGGCGACAAGGCACCTAAGGCCGCCGGTGTCATCCACACCGATTTCGAAAGGGGATTCATCCGCGCCGAGGTCATCAAGTACGACGACTTCATGAACTATAAGACCGAAGCCGCGGTAAGGGCCGCCGGAAAGATGGGGGTCGAAGGAAAGGACTATGTCGTCCAGGACGGCGACATAATGCACTTCCTTTTCAACGTATAAACAGCAGCTATACTAACTTGACATGCTCGACCTGGGGGACACCGCTTTCAGGTCTGTAGCATAATGCACATTCGTACCCGGCGAAAGAGTCGGGGGATATGAATGCGAAAACGTCGTGGGGCAGCGGCTCGGCCACAACCGGAAGCGACAGCCCTGCGCCCGTAGCCTTCATATAGCTTTCCTTGAGTGTCCAGCACCGGAAGAACGCCCTCCAGCGCTTTTCCCGGCTTTCCTCGGCCATTATCGCTTCATATTCCCCGCGATGGAAATAACGCTCCGCCACAGCCAGGTCAATATCCGCCACCTCCTCTATGTCACAGCCCACCTCCCTGTCGGAGAACGCAACCGCCACCTTCGATGACGAGTGGGATATGCTGAAATGGATATCAGGTGCATTCAGAAAAAACGGTTTTCCCTTGTCAGTATGGCCATATGACATATCGCTCTCATAGAAACCGAATGCACGGAGTCCCCTGTCCAGGAGCGCAGCAGCGCCCAGACTCAGGTTGCGGTCCGTCCTGAAACGGAAGGAGTCGGCGGCCGCCCTGCGTTCTGTGGATGCACTTTCATAAAACAGGTCATACACTGCAGGGCTTTCCAGCGGCTGGACATCAGCAAGAAGGAGCTTTATCATTTCGCCCTGATATCCAGCTTCTTGTCGATGTTCGTCATCTTGAATATGCTCATCACGGTAGGGCACACGCCGATCACGACAAAGCCTGCCCCGAGGGACTTGGCTTTCTTCTGGGCGGCAAGCACCGCACGCAGTCCGGCTGAGGACATATATTCCACAAGATCGAAGTCCAGCACAAGTTCACCCGCCTCGATCACTTCTTCGACCATAGCCACAAGCTCAGGAGACGAGGTCGTATCCAGCCAGCCTTCAGGGGCGAACGTCACCGTTCCGTTTTCAACAGTTTTAGAAATTTTCATATTGATGTCAGTTCTTTATTGATTTCACAATGGTAAGTATATTCCGGCCGTCCTTGTATTCATAATCCACGGTATCGGCAACAGTGAATGCAATGAGCCTGCCAAGCCCTCCGACCGCAGTATCGATATCGTACTCGTCGGTGTCGGGAAGGTTGACACGGGGATCGAAACGCTTTCCTCCGTCTGAGAAACGCATCACTACCTTGCTCGAGTATTCGAAGAAGAACAGTATCTTCTCCCCTTCCGGAGCAGGACCATCGAAAGCATATGAGCAGATATTTACGAATATCTCTTCAGCAGCGACACAAAGGTCCATTACCAGCGGCTTCGGAAGCCCGCTGGCAAGTATCCTGTCGCGGACTGCAGAAAAATCATTCACGTCATAGTCAAGCTCCAGGACGGTGTTCTTGCGGGCCCGGATAGCAAGCATCGTGATATCATCGTTCTGGTCGGCATCGCCTACAAAATCACGAAGAGCAGCCTCCACGGTCTCCACATAGAACCTTTCTGGAGTAGCAGCGGCCTGCTCAAGCGCTTTCTCAAGCCGTCCGGTTCCGAAGAATTCCCCGGACTTGTTGACAGCCTCGTTCACACCGTCAGTGTAAAGGAACACGGAATCCTCCTTTTCCATCCTCACCACTACATCCTCGTATTCCTCTCCCTGGAACAGTCCGAGCGGAGTACCCGCCGAGCCGTCAAGAACCTTCGGTCCGTCATGTACCAGATACGGAGGATTGTGTCCGGCATTTGCATAAGTCAGAGTATCATTGTCCGAATCATATATGCCGACGAAAGCGGTAACGAACATCATCTCAGGATTCTCTTCCGAGAAGGTATCGTTCACGTTCTTGAGAATGCCCGCCGGACTGTACCCCATTCTTGCAAACTGCCTGAACAGAGTCAGGGCCACGGCCATGAGCAATGCGGAAGGGAGCCCCTTTCCGGACACATCCGCAACCGCTATCATCGTGTGGGATGCATCCAGTTCGAGATAGTCATACAGGTCGCCTCCGATATACTTTGCAGGCTTCATCACCGCCTTTATCCCACAGTTTCCGAAAGACGCCCTCCCATACGGAAGGATGCCCATCTGGATGCCGGATGCGATATCGACCTCAGCCTGCTGGCGCTCCTGCTCCCTGCCAAGGCGGGCAATGTCGTCGATATACTTGTCCATCTCCTCAGTCATATGGTTGAAGGATCCGGCTATCATCGAAAACTCATCCCCGCCTTCGATTTCCAGCTTCACCGCCGACTTCTTACCTTCGGAAATGTATTCGGTCATAGCCTTGGAGATGCGGCGTGCAGGATCCGTAACCGTATGCCTGATGAGAAGATACAGGAGCAGTGCCACAAGTCCTGCTATCAAGAGCAGGATAAACGCTGCCAGGTGGGAACCTTGCAGCAGATTCTTACGCAGGATATCTGTAGAAACCATCGCACCCGCCATCGCTTTGTTGCCGTATGAATCGGTGAACATCAGCAGCACATCCGAGGACTTCCTGGTGAACCAGTCCGGCTTCGCAAAAGCATATTCTGTACTGTCTTTCCAGGCGGAGATCTCTTCCGGCGACATCCTGTAATCCTTCGTCACCCCTACCATATGGTCCTCGCTGAGGTCCCCGAACTTGTCCTTGTTCCTCGAAACCGAAAGGAACGTGATGGTCCCGTTCTCAACATCAGGAACAAAGGAATAAATGTAGTCCAGACGGTACCACCGGCACATATAGTCGCCGAACGCTGCCAGATGGTCACTGAACGACAGGTCGATCGGCTCGTCCAGCTGCAAGGCCTCATACGCCAGAAGGTCGGAATAGATACCCACCATCGCCATAGCGTAGTTCTGAGCCTCTTCCTTGACGTCACGGTTTATCGAAACCACTGTCACCGCGAGGAGCAGCATGAAAGCCGCCACCAGCACGGCTGACACCCGGACGGCAAGCTTGCGTGCTATGGATTGTTTGTCTTTATCATTCATCTGCATCAAAATAATCAAGTGTCAGAAGGCTTTCAATGGCCCTTTCAAGATATGAACTGTCCACAAGCGGCCAGGAGAAGCCCAGGCGGTAAAGCACATTGGCGGTGAACAGATTGTCGGTGTTCACCATATGCAGGTCAGGACGGTCGTTAGTGACCAGGCCCTGAAGCTTGGAATTGACCTTAGCATCGCCCAGCATCCTGTAGTAGTCAGCATAGTATTCTTCGTCCCGGACCGGCACGATGCTGAGCCCGCAGCGGTTGCTCGCCTCGATCAGCTGCATCTCGTCGAACCCGAACCTGCTGTCGGCGTTGAAGGCGGTGAACATATCGTTGGTACCGGCGAGCAGCACTATCGCCCTTGCCGTCATATCGATAGGCGAGAAGCTCATCGGATCGGTGGAATGGCTGATAGGGCATTTGCCTATCGTCGTGAAGCCTCTGAGGGCGTTCATGAATGCATTGGTGTTGAAGTTGATCTGGAACTCTCCATCGCTGTGGCGGCCCATCAGGTTGCCCACGCGGATGATCTTTCCACGCAGCCCGCCCTTTATGGCCTCCAGCATCTTGAGCTCGGCGTGATATTTCGAGATTCCGTACTTGTTGTCCATGTCATCGATGACGAACAGCTCGTTTTCGTGCATCCTGACCTGCTTCAGATATGTTTCCTTGGTATGGACACCCGGCACGGACACCGTGGATATCTGGATCATCCTGGCTCCCGCGGCCTTTGCCGCACCGATAAGGTTCTCCACTCCGTGGACGTTGACCTTCTCGATTATGTCGTCGGAAGAGTAATGCTTCACGATGGCGGCGCAGTTGATCAGTGTGTCGAAGCTGACTCCTGCAAGCCTCTCCGCGATATTGTCATCAGTGATATCGGCGTCCATTACAGTTATGCGGCCGTCGAAAGCCTCCTCGAACGTATTGTCGAAATAGTACATCAGCATGTTCTGCAGACGCACCTCGCAGGAAGGCATGTCCCCCTTGCGCACAAGGCAGATTACACGTCCCTCGCCACGGTCAAGCAGTTCCTTGAGGATATGTATGCCCAGGAATCCCACGGCCCCGGTGAGGAGCACGTCACCCACTGGCTCCCTCTTTACGAGATGGGCGAACTCCAGGGTGTTGTGCTTCAGAAGTTCATTGATTTCCGGGTCTCCGCCGACGGCTGTCTCTACCGTCGGTCCCGCAACCGGCTCAGGCCTGGCCTGGGCCTCGACATATTGTGCCAGATCCTCCGGGGTCGGGTGGTCGAAGATGTCCTGATACTCCACCTTGATGCCCTTGGACATAAGCTGCATAATGACCTTGGACGCCGACAGGGATGTTCCTCCCATCTCGAAGAAGTTGTCGTCGGCGTAGAAGTCGTCAAGCGAGAGCACTGACTTGAACAGCTCGCAGATCTGCTCCTCGAGCGATTTCTTCGGAGCCTTGCGTCCGCTGCCCTTCCTGCTTTCGCGCTTGATTTCAGGAAGGGCCTTGACATTGACCTTCCCGCTCGGCGTGAGCGGGATGCTGTCTATCTGGAGCATCACGTCCGGAACCATATAGTACGTCAGGCGGGACTTCAGGAATGACGTGAGCGCAGGAAGGTCCACCTGTACGTCGGCGGTGAAGAACCCGGCGAGGTAGTCTTCGGAACCGTTGTTCCTGACCACGACCTTGGCCTGCTTCACACCTTCGAAAGCCACAATGCTTCTCTCTATCTCGTCCAGCTCGACGCGGAAGCCGCGAAGCTTGACCTGGTTGTCCATCCTTCCGAAGAACTCCACTTCCCCGTCTCCGTTCAGGCGCACCGTATCGCCGCTGTGATAGGCCGGACGGCCATAAAGGGAGAAGAAAGCCGCAGCGGTCTTGTCCGGCAGGTTCACATAGCCGCGGCCCACCAGGTCGCCGCAGATGACGAGTTCGCCGCAGGCGAATGGCGGGAGGACGTTGCCGGCCTTGTCCACCACGTAGAAGGCGGTATTGGCCGCAGGCCCTCCGATGGTTATTCCGCTGGCGCTTGAAAGTTCCTTGGCGCAGCAGGTGGCCGTGCACTCCGATGGTCCGTAGCCGTTTATGATGTGCATTTCCGGGGCAATCCTCCTGAGCTCGTCAAACAAAGAGCCAGGGAAAGCCTCTGCGCCGGAAACAAGCGTGATTATGCCTTCCAGAGCCTTGCGGAACTCAGGGATGCCGATGTAGTTCGACAGCACGGAAGGCGTCGTCGCCATCATGTCCACATGGGCGTCCACTATGCAGGCTGCCAGAGCCGCAGGGTTATGTATTTCCCTGTCAGTGGCTATGCAGACCGTCTTCCCGTTCAGGAGATGGAGCATGTTGTCGAACACTGACATATCGAACGAGATGGAGCTCAGGGCAAGGCTTACCTTTCCGCCGTTCTCTCCGTGATAAAGGGAATATGTAAAGTCGGCGGGCTGTGCCAGGCAGGCAAGGTTGCGATGCTCTATCATCACGCCTTTCGGCTTGCCGGTCGAACCGGAAGTGTATATGCAGTATGCCAGGCTGTCCGTCGGGATGTCGAGGTCAGGATTGTCCTCGCATCCTTCTTTAAGCACGTCTTCAAGTACGAGGGTACGGTATGGCTTGTCCGGTCCGAAAAGCTGCGGACGCGCCTCGAGTATGTCGGCAGTAGTCACTACAGCCGGGCAGGCTGCATCGGACAGGCAGTATGATATACGGTCGTCAGGATAGTCGGGGAGCAGGCCCAGGAAGGCGCCTCCGGACTTGAAGATACCGATTTCGGCCACAGGCAGGAGCACTGTCCTGTCCAGGATCATACCCACGACGGAATCACGTCCTGCGCCGCACTCCATCAGAGCGTATGCCAGCCTGTTGGCCTTCCTGTTCAGTTCATCGTATGAAAGCGACCTTCCGTCGCATATGACCGCCGTCCTCGACGGGCAGGCGGCAGCATGCCTTTCAAAGAGACGGTTCACGCTTACGGACTCATAGTTCCGGGCCGTGTCATTGATAATGCCGAGCCTCTGCAAGGCTGCAGGCGACATCAGGGACACGTCCTTCAGCAGATCCTTTTCAATGAAACCGGAAACGGCCTGCTCCATTGCGTCAAGGAAAGCCTTTATAAAAGACTCTCCGAAAACGTCCTTCCTGTATTCAGCCTCGATTCCGAAAACCCCGTCCACCACGTTCATGTTCAATGTAAACGGTGCCTTTGCCACAGGAGGGAGAAGGGAACGGCATTCCGCCTTCTCGCCGCACAGGCTGTCGAAGTTGAAGTTATCACCCTGATATACGAAGATGATGTCCGACTTGATGCCGCATTCGCGCGAAACCTCAGCGAACGAGTAGATATCGTTGGACATACTGTCCATAAGCTGGTTCTGGGTAGCCTTGATGAAATCGACGACCTTCGCCCCGTTGTCCATCCTCACCAGTACCGGGAGCGTCTTCACCAGCATCGTGAACGAAGCGGCAAGACGGGAATCGCTCCTGCCGTTGTAAACGGTGGTGAACACAGTCTCGTCCCTGTTGCCGAAACGGCTGAGGGTGAACCCGAACACTGAGCTGAAGAATGCGTTCATCGTGAGATGGTTCCTTTCGCAGAACCCGCGCACGGAAGCCGATGGAACGGCAAGATTGACATTCAACCTTCCTGCATCCGCCGAGCCGGTGGAGACTCCTGCCTCAGGCGACTTCGGAGGCAGGCACTCCGTCTCGCAGCCGCTGAATACACGGTTGTAATAATCCTTGGCCTCGTTATAACGCTCGGAAGCCCTGACCTGCTCCTCTTCGAGGGCGGCCTCGAATCCGCTGAACGTCTCCGGTTTCAGCTCCTCCCCGGCATAGGCTCTGTCAATGTCTGAAAGAAGTATCGCTTCGGAAGTACCGTCAGAAATGATATGATGGAAGTCAAGGAACAGGCAGTTGCCCTCCGGAGTGAGAAGCACTGCAGCCCTGTAGAGAGGCGAATCCAGAAGCTTGAACGGACGCACGAGCTCCTCCCCGTCAGGGATATGCTCAAGCTTCTCCACGGAAACCGTCACAGGAGCATCGTCATTCCTGCGTGCCCTGATGTTTCCTTCCGCGTCCGCGAACAGGGTGGCCTTAGCATACGGATGGGCGTTTATCGCAGCCTTCACCGCGGACACAAGCCTCTCCGGCTGCACACCCGGACCGAGGCGGAACATAACCGGGATATTGTATGTAACGGAATCCTGGGAGGAACTGCACTCCACAAAGATTCCCATCTGTGTCTGTGTCAGAGGATAGTCCGCCTGAAGTTCATAGGTCACGGACTGCGCCGGAGCCATAACAAGGGACTCCAGCTTCCTGACTGTATCATTCGCCTTGATGTCCTCCAGCTTCACGGAAACGTCGAACTCCGTGCCGAGCATAACGTTCAGCCTGAGCACGCCGATGGAGGTGAGTCCGGCTTCGAACAGGTTCGTATCTATGCCGAAGCTGTCGTGTCCCAGCACCTCGGAGGCTATTCCACATATCTTTCTCTGCACGTCGTTCTCCGGAGGCACTATATCCTCGACCTTGCGCTGCGGCTGCGGCAGGGCCTTTTTATTGACCTTCTGGTTCTGGTTGAGCGGGATGCTGTCGATCTGCATCGTCACGGCAGGCACCATATAAGGCGGTTTCTCGGAACGTATGAAGGCATTGAGCGCCTCGACGTCCACCTCGCTGTCTGATACGACATAGGCCGCGATGAACTTGCCGCCCGACGGATCGTCGAAAGCTGCCACCGTGGCGTCCTTTATGCCTTCGAACCTTCTGACGATCTCCTCCACCTCGGTAAGCTCCACGCGGAAACCGCGCACCTTGACCTGTGCATCACGCCTGCCTATGAACTGCAGGTTGCCGTCCTCCATATAGCGGACGATGTCTCCGGTACGGTAAACCTTTTCATATCCCTTGTCATCGCAGAAAGTGTTGTCCCCGTATGCTTCCGCTGTCTTCTCTGGACGGTTCAGGTATCCGGCCGTCACGTGAGCGCCGGAAATAAGAAGCTCGCCCGCCGCTCCCGGAGGCAGAAGCCTGCCCTGAGGGTCGACGACATAGATCTTGACATTGTCCACGGCCTTGCCGATAGGGATATCCCTGTACAGACGGTCCACGAGGAAGCCGCTGGCCAGAATCGAGCCTTCGGTCGGGCCGTAAAGGTTGAACAGGCTGAACCCCTGAGGAGGGTCCAGAGGTGTGAGCTTCTCGCCGGCCACATTGAGGAAGCGCAGGGTCTCCAGACCGCCCATCTGCGCGAACTGACGGCCCACCTGGGTGGTCATAGTAGCGTGTGTGATGCCGTTTTCATTGAAATAACGGCGAAGGGCCGGCAGATCCAGGCGGATGTCGTCCGATATTATGTGCAGGGCCGCTCCCGAGGTAATGGTGGCGTAGGTGTCGAATACATTGGCATCGAATCCGAAGCTCGCGTAGGCAGTAACGTTGGCCCCCGGTCCGAGGGAGTAGAAACGGCGCTCCCAGGCAGCGGTGACCATTGTATTGCTATGGTTGAATATTACGCCCTTCGGTGTGCCGGTGGAGCCGGAAGTGTAGAGTATGACGAAACGGTCTTCCGGGCACGGCTCCGGCAGCGCTGTGGCAGGCTCCGGCAGTACCGGTATAGCGTCCACCATCATACGCTCCCCGCTGAAGCGGTCGGAGATGATTCCGCTGAGTTCCGGGGTGGTTATGAGCATGCAGGCTCCGGAGTCGCTCACCATCAGGTTGAGACGGTCCTCGGGATAGGTAGGGTCCAGAGGAAGGTAGGTGCATCCTGCCTTCAGTACACCCATCGAGGCAAGGACCATATATTCGCAGCGCGGTATCAGGATGCCCACCACGGAGCCGCGCTTCATTCCTGAAGAAACGAGATATCCGGCCAGGGAATCCGTTATGCAGTCCACTTCGGCATATGTGAATCTCCTGTCTTCATATACAAGGCATACGGAATCCGGCGACTGGGCGGCCTGGCGGCGGAAAAGCTCCACTACAGTGGCTCCGGTTTCGTACGGAACTTCCGTTTTGTTGAACCTTTCGATAGTTTCGCAGGCAGCCTTGTCGGCAAGACCGATTGCAGACAATGTCCCTGCGGTCATCATCTCACGGACGACGTTCAGGTACATGGCGGCAAAACGGGCTGCAAAGCCTTCTGTATAGAGCTTTTTGCGGTAGCCGACGTTCAGGGTATAGCCAGTTCCTGTCCTGTAGAGCATGAAATGCATATCGGACTGGATGTCAGGAGTCTCAAGCATCGTGACATCCATCTGTCCTCCGGCCATCTGCGGTCCGGCGAACATTTCAGCCTGATATACGAAGGACATGCTCATCCCGGTTCCGTACTTTTCAGCCAGTTCGCCGAAGCTCATGCAGTCGTGCGACATGGTGCAGAACAGGACATCCTGCACTTCTGACAGGAAATCTGCGACCGGACGGTTCTCGTCCATCTGGAAATACATCGGCAGCGTCCGTACGAACATTCCTACGGAGCCGGCAAGCCTGTGGTCGTGACGGCCGTTGTTTACTGTGCAGAAATAGCTCTCTACGGCACCGTTCAGCTTCGCCAGGGCATAGGCGAAAGCTCCCAGGAAAAGAGTGTTCTCTGTAATGCGGTGAGTCCTTGTAAAATGACTCACCGCCCCGGCATCGATACCGTCGGACAGCATCTCCACGTGGCCGGCACCTGCAGCATCCTCATCGGTAATCCTGTCGGGGACAGGAGTGGAATCGCATTCCATCCCGTCGAAACGCCCCTTGAAGTACTCCCGGGCTTCACGGTATGCATCTGTATCCCTTATGGTCCGTTCATATGATGCCACATCGAATATATCAAGCGCTTCCTCCGGACATCCGCCACCTTCATATACAGAAGCGATCTGCTCCAGGAACGCAGTGACAGAAGAGCCGTCGAAAACAATATGATGTATGTCGAAGAAGAATGCACATCCCTTCGGGGAACGGAGCAGGAAGAAACGGTAAAGAGGTCCCTGTGCCAGGCCGAACGGCTTCACAAGCTCCTTGCAGGCAGCATCGATGTCACCGGTTTCAATATCAGATATCTCCACAGCCCTGTCACTATAATGCATACCCGGAACGCCGCCCTGCTCGGAGACCGTAACGTTCAGAGCCTTGTGGCTTCCGGCTACGGTTTTGACAGCAGCCTTGAAGCGTTCAATATCGGTCTGCGCCGGAAGATTGCAGAGAACAGGAATATTATATTTGACAGAATCAGGGTCAGAGCTGCAGTCGAAGTACACGCCGAGCTGGGAGTCCGAAAGCGGGCAGAACTCCGGCTCTTCTGCGCTGTGACCAATCTTCTCCGAAACCCCGGCTTCACAAAGCGCAGCAATGGCCTTGGGGGTCCTTGCCTTGAAGACCATATCCGGTGTCAGGCCGAAGGGCTCGAAACCCTCAAGAAGACGGAGCACCTTGATGGAATCACCGCCAAGCGCAAAGAAATCATCCTCCGTGCCAATGATGCCGCACCGCAGCACCCTCTCAAAGGCATCACAAAGGGCCTTTTCAAGGGCATCAGCAGGAGCACGGTAGGCAGCCTTGTAACTGTCCGCCGCAGGCGGCGTCAGAGCCTTGCGGTCAAGCTTGCCGTTGACATTGCGCGGAAGCTCGTCCATCTTCACCAGAAAACGGGGGATCATATACTCCGGAAGCGTCTTCGACAGTTCTCTGCGGAGTACAGCCTCATCCACAGGTTCCTTCTCCACATAATATGCAACCAGATAATTCTGCGAATCGGCATCCTCGAATGCCTTCACGGCAGCATTCTCTATCTGAGGCATATCCATCAGGCGGCCTTCTATCTCCAGTGTCTCGACCCTCTGCCCGTTCACCTTCACCATCCAGTCCTTGCGGTTGGAATAGACGATGTCTCCGTCAGGATTCACATATCCGATATCCCCTGTGCGTATCAGCGTACTCCCGTCAGGCTGTCGCTGAAGAGCCTTCCCGGTCCTCTCAGGATCCTTGAAATATACGGTATCAAACTCACCGCAGGCGCATATCTCCCCTTCCGTACCGTCGGGGACCGGATTCCCGGCATCGTCAAGCACCGAGACCACAACCCCCTCCATGCTTTTCCCAACAGGAGTGTTGTCATAAGCATGCTCGACGTCGAAAGTGGTGACGAACGCCACTGTTTCACTCATTCCATAGCCATTGAGAAGACTATAACCGTCAGGGGCTACGCGGGAAAGCCTTTCCCCGCATGTAATGACCTTCTGGAGATCAGGGTCCACATTACGGAAAAGCCGCAGCATCTGCGGAGTGATGATACCCACAGTGATGCCATGGTCCCTGTAATATGAAGCCAGACGCACAGAGGACTTGCGTACGTCATCCTCGAGGATATGGGTGGTACCGCCTATGGACAGGATGGTAAGATATTCTATGATATGCAGAAGGAATGAGAACTGTGCCGCACCGCCATATATCACAGGGTCGACATCATCGAACACCACAGCATGGCGCACCGCTCCCCTGGCAAGGTCCGCCGTACTGAAAAGTATTCCTTTAGGATTGCCGGTGGAGCCGGATGTATAGGCCAGCAGCGCCGGCTCTGCGCCTTCTGCAGGGCTTTCATACGGTTCATAATCCTTGATATCAGAGAAGAAGCCGAGCGTAATTGTAAGGCGTGATCCGCAGTCTGAACGGATGAAGGCGACGCGGTCATCGGGATAGTCCGGGACAACGGGGACCACCACGCATCCTGCCTTGAGCACACCCAGATAGGCCGCGACATATTCCATACACCGGCCCATGTTCACGAGGATGAAATCCCCTTTTCCAAACCCTGAAGCCTTGATCTTGCCTGCAACAAGACCGCTCAGTGAGTCTATTTCCAAGTAATTTGCACAGCGTTCGCCATTCCTGTCCACCAGAGCTGCCCTTTCAGGCCATTGCTCTACGGACTGCCTGAACAGACTTATATAATCCATAGTTATTAGTTTTCTACACGAACAAAGATAATGAAAAATATGATTAACTTTGGGAACCTTATACCGGTTTCACTATGAAGTGTCTGATAAAAAACGCCTCTGTAGTCAACGAAGGCGTAACATTCAAGGCTGACGTACTGCTCGAGGACGGTTTCATCAGCGCAATTTCCCGCAGCTGTAACCTCAGCGCAGAAGATGCCCGTGTCATCGATGCCGAAGGCAAATATCTCATCCCCGGACTGATCGACGAACACGTACATTTCCGCGAGCCGGGGCTGACAGCCAAGGCGGACATAGCCTCAGAGAGCCGTGCTGCCGTAGCCGGCGGAGTGACTTCATTCATGGACATGCCCAACACGGCACCACAGACCACCACAAGGCAGCTTCTGGAGGAGAAATTCGCCCTTGCCGCACAGAAATCCATAGCAAACTACTCCTTCTACATCGGAGCGACCAACGACAACCTGCGCGAAACGACCGGAATCAATCCTGATAATGTCTGCGGAATAAAGCTCTTCATGGGCTCAAGCACCGGGAATATGCTGGTGGACAACGGACAGGCACTTGAGGACCTCTTCCGCGAAGCGCCATGCCTGATTGCAGCCCACTGCGAGGATGAGTCCATTATCAAGGCCAATACAGAGACATACAGGGCAATGGCAGAAAACGGACAAATAGTCCCCGATGCAAGCATCCACCCGTTGATCCGCACCTCCGAAGCCTGCTACCGCTCCTCGGAACTCGCGGTTGACCTCGCCAGGAAAACGGGCGCACGCCTGCACATTATGCACATTTCCACCGCAGAGGAGCTCAACCTGCTTCGCAATGACATCCCTTTGGCTGAAAAGAGAATCACAGCTGAAACCTGCCCGCACTACCTGCTGCTGGATCAGTCGCGCTACAAGGATCTGGGATACCTGATCAAATGCAATCCCGCTGTCAAATCCGCCAATGACCGGTCCGCCCTGCTCAATGCAATTGCCAGCGGCCTCATAGACACCATAGGAACCGACCACGCACCCCACCTCAAGGAAGAAAAGCTTACCGGCAACTGCTTCACAAGCAAATCGGGATTCCCTTCCATCCAGCACAGCCTGCAACTTATGAGCACTGTACAAGGCTTGGCCATAGAGAAGATAGTACAGCTGATGTGCCACAATCCTGCTATTCTTTACAGGATTGACCGCAGGGGATTCATCCGTGAAGGATATCACGCAGACCTCGCAGTAGTGGACCAGAACTGTCCCGGCATCATCTCTGATGCCACAGAGTATTCAAAATGCGGCTGGACCCCTTATCAAGGCTTCAGTGTCAGCACAAAAGTCACACACACCTTCGTGAACGGCCGGCTCGTCTTCGAAAACGGTGTCTTCCACGACTCCCCTGCCGGAGAACGCCTCTCCTTCAACAGACAATAAACTGAAAACGGTCGACCAGGCAGGTCGACCGTTTCAAATTATATGAAGGAATAATATCCTAGAAGAAACGTGCTCTGTTGTCCTTGACATCAGCATCATCCATCATTACAGGAAGGATCTGCTGAGACTTGTACTGAGCTTTCTGAGCCTCGTAAGAAGCGGCGTCATCCTCTGTGTAGAATGAACCGTTGTCACGTCCCTTGACCTGGAATACGTATACTCCGATGTTTCCGGCTACAGGAGCGCTGATCTTGTTGAGAGGAGCGGAAGCGATAGCGCCAAGGAACTGAGGGTCAAGGCTGGCTGAGCCGTAAGAAGCGAAGGTTACGCCGGACTGGCTGCTGACTGTTGCACCGAGAGCATCTGCAATGGCCTCCATTGAAGAAAGGCCCTTGATCTTTTCTGCAACATTCTCAGCCATCTTTGCGCTGAGCTTCTCCTGATAGAGCTGCTGGCTGATAGCAGATGAAACTTCGGCCAATGTAGCGAATCCTTCTGCGTGGATATCCTTGACGGTAGCGATGAAGAAGTAGTTCTGGTTTACAGTGATGATATTGGAAACCTTGCCCTTCTTGTTGTCGAAGATCCACCTTGTAACCTCCTTGGCATTGTCGATGGCGCCATAGTTGGCGGTACCCTCGGCTACTCTGCTGAGAGGATGTGAGTAAACACCCATTGAATCTACAGCTGCCTTGTAGTTCTCATAAGAACCGTTGGCTGCAGTAGCGAAGTTGTTGGCCTTTGCATAGAAGGTGTTGTATGTCTCGTTGCTAGGAACGGAGGTTTTCTCGAAGATAGCGACCTGCTTCTTTGCTACAGGAGCGGTCTTCTCGGTTACGAGGACGATATGGGTTCCGTAGGTAGTGTTGAGAACGAAAGGCTTGCCGGCCTGAGCGTCGATGACAGACTCGAAGCCCGGGATCATATAGTTCTGGGTCATCCAGCCGATAGCGCCGAATTCACCGTCAGCCATAGTCTGCTGGTCAGCAGAATAAACGGCTGCGATGCTTGAGAAGTTGTCCTTGTTGACAACATTGATAAGGCTGTCGGCAAGGTGAGCGGCATCCTCGCTTGCGAAGAGCATATGCTTTACATAAACGGAGTCGGACTTCATTGCTGAATCCATAACCCTTGCAGCATAGAAAGAGTTGCCGTTTGAGAAGATAGGAGAAGCACCCTCAGCATTTGAGAATACGAAACCGTTTATTTCAGAATTGATGCTGTTGAGCTCGCCGTCCTTGTACCAGTAAGATGAAAGCTGTCTCTCGGAGTTCTTGAGAAGGAATGCCTTCATATTGTCGGTGGATGCAAACTCATCATAGAGTGAAGTCATCCTGTCGTTGGTTTCAGCGATATCATCTGCTGAAGGAACAACTTCGAACACTACGTACTCGATATCGCGGCTGGCCTTCTGCTTGAAGAAGTTCTTGTGGCTCTTGTAGTAGCTCTTGATCTCATCGTCAGAAACGACGATTGTAGAATCCAAGGTGTATGCAAGCGGAACCATGACGAAATCAACGTCTGCGGTCTCATTGTTCTCAGCGATGGCATTCTTGAGCATAAGGGCATTCTGAACAGAGCTGTTGTTGAAGAGAGCGCCGTACTTCTGGTAGAACTGCTGGGTGTAGATGGTGTTCTGGAGGAAGTTCCAGTAGAGCTTGAGGTTTCCTGAAGTGTCAGAGTCGATGCTCTTGACGAACTCCACGAGCTGGCTTGGAGAGTAATTGCCGCTCTCATCCACGAACATTGCATTCTGGAGAAGAACCGGAGAAGGGTTGTTTCCTGTAGTGAGATCGATAATTTCAGCCTCACCTACGTTGATGCCTGCAGCCTTTGCCTCCTTCACGAGGAGATACTTGTCGATAAGTGCCTGCCAGGCGGTGTTCCTGATATTTACCTGCTCTTCCTCAGAAGAAGCGGATCTGCCGGTCATAAGCTCATTAAGTGAGGTATAGCGCTCGACATCAGCCTGGAAATCGGTATAGGATATGGACTTTCCATTGATCTCGCCTACATCATATTTTGATGACATAGACTGAACGGCTGACTGGATCTGACCAGGGTCAATAATGAACGAAAGAAGGCCCAGTGCAACGATTATGGATATTGCAAGGCCGAATTTTGTGCGAAGTGTCTGAAGAACCGCCATTTTTATAGTTAATTTTTGATTAATAATCTTTATAGGGGGGCGAAGATAATAAATTTATCCCAATTCAACATTATTTTTTGACAAAAGGACCGATAAAATTAACAGAATCAATCATTACCACCGTCGAGTCCTTAACAACCACACCATAGCTGTTGAACGGACGGAGTATGATGGAATTCCTCGCCTTCTGGTCGGAACGCATTCCATACCCCTGCATGAAACCGCTTGGAGAATACATCCTGACATAGCAGTCAGTGTATATCTCCTCGGTCGCCTGATCCCAGTAGAGGGTGTCGGTTTCCATGGTTTCCTGCTTGATAACATTCTGGATAATCACGTTTCCGAACGCCGCCCACTTCTCCGAACCGTCCTTCTTCATTGTCTCGTGAAGGGCATTGTCGGAGAATATCGTCGTTTCAAGCAAGCCTTCCTCGTTATAGCCGTACACCGCCAGTCCCTTGGGAAAAGTCTCTTTCGAGGAAGTATCGTTCTCGAACCTCTCCATCAGGTCGGACTCTATCCTCATATCCACAATGCCGTTCTTGGTCTTGACCGCGAACATGCTGTCGATTGTCTGAACCGGGGCGGAAGAAAGGTCAAGGGAATCAGCTTCACCGAGTTTCCCTTTGCACGAAAGAACGACGAAAGCAACCGCCAGAGCGGTTGCCATCATCTTGAGAATATGTTTCGGATTATCCAAAACTATGGTCTATTTGTGTGTCCTGACAGTTGTGGTAGCCCTCATACCTCCGCAGGATACGGTGTATGACTGACCGTCGGTAACATCATACATGAATGCTTCTGCAGTCTGTGGGTAATATCCTGAATATGAACCGATGAGTCTGTTTGCATCCTCTGCAAGTGAAGGATCTGCAGACTTAGCCTTCTGAAGGTAGTCGACAGCCACCCAGTAAGGAGCTCTCCTCTCGATTTCGTTTCCACCGCAGGATACTGAACCCCAGATGGTTCCCATAAGGAAGTAAGCCTTTCCTGCAAGTGCAGGGTTGAGGTCAAGAGCCTTCTGAGCTGCAGAGAAAGCCTTTCCTGACTGACCGTTCTTGAGGCAGAATGCAGCAAGTTCATAGTTATAGTCTGCATCGGTTGCAGAGTCTGACTCAGGATAGTTGATAGCCTCCTCGAGGTACTTGATTGCGTCAGCTACATTGCCCTTTGAAGAGTTGAGCTTGTAAAGGAAGTAGGCTGATGTGTATGAAGGGTCAAGCTTGTACATGTTGGTAGCAGCCTGAAGGAAGAGGTCATTGCTGGTACATCCTTCGGTGATGCTCATCATCCTTACGATGTTGCTTACAAGCTCAAGGTTGTTAGGATCGGCCTCGAAGCGTGGGGTGAAGAGTGCGATGAGATTGTCGCAGGATGCGACCTTGCTGCCGATGAACAGGGACTCAACGTCTGACTTGATGTTTGCAAGCTTCTCGGCATCAGCGTCTGACTCAGGCTTTGAGGCGTTAAGATACTCCATTGAAGTCTGATATACGTTGATGATGTCCTCAGCGGTAAGTTCACCTGCCTGATAAAGGCCGATGGCAGCATTGAGGTCGAAGAGGAAAATGGTAGGGTTCGTCTTCTCCTTGAGTGCGTCGATGACCTCTGTGAAAGTATCGTGAAGTCTCTTGTTGTTGTTCTTTACATAATTGTTGAGGTCGATGGCCTTGTTGTTCATAGCGGTCTCCCTTGTCTTTGGATATGTCTTGATTCTGACATCGTAAAGGTTCATGAGGGAGTCGATCTGCTCCTGGCGGAGTGCAGGGTTGCCGGCGCTCTTGGAGATAGCCCTCTTCATAAGGGTTGCACCGTGGATCAGGAGGTTCTGGCTAGCTGTAGGAGGGCAGAACTTATATGCTTTCCTCCAGTTAGGAAGGGCCTCGTCATAGCTCTTCTGTTTGTAATACTCTGTGTAATAAGACAAATACTTGATGCACTCTGTGCTGTCCTTGCCATATTTTCCCTGAGCGAAGAGATTTGTACCTGAAACTGTGAGGGCCAGTGTAACAACGGCCAGAATAATTTTTTTCATATTGTTAATTTAGTTAGTTAACAATGTTATTACTTATATGTAGGTTTAAAGAACCACTGATCAGCGAAATTGAAGCCGAAAGTGAAGTTCATATATCTTTCTCTAATCATATTCTGTGCCGTAGATGCCCTCTGGCCCAGACTAACAGCGAAAGTCACTGAATTGAAATATCTGAAGACAGGTATCGAGGCTCCAAGGGTGATTCCCATATCATTGACCTGATTTCCGTCCACAGCAAAATAAGACTTGTCATAATATGCTCCCACCCTGTACGCGCAGCGCTTGTAGAAATATCTGATATCGTTTCTGTTAGGTACTATTTCAAATCCAGCTCTGAATGTCTGGGAGACTCTGGTCGAGAATGATGACGCTCCGCTGATTGAAAAACCGTTGGACTTGTCAAGACCTGAGTTTGTCCAGTCGGACCTTGAGTAGTTTACTTCTGCTCTCCAGGTGTCGGCGTGGTTGATAGAAAGACCGAGTCCGATTTCGGAAGGGATGCTGATTCTGTCGGCATTCACACCGAGGGTATCGCTGGCGAAATAAAGAGTGTCGTTCTGTGATGCTCCCGATGCAATCCTGTATTCATCTACATAACCCTTCAGCTTTGAGCCGAGAGAATATGTGGCACCTAGAATAACGGAAGTCTTACTTCCGAGAGGCTGTTCGTATTGGAGTCCGAACTTGGCTGAAGTCCCTTTCAAGGAAATGGTGAAACCATTGTCTATCCCACTGAAACCGGTCTTTGCAAAAGTGAACTCGCTTTCCTTGTCTATGGCTCCGAAGAAAAGGTCCCCTTCAACTCCCAGTGAAAGCCTTCTGAACAAAGTAACACCGGCTGAAGCGAAAGTCCTGTATATGCTTCCCTTTCCGGATGCAAGATAAGCCGCATGTCCCGTGTTTCCTACTATATTATCATCATCCAGAAGATACTGGTACTTGTATCCGACAGATGAGTAAGGAGCTATTCCGAACATCATAGCTGAATGCTTGTAGATAGGGAAGGAAATCGCAATATTATTGATGTTGAAAGTATTGTTAGCTGACTTGATATCTCCTTGGGACATTATTCTGTTTCCCTCGGAAAGGGACATGTCCGCCAGAACAGAAAGGGAATCCCTGGCTGTTACAGCTGCAGGATTGAGATAGTTCAGATAACGACGGTTCCTGGTGGCGGTTCCTACGCCTCCCATACCATTGTTGTATGCTGAGCCGGCATTGTTGATGTCTCCCAGACCGAATATGGAATATGGAGTAAAGCCCGTGTAAGCACCGTCCTGGGCAAACGCAGAAACTCCCGTGAGAAGAATCACGGCACCGCAAAGAACTTTACCTAATGTTTTTACTGATATATTCATCTGTAATTATGGCCAATCCCATCAATACAATGTTACAAATTACAAAGATGGAGTTTTTCATTCTTTTTGCAAAATAATTTGCGTCACCACCTGTAAATATCACCACATTATCAGGTTTAGACGCTATATATCCGTCTATTTCAAACACTATGCCCGAAATAATCCCCGCTTCAAGCGAAGACTGGACGGAAGCACCGAGGGCAGGCTCCTTTTCAGGGACGTTGACCAATGGAAGAGCCCTTGAATATCTGTTCACCGCCCTGAACCTGGTCCTGCATCCCAATGATACGTTTCCACCCTCGTAAACACCGTCAGCATCTATGAAATCAATCGTAAGGGTATTTCCGAAATCGAACAGAGTGAACGGCTTGCCACTGAACATATGCTTTGCTCCTATCAATGCAGCAGCCCTGTCAAAAGTAAGATAATCAGGCAGGCCGAACTCACCCAGCAGTCCGCTGTGCGAAGGGTCGAGGATCACAGTCCTTTCAAATGCACGCTTTATTCTTTTTATTTCCAGAGCAGGAACATCATAAACCGACGCAATGACCATAATCCCGGGCCTATCCTTTTCAATCAATGAAAGGATAAACTCTGTCTTCTTCTCACCCTGATACCTTACAATCTTTCCGAGAGTTGTTCCATCGGCCCAGGCGGCTTTCAGGGCGGTGTTCCCTATTTCAATAAGAAGGTTGGCCATATTCGTTCCTCAAGCTATGCAAAAGTATCAATTATTGAAGTTTTTTCAAAATGGCATATGCCTTGGAAAGTGAATCGACGTTCCTGACAACAAGCTTGAGTTTGTTCTCTATCTGTTTCATATTGAACACAGGGTTCTCCCCCACTTTTGCAAGCACTTTCTGGAAGGTGTCAGAACGGTAATAAGGGGACATTGCATTGGAAATGAAGAAGAATATCATCAGGCCGTTCTTGATGATTATCTTTTCAAATCCCAGAACAGCTCCCAGATTCCTGATCTTCACCACGAAGAAAAGATTGGTTATCTCATCAGGGAACTTTCCGAACCTGTCCTCGAGCTGAAGAGCAAGCCTATCGAGTTCCTTGTCAGAAACCATAGAGTCAAGCTGCTTGTAAATCCTTATCTTTTCAGAATTTATGTCAATGAAATCATCCGGAATCATTGCCGGCTGATCGGTTTCAACGGTACAGTCTTCAACGAACTTCTGTCCCGAACCGCTGACTGTAATACCTGTTTCAACACCAAGCTCCTCCATAGCTTCAGAAATGATCTTCTGATAAGTTTCATAGCCCATATCCATTATGAAACCGCTCTGCTCCGCACCAAGAAGATTGCCGGCTCCACGGATATCCAGATCCTGCATGGCAATATTGAAACCGCTGCCAAGGTCGGAGAATTCCTCAATAGCCTTCAAACGCCTGCGTGCGTCTTCCGTGATGCTCACGAGAGGAGGAACTATCAGATAGCAGAAAGCACGTTTGTTCGAGCGTCCTACCCTTCCTCTGAGCTGGTGCAGATCGCTCAAACCGATGTTCTGGGCTTGATTGATGATAATGGTATTGGCATTAGGAATGTCAAGGCCGTTCTCGATGATAGTCGTACAGAGGAGCATATCATAATCCCCACGCATGAATGCGAGCATTTTATCTTCAAGAACCTTTGACTCCATCTGACCGTGGGCTACACATATCTTCATGTCAGGAACAAGGCGGTGAAGGATAGCGGAAATGGAATCAAGTTCCTCAACCCTGTTGTGAAGGAAAAACAGCTGCCCTCCCCTGTTCAGTTCATAGTTTATTATACTCTTTATCTCCTTTTCGTCGAAAAGGATGATCTCCGTCTGAACCGGGATTCTGTTAGGTGGAGGGGTGTTGATTATAGAAAGATCCCTCGCCCCGAGAAGGGAGAACTGAAGAGTTCTAGGAATAGGGGTGGCTGTCAATGTCAAAGTATCCACCGACTGCTTCATCTGTCTGAGCCTTTCCTTTGCACTTACTCCGAACTTCTGTTCCTCATCGATGATCAAAAGACCCATATCCTTGAAATCAAATCCCTTTCCAAGAATCTTATGAGTGCCTATCAGAATATCGACCTGACCGCTTGCAAGCTTCTTCTGAATCTCACTTATCTCTTTTGCGGTCCTCAGCCTGCTGACATATTCTATTCTGCAAGGAAGTTCCTTCAGACGGGAGCTGAAAGTGTTGAAATGCTGAAGAGCAAGGATGGTTGTAGGAACAAGTACGGCAACCTGCTTGCTGTCAGCTACCGCTTTGAAAGCCGCACGTATGGCAACTTCAGTCTTTCCAAAGCCAACATCGCCGCACACAAGCCTGTCCATAGGACAGCTGTCCTCCATATCGTGCTTCACAGCCTTAACTGCCAATTCCTGATCCGGAGTATCCTCATACATGAACGAGGATTCAAGTTCTTCCTGAAGATATGAATCCGGAGAAAAAGCGAATCCTTGGGAAGCCTTTCTTTTGGCATAAAGCTGAATTAGATCCTTGGCAATATCCTTGACCTTGGACTTTGCGCTGGCTTTCATTGCAACCCAGCTCTTGGACCCGAGCTTGTTTATTTTCGGAGGTTCACCGTCCTTGGAGCGGAACCTTGAAATCTTGTTCAAAGCATGGACTGAAACGAATACAACGTCATTGTCCTTGTAGGAAAGCTTGACTACCTCACGCATCCTTCCCATATCATCACGCATCCTGACCAGACCGCCGAAAATTCCTATTCCATGGTCAATATGTACAACGTAATCGCCAATGTTTATTGAACTGAGATCATTGACAGTAAGCTGCTCGCTCTTTTCAACGGTCCTTCGAATGCTAACACGGTGGAATCTGTCGAATATTTCATGATCGGAATAACAGCATACCCTGTTTTCTGCGTCAATGAAACCGTTGTGTATGTTCTTTCCCTTTACAAACTCAGGCACCAGACCTCCGTTCTGAACAAGGATGGATTTCAATCTTTCCAGCTGAGACTCCTTCTCACCATATATCAGAACCTTGTATCTGCTCTCAAGCCTGCTCCTTATATCTTCAGTAAGAAGTTCGAAATTCTTGTTGAAAACAGGCTGAGGACTGATTTTAAACTCTATTTTATCATCAATATCAGAAGAAACGGGAACATCCAGGAATATTCTGTCAAATTTCTTCAGTTCATTGAAGAAATCCTTGTTAGAATACATATCTGAAGAGTCAAGCCATACTTTAGTATTCTCAGGAAGAATGGAAATAATGCTTGTCATACTGTCAGACCTTCCATCGGACACTATTGAGGATACTATTTCCACAGATTCCATCTTTTCTTTGGAAAGCTGAGTATTGCAGTCGAAGGAATGTATTTCCTCAATCTCATCACCCCAGAAAGAAAATCTGTACGGATCTGATGATGAATAGGAAAATATATCCACAACCGAACCTCTCAAGGCATACTGACCCGGTGCGAATACAAAGTCAACCTTCTCGAATCCATGAACTGAGAGTTTATCCTTCAGTTCATCATATGATATTTCATCACCCTGCTTCAGTACAAGGATAGAGTCGTTTATACTCCTGCTGTCCGGAATAAGTTCTTCAACAGCCTCAGGATATGTCACTATTACAATGAATTCATCCTTTCTAGAAAGTATCCTGCTTACAGCGGATGTCCTTTGAACACCAAGCGATGACTTATAATTGCTTTTTTCAATTCCCTTTCCTGAAGAAGGAAGATAGAATATGCAGTCCCCTTCTATAAGATTATAAAGATCTGCTGAACAGTATTCAGCTGTTTCCTGAGTAGGAAGGACAATAAAATGAAGTCCCTTTTGAACGGCCTGGGAAAATACAAACCACCGCGCTGAAAGAAACAGCCCGGAACAATAGATTTCATGCCTTTCCTGCAGTCTTTCCTTAAGGATGGACGTGGAAGTTGAACTTATCAACATTATGCACAAAAAAGTGTTGAAAAGACGTTTATAACCCTGTTGATAAACACATCTGAAAATGTTGACAATTCAATCACTTGAGTTGGTAACAATTGAAAAACAGGTTGTCCAACAGCTTTTCAACAGAAAAATTAAATATGTAATTAATTGAAAATAATAAACTTATATATAGTTATCAACATATTAACAACTAATACATACCCATCAAAATTTAAAATAAAATCATATATTTGTACTATTAAAGAAATGTGTCCTTATGACCGATTTTGATCCCCACAGTACAAACGACAGCAAAGATAAAGAATTAGACGGAATAATCAGACCGCAGGAACTTGAAGATTTCACTGGCCAGCGTGAGATTGTTTCCAATCTTAACATATATATCCAGGCTGCAAAAATGAGAGGGGAGTCTCTGGACCATGTTCTTTTTCATGGCCCTCCGGGACTGGGAAAGACTACACTCGCCCATATCATTGCAAATGAAATGGGTGTGAATATGAAGGTTACTTCAGGTCCTGTGCTTGACAAGCCGGGTGATCTTGCCGGACTTCTTACTTCCCTCGAGGAGGGTGATGTACTTTTCATTGATGAAATCCACAGGCTTTCTCCTGAAGTTGAAGAATATCTATATTCGGCAATGGAGGACTATGTCATAGATATTATGATAGACAAAGGTCCTGGAGCCAGATCCGTCAGGATAACCCTTAATCCGTTCACTCTTGTAGGGGCCACTACAAGAAGCGGTCTTCTGACTGCTCCGTTGAGAGAAAGATTCGGAATCAACTGTGCGCTGGAATATTATGATACAGAAGAACTTGTTAAGATAGTCACCAGGAGCGCATTCATTCTTAAGATAGGTATAGAAAAGCAGGCAGCCAAGGAAATTGCTATGCGCAGCAGGGGCACTCCGAGAATAGCCAACGCATTATTGAAGAGGGTTCGTGATTTCGCACAGGTAATGGGGGACGGTCATATCGATCTTAATATAACTAAATATGCTCTCGATAAACTTAAAATAGATACTCTGGGACTTGATTCAATAGATCACAAGATTTTAAAGACCATCATCACTACTTTCAAGGGTGGTCCTGTAGGTGCAAATACTATCGCAACTGCAATCAGTGAAGATCAGGGTACGTTCGAGGAAGTATATGAGCCTTACCTTATCAAGGAAGGATTCATAGTCAGGACACAGAGGGGAAGGGTAGCCACAGAACTGGCATACCGTCATCTAGGTCTTGATTCTTATATGGATCAGAATTCATTTTTAAAGAAGAATTCCGAAGAGGATTGCGGAAGTCTCTTTTAATAAACGATTATGAAAAAAACATCATTAATAGTTTGTATTTTACTTTTAAGTGCTGTTCACTCATTCGCCTGTACATCAGTCATTATTTCAGGAAGGGTAACGGAAAGCGGCAAGCCTCTGATGCTTAAGAACAGGGATACTGATGAACTTGACAACAGAATTGAATATTTCAAAGGTGCTATATATTCTTTCGTAGGTCTTGTAAATTCTTATTCAGTAAATAAGGAAGTATGGGCAGGAACCAATTCCAAAGGTTTCTGCATTATGAACACAGCTTCATACAATCTTGGAGGAGGCAGTGATGATGTAACTGTAAAGGATAAGGAAGGTGAACTGATGTTCATGGCACTAGGGACCTGCGCCACAGTTGATGATTTTGAAAGTTTCCTTCAGATAAGGCCAAAACCTAACGGTGTTTCCGCCAATTTCGGTGTTATTGATGCAAACGGAGGGGCCGCATACTTTGAAGTGAATAATTATACATATACCAAGTATGATGTAAATGAAATCCCATGCGGATACAGGGTAGTAACCAATTTCTCTGAATCAGGTTCATTCGAGAACTATAAAGGATATGAGAGATATCTTACAGCTGTGGATGTTATGGCAGGCTATGAAGCACATGCTGAAGATGGAAAAATGTTCATTGGTCCTTTTGATCTGTTCTATGATTTCTCAAGATCATATAGGAATTCGATGGTAGGAATCGATTATTTGAACGGTTTTTACTCACTTAAAAAGGATTTCGGATTTACTGGAATAGTCATAGATCAGGATTTCATTCCTAGGAGAAGTACATCGTCATCCATAGTTTTCGAGGGGGTGCAGAAGGGTGAGGATCCTTTGCATACGGTTATGTGGTCCATTCTCGGATATCCGAGTTGCAGCGTTCCTGTTCCAATATTAGTTTCAGATTCTGACATTGTTCCTGATTATATGAAGTCTTCTCAGAATTCCCGGACCTCGGATATGTGTGACAAGGCTTTAAAGATAAAGAATTCATATCTTTTCTATGCTGAAATAAGCAATGGGGAGATGTATCTTGACCTTAACAATGTTATAAAGCTCCAGCATAGCTGTCTGGTGACCGAATCCATGCTGGAAGGGGAGTGGCAGAATATATATAACAACTGGGTTTCAGGCAGGACGAACCTGTCAGTATTCAAGATGGATTACTTGGATTTTACCAGGAAGTATTATGATAAATATTTAGAAGAATTCTCCTCTTTCATTCAATAATGATATGTGAAATTGGTCGTTTCGTTAAAAATGACTAAAATTGCAGACAATTTTGAAATTCAATAATCAAAGTAAATACAATGGCCGATAAATTAATTTCAAAAATTCCTGACGGACCGCTCGCTGAAAAGTGGACAAAGCGCAAGTCAGAAATTCATCTTGTCAGTCCTAACAACAAAAGGAAACTTGAAATAATCGTAGTTGGAACCGGTCTTGGCGGTGCTTCTGCAGCCGCTTCGCTCGGTGAGCTCGGATACAATGTCAAAGTTTTCTGTATCAGTGATTCTCCTCGCCGTGCACACTCCATTGCAGCACAGGGAGGTATCAATGCAGCCAAGAACTATCAGAATGACAATGATTCCATCTACAGACTCTTCTACGATACAATCAAGGGTGGAGACTATCGCGCACGTGAGGCAAACGTATATCGTCTTGCTGAAGTCAGTGCAGCCATCATTGACCAGTGTGTAGCCCAGGGAATTCCTTTTGCCCGTGAATATGGCGGTTATCTTGCCAACCGTTCATTCGGTGGTGTCCAGGTAAGCCGTACATTCTATGCCCGCGGTCAAACCGGTCAGCAGCTCCTTCTTGGAGCATATGCTGCCTTGAACCGTCAGATTGCAGCAGGAACTGTCAAGAGCTATCCGCGTTATGAGATGCTTGACCTTGTGGTCATCAATGGTGAGGCAAAGGGTATAATCGCCAGAAATCTTGTTACCGGCCAGCTTGAAAGATTCGGAGCACATGCAGTTATCATTGCTACTGGAGGTTATGGAAATACTTATTTCCTTTCAACCAATGCAATGAATTCGAACGGTTCAGCCGCTCTCCAGTGCTACAAGAAGGGTGCTTTCTTCGCAAATCCATGTTTTGCTCAGATTCATCCTACCTGTATTCCTGTCCACGGTGACCAGCAGTGCAAGCTTACCCTTATGTCCGAGTCACTCCGTAATGACGGACGTATCTGGGTACCAAAGAAACTTGATGACGTAAAGAAACTCCGTGCACATCAGATAAAGGCTTCCCAGATTCCAGAAGAGGAAAGGGATTACTATCTCGAACGCAGATATCCAGCATTCGGAAACCTTGTGCCACGTGACGTTGCTTCACGTGCTGCAAAGGAGAGATGTGATGCAGGATATGGTGTAAACGAAACAGGAAAGGCTGTATTCCTCGACTTCTCAGAAGCAATCCAGAGACTTGGACATCAGAGAGTTGCTGAAAGATACGGAAACCTCTTCGAGATGTATGAAAAGATCACAGCTTCTTCTCCTTGGGAGGAGCCTATGATGATATATCCTGCAATTCACTATACTATGGGCGGTATCTGGGTTGACTATGACCTTCAGACCACCATCCCGGGACTCTTCGCTATAGGTGAAGCTAACTTCTCCGACCACGGCGGAAACAGACTTGGTGCTTCTGCCCTTATGCAGGGTCTTGCAGACGGTTATTTCGTAGTTCCTGTCACTATCGGCGACTATCTCTCAAAGAAGTTCTCCGAGCCAAAGACCAATATCGACGCTCCTGAATTCAAGGCAGCTGAGAAGGCAGTCCAGAGCCGCATAGACAAACTCTTCTCCATCAATGGAAAGAAGACAGTCGATTCCATCCACAAGAAACTCGGAAACATCATGTGGGATTA
The DNA here is from genome assembly GCA_045597895.1 of Candidatus Cryptobacteroides sp. Lineage (GTDB taxonomy): Bacteria > Bacteroidota > Bacteroidia > Bacteroidales > UBA932 > Cryptobacteroides. The sequence continues at coordinate 18,472 of JAZLLA010000037.1, read as the reverse complement.
TGTAGGAATGGCACGTGACGAGGAAGGACTCAAGAAGGCTATCAAGCAGATTGCAGAACTCCGCAAGGACTTCTATGAGAATGTGAAGGTTCCCGGAACACAGTATGAATTCAACCAGGAGCTTGAAAAGGCTCTCCGTCTTGAGGATTTCTTCGAAATCGGTACTCTTATGGCTTACGATGCCCTTAACAGAAGGGAGTCCTGCGGTGGACATTTCCGCATTGAAAGCCAGACTGAAGAAGGTGAGGCAAAGCGTGACGATGCAAACTTCATGTATGTCGCTGCCTGGGAGTACAAGGGTGATTCAGTTGAGCCTGAACTCCACAAGGAGCCTCTCGTATACGAAAATATCAAGGTTGTTACCAGAAACTATAAAGACTAATTAAAATGGAATTCAACTTAAAAATATGGCGTCAGAAGAACGCCAAGGACAAAGGACATTTCGAGACTTATCATATTTCTGGTATTGAAGAGGATGCTTCCTTCCTTGAGATGCTTGATATTCTCAATGAACAGCTTATCCGCGAAGGTTGCGATCCTGTAGCTGTAGAAAGAGGATGCCAGAGCAGCGGTCCTGTCTCATTCGACCACGACTGCCGTGAGGGTATCTGCGGTGCTTGTTCACTCTATATCGACGGCCGTGCACACGGTCCAGACAGCCACGTCACCACCTGCCAGCTCTTCATGCGCCATTTCAAGGACGGCGCTACCATCACAGTGGAGCCTTGGAGAAGTTCGGCCTTCCCTGTAATCAAAGACCTTGTTGTGGACAGAGGTGCATTCGACAAGATTCTTCAGGCTGGAGGATTCATCTCAGTACGCACCGGATCAGCTCAAGATGCCAACAATATCCTCATTCCTCACGACAAGGCTGAGGAAAGTATGGATGCAGCAGCCTGCGTAGGATGCGGCGCTTGCGTTGCAACCTGTAAAAACGGCTCTGCAATGCTCTTTGTAGCTGCAAGGGTATCTTCCCTCGCCTTACTCCCTCAAGGCCTCCCAGAAGCCAAAAGAAGGGCTAAAGCGATGGTTGCAAAGATGGACGAGCTCGGCTTCGGTAACTGTACCAACACCCGCGCTTGCGAAATGGAGTGCCCTAAGGGTATTTCAGTATCCCACATCGCCCGTCTCAACCGAGAGTTCCTCAAGGCTAAATTCTCAGATTAATGTATTTACTTTCATAAGGAAAGGCGTCTCGATGAGGCGCCTTCTTTGTTCGATTTATTACCAGAGGAAATTGTTGAACGGATATCTTCCGGCGTGGATCTCAGCCACCATCTTGTAGATATCGTTCTTCAGTTTCTCAATATTGACCTTTTCCTTGGCTGAGATGAAGATGCAGGGACTCTTCTCGTCCGCTATCCAACTGTTCTTGAGTTCATCCAGGGTTCTGTTCCTTTTGTTTTTAGGTTCAAGCGAGAACTCGTCGTATTCCTCGTAAGTATAGTTGTCTATCTTGTTGAACACTACATATACAGGCTTGTCCGAGGCTCCGATATCCCGGAGTGTTTTTTCCACCACCTCCATCTGCTCCTCGAAACCCTCGTGAGAGATATCTACCACATGAAGAAGTATATCGGCTTCCCGCACCTCGTCCAAGGTACTTTTAAAGGCCTCTATTAGCTGTGTAGGCAGTTTACGGATAAATCCTACAGTATCGCTCAGAAGGAACGGTACATTCTCTATTACGACCTTTCTGACGGTAGTGTCCAATGTAGCGAAAAGTTTGTTCTCGGCAAATACATCAGACTTGGCAAGCAGATTCATCAGAGTGCTCTTTCCAACATTTGTGTACCCTACAAGCGCAAGACGTACCATCTGTCCTCTGTTGCTCCTCTGAACGGACATCTGCCTGTCCACTTTCTTCAGCTGTTCCTTGAGCCTGGATATCCTTTCCTTGACAATGCGTCGGTCTATTTCTATCTGGGTTTCACCCATACCTCCTCTTGTTCCTATACCTCCTCTCTGCCTTTCAAGATGCGTCCACATACCTGCGAGGCGGGGGAGCATATAGTTGTATTGAGCCAGTTCCACCTGCATCTTCGCGTATGATGTCTTTGCTCTCTGAGCGAAAATCTCAAGGATAAGGCTTGTTCTGTCGATAACATGTGCGGTTTTTATAACCTGCTCGATGTTACGCTGCTGCATTCCAGTGAGTTCATCATCGAAAATCACGTATTCAATGCAGTTCTCTTCGCAATAGTCCGCTATTTCCTGAAGTTTGCCGCTTCTGATGTAAGTGGCTTTCTCTGGTTTGTCAAGTCTCTGGATGAATTTCCTGTCACCTTTTGCCCCTGCCGTTTCCGCGAGGAATTCAAGTTCATCCAGATATTCAATGACTTTGCTTTCGTCGTCCTTCTGAGTGATTATTCCGACGAATACTGCCCTTTCATCCTTTTTCTCTATGATTTCTTCTTTCTTCATAATCTAAAAAAGGCCATCCCGAAGGACAGCCTTTATATTTGTTTCAAGGTATGCTATCTCAATTGGAAAATAACTGGGAATGTGTATGTTACCTTAACGGCGCGGTCTCTCTGTCTTCCTGGTTTCCACTTTGGAGAGCTGGATACTACGCGTACAGCTTCCTTGTCAAGTGAAGAGTCAACACCACGGAGTACCTTTACATTTGAAACGGTGCCGTCAGCGTTTACTGTGAACTGAAGGGTAACTCGACCCTGTACGCCGTTTTCCTTTGCGATTTCAGGATAAACAAGTCTTGAGTTCACCCACTTTGAGAATTCGTTAGCGTCACCGCCATTGAATGAAGGCTTCTCTTCAACGAGCTGGAACGGAATAGCCTCCTCTTCTACTTCCTCTTCCTCAACTTCCTCTACGTAGTCCATGATTTCCACACCCATGTTGGCATCATCCTCGAGGTTCAACAACATATCGTCATCAACGGTGATGTCATCGTCCACAATGTCGATCTGGTCTGAAAGAATAGGAATCTTAGGAGTCTCCGGTGGAGGTGGAGGTGTGTCCTGAGTGATAGGAATAATCTCTTCTTCAATGAGTTCCTGATTGACATCGTCAAACATTGCGGTGTCCTTATCCTTGGATGTCCAGGAGAAAGCGCCCCAGACCACCAGCAATGCGGCGACCATGCCGATCTCTACAAAAAGAAGTCTTTTGTTTTCAAGACTAGCTTTTTTTGATTTCTTTACTTCCATATTGTTGTTCTTAATTTGTTCAAAAGTCGTCCAAAGGTAGAAATAATTATTTTCAATTCCAATATTTTGATTTAATAGTTGTAATTTTGTGAAAACTTTTGAAAATGATTACATATTTCACCGAAGATTCTGATTTTGTGTTCAAGGGCAAGCTTCTGAACAACCGTTGGCTTAAGATGGTTGCCGAGAGCGAGATTAAAAGAATAGGGGATATATCCATAATTTTCTGCTCCGATAACTATATCCTTGATGTGAATGTCAAGTATCTTCAGCATGACTATTTCACGGATATCATCACCTTTGATTATTGTGAAGGAAACAAACTGTCAGGTGATCTGTTCATAAGCGTTGACAGCGTAAGGGAGAACGCCTTGTTTTATGGTGCTGAGTTCGAGGATGAACTGAACAGGGTCATTGTTCATGGACTGCTTCATCTCATAGGCTATGATGACCATACCGGGGAGGATCAGAAAGTTATGCGCTCGAAAGAGGACTATTATCTGGAACTAAGAAAATCTATCGCATAAATATGCAGCATATATACGATGTTATCGTAGTTGGAGGAGGTCATGCCGGTTGTGAAGCCGCTATGGCCGCGGCCAATATGGGATCCTCCGTTCTCTTGATTTCAATGGACATGCTCTGCTTTGCCAAGATGTCCTGCAATCCAGCCATCGGTGGAATTGCGAAAGGTCAGATTGTCCGCGAGATTGACGCACTCGGTGGATATACAGGAATAGTCACGGACGCCGCGACTCTACAGTTCAGGATGCTCAATAAGTCCAAAGGCCCTGCAATGTGGAGTCCAAGAGCCCAATGCGATAAAATCCAGTTTTCTCTACTTTGGCGAAAAATTCTCGAAAGTAATTGTAAATTAGATATTTATGCGGATTCTGCGACATCTTTTCTCTTTGAGAATTCAAAAATCGTCGGAGTCCGTACAATTACCGGGGCAATTTTCAAGTCTCGGACAGTTGTTTTGACTGCAGGAACGTTCCTTAACGGTAAACTATTCATCGGCCGCACTCAGTTCGAAGGTGGAAGGATCGGAGAACTTTCTTCCTACGGACTGACTGAACAGCTCGCTTCGATGGGAATCGAGACAGCAAGAATGAAAACCGGTACTCCTCCGAGAATTGACATTTCTTCTGTCAATACTGATTCGCTGCCTAAACAGTGGGGTGATTCGGTTCCGGAGAAGTTCTCCTATCTCCCATATCTTTCTACTGCGCAGAATGGAACCGGGCAGATGCCTTGTTTCATTCTTCATACCAATGAGAAAGTCCATGACATTCTGCGGAGCGGCTTCGGGGATTCGCCTTTGTTTACCGGTTTGATCCACGGTAAAGGACCACGATACTGTCCTAGTATTGAAGACAAGCTTCGTGTTTTCTCTGATAAGGACTCGCATCAGCTTTTCCTTGAGCCTGAGGGCAGGGGAACGACAGAATATTATCTTCAGGGTTTTTCATCTTCTCTGCCGCTCAACATACAGCTTGATGCAATGCATCAGATCCCCGGTCTTGAAAATGCAAAGATTTTCCGTCCGGCATATGCAGTGGAATATGATTATTTCGACCCGACTCAGTTGAAGGCTTCTCTTGAACTCAAGTCTATTGAGAATCTCTTTTTTGCCGGGCAGATCAATGGAACCACCGGATATGAGGAAGCTGCCGCGCAGGGTATAGTCGCAGGAATCAATGCTCATCTAAAATGTCATGAGAAGGATCCGTTTATTCTTAAACGTGACGAATCATATATAGGTGTTCTGATTGATGACCTCATCACTAAGGGAGTTGATGAACCTTATAGGATGTTTACTTCGCGGGCTGAGTACCGTATTCTTCTAAGACAGGATAACGCTGACCTCCGTCTTACAAAGTTATCTCATGATGTGGGCCTTGCAGATGAATTCAGATATTCTTATACGATGAAGAAATATGATTCTGTCTCTCATCTTAAAGAATATTGTGATACGACAAATCTTACCGCGAAAACTGCAAATCCATATTTTGAAACGATAGATTCCACACCTATTACTGATTCAAAGAGGATTTCTGATCTCGCATCAAGGCCTGAGGTAACATTAGTTGAACTTTTAAAAATTGTTCCACGTGGAACAAAATCACAATTTATTTCAGAAATTCCTGATGCAGTAGGGGAGACAAATGATATCAACAATCCTATCCTTCCCGACTTCCAGTCCCCGGAAATAATCAAAGAATACTATATGAAAGAGGTTGCTGACTCTGTAGAGATAGCTATAAAATATAAAGGCTATATTGATCGTGAGCAGCGTATCGCCGATAAGATTCAGAGGCTGGAAGATCTAATTATTCCTGATGATTTTGACTTTGACAGAGTCTCCGGCCTTACTATAGAATGCCGTCAGAAGCTTAAACGCTATACTCCCAGAACCATTGCCCAGGCGTCCAGAATCTCCGGTGTATCCCCTGCGGACATCTCTGTCTTGCTCGTATACTTCGGCCGCTAATTTCTGAATGTTCCACGTGGAACACCCCTCGCTGTTTCTGGAACTTTAAGGGGGGAATACTGCCCCCTTGATGCAAAGATTATAGCATCTGGAGGGCCATTTTGATGATTTCTTCGACCTTTGCGTCCGGCTTTTTCTTAAGAATAGCCTGAATAGCCTTGTTAATATTAGGCTTGGCGAAGCCGAGCATAGAAAGAGCGCTGGTAGCCTCATCCACGTCAGCGCTATTATCAGCGGCAAAGATGCTTTCGACAGAAGCCCCCTCGCCTTTTACAATCTTGTCCTTAAGTTCCAGAATCATCCTCTGCGCACCCTTGAGTCCGATTCCTTTTACGGACTTGATCTTATTTATATTTTCAGCAAGAACAGCTTCGCGGAACTCTTCCGCACTCATGGATGAAAGAATCATCCTTGCAGTAGCGGATCCGATCCCGGACACTCCGATGATGAGTTCGAACAGCTCCCTCTCGTCTTTTGTGGCGAATCCATACATCACCTCAGTGGCGTCTCTCTGGTTCACTGTGGTCAAGGCGAAAACCTTCACCTGTTCCTTTCCATTGAGCGCCTCATAAGTCTGAAGAGAAATCTCAAGTCCATAGCCGATGCCATGATTGTCCACGACGACCCTGGTAGGGGAGAGTTCGGAAAGTGTTCCGGAGATATAATCGATCATAAACTGCAAGTATTTGTCCAAGGCAAAATTAGGAGAATTTCGTAATAAATGAAAGAGAACTTTTATTAAATTTGCAGTTCCAAACAAGCACAGAAATGGTAATGGACAACATAAGACAACTCTTCCCCCAGCTGAACGAAAAGGTCTACAACAAACCTCTCGTCTATCTGGACAATGCCGCTACATCGATGAGACCGCAAAGTGTCATCGACAAGTGGAATGAAATGTCAGCCCATTATAATTCCAACCTTCATCGCGCTGTCCACTATCTTGCCGGTGTCGCCACCGAGGAATATGAATCCACAAGGAATGCTGTCAAGGAATTCATAAATGCAGAAAGCCGTGAAGAGATAATCTTCACTTCCGGGACCACAGCATCGATCAACCTGGTTGCCTTCTCTTTCGGAGAAGCTTTCATAAAACCTGGCGACGAAGTCCTTGTCACAGAATGTGAGCATCACTCGAACATCGTTCCTTGGCAAATGATGTGCGAAAGGAAAGGCGCGATACTCAAGGTCGTCCCTGTCGATGAAAACGGCGAAATCGACCTCTCATATCTTCGCGAGAATCTAACAGAGCAGTCCAAGATACTTGCCTGCACGCAAATATCGAACGTATTAGGAGTTATAAACCCCATAAAAGAGGTAGTAAGTATCTGTCACTCAAAAGGTTGTGCGGTATTAGCCGACGGTGCTCAGGGAGTGGTCCATTCCGCAGTAAATGTCCAGGATCTCGACTGTGACTTCTATGTTTTCTCCGGGCACAAGATTTTTGCCGCTCCCGGGACCGGAGTCCTGTACGGCAAGAAAAAGTGGCTTGAGAAAATGCCGCCTTATATGGGAGGCGGAGAAATGATCGCCACCGTCAAGTTCACCGGTACCACCTATGCTCCCCTTCCGGGGAAATTCGAAGCCGGCACACAGAATATAGCCGGAACTCCTACCCTGAAGGAAGCCATCGCGACTGCCCGCCTTCTCCGCAGCGAGGAAATTGTCAATGACAATGAAAGGACCAAAGACTATGTCTATGATGCCCTGACCTCCGACAAGCGCATCACCCTGTACGGAACACCGAAAGACATAAAGAACAAGATAGGCCTGTTCTCGTTCACCGTCGAAGGCGCCCACCACGAGGATCTCGCCCTGCTTCTGGACAAGATGGGAGTTGCTGTCCGTTCGGGACAAATGTGCGCGGAACCTATTATGGACCGTTTCGGAGTGACCGGAATGCTCAGGGCTTCCTTTGCTCCTTACAATACGATGGAGGAAGCGCAGTACTTTATCAAATCCCTTGACAGGGCAATTAAAATGCTGGTATAGAATCAGATGGAAAAAACACTCAAAGAAATACAAGCCGAGGTCATCGAGGAATTCTCGATGTTTGACGAATGGCTGGACAAATACGAGTATCTCATCGACCTTGGAAAGAAACTTGAACCTTATCCTGAAGATAAGAAGACAGACAAGCACCTTATAAAGGGTTGTCAGTCAAGGGTATGGCTCGACTGGACAGTGAAGGACGGGAAACTGTTCTTCACCGCGGACAGTGATGCCATCATCACCAAGGGCATAATCTCGCTCCTTATCAGTGTCTATTCCGGAAGGACTCCGGCGGAAGTGGCAGCCGACGACTTCTCTTTCCTTAATGAGATCGGACTCAAGGAGAACCTCTCCCCGACCAGGGCCAACGGCCTCGTATCGATGATAGATACAATAAGGAAAGCTGCAGCAACGAACGAATCCTTCGCGGCGGAAGAGCCTCAGGAAACTTCACAGGATGAGGTACTTACTGCAGAAGATGTCAAGGAACTCGCTCCGGTATATGAGAACGTGATCCTCGCGCTCAAGCAGGTGTATGATCCTGAAATCCCGGTGAACATCTATGATCTCGGACTCATCTATGAGCTTAATGTCAGCAAATCCAGGAAAGTATATATCAAGATGACTTTCACGGCACCTAACTGTCCTATGGCGGACGAGGTGATGGCTGATGTCAAGAATTCAGTGGAGGATGTCCCCGGGGTCAAGGGTTGCACCATTGACCTTGTATTCGAACCGGTCTGGGACCAGAGCATGATGTCCGATGAGGCGAAAGTCATTCTCGGATTCGATATCGATTTTGATTCGGAAGGGTAGAGGGATGATACATCTTTATCTGTCACTGGGAACAAATCAAGGAAACCGGAGCAAAAATCTGAAAGAAGCGATACAGCGTCTTGACGATGCTTTCGGTAGAAAAGCTGAATCTGTTTCCGAGGTGATTGAAACTCAGGCCTGGGGCTTTGACGGTGATCCTTTCCTTAACTGTGCTGTAATGTATGCATTGCCACGTAAGCGGCAGACAGTGGAGGCTCAGGCTCTGGATATTCTGAAAGCTGTAAAGTTCATAGAGAAAGGGATGGGCCGCGACGAAGTGGTTGAGTTCGACGGGGAGGGGAGAAGGATATACCATCCGCGGGTGATAGACATCGACATTCTTTTTTTCGGTCCGCACAGGGTCAATCTTCCAGAACTGACAATCCCCCATCCGCTCATCGCAGAGCGTGATTTTGTGAAGATTCCGCTTTCCCAGATTGCAAAACCTTCCTTAAAAGAGTCATTCTCTGCACTTTTTCAAAACTAATTGTTTATTTTTGCACTCCTTTATATAGAAAAACAGACGTTATGACACAGGATGAACTTTTTAAAGTACTCGTAGCCCACTGCAAGGAATATGGTTTCATTTTCCCATCAAGTGAGATTTACGACGGACTTGCAGCCGTGTACGACTACGGCCAGCTGGGCGTTGAACTCAAGAACAATATCAAGCAGTACTGGTGGAACGCTATGACCCGCCTGAACGAGAATATCGTTGGTATTGATTCCTGCATCTTCATGCATCCGCGCATCTGGGAGGCTTCAGGCCACGTAGGCGCATTCAACGACCCTCTCATTGACAACAAAGACTCAAAGAAGCGCTACCGCGCCGATGTCCTCATCGAGGACTACCTCGGAAAGATCGAGGAGAAGATCAATAAAGAGGTCGCAAAGGGCAGGAAAAAGTTCGGTGACAGCTTCGACGAGGCTCAGTTCCGTGCCACCAATCCTAACGTCCTCCGCGAGCAGGCTAAATATGACGAGGTCCACAACCGCTTTGTCAAGGCCGAGCAGGCCAGCGATTTCGCCGAGTACCGCCAGATAATCATCGACTGCGGTATCGTCTGCCCTATCAGCGGCACTTGCAACTGGACGGAAGTGCGCCAGTTCAACCTTATGTTCAGTACTTCAATGGGAAGCACTTCAGAAGGTGCCAACACCATATATCTGCGTCCTGAGACCGCTCAGGGCATCTTCGTGAACTATCTCAACGTTCAGAAGACCGGCAGAATGAAGATTCCTTTCGGTATCGCACAGATCGGAAAGGCCTTCAGAAACGAGATCGTAGCCCGTCAGTTCATCTTCCGTATGAGGGAGTTCGAGCAGATGGAGATGCAGTTCTTCATCAAGCCCGGAACCGAGCTCGACTGGTTCGCCAAGTGGAAGGAGGCCCGTATGAAGTGGCACGTCAACCTCGGAATGGGCGCTGAAAACTACCGTTTCCACGACCACGAGAAGCTCGCTCACTATGCCAATGCAGCCACCGACATCGAGTTCCAGTTCCCGTTCGGCTTCAAGGAGCTCGAAGGCGTTCACTCCAGAACCGATTTCGACCTCGGAAACCATCAGAAGTTCTCCGGCAAGAAGATCCAGTACTTCGACCCTGAGCTCGGCGAGAGCTATACTCCATATGTTATCGAGACATCCATCGGTGTGGACCGTATGGTCCTCGCAGTCCTCTCCCACTCCTTCAAGGAGGAGCAGCTCGAAGGCGGCGACTCACGCGTGGTCCTTTCCATTCCTGCACCGCTCGCCCCTGTAAAGGCCGCAGTCATGCCGCTTGTCAAGAACAATGACGAGCTCGTGAACCTCGCCCAGAGCATCATGAACGACCTTAAGTTCGATTTCAACTGCCAGTACGACGAAAAGGATTCCATAGGTAAGAGATACCGCCGTCAGGACGCCATCGGTACTCCGTTCTGCATCACAGTCGACCATGACTCGCTCGTTGACCACTGCGTCACCGTCCGCGACCGTGACACAATGGAGCAGGAGCGCGTACCTGTCGCTGACCTCCGTGCCCTCATCGACAGAAAGGTCAATCTCAACAACCTGCTTCGCAATCTTTAATAGACAGATACACAAGAATAAAGGCTCCGCAATCGCGGAGCCTTTATTTTATGGGAATATCAGCGTGGCCTTCACTGGGAAGTGGTCTGAAATGAAAGTCCTTTTATCATAGGCTTTCGTTAAGGTTTCAAACTTTGTGGAGGTGACTCCTTTATACCATATATGGTCGACGGTTTCCTTGATCTTGCCCCAGCCGTTGTAGGAGAAATGGTCGTCAGTGACGACTGATGACTCCCTGGCGTTCTGGAAGGTCAGGGATAAAGGCGCCAGTGCAGGGTCCCCGGTTTCAAGGTTGAAGTCTCCGGTGATGACCACCGGGAGGCTCTCAACGTTCAGCTCCAGTATCTTGTCCGCAAGGATTCTGACGCCCTTCTTCCGGGCTTCAGTCCCCTGCCTGTCGATATGGGTGTTGATGAAGAAGAATTTCTTTCCGCTTCCCTTGTCCTTGAATATGGCCCACGTGGCAGTGCGCGGGCAGGATGCATCCCATCCCGTACTCGGCGTGTCAGGTGTCTCTGAAAGCCAGAACGTGCCCCATTTAAGGAGTGAGACAGTCTTGTAGTTGTAAAGGATGGCAGTCATCTCGCCGGCCTTCTTTCCGTCTTCGCGTCCGACTCCTACTATCTTGTATGTCCTGTCAAAAACAGTCTTAAGATATGTCACTTGCTTGTCAAGGGCTTCCTGGAGTCCTACCACGTCAGGTTTGGTATCATCGAGCATCATAGCTGAAGCAGGGTAGCGGTATTCCCAGGAGTTCGTACCGTCCTTTGAATCTCCGTTCCTGATGTTGTAACTCATTATTACGATGCCTTCGCGTGCCTGTTCCGGCTTTGCTGAGCCTACAAGAGGCATGAGTGCGGCGAGCGCGAGCAAATAAAATTTTTTCATATTTATCGTTTTAGCATAGAACAAAAGTACTCAATTTAGTTTAAAATTTTATAACTTTGATATAGATAAAAGATTTAGCAATATGAAGATTTCGAACAAAGCTGCCACAATGCCGGCTTCAGCCATCAGAAAGCTGGTCCCGTTCTCCGACGCCGCAGAGGCCTCAGGAGTAACCGTTTATCATTTGAACGTAGGCGCTCCGGACATCAAGTCCCCGGACTGCGCGGTAGAAGCTGTGATGGACAAGTGCAAGAACATGCACCATCTTTCCTATACTAATTCCGCCGGACTCATGGAGCTCCGCAAGGGGATGATAGAGAAGTATTACAAGAAGATCGGCATCGACATCGAGGTTCCTGAAATCCTCATCAACGTAGCAGGAAGCGAAGGTTTCGCGATGGCTATGCAGATCGTGGCGGACCGCGGCGATGAAATTATCGTTGTCGAGCCTTATTACACAAATTACCAGACCTTTGCATTCCTTAATGGAATCACTCTCAAGGCTGTCCACACTGACATCCGCGAAGGTTTCAAGGTGCCGGACATCTCTGAGTTCGAGAAACTGGTCACTCCGAACACAAAGGCTATCCTCCTGAGCAACCCGTGCAACCCTTCAGGAAAGCTCTTCACAAAGGAGGAAATGCTTGCTATCGGTGAGTTCTGCAAGAAGCACGACCTCTTCCTCATTTCCGACGAAGTATATCGTGAGTTCTGCTACACCGACGAACCTCATTTCTCTGCGATGAATATTCCGGGACTTGAGCAGAATGTCATCCTCGTAGATTCAGTATCAAAGAGATACAACCTCTGCGGCTCACGTATCGGCTGCATTGTCTCCCATAACAAGGATGTAATGGCCGCTGCGCTCAAGTTCGCACAGTCGCGCCTCTGCCCTCCTGTTCTCGGACAGTACGCTTCAATCGGCGCCCTCGATACTCCTCAGGAGTATTTCGACGAGGTCAAGGCTGAGTATATCCGCCGCCGCGACTGCGCTATCGAGGCTCTCAATGCTATGCCTGGCGTATTCGCACCGAAGCCTTTCGGAGCGTTCTATACCGTAGCCGAGCTTCCTGTCGACAATTCCGAGAATTTCGCAAAATGGCTCCTCACCGAGTTCCGTATGGACAATGAAACCGTTATGGTTACACCTGCCGCTTCATTCTACAGAACTCCTGGAGAAGGTGTGAACCAGGTCCGCATCGCTTACGTCCTCGAAGTCCCAAGGCTCAAGAAAGCAATGGCTATCCTTGCCGAGGCACTCAAGCAGTACCCGGGAAGGACAATATAAAACAGTCAGGAATTATTTGAACTCCTCGTAGTCGGGCAGGGAGATATTGGTAATGATCTCCTTTGAAATGCGCTCGTCACGCGGACAGATCATAAGCACGTCGTCGGTATCCACGACAACGTAGTCCTCAAGACCCTGAACAACCACAAGTTTCTTCTTGTCTGACGTAAAGACCAGAGAATTGTGGTTGTTTTTGCATAATGACGGACCTGTCATCATGACATTGTCACCACCGTTCACCGTGGTCTTGTAGTTGTAGAGGGACTCCCAGCTACCGATGTCGAACCAGCGGAAATTGGACGGATAAAGCCAGGCTTTGTCCGTCTTTTCCATTACTGCGTAGTCTATGGAGATCTTGTTTATGCTGGCATATGCCTTGTCGATGAATTCCTGTGCAGCAGGGGTGTCCAGTGTTGTTTCCCATCCGTCGAACAGCCTCTTCACTTCAGGCATGTACTTCTCCAGTTCCTCCCTGATGGTCTGCGCCTTCCAGATGAAGATACCGGAGTTCCAGTAGAATTCTCCGCTTTGAATGAATACCTCGGCGAGCTCTGCGTCCGGTTTTTCAGTGAAGGTCTTCACCTTGACAGGCTTGCCGTCCTGCACAACCTGTCCGAACACTCCCTGGATGTAGCCGAAGTTCGTATCCGGGCGGCTTGGGACCAGTCCCAGAGTGATGAGAGCATCTGTGGAGGATGCATAGGTGAGCGCATTGAGTATGGTCTCTTTGAAGATGTCATCGTCGAGGATGATATGGTCGGCAGGGGTGGAGATCATCACTGCTTCCGGATCCCTCTTGAGTAGGGTATAGGCGGCAAGTGCAACGCACGGAGCGGTGTTCTTGCTGTATGGCTCGCACAGGATGTTGTAAGGAAGTATTTCCGGAATCTCTTCCTTCACGAATTCCCTGTATCTGCTCTGGGTCACCACCAGGATGTTTTCTGAAGGTATGATGTTGGCGAAACGCTCGTATGCCATCCTGATGAAGGACTTTCCTGATGAAGAAAGGTGCAGGAACTGCTTCGGCAGAGCCTTGCGGCTGACAGGCCAGAAACGGGCTCCGATTCCTCCTGCCATTATTACACAGTAGAAGTGGTTATTGTTCATTGGTTATAATTACGTTTGTCAGTGTCGTGTCACAAATATAAAGGGATGAATGCCTGCGGAAAATACCGGACATCGATATTTTCTCCTTCAAAAATCAGGCTTATTACATCGAAAAACACCTCGGCGTCAGTAAATTTTCCTTTATTATCTTTGGAATGAAGGTATTTCAGTGCTCCGGCCGTAAGTTTCTTCTGCTTGGCATAACCCACATTCTCTTCAGGTTCAGCGCTGACCGGAGCGACACGGCTCTTCACTTCCACGAAATGGATTCCGTCGGACGCAAGCGAGATTATATCCGTTTCGAGATGTCCGCTTCTCCAGTTACGTTCAAGTATTGTATGTCCCAACCCCTCGAGGTACTCACAGGCTTTGTCCTCGCCCATTTTCCCCAGTTTCATCCTCGCGCTTTCCATATCATTCGAATTCCACCACAGTCACTCCGCTTCCTCCCATCTGGATATGCTCGTCCCGGCATTTGACTCCTGGTATGGTTCTCAAGTATTTCTGTATTTCCTCCCTCAGCACTCCGGTTCCCTTGCCGTGGATGATCCTGACGGACCCCATCCCCAGCATCAATGCATCGTCGATATAATGGGTGACGATGTCCAGGGCGTCGCTCAGACGCTCTCCGCGGATGTCCAGCTCCGTCCTGAAGTTCAGCCTGCGGTCGACGATGTCGGCATTGACCTTCTGAGGGGCGGGTTTGGCGGTTTCCTTCGTCGCGGCCTTGAACTCGTTGGACGATATGCGTTCCACGCGGTCCAGAGGCATCTTTGTGCTGATGTTGCCCATTATTATGGTAACGGCCTTGGTGGAGATCTTGCTTACTTCTCCGACCATTCCGTTGTCTTTCACCCTGACTTTCTCTCCGGCTTTCAGAGGGGCGCTGCGGAAAGCCTCCAGCCTTCTTGCTTCTGCCTCCTCCTGTTCCTGTGCGGCCTTCACCGAAGAGTCGCGCCTTGCTTTGCGTGCGCGTTCCCTCTCCTGGTGCTTGCTGAGCTGCTGGAGTTTGCCTTCGATGTATTCGTCGCGGGTCTTCTGCTGCCGGGACTTGCGCTGCTCGAGGGCGGTGACGAAGCCTTGGAGCTCCTTCCGGGCCTCCTGGGTCTGCGCTTTCTCCGCCTGGGCCTCCTTGATGGTGCGGATAGTGGTCTCCACCTGCCTGTTCGCCCCGCGGACGATTTCTTCAGCTTCCTTCTTCGCCTCGTTGAGGATGTCCTTTCTCTGCTTCTGGATATCCTCCAGCTCTTTCTGGTATTTGTCGGTAAGTCCTTCGAGGGTCCTGTCGGCAACCTTTACCTTCTGCAGCTTCTGGTCCAGCACCCTTCGGTTGCGGGCGATCTGCTTCAGGTTGCGCTCTATGCCCACGAACTCCTCTCCTGCCTTGCTTTCTGCGTCCTTCAGGATAGTTTCGGGCAGGCCCATCTTCCTTGCCAGTTCAAAGGCGAAGGAATTGCCCGGCAGACCGATCTCCAGCTTGAACAGTGGAGCGATCTTCGCTGCGTCGAAGAGCATTGCGCCATTGAGCGCACCGTTGTCGCTGGTGGCGGCATAGAGCTTCAGGTTAGTGTAGTGGGTGGTGATCACGCCGTAGACGCCGCGTCGGTCGATTTCGCTTAAAATAGCCTCTGCTATGGCGCCACCGGCGGTAGGTTCTGTTCCCGAGCCGAACTCGTCGATCAGGACGAGCGTCCTTTCATTGGCGCAGGCGAGCATGTCGCGCATGTCGCGCAGGAAGGAGCTGTAGGTCGAGAGGTCATTGTCAATGGACTGGTCGTCTCCGATGCTGACTATTATACGTTCGAAGACAGGCAGTTCCGAGGTTTCGGAGGTAGGGATGAGCATGCCCCATTGGAACATGTACTGGAGCAGTCCGGTGGTCTTCAGACAGACAGATTTTCCTCCGGCATTCGGACCGGAGATGAGCAGGATGTGCTTTTCCGGGGTCAGCCCGAGGGTCAGCGGGACGATTTCCTTGCCCTCTTTCTTCAGCGCGCGCTCGAGGATGGGGTGACGTGCCTTCCTGAGGGTCAGGGAACCGTTCTCGGAGATCACCGGCATTCCGGCAATGAAGTCGAGCGCTGTCTGGGCCTTCGCCATTATGAAGTCGACTTCACCCAGGAAGGTGGCAGCTTCCAGGAGGTCCGGCACGTAGGGGCGTACGAATTCGCTGAAGTCATACAGTATCCTTGAGATTTCGCGGGTTTCGTCGAAGCGGAGCTCGCTGATTTCGTTTTCAAGCTCGATGATTTCCGCCGGCTCGATGAAGACGGTCTTTCCGGTGGCGGACTGGTCATGGACGAAGCCCTGGATCTTGCGTTTCTGGGCGGCTCCGACGGGGATGAGGAACTTACCGTCGCGTACCGCCACGGCAGCGTCGCTGTCCACCACTCCGTCCTCCTGCGCTTTCCTGAGGATGGCCCCTGCGCGGCGTGATATGGCAGACTCCTTCTCCTTCAGGGCTTTCCTTATATTATAGAGGTCGTCCGAAGCGGTATCCTTCACGTCACCGTACCTGTCGATGATGGAGTCGATCCTTTTCTGTACGTCCGGGAAACCGGCGATGGGGGCGGACATTTTCTTCAGGTTCGGGTATATCTCGTCCTTTATGCTGTCGAAGAATGTCTTGATCTTCTTTGTGATTCCGATGATGGTGCGCAGCTTGCCCATTGACAGAAGGTCAATGCTGCTGCCGTCCTTCAGAAGGGGCTTCAGGAAGGGGAGTGCGTCGATGTATCCTGTGGTGGGGAAATTGTCCTCGAACATCACGATCAGGCGCATCTCGTCTGTCAGAAGCAGCCTGTGGCGTATGGTGCCGCTGTCCGTGGAGAACCGTTCGGTGGAGGCGCGGTCATTGGCATAGTCCGTGCTGCATCTGTCGGCTATGGTCTTCCTGATGCGGTCAAATCCCAGTTTTTCTTCCAGTCTAGTGTCGATAGGCGTCATTCCTTCCCTTCTTTATCTTTTTCTGAGTCTTGATTGTCTGCCGGGCAGAGCAGAGTTATTATGTCCGAAGCGGATTCGCAGTGCGTGATGTTCCCTCCCTGGGCGTATGAGATGGCTCCAGTTTCCTCCGACACGATCAGAACGGTGGCATCGGTCTCTTCAGTTATGCCGATGGCCGCCCTGTGGCGCATTCCGAAACTGGCCGGAATGTCTGTCCTGGAGGTGATGGGGAGAGTGCAGCGTGAGGCCACGATGCGGTCCCTGCTTATGATCATGGCTCCGTCGTGGAGCGGGGAGTTCTTGAAGAACAGGTTCATTATGAGGCGCCTGCTGATGACGGCGTCCACGATGTCACCGGTCTCGATGATGCGCTGGAGGTCGCCGCGGCCCGGGATCACGATGAGCGCTCCGACCTTCTGCTCGCTCATAACGCGGCAGGCTTCGGCGATTTCTATGGCGGAGTTCATCATCACCGTGGACTCACCGTCCTTGAGGAATCTGTCGAGGAAGCGGCGCCACCTGGTGGACTGGGTTCCGAGACGGTTGAGGATATGTCTGATCTCAGGCTGGAACAGGATGATGATGGCCAGTATGCCGACGTCGAAGATGGTCTTCAGAAGGGAGGTCATCATCTTCATGTTCAGCGCCTCCACAATGACGCGCATCACCAGCAGGACCAGGATAGCGACGAATATGTTCATGGCGGAGGAGCCCCTGATCCATCTGAAAAGGACGAACAGGATGCCGGTAACCATCAGGATATCGAGGATATCCGTCAGGGACATATTCAAAAAGCCGAAGATCTCAAGTAACATAGCTCACAAAGGTACAAAGAATTTTGAAATAATGGACTGTGATAAATTAATGTAAATCAAATGATTGATATTTGAAAAATAATACGTATATTTGCAGCCCGCAAAAATGCGCGGATTTATTTAAAACATTAATTATCAATTAATTATTAAACCAATGCCTGGATTAATTGGAAAGAAAATCGGAATGACTTCCGTTTTCGGTGCTGATGGTAAGAACATACCATGCACCGTCATTGAGGCTGGTCCTTGCGTTGTCACACAAGTTCGTACTGTCGAGACCGATGGTTATGAAGCAGTACAGCTTGCCTATGACGAAATTTCAGAAAAGCATGCCAGCAAGGCTCTTCAGGGCCATTTCAAAAAGGCAGGAGTTGCGCCTATGCGCAAACTCGTTGAGTTCGAAAACGATTTCGGTAAAGAACTCAAGCTCGGCGACGTCATCACAGTGGCAGACATCCCTGTTGAGGAGACTCCTTTCGTTGACGTAGTCGGTACTTCTAAGGGTAAGGGTTTCCAGGGAGTTGTACATCGTTACCACTTCCAGGGAGTAGGCGGCAAGACACACGGTCAGCACAACCGTCTCCGCCATCCTGGTTCTATGGGTGCATCTTCATGGCCTTCACGCGTATTCCCTGGAATGCGTATGGGTGGACACATGGGAAATGAGAGAGTAAAGGTTTTCAACCTTAAGGTTGTCAAGGTTATCCCTGAGCACAATCTTCTCGTAGTTAAGGGTTCCGTTCCTGGAGCCAAGGGTTCTTATGTAATTATTGAGGCTTAAGAGTATGGAATTAGCAGTTTTGAAAATTGACGGATCAGAATCCGGAAAGAAGGTGGTTCTCCCAGAGAACGTATTCGGAGTAACCCCGAACGACCACGCTATCTA
>JAZLLA010000036.1:0-24312 GCA_045597895.1 Candidatus Cryptobacteroides sp. | reverse complement strand
AGACTCCCTCCCGCAACCTTGGGGCATTTCCCGAAGGTTAATGCGCTTTCACGACATTTCCGGTGCAACCTTCGGGCTTTTCCCGAAGGTTAATGCGATTTCACGGCATTTCCAGTGCAACCTTCGGGCATTTCCCGAAGGTTAATGCGCTTTCACGACATTTCCGGTGCAACCTTCGGGCTTTTCCCGAAGGTTAACGTTGTTTCAAATCTTTCAGGGGTGATGTTATGGGAAAGAGAAGAGGCTGTATGTTTTGCAATTAAGCGGGAACAAGGCTTTTTGCAACCGACTGAATATCAGTATCTTTTTTATTGCAGATGTTCCAGCTGAATTGCAAATCCAGTTATCTGTCAAAATATCCACATCGAGAACAGTCCCAGGTCATTTCCATATTTCCGGAACAAAAGATAGATGCTGAAATGTCACATAAAAAATATGTGAACGTTAAATATCACAAAATCCAGAGGGTGGAAGCCTTTGAAACCATCATACACTGGTTCAAAGGCTTCCACCCTCTGGGTTATTCTCAAATGCTATTTCTGGCGGGAGAGGAAGCAGGTGATGGTGTTCTTCATCAGCATGGCGATGGTCATAGGGCCTACACCTCCCGGAACAGGGGTGATGAAGCCGGCTCTCTCGAAGCAGGAATCATAGTCCACGTCGCCGCAGAGCTTGCCTTCCGCGTTGCGGTTCATTCCCACATCGATGACGGTGGCGCCTTCCTTGACCATATCACCGGTGATGAGACCGGCACGGCCTACTGCCACGACAAGGATATCTGCAAGGAGTGTGATGGATTTAAGGTCCTCGGTGCGTGAATGGGCGATGATTACTGTGGCGTTGCGGTCGAGGAGGAGCTTTGCCACAGGCTTGCCGACGATGTTGCTTCTGCCGACCACTACGGCAGTCTTTCCGGCGATCTGCACACCGGCGCTGTCGATGAGGCGGATAACGCCTGCAGGGGTGCATGGAACGATGCATTCCTTGCCGAGCCACAGGCCGCTGACATTGTCAGGATGGAAGCCGTCCACGTCCTTCTCACGGGCGATGGCATCGATGACCTTCTCCTCGTCGATATGCTTCGGCAAAGGAAGCTGGACAAGGATTCCGTCCACTGCAGGGTCCTCGTTCAGCGCTGCAATCTGAGCAAGGAGTTCATCCTCGCTGACTTCGGCAGGGAGCTCGATAAGTTTCGAATCCATTCCGGTGTAGGCGGCAGCCTTCACCTTGTTGCGTACATAAACCTGGCTTGCAGGGTTCTCCCCCACTATGATGACGCAGAGGCAGGGCTTGCGTCCGTATTCGGCCTCAAGGGAGGCCACCTGCTCCTTAACTTCGTCCTTGACGACAACGCTCAGAGCCTTTCCATCGATGATGTTTCCCATTATTCTTCCTCCAGTGCGCAATGCGCAATATCGTTTCTATAAAAAAGATTGTCACACTTGACCTTGGCCACCTCGCGGTAGACATTGTTGCGGGCGTCCCTGACATCGGTTCCACCGGTCACCACCATCAGAACACGGCCTCCGTTGGTGACGCAGGCACCGTCCTTGAAAGCGGTTCCCATATGGTAGATCTTTGCATTGACGTCGCTCAGTCCTCCGATCTCGAAGCCCTTGTCATACTTGCCGGGATATCCCTTCGATGCGAGCACGACTCCAAGGGTCACGGCGTCGCTCCACTTCGGAGCCGCCACCTCAGTCCCTGTAGCCACACCGTAGAAGATGTCGTAGATGTCGCTCTCGAGAAGAGGCAGGACCACCTCTGTCTCAGGGTCTCCGAAACGGGCGTTGAACTCTATCACCTTGATTCCCTGCGCTGTCTTCATAAGGCCTCCGTAAAGGACTCCCGAAAGAGGGCAGCCTTCTGAAACCATAGCTTCAGCGGCCTTGCAGAGAATGTTCTCATAGGCGAACCGTTCATCAGCCTCAGAGATGAAAGGAAGCCTCGTGTAAGCTCCCATTCCACCGGTGTTAGGACCCTTGTCGCCGTCGAAGGCGCGCTTGTGGTCCTGTGAGAGAGGCATTGGATAGACGCGAGCTCCGTCAACGAAGCAGAGGAACGAGAACTCAGGTCCCTGGAGGAAGTCCTCGACCACCACCTTTCCCTGGCCGAACTCGCCATCAAGAAGCATAGAAGCGAGAGCCTCGCGCGCCTCTTCAAGGTCATTGGCGATCACGACACCCTTTCCGGCGGCAAGTCCGTCATATTTGAGGACTGCCGGGAAAGGACGGCCGCTGACGTACTCCAGAGCCTCGTCATATGACGAGAAGCTCCTGTATGAAGCTGTTGGGATGCCGTACTTGCACATAAGTTCCTTGGCGAACTCCTTGGAACTCTCGATGCGGGTGGCGCTCTTCGTATGGCCGAAGATAACCAGTCCCGCTGCGCGGAAAGCGTCCACTACGCCCGCAGCCAGCGATACCTCCGGACCGACCACGGTCAGGTCAATGCCGCCAGCCAATGCAAACGCCTTCAGCCCTTCGACGTCATTGTCCTTGACAGGGACATTCTCCGCCTGCAGGCCGATGCCGGCGTTGCCGGGGGCGCAGTATATCTTCGAAACCTGTGGCGAACGGCTGAGAGCGTCCACGATGGCGTGCTCACGGCCGCCGGAACCTATGACGAGTACTTTCTTTCCCATATACTATCAATGTTTGAAATGTCTTACACCTGTGAAGAGCATTGTGATGCCGAGTTCGTCGGCCTTCTGGATGGACTCCTCGTCACGGATGCTGCCTCCCGGCTGGACGATGGCGGTCACACCGTACTGGGCGGCGAGGGCCACTGTATCGCCGAACGGAAGGAAACCGTCGGATGCAAGGATGAGTCCCTCCGTGAAGCCGGCTTCCTTGGCCTGGTTGAGAGCGATCTCTGCGGAGCCGACGCGGTTCGTCTGGCCTGCACCCACTCCGATGGTGTGGTTGTCACGGACAACGCAGATAGCGTTGGACTTGATGTGCTTCACTACCTTCCAGCCGAACTCCATGTCTGCAAGCTGGGCCTCGGTAGGCTTCACCTTGGTGACGCACATTTCAGAAGTGACCTTCTCGACCTGGGTGTCAAGGTGCTGTGCAAGGAGACCGCCGTTGACGCTGATGTACTGAGGGACAGCCTTGCCGTCCTTGCTCATATCGACCTGCATGACGCGGAGGTTCTTCTTGGTAGCGAGAATCTCGAGGGCCTCCAGAGTGTATGAAGGGGCGATGACGATCTCGAGGAAGATAGGCTTCATGCCCATTGCAACCTCGGCTGTAAGCTCGCGGTTTACACCGACGATACCGCCGTAGATGCTGACCTTGTCAGCCTCGTAGGCTGCCTGCCAGGCCTCCTCGATGGTCTTCCCGACTGCTGCTCCGCAAGGGTTCATATGCTTGAGGGCGAGGCAGAAAGGCTCATCGAAATCACGCAGCACGTTAAGCGCTGCATTGGCGTCCTGGATATTGTTGTATGAGAGCTCCTTGCCCTGGATCTGCTTTGCGAATGCAAGCGAGAACGGTGCAGGCTGGAGAGCTGCATAGAAATTGGCCTCCTGATGAGGGTTCTCACCGTATCTGAGAGGCTGCTTGATGTCATACTCGAGGAAGAGCTTCTCAGGAAGGCCGGCCTGCTTGCGCATATAGGTGGCGATGCAGGAATCATACTCCGCGGTATGGGTGTAGGCCTTGGCGGAAAGCTGGAGACGGGTCTCGTCGCTGGTCCAGCCGTTCTCGCGGAGCTCTGAGAGCACCTTGTCATAATCTGCAGGGTCGCATACGATGTTCACGTCCCTCCAGTTCTTGGCGGCGCTGCGGACCATTGAAGGACCGCCGATGTCGATGTTCTCGATGGCATCCTCCATTGTCACGCCTTCCTTGGCGATGGTCTGGCGGAAAGGATAGAGGTTGACACAGACGAGCTCGATGGTCTCGATGCCGTTCTCCTTGAGTGTCTGCATATGCTCCGGGACGTCGCGGCGTCCGAGGATTCCTCCGTGCACCTTAGGGTGCAATGTTTTCACGCGGCCGTCGCAGATCTCCGGGAATCCGGTGACCTCGCTGATGCCGATAGTTTTGACTCCTTGGCTTTCAAGGAGTTTCTGTGTACCTCCGGTGGCTACGATTTCCCAACCGAGGTCGACAAGACCCTGGACGAACTCCACCAGGCCCGTCTTGTCGCTGACGCTGACCAATGCTCTCATAATTACTTGACTAACCTAAAATTTTGTTGATTGTTTCTACATAAAGCTGGTGCTCGATGACCTGTCCGAGACGGTGGACCTCCTCAGGGTCGTTCCCGTCATATTCGAAGGCCCTCTGGGCGATGATCTTTCCGCCGTCAAGGTCGGAATTCACATAATGGATGGAGATGCCGTAAACCTTGCATCCGTATTCCACCGCGCGTTCGACAGCCTGTGCTCCCTTGAAGGCAGGGAGAAGGGATGGATGGATGTTGATGATCCTCCCTTCGAAGCCCTTCAGAAGGACTTCGCCCACAATCCTCATATAGCCGGCGAGGCAGATGAGGGAGATGTCGAAATGCTTGAGGAAATTAAGGATTTCATACTCGTAGGCTGACTTGGTAGGATACTGCTTCGGTGAGAAGACAAAGGTGTCTATTCCGAGATTCTCCGCCTTCTTGACAACGGGGGCTCCGGGGACATCGCATACCATCACAGCGACCTCGGCGTTGATGGTTCCATCAGCACAAGCCTTTGCAATGGCTTCAAAGTTGGTTCCTGCGCCGCTTGCGAATACGGCAATCTGTTTTTTCCTTTCCATTACTTGAGTATGATGTTAACTCCCGGTTTGTCCGTTACCTTTCCGATGACGGATGCCTTCTCGCCGCAGAACTCGAGGATGGAGATGACCTTGTCCGCCTCAGAAGGATCCACGACGGCAATCATGCCGATACCCATGTTGAAGATGTTGAACATCTCGCGATGAGGGATTCCGCCCCACTTCTCGAGCATCCTGAATACAGGAAGGATCTCCCAGGTACCCTCGTTGATCTCGAGGCCCTGGCCCTCCTGGAGGACGCGCGGGATGTTCTCGTCGAAACCGCCTCCGGTGATGTGGCAGATTCCGTGGACGTCGCAGTTGCGGATGACCTGGAGCATCTGCTTCACATATATCTTCGTAGGGGTGAGGAGAACGTCTCCGAGAAGACGACCGCCGAACTCAGGGATGGCGTCGAAGTAGCTCAGGCGCGCATCGGTGACGATCTTGCGGACAAGGCTGAAGCCGTTTGAATGCACTCCGGTGGATGCTACACCCACAAGGACATCGCCAACCTTCACCTTGGAGCCGTCGATGAGATTGGACTTCTCCACTACTCCGGTGGTGTATCCTGCGATGTCGTATTCGCCGTCGGAATACATTCCCGGCATCTCGGCTGTCTCGCCTCCTACAAGTGCGCAGCCTGCCTGGCGGCAGCCTTCGGCGACACCCGCGACGATGGCTTCCACCTTCTCTGGGATATTGTGGCCGAGAGCCACATAGTCGAGGAAGATAAGAGGCTCGGCGCCCTGGGCGAGCACGTCGTTGACGCACATTGCGACTGCATCGATGCCGATGGTATCGTGCTTGTCCATTGCAAATGCTATCTTCAGCTTTGTACCGACACCGTCAGTACCGCTGACGAGCACAGGTTCCTTGATATTAAGGCAGGAAAGGTCGAACATTCCTCCGAACGAACCGATATTTCCCATAGTTCCTTCACGCGACGTGGAAGCCACGTGCTGCTTGATGCGGCGGACAACTTCGTATCCTGCCTCGAGATTCACTCCCGCATTTTCGTAAGTTTTGGCCATATTGCTATTGTTTACTTTTCATCATCATAAAGAAGGGTCGGGTACTCCCCGGTGAAACAGGCCTGGCAAGGATCGGCGCAGCCCATGCAGGACTCGCGGGTCGAAGCCGGGCTGAGGTATCCGAGCGAGTCAGCGCCGATGGCGGCGCAGGCCTCCTCGAGGTTCCTGTTGGAGCAGAGAAGCTCCTCCTTGGTGGAGGTGTCCACTCCGTAGTGGCAGGTGTACTTCATCATAGGGCTGGCGATACGCACGTGGACCTCGGTGGCGCCTGCCTCGCGAAGAAGCTTCACGATCTTCAGGGAGGTGGTTCCACGGACGATGGAGTCGTCCACAAGGACTATCCTCTTGCCCTTGACGATGCTTCTGACCGGTGAAAGCTTCATCTTCACACCGAGCTCACGCATCGACTGGACAGGCTGGATGAAGGTACGGCCCGTATATTTGTGCTTTACAAGTCCCATCTCATAAGGGATTCCGCTCTCCTCTGCATAGCCCATGGCCGCGCTGAGGCTGGACTCCGGAACGCCCACTACCATATCGGCCTCGACAGGGCACTCGCGGTAGAGGCGGCGTCCGGCCTCCTTGCGGTAGGCGTGGACGTTGCAGCCGTCGATGTCGCTGTCGGGACGGGCGAAATAGATGTATTCCATCGCGCACATGTGATGGCGGTTGAAACGGGAATAAGTGGTGCTGCGCAGACCCTTGGAGTCAATGGAGATGATCTCTCCGGGGACAACGTCACGGATGAACTCGGCGCCCATTATCTCGAATGCGCAGGACTCGCTGCTGACCACATAGCCGTCCCCGAGCTTTCCTATGCACAGAGGCTTGATCCCGTATTTGTCACGGCAGGCATAGATGCGGTTCTTTGTCATTATGACGAATGTGAAACCGCCTTCCATCATATTGAGGGCCTTGACTATGTTGCCGATTCGGTCTTCATTGGAGTTCTTCCTGATAAGGTGGGCGAGGAGCTCCGAGTCGGTATCGGTCTGGAAGATGGTTCCGTGCTTCTCGAGGTATTCCGCGATAGGCTTGGAATTGATCACGTTGCCGTCTCCGGCGATGGCGAAGTCACCGGTCTTGTGGCGGAAGAACAGAGGCTGGACGTTGTCCAGGCCGCCTTTGGCCACATTGGCGTAAAGCACACTGCCTATGCCCATATCGCCTTTCAGGGTGGCGATGACGCGGTTGTTGAATATCTCGTTCAGAAGTCCGAGACCGCGGTAGCGGCAGCTGGTATCACCGTCATAGGTTACTATACCTCCACCTTCCTGACCTCTGTGCTGGAGGTTGTGGAGGCCGTAATAAAGCAATGTCGAGGCGTTCGGGACGCCAAATACTGCAAGTACTCCCATTGTTATTCAGTGATTGCTTTGTTGAGTCTTTCAAGTACTGTCCTGTACGACAGGACGACGTCGCTCAGATCCAGGCGGAAGCGGTCCTTGTCCAGCCTCTGGCCGGTTTCCTCGTCCCAGAGGCGGGCGGTGTCGGGACTGATCTCGTCGGAGACGATGATCTCTCCCGTCTCGGTGTCGCGTCCGAACTCCACCTTCACGTCCACAAGCTCGATACCGGCCTTGTGGAAAAGTTCCTGGAGGAGCTGGTTCGTGCGGCCGGCTACGAAGAACATGTCATCGAGCTCCTGGTAGGTCGTGAGTCCCAGGGCCACGACGTGGTGCTCGTTGATGAGCGGGTCCTCAAGGTCGTCGTTGTTGTAGCGGATGTCCACTATGGTATTCTCAGGCTTCAGGCCTTCCTCGAGTCCCAGACGGAGGGCCAGTGACCCGCATATGCGGTTCCTGACGATTATCTCGAGAGGGATGATCTCTATCCTGCGGCACAGCTGCTCATTGTCATTGAGCTTCTCGATGAAATGGGTGCGGACACCGTTCTCATTGAGATAGTTCAGCAGCAGAGCGGAAATCTGGTTGTTGAGGGCTCCCTTGCCGACGAAACGGGCTCTCTTGACGTTGTTGAATGCGACGGTGACATCATTGAACTCGATGATGACCTTGTTCGGGTCCTCGGTAGCGAAAACCTGTTTCTCGTTTCCGTCGAATATTACTTCTTTCTTGAGCATTATTTTCTGAAGTATTTGACTGCGTTCGCAAATATTGGCTGCAGACGCTCACCTGAAATATTCTTGAAGAGGTTGTCCTCGTATCTCTCGGAGTGTCCCATCTTGCCGAGGATATGGCCGTCAGGGCTGAGCACTCCTTCGATTCCGTAATAGGAGCCGTTAGGGTTGTCGATGTAACGGAAGGCGACCTGTCCGCGGGAGAAGAGCTCCCTGGCGAGCTGCTCGCCGACCACGAACTTGCCCTCACCGTGGCTGAACGCGATGGAGAACCTGTCGCCCTTCCTGATGCCGTCGAGCCAAGGAGAGTTGACAGAGGCGGTCTCGGTGGTGGCTACGAGGGATATATGGCGGTTGATGTCGTTCCTGAACAGGGTCGGAGAGTCAGGGGTGACGCATCCGAGCTTGCCGTAAGGAAGAAGGCCGCTCTTCACGAGAGCCTGGAAACCGTTGCATATTCCGAGGATCAGACCGCCGCGTGCGATGAGCGCGGTGATGGCGGCGCCGACCTTTTCATTGTTTATGACATTGGCAATGAACTTGCCGCTTCCATCAGGTTCGTCACCGGATGAGAAGCCGCCGCAGAAAGCGAGGATGTGGCTCTCGCCGATGCGCTTTGAAAGCTCGTCGATGGAGTCGAGGACGTCCTGCGGGGTAAGGTTCCTGAATATGAACGGGCGCACTTCGGCTCCGGCCTTACGGAAGGCCTTGGCGGTGTCGAAGTCGCAGTTCGATCCAGGGAACACAGGCATGCATACTACAGGAGTCTGCACCGGCTCTCCCGGATAGACGAGGTTGGACTTGTCGAACGGCACTTCCTCCACCTGAGGTACAGGCTCGTCGAAGTGAGGCTTGACCTTTGCAGGATAAATCTTTGCATACCGTGAGTTATAGGCGTCCTCGAGATTCTCAAGTGCCATGCGGACACCGTTCACGACTATGCCGTCGGAGGTGACTTCACCGATCTTGACGGCATTGGCGATGTCAAGGTCGCCGGCCGCCTCGACGAGTGCGGAACCGTAGCCGAGACTGAACAGTTCGTCCTCGGCAATGTTCACATTGACGCCAAGGGAGTTGCCCATTGCCATCTTCACCAGACCTTCAGCCACGCCGCCGAATGAAAGCGACCAGGCTGAAACCACCTTGCCTGCGGCAATGCAGCCGGCGAGAGCCTTCCAGTTGGCGGAGAGCTGGTCGGTGTCAGGCATACGGTTCGCGAGCGGGGTGTGCTTGATGAGCCAGATGCCGTTGCCGGCCTTCTTGAACTCAGGGGAGATGACGGTGCGGGCGTCGATGGTGGTGATTCCGAAGGCCACGAGGGTCGGCGGAACGTGGATATGCTCGAAGGTACCGCTCATAGAGTCCTTTCCGCCGATGGACGGAAGGCCGAGGGCTGTCTGCATCTTCAGGGCGCCGAGAAGGGCGCTGAGAGGCTTGCCCCAGGTATGAGGGTCCTTTGTCATCCTTTCGAAGTACTCCTGGTAGGAGAAGCGCATTCCCGAGAAATCGGCGCCTGCGCAGGCGGCCTTGGTGCAGGACTCCACCACTGCGTATGCCGCAGCGTGGTACGGGCTCCAGCGGGCGATGTCAGGATTGTAGCCGAAAGTCATTATGCTGGCGGTGTTCGTGAAGCCCTCTGTAGGGAGCTTCTGGACGGACACCTGGGTCTCTGTCATCTGGCGCTTTCCGCCGTAAGGCATAAGGACTGTGGAGCGGCCGATGTTGGAGTCGAACATCTCCACGAGGCCCTTCTGGGAGGCGACGTTGGCGGACCCCATCACAGAGACGAACTTGTCCCCGAGGGTCTCCCCCGCCGGCTTGCGCTCGAACGGATTGCAGTCCTCGACCGCTGAGATGGTGGCCTGGGCGTAGTGCTTTGCGCCGGCGCTGTCTATGAACCCGCGGGAAAGGTCGCAGACCTTGACCCCGCCGTTGAACATACGCATGCGGCCGGTATCGGTGACGTCAGCCACGTAGGTGACTTCGACGTTGTCCAGACCGCACCACTTAACGAATTCGTCGCGGTCCTTGGCCTCGACGACCACAGCCATACGCTCCTGGGACTCGCTGATGGCGAGCTCGGTGGAGTTCAGGCCGGCGTATTTGGCAGGGACCCTGTCAAGATAGATGTCCAGTCCGTCGGCGAGCTCGCCGATGGCGACGCTCACGCCGCCGGCACCGAAGTCATTGGACTTCTTGATGAGGCGGGTGACCTCAGGACGGCGGAACAGACGCTGGATCTGACGCTCCTCAGGGGCGTGTCCTTTCTGGACCTCGCTGCCGCAGGTCTCGAGGGAGGCTTCGGTGTGCTCCTTTGAAGAGCCAGTCGCGCCTCCGATGCCGTCACGGCCGGTGCGGCCTCCGAGAAGGAGGATGACATCTCCCGGAGCCGGGCTCTCGCGGCGAACGTTGGAAGCCTTGACGGCTCCGACCACTGCACCGATCTCCATACGCTTGGCGGTGTAGCCGTCATCGTAGATTTCGCGGACCTGGGTGGTGGCGAGGCCGATCTGATTGCCATAGGAAGAATATCCGCCGGCGGCCTTGCGGCTGATCATGCGCTGAGGGAGCTTGCCGGCGAGAGTGTCGGGAACGGCGGCTGTGATGTCACCGGCTCCTGTTACGCGCATTGCCTGATATACATAAGCACGGCCTGAGAGAGGGTCGCGGATGGCGCCGCCCAGACAGGTGGCTGCCCCTCCGAACGGCTCGATCTCGGTCGGATGGTTGTCTGACTCGTTCTTGAACTGGAGAAGCCATTTCTCCTTCTGTCCGTCCACATCGACGTGTATGAAGATGCTGCAGGCGTTGTTCTCCCCGCTGACCTCCATATCGTCAAGCTTGCCGATGGAGCGCAGATAGCGTCCTCCTATGGTGGCGAGCTCCATGAGGCAGAGGCTCTTGCCTTCGCGGCCGAGCTGCTTGCGGATATCGTGGAACTGCCCGAGTTCAGCTTCGAACTCCTCCTTCATAAAGGAGTCGTCTATCTTTATCTCTGTGATCTCGGAGGTGAAGGTCGTGTGACGGCAATGGTCGCTCCAATAGGTGTCGAGGATGCGGAGCTCGGTCTCCGAAGGGTCGCGGCCCTCCTTGCTGAAATAGCTGACAACCTCGCGGATGTCGTCCTCGTTCATAGCCAGGCCGTGGCTCTTGCGGAAATCTGTGAAGGCGGACTCAGGCATCGCGGTGAATCCGGTCAGGTCCTCGAGAGGCTTGACATCGGCCTTCTCGCCCATGGCCAGGATGCTGAGGTCCTTCGGACGGCTCTCGACAGGGTTGATGAAATAATGACGGATCTTCGCGAGGGTCTCCTCGGTGACGTCATCGTCGAATATGAGAAGGCGTGAGCTCTTGATGACCACGTCTGCTGAAGGGTCGATCAGGTGGACGCAGTCCACTGCGGAAGAGGCCCTTTGGTCGAACTGCCCCGGAATGTATTCCACGGCGATATATTTCTTGCCCTCGAGGCGGCACTCGTCGAACACGGTGTCGGTGACTGTCTCACCGAACACGCTGTAGCGGCAGGCCTCTATGAGCTCTGCGGAAAAACCGAAGAGATCATATACGTTAATGAGCCTGAGGGACTTCAGATTCAAGGAAAGGTTTTCGTTGAATTCGGCGAGAAGGCTGTCTGCCTCCACGCGGAAAGACTGTTTCTTTTCTACGAAAATACGGTTGCTGTTCATAGTCCGAAAAAATGTATGCCCACCTTCGGGGAGGAGGTGGGCATACCATTATATTACTGTATTCAATACCTTTTCGCTCTGCTGTCTGCGGAACCCGTCAAGCTTTGCCGAGAGTTCAGCATTCTGGAGCGCGAGGATGGCTACTGCATAGAGGGCTGCGTTCTTCGCCCCGTCGATGGCCATCGTCGCCACAGGGATGCCTGACGGCATCTGCACGATGGACAGGAGGGAATCCAGCCCGTTGAGCGCCTTCGACTTGACCGGGACTCCGATGACAGGGAGCGTGGTCAGGGCGGCGATCACGCCGGGAAGATGGGCCGCTCCGCCTGCGCCCGCGATGATGATGTCGAATCCGTTCTCCTTGGCTTTGGAGACGTACTCGGCAAGCGGACCGGGGTTGCGGTGGGCGCTGAGCACCCTTTTCTCATATTCTATTCCGAACTCTTCGAGAGTCGTGCAGGCCGGAGACATTACGTCCCAGTCGCTGGCACTGCCCATGATGACTGCTACTTTCATCAGGCGAAGAAGAGTTTTGAGAGAGTCATTGGATCGATGTACTGGCCGTCCTTGTAGACGCGCATGTTGCCGGATGCAATCTCGTCGATGAGCATTACGCTTCCATCAGGAGCATAACCGAACTCGAACTTGATGTCATAAAGGACAAGTCCCTTCTCAGCGAGGTCGTCGGCGACGATCTTCGTGATCTGCTGGGTCATGGCCTTGATGTCGTCATACTGCTGGGCTGACATGATGCCGAGGACGATGAGGCCGTCCTTGGTTACGAGCGGATCGCCCTTTTCGTCATTCTTGAAAGTTGTCTCCACATATGAAGGAAGGTCGGCGCCCTCTTCGATGTACTCACCGTAGCGGCGGCGGAAGCTTCCGACAGCCTTGTTGCGGCAGATGACCTCGAGACCGTGTCCGAACACCTTTGCAGGAAGGACCTCCATAGTGGTGTCGTCCAGGTTCGCGCTCACGTAATGGGTCTTGATGCCTGCAGCATTGATTTTCTCAAAGAAATAGATGGACATCCTGAGGTTCACGTCACCTACGCCTTCGATGGTGAGGCCCACGCTGTTCTCGCCCGGATCGAACACGCCGTCCTTTCCAGTACAGTCATCCTTGAACTTAAGAAGATAATTACCGTTGTCGAGAGCGAAGACATCCTTGGTCTTGCCTGAATAAACTTTGTTCATATATAGAAAAGTTAAAGATTATAACCAACCTAACAACGGGACACAAAGTTACTCCGAAATCTTTTTTTCGACAAGTGTTTTTCAAAAAACTTATAAACATCCATGTAACTTTTTGTGTTAACTATTCAGACGCAATATTTTGGATTATTCAAAATTTTTATTAATTTTGTTTCGGCTAAGTTAGTAAGCAGATGATCCACACACATTCACATACCCGCCACCATCACCGCGTCGGACGGACCCGGTAGGCCACTGCATGTGTTAGGACAATGATACATAACGGCTTACCAGTAACTGGCAAGCCGTTTTTTTTGAAATAAGTGTATTAATTATATGTTAAGGTTAGCGATTCAATCTAAAGGACGTCTGAACGAGGACAGTTCAGAGCTTCTTAAGGAAATAGGCATTTCCATAGATGACTCGAAGAGGAAATTCCTCTCCAAGTCATCCAACTTCCCATTGGAACTTCTTTATATGAGGGACGACGACATCCCGCAGGTGGTCTCCGCCGGAACAGCATCCCTGGGCATAGTGGGCCTTAACGAAGTCGTCGAGAAAGGCTACAAGGTCGAGATCGTGGAGAAGCTGGGCTTCGGCGGCTGCCGCATCAGCCTCGCCATCCCCAAGGCCGACCAGTACGACGGCCCTCAGTATTTCAACGGAAAGCGCATCGCCACCTCATACCCTAACATCCTCAAGAAATACCTCGATGAGAACGGCATCACCGCAGACATCGAAGTGATCACAGGTTCAGTGGAGATCGCCCCTGCCGCCGGCATCGCCGATGCCATATTCGACATCGTCTCCTCCGGTGGCACCCTCGTCTCCAACGGTCTGAAGGAGGTCGAGAAGGTATTCTTCTCCGAAGCCGTCCTCATCTCCAGCGGCAAGCTCACCGACGAGGAGAAGGCCGACCTCGAGGAGATCCTCTTCCGCCTCGACTCCCTCAAGTCCAGCCGCAGGAAGAAATACATCCTGATGAACCTCCCAGAGGACACCATCGAGAAGGCCATCGCCATCCTCCCTGCCATGCGAAGCCCTACCGTGATGCCTCTGGCAGCCAAGGGCTGGGTCTCCCTCCACTCCGTGGTGGACGCAGACGAGCTCTGGGAGAAGGTGCGCCAGCTGAAAGCCATAGGCGCAGAAGGCATACTTGTACTGAACGTCGATAAAATCATTCCATAATGAAGATAGAAATCGAACCGCAGAAGAGCGTTTGGGAAGAGCTCTGCAAACGCCCGGCTGATGCCAATCCTGTCGTGCGCGAGCGCGTGGAGGCCATCCTCGCCAGAGTCCGCGAGAACGGCGACGAGGCCCTCAAGGCCATCGCCGGCGAGATCGACGGATTCGTACCGGAGAGCTTCGAAGTCTCCTCAGAAGAAATCGAGGCCGCCTGCCAGCAGGTCAGCGACGACGTGAAGCTGGCCATCCGCAACGCCGCGGCGAACATCGAAGCCTTCCATAGGGCCCAGCTTCCGAAAACCATCGAAGTCGAGACCCAGAAAGGCGTACGCTGCATCCAGAAGCCTGTCCCTATCAGCAAGGTGGGCCTCTACATTCCGGGCGGCACCGCTCCCCTCTTCTCCACGGTTCTGATGCTCGCCATCCCGGCCAAGCTCGCCGGCTGCAGCGAGGTCATCCTCTGCACCCCTTCGGGAAAGGACGGGAAGATAGCCCCCGCAGTGCTCTGCGCAGCATCATTCTGCGGCGTGACCCGCATCTTCCGCATCGGAGGTTCCCAGGCCATAGCCGCAATGGCATACGGCACTGAAAGCGTCCCTAAGGTCGACAAGATCTTCGGCCCGGGCAACCAGTACGTCACCACCGCCAAGCAGATCCTCGGCGGCAGCGTGACCGCCATCGACATGCCTGCCGGCCCTTCGGAAGTAATGGTGATAATCGACGGAAGCTCCAACCCTGCCTTCGCCGCCGCCGACCTGCTATCACAGGCCGAGCACGGACGCGACTCGCAGGTGATGCTCGTCAGCTCCAGCAAGGAGGCCGCCGAAGCCGTTTCGAAGGAAGTCGACCGCCAGGTGGAACTCCTCGGCCGCGCCGACCTCGCAAAGGGCGCGCTCTCGAAGAGCCATGCAGTGGTCTTCGAGTCCATTGACAATGTTACCGCTTTCGCCAATCTCTACGCTCCCGAGCACCTCATCGTCTCCACCGCAGAGCCTTGGGCCATCGTCGAGGGCATCACTGCCGCCGGAAGCGTCTTCGTGGGCCAGTACACCCCTGAAAGCGCCGGTGACTATGCATCGGGCACGAACCATACTCTCCCGACCTGCGGCTGGGCCCACTCCCACAGCGGAGTGAACATCGACAGCTACATGAGGAAGATGACCATCCAGGAAATCACCCCCGAAGGTCTCCGTGACCTCGCCGGAACCATCATCACCATGGCGGAAGCCGAAGGCCTCCAGGCCCACGCGAACGCAGCAGCCATCAGAGTCAAATGAAAAGCATAGAACCACTAATAAGACCAAATATTGCCCGCCTCTGCCCGTACAGCACGGCCAGGGACGAGTACCAGGGCAGCCTCGGCGTCTTCCTCGACGCCAATGAAAGCCCGTACCAGACAGGCTGGAACCGCTACCCTGACCCGCGCCAGAAGGAGCTCAAGGCCCTCATCGCCCCCATCAAGGGCGTAAAGCCGGAGAACATCTTCCTCGGCAACGGCTCGGACGAGGCCATTGACCTGATATTCAGGATTTTCTGCATCCCGGGCAAGGACAATGTCGTCGCCATCGACCCTAGCTACGGAATGTACGCCGTCAGCGCCGACATCAACGACATCGAAGTGCGCAGCGTCCGCCTACGCGAGGACTTCAGCGTCCCTGTCGAGGAGCTGCTCGCAGCCTGTGACGGGAACACCAAGGCGATTTTCCTCTGCTCGCCGAACAACCCATCCGGCAACGCCACACCGAACGAGGTCATCTTCGAGATCCTCGACCGCTTCAACGGCATCGTGGTGGTGGACGAGGCATACATCGACTTCTGCTCGGTTCCGTCGCTTCTCCCAAGCCTGGAGAAATACCCGAACCTCATAGTGCTCCAGACCTTCTCGAAGGCGCGCGGCCTCGCCGCCCTGCGTCTGGGACTCGCATTCGCGCAGCCGTACACCATCAAGGTGATGTCGATGGTCAAGTACCCGTACAACATCAACGCCTCCACCCAGCAGCTCGCCAAGGAAGCCCTCTCCAGGCCGATCGACTCCCAGGTCAAGGAAATCGTCGCCCAGCGCGCGAGAGTGGCCGCAGAGCTCGGACAGTTCAGCTGCGTGAAGACGGTCTATCCAAGCGAAGCGAACTTCATACTGGTCAAGTTCGACGACGCAGACGTAATGTACGCGCACCTCATCTCATACGGAATAATCGTAAGGAACAGGAACAAGGTCCACGGATGCGCCGGATGCCTGCGCATCACGATAGGACTTCCTGAAGAGAACGATCTTTTGATAAAAGCATTGAAAGAATATGAAGAAGGCAATATTCGTCGATAGGGACGGCACCATCATCAGGGAGCCGGCCGACGAGCAGATCGACTCGCTCGAGAAGCTCGAGTTCGTTCCGGGAGCCATCAGCGGCCTGAAGGCCCTCACCGGCCTCGGATACGAGCTGGTGATGGCCAGCAACCAGGACGGACTGGGAACGGACTCGTTCCCCGAGGACACTTTCTGGCCAGCGCACAACAGGATGCTCGACACCCTCGCGGGCGAAGGAGTGCGCTTCGACTATTTCCTCATTGACAGAAGCTTCCCGGAGGACAACCTTGACACGCGAAAGCCGGGTGTCGGGATGTTCGGCAAGTACATGGACGGCTCGTACGACCTCGCATCCTGCTGGGTCATCGGCGACAGGCAGAGCGACGCTAAGCTTGCTGAGAACCTCGGAGCCAGAGGGATTGTCCTGGGCGACGGGTGCGGCTGGGCAGAGGCTGTGGAGACGATACGGTCCTCCGAGCGTTCCGCCGTCATTGCCAGGAAGACCTCCGAGACCGACATCTATGTCCGCGTGGACCTGGACGGCCGCGGGGAGTCGGAGATTGACACAGGTCTCAAGTTCCTCGACCATATGCTGAACCAGCTCGTGCACCACGGCGGACTGGCATTGACAGTCAAGTGCAAGGGCGACCTGGAGGTGGACGAGCATCACACGATGGAGGACATCGGAATCGCCCTCGGAGAGGCACTGAAGCAGGCTCTGGGCGACAAGCGCGGGATCGACAGGTACGGGTTCGCATTGCCGATGGACGAAAGCGCGGCTCTGGTGCTGCTGGATTTCGGCGGGCGGAGCGAGCTGGTCTGGAACGTCGAGTTCACGCGCGAGTACGTGGGCGACGTGCCGACCGAGATGTTCAAGCACTTCTTCAAGTCCCTTTCGGACGCCGCGCGCTGCAACCTGCGCGTCCAGGCTTCAGGAGAGAACAACCACCATATCGCGGAAGCGGTGTTCAAGGCCCTTGCACGCTCCATCAAGCAGGCGGTGCACAGGAACGTGTTCACTGACAGCCTTCCGTCTTCAAAAGGACTGCTATGATAGCGATTGTAGACTACGACGCCGGCAACATCAAGTCGGTGACCAACGCTCTGACAAGGCTCGGAGCGGAATATAAGCTGACAGCCGACCCTTCGGAGCTGATCGCGGCTTCAAAGGTCATCCTTCCGGGAGTGGGCAACGCCGCTGCGGCGATGGCTTCGCTCAAGGAGAAAGGGCTGGAGAAAGTGATACGCGGCCTGCGCAGGCCGGTCCTGGGCATCTGCGTGGGAATGCAGCTGATGTGCAGGCGTTCCGAGGAAGGTCCGGTGGACTGCCTGGACATCTTCGACTGCGATGTCAGGAAATTCCAGGAGGAACCGGGGCTGAAGATTCCGCACATGGGATGGAACGCCATAGCGAACCTTGACAGCAAGCTTTTCAGAGGAATGGAGTCAGGGACGCACGTGTACTTCGTGCACTCTTTCAGACCGGACCTCTGTCCCGACACCATAGCCACCTGCAGGCACGGAAGCCAGCTTTTCAGCGCCGCGCTCAAATATGAGAACTTTTACGGAACTCAGTTCCACCCCGAGAAAAGCGGATCGGCGGGAGAACTGATTTTGAAGAATTTTATAGCATTATGATCGAGATTATCCCCGCAATCGACATTATCGAAGGACGCTGTGTACGTCTGACGAAGGGCAATTACGCCACAAAGAAAGTTTATGATGCCTCCCCTCTCGAGATGGCCAAGCAGTACGCCGACTGCGGCGTGAAGCGCATCCACATGGTGGACCTCGACGGAGCGAAGCACTCCTCGCCTTTCAATCTGAAGACACTGGAGGAAGTGGCGTCAAAGGCTGACGTCGAAATAGAATGGGGCGGCGGCATCTATGGTGACGAGTCCCTTTCTTCCGTTTTCAACGCAGGCGCCACACAGGCCATCATCGGCTCCATAGCCGCCCTCAGGCCATCCGAGTTCACCAAATGGCTGAAGATCTTCGGAGGCGAGAGGATACTTCTCGGATCCGACGTAAACAACGGCGCCGTGTCCATCAAGGGCTGGCAGCATCAGACCGCGCTCACCATCGACGAGCAGATCGGATGGTTCCTCGAGGACGGACTGAGATATGTCATCTGCACGGACATCTCCTGCGACGGAATGCTCGAAGGCCCTTCATTCCTTCTCTATGAGACACTGATGGCCAAGTTCCCGGACATCATCTTCACCGCAAGCGGCGGCATCGGAGGAATGGACGACATCAGGGCCCTCAATCAGATGGGAGTTCCGAAGGTAGTGGTCGGCAAGGCCATATACGAGAACAGGATTTCACTCGAAGACATCAGGAAATGGTCGCAAAACGCATAATCCCCTGCCTCGACGTAAAGAACGGCCAGGTGGTCAAAGGCATCAACTTCGAGGGGCTCCGCGAAGTGGGCGATGCCGTGGAGATGGGAGTACAGTACAGCCGTGAAGGCGCGGACGAGCTCGTCTATCTCGACATCAGCGCTTCCAAGGAAGAGCGCAGGACCTTCACAGAACTCGTCGAAAGGATAGCCCTCGGAATCAACATCCCCTTCACCATCGGAGGAGGAATCTCATCCCTGGAGGATGCAGCAAGGCTTCTCGATGCCGGAGCAGACAAGATCTCAGTGAACAGCGCCGCCATCGCCCGCCCTGAACTGATATCGGAGATTGCAGAAAAATACGGCAGCCAGTTCGTCGTCTGCGCCATTGACGCGAAGAAGATCGACGGAGCATGGCGCGTGACCACCCACGGAGGAAGCCGCCTGACAGAGCGCGAGCTCTTCAGCTGGGCTCGGGAAGCCCAGGAAAGAGGCGCCGGGGAGATACTATTCACATCAATGGACCACGATGGCACCAAGGCCGGATACGCCTGCGCCGAGTACGCACAGCTCGCCCGGATGCTCAACATCCCTGTCATCGCCTCCGGTGGTGCAGGATCGATAGAGCACATCGAAGAGGTCCTGACCGACGGACGCGCCGACGCAGCCCTCGCCGCCAGCATCTTCCACTACGGCCAGATCTCCATCCCCGACCTGAAGCACCAGCTCGCCGGCAAAGGGATACCCGTCAGATTATAGAAAATAAGCGAAGACGGCAGTCCTGACTTGCGGAGCATTTTCCGCGGAGCAAGCCGGAGCTGCCGCGGAGCGTAAAACAAAGAATATGAATTTCAGCGACTTCAAACTGGAAAAGACAGGAGACGGACTCCTGCCGGTAATAATACAGGACGCCACCACCCTCAAAGTCCTCATGCTCGGCTACATGAACGAAGAAGCCTTCAACAAAAGCCAGGCAGAAGGACGCGTCACATTCTTCTCCCGCTCCAAGCAGCGCCTCTGGACCAAAGGCGAAACCAGCGGCAACTTCCTAACCATCAAGGAAATGTATGCCGACTGCGACGCCGACACCCTCCTGATCAAGGCCATCCCCGCCGGACCGACCTGCCACCGAGGAACCACAGCCTGCTTCGACACCCCGGATGACGAAGGGTTCGTACGCACCCTAGCCTCCGTTGTCAAAGGCCGCCACGAGCAGATGCCCGAGAATTCCTACACCACAAAGCTCTTCATAAAGGGGGTCAAGAGCATAGCCAAGAAAGTCGGAGAAGAATCCTCCGAAGCCATCATCGAAGCCGTCTCCGGCAAGCGTGACCGCTTCGTCTACGAGTCCTGCGACCTCATCTACCACTACCTCGTACTCCTCGAGCAGATGGGAGTCTCCCTCGAAGAACTGGAGTCCGAACTGGCCCTGCGCCATCGTTAGAAATACCGTATCGTCAATATGGAAGCCCTCAGTGACTCCCTGGTAAATTTAGCTCAGGCCTCTGCAAGAAGTTCAGAAGCCTTGGCGAGCGCCGGAGTGATGTGAGGAAGGATACGGTCCTCCCCTATCTCCTTGTCCACACCATATTTTTCCAATTCCTCACGAACTGCGGGTGCCACACCCGAAAGGATGGTGATGATGCCTCTCTGGGATGAACGCTCAAGAAGGCTGCGGAGATTCTTGATACCGGTGGAATCCATAAACGGAACGTTGCGCATGCGCAGGATTCTGACCTTGGTGCCGCTGTGGCCGAACTTGTCGAACTCCTCGATCTTGCTGGCAAGGCCGAAGAAGAACGGTCCGTTGATCTCATAGACCTCGACACCCTCAGGGATATCGAGCATAGGGGTATCTTCCGGAGAAAGGGTATCTTCATCCATTTCAGTACCTGCCACCTGGCTGTCCATGATATGGATATCGGAGGTCTGCATCACTCGCCTTACGAACAGGACGATTGAGAGAAGCACACCTACCTCGATGGCCACGGTAAGGTCGACGATTACCGTCAGTGCGAAAGTGATCAGGAGCACCGCGACGTCAGTCCTGTCACCGCGGAGAAGGTACTTGAACGTCCTCCACTCGCTCATTCCGTATGCCACTACCACAAGTATGGCGGCCAGGCAGGAAAGCGGGATATAGACGGCATAAGGCATCAGGACCAAATAGATCAGGAGAAGGACCACGGCGTGGATGAGTCCCGAAACAGGAGACTGGCCGCCGTTCTTGATATTGGCCATAGTCCTGGCGATTGCGCCGGTGGCAGGGATTCCGCCGAAGAGCGGAGTGACGATATTGGCAATGCCCTCTCCGATGAGTTCGGTGTTGGCATTGTGCTTGCGGCCGGTGACACCGTCGGCGACCATTGCGGCGAGGAGCGACTCGATGGCGCAGAGCACTGCGATGGTGAAGGCCGGTGAGACAAGGTTCTTGATGGTCTCGAAATCGAATGAAGGGAAGGTCGGCTTAGGAAGGCTCAGACCGCCGGCGAGTTCAGGGAACTTGGTGCCGATGGTGGCGAGATGTATGCCTGCGAACTTGTCCAACGATACTGAAATCAAGGTTCCAACCACCAGGGCTGCGAGCGAGCCGGGGATTTTCTTGAACTTCTTGTTCCAAAGAAGGATGGTGACAAGGCAGACGAGGCTGGACGCGAACTCGATCCAGTTTATGTTACCGAGATTCTTGAAATAGCAAATCCACTCGGGGATGAAACCGGACGGAATATCCATCGTGAAACCTAATAAATCCTTTATCTCAGTGGAGAAGAGGGTTAATGCGATGCCGCTGGTGAAGCCGACCACGATAGGATAAGGGATGAACTTGAAAAGTACACCCAGTTTGCAGACACCCATGACGATGAGGATGACTCCTCCCATGATGGTGGCAATGGTCAGGCCTCCGAAGCCATACTGGCCGATGATGCCTGCGACGATGACGATGAAAGCTCCTGTCGGACCTCCGATGAGAAAGCGAGTTCCTCCGAGGAGTGAAATGAGGAAACCGGCCACAATGGCCGTGATGAGACCCTGCTGCGGAGTGACCCCGCTGGCGATGCCGAATGCAATGGCAATAGGCAAGGAAATGATACTTACAATGATTCCGGCTATAAGATCTGAGACAAATGTCTTCTTGTCATAGCCACCCTTCCAGAATATATGACGGATTCTGGGACGGTAGATGTTACGTAAATCCACCTTCATAACTAAATACACTACTAAAAACCGGGCGCAAAGTTAATAAAATTTTTTAAAAATTAAATTTTATCGGATAATTTTACGCGGAAATTGCTAAATTTGCATCGGAGAAGTGGCCGAGTGGTCGATGGCAGCGCACTCGAAATGCGCCAAGCGGACTCAAATCTGCTTCGGGGGTTCGAATCCCTTCTTCTCCGCGCTATGCAATCAAATGCAGTCAGGTGCCGCACGCAAGTGCGGCATTTCCGTTTGGCGGCATTCCCGTCGTGAGCTTGCTCACGTAAGGGAATGACGACGGACGGAAAGCGACCTTTGGTCGCACCTGGCTGCAATTTGATTGCTCACGGACAAAAAGGGAAAAGCCACGGCCCCGCCGTGGCTAATCCCTCCCCCTCAATGGACTCATCCATCCACACGGATAAACCAAATATCAATTATTAAATTAATAACGATATTTCATAATAAATAATTTTGTATATTTGCAGCATGAGAATTATTTCAATCAACAGTCTTCGTGAGTATTGGGAAAGACATCCCGAAACTCAGCAGCCATTGAGCGAATGGTATTTGAAGGTAAGCAAAGCGGAGTGGGAATCGTTCAATGATATGCGCGCAGATTTCAACTCTGTTGATTATGTCGGGAATCAGCATTATGTGTTCAACATAAAGGGTAATAATTATCGGCTGGTGGTCGCAGTAAAGTTCACTCCGAAATTGGTTTACATCCGTTTTGTCGGCACACACGATGAGTATATGAAAATTGATGCTTCAAAAATTTAGTTTATGGCACAGATAAAGGACAGGAAACAGTACGATGCTATCATGGCAAGGATTGATGAACTTTTCTTTGCCACTGACGAGAATACACCGAAAGATGACAAACGGCTTCTTGAGCTTGACGTTCTTTCTGCAATGGTTGAGGAGTATGAACAAGAGCATTTCCCTATTCAGACACCTTCATTGTCAGATACCATTGTGGAGAGGATGAATGAACGCAAGTATTCGCAGAAAGAACTTGCATCCCTGCTGGGAATATCTGCGCCGAGGTTGTGCGATATTATTGGCGGAAAGAAAACACCGACGTATAATCAGGCCCGAATGATTTCCAAGAAACTTGACATTGACCCTGTCATCGTCCTGACACTCTGATCAATCCAGGCAGATGTAAGGGATTCAGTCGATATCATATTTTTGATTCCTCCATTATTTTTTCAATCTTCTCTTTCACATTCCGGCGTGAGGTTCAAGGTGGTGAGATAGATTGTTATTTGCAGAATTAATTACCGTTGTTTTTCCCAAGTACTTCAAGTTGTTTTATCATCCTGCCAAGTTCGGAATAGGTATAATCACGGAGTCCGGACTGTCTGTCAGAAACTGAGTGCTCGGCATTTTCCACA
Organism: Candidatus Cryptobacteroides sp.; assembly: GCA_045597895.1. Taxonomy (GTDB): domain Bacteria; phylum Bacteroidota; class Bacteroidia; order Bacteroidales; family UBA932; genus Cryptobacteroides. The sequence continues at coordinate 1,139 of JAZLLA010000036.1, read as the reverse complement.
GCTGCAGCAAGACTTCCGCCATTCTTTTCAAAATAGGGGTGCAAGCCCTTTGTCTTTATGAAAAAATCTATGGTCTTGCGGTATTCCACATTGCGATTCAAGTCTTCAATCAGTGCATCCTGTGTGGGATATATTTTGGAAGTATAGCGGAAATAATATAGGAAGAACAACTCCGAGCATCTATGTGTCTCGAAGAACTCCACTTTGCAGAATATACCCTTTCTCGGTTTATTAACCACTTTGGCATATCTGGCTTTCATCTGGAGATATTGAGTCCTTTCAGGCCCACTCTCTTTGGTGTCCATATCTATCAGGCAAAAGATATGACTATACCCCATATCAATACCTTCCTTAATCTTCTGCTCCAGTTCCCGGAAATTAGTGTGCTTAGGATAATCCGGTTTAATGGTTATATGCTTGAAGGTGTCGGCCAACGATTTCAAATAGAAGAACTCCGTAGGGCCTTCTCCAAGTATAAGCACACTATTGTTCAACTTCCCCATATCAGCCCTCCAAATCAACAAAAATACTTCCAAGCTCAGGCTTCGCCCCAAGGCGTCCAATACGATAGGAGTTATACAGCGACAAGTTCTTGTGCAGCCCGAATGAATCTCCACGGGAATATTCGGATGAAGCCGTGCTTTTGTTCTTTTCCGCAAACCAAACTACACCGCGGTTATCATTGATGATATCCTGCGCAAGAAGAGCGGTCTCCTGGCTGGTGATAATCAGTTGTGATTTTTCCGAATTGAAAAGGAATACATTCAAATAGTAGAACAACAAATCATAATGGAGATTTTCGCCAAGTTCGTCCAAATAATAAACGTGACCACTGGAAATTAAATCATATAAGGCGTCCAGGATTCGAATGTACTGTGTTGTACCTTTAGACTGCCACCCGAGAGGAATGTTAAAATTCCCTTCAACAGCGTGATTGACGAAAGTGCCCGACTCAATAGTAGGGCGCAAAAGCACAGATTTCAATTCATCAGGAATGACTTCTTTCTCAATACGCTCACGGTATTCCTGTGGGATAGTTCTATCTTCCACAATAGGCTTATATTCAAGGATATTCAAATCAGCTTTCTGAAGCATCATATTGTAAAACTTACGCTTCTTTGGGTCTGCATATGCTTCCT
>JAZLLA010000035.1:0-69099 GCA_045597895.1 Candidatus Cryptobacteroides sp. | reverse complement strand
CCGAGATGAACTACTGGCCCGCAGAGGTCTGCGGCCTGTCCGACTGCGCCGAGCCTCTGTTCAATATGATCAGGGAACTCAGTGTTCCTGGCGCCGTCACGGCTCGTGAAATGTACGGCTGCGGAGGCTGGGTGGCACACCGCAATACCGACCTCTGGAGGATTACCGGTCCCGTCGACGGTGCCTCCTGGGGCATCTTCCCTGCGGGCGGCGCCTGGCTCTGCACGCATCTCTGGGAGCATTATCTATATACCATGGACGAAGACTTCCTGCGGGAGTATTACCCCGTGATGAAGGGTGCCGCAGATTTCTTCCTGGACTATATGCAGGTCGACCCGAGGACAGGCTACCTCGTTTCCGTGCCGACTGTCAGCCCCGAGCACGCCCCTATGGGTGCGCGTTCCGAGGTATGTGCCGGCAGCACGATGGACAACCAGATAATCGGAGACATCCTCGACTTCGTCGTGAAGGCTTCCGAGGTGCTGTCGGTCGACGAGGAAGTCCGCACAAGATATTCCGATGCCCTTGCTCAGCTGCCACCGATGAAGGTGGGCCGTTATGGCCAGCTTCAGGAATGGCAGGTGGACGCTGACGATCCCGACGACCAGCACAGGCATATCTCGCATCTGTACGGCCTCTATCCGTCCGCACAGATCAGCCCTTTCCGCACGCCCGAACTCTTCAACGCCGCCCGCGTCACGCTCGAACAGAGAGGAGACATGGCCACCGGCTGGAGCCTCGGCTGGAAGACCAATTTCTGGGCGCGCATGCTCGACGGTGACCACGCCTTCACCATCATCTCCAACATGCTCCGCCTCCTCCCTGACGAAAGGGCAATGTTCCGCAACCCTCTGGGTCGTACCTTCCCTAACCTCTTCGACGCCCATCCGCCGTTCCAGATCGACGGCAACTTCGGCGTCACCGCCGGTATCGCCGAAATGCTCCTCCAGAGCCACGACGGCGCAGTCCACTTCCTTCCGGCCCTGCCTTCTGCCTGGGCGTCAGGCTCAGTTGAGGGACTCCGTGCCCGCGGCGGATTCACAGTGGATATGGAGTGGAGCGAGGGAGCCCTCGCTGAGGCCAAGGTCGTTTCCTCCATCGGCGGGACCCTCAGGATCCGCTCCGCAGTGCCGCTGAAGGGCAGAAAACTCAAGGAGGCTGCGGGCCCTTGCCCTAACGCCCTCTTCGCTCCCGCCAAGGTCAAGTCCACGGCCTCATCCGAAGGCTTGGACAAGCCGGCCGTATATGAGTACGACATCGATACAAAACCAGGTAAAACATATAAATTCAAAGCATTATAGACTATGAAACGAATCATCCTTACCGCGCTTGTAGCCCTTATGACCCTTACTGCAGGCGCCCGTGACAAGAATTTCCACATCTTCATCTGCATAGGTCAGTCCAACTCCGAGGGCAACGCCCGTCCGGAGCAGGTCGACAAGGAGAACGTTCCTTCCAACTTCAAGATGATGGCCGCTGTCGATTTCAAGGACATGGGCCGCAAGACAGGCAAATGGTACCCTGCAGTACCGCCTCTCTGCCGTCAGGACACCGGTCTCACTCCGGGTGACTGGTTCGGCCGCACAATGGCTGAGAACCTCCCTGAGGGACACTCGGTGGGTGTTATCAACGTTTCTGTCGCAGGCTGCAAGATAGAGGCCTTCATGAAGGACGAAGCAGAGGCCTATGCCGCCACCGGCGCCGACTGGCTCCAGAACATAATGAAGATCTATGGCAACAATCCTTACAACTATGTCCTGGCCCTCGCAAAGAAGGCGCAGAAGGACGGAGTCATCTCCGGAATCCTTCTCCATCAGGGTGAGTCGAACCCTAACGACGAGGAGTGGTGCAACAAGGTGAAGAGCATCTATGACATGCTCCTCAAGGACCTCAAGCTCAAGGCCGAGGACTGTCCTCTTCTCGTGGGCGAGACCGTCAACGGTGACCGCGGAGGCGTATGCGCCGGTATGAACGAGTACATCGGCCGCATCCCTTCAGTGATACCTACCGGATATGTCATCTCATCCAGCGGCTGCAAGGAGAACTTCGACCGCCTGCACTTCTCAGCTGAAGGCTACCGTACCCTCGGCCGCAGATATGCTGCGAAGATGCTCTCCCTTATGGGCATAGAAATCGCTCCTGAGGAGGCCAAGGAACCTGAATCACCTGTCGTCCACGCTATGCCGCGTTTCCCTGGAATGCCTGCAGCCCCTGCAGGAATGCCACGCATGAAGCAGAACGTTACTTTCAACATCAGCGCTCCTGCCGCCAAGGAAGTGTTCCTTGTCGCCCAGTTCGCGGATGAGAAGATCCCTATGGTCAAAAACAGCGCAGGTGTGTGGAGCGCTACCGTGCAGCCTGAGACTGCAGGCGCTTACTATTACGAGGTGGACGGCAAGAAGTTCGTCGACCCTGGTAACCCTAAGACTATGACTGTCAGCGTTCTCGAACTTCCTTCAGAATAATCTCACAAGCACAACCGACACATTTATGAAACGATATCTCCTTCTAGCAATGGCTCTGCTCCCTGTCCTGTGCCGGGCGCAGAACCCTATCATCAGCACAGCCTACACTCCTGACCCTGCACCGTACGTGCACGGGGACAAGCTGTATCTTTTCGTCGACCACGACGAGGACGATGCGACTTATTTCAAGATGAAGGACTGGATGCTCTATTCCACCGAGGATATGGTGAACTGGACCTATATGGGTACTCCGGTCTCGACAGCGACGTTCGAATGGGCTTTCCAGGGCGACCGCGCCTGGGCCTCCCAGGCCGTCGAGCGCAACGGCAAGTGGTACTGGTATGTCTGCCTCACCGAGGCTGCAACCCGCGCCGACGCCCTCGCCGTGGCTGTCGCCGACAGCCCTCAGGGGCCGTACGTGGACGCCATCGGCGGGCCGCTCGCGACCGGGTTCTCCTTCATTGACCCGACCGTTTTCATTGACAACGACGGACAGGCGTATCTTTTCTGGGGGAACAAGGGCTGCTGGTACGGCAAGCTCGCTGATGATATGGTCTCCTTCGTGGACGGGTACAAGGAAGTGCCCGGCTTCCACGACCCGGCCTGCTTCGGTCCGGAGTCGCTGAAGATGAACTGGGCGAAGGGAAAGGAGGAGATGATGGTAGGATACGAGGAAGGCCCTTGGGTAAGCAGAAGGGGAAACCTGTACTATATCAGCTACCCTGCAGGCGGAGTTCCCGAGCATATGGCATATTCCACCGCCCCATCCATCGACGGCCCTTGGACCTACCGCGGCCGCATCATGGACGAGGCTGTGAACAGCTTCACCATCCACGGCGGTGAAGTCACCTTCAAGGGACACAACTACATGTTCTACCACAACGGTATCCTCCCTAACGGAGGCGGTTTCCACCGCTCGGCCTGCGTGGAGGAGTTCGAGTACAACGCTGACGGCAGCATCCCGTTCATCCCGTTCACCACGGAGGGAGTGAAGCCGGTCGGTACCCTGGACCCTTATCAGACCGTCCAGGCCGAGACCATGTCTTCAAGCTGGGGAGTCAAGACCGACCGTCTCGCGGGTGAGCGCCATTACGTCACCAGCATCCATAACGGCGACTGGATCAAGCTCCGCGAGGTGGACTTCGGCTCCGAGGAGCCTGTGATGGTCTCTATGGAGATGCTCAACTTCAAGCACGAAGGCGTGCTGGAGTTCTACCTGGACGAGCTCGGCGGCAGCCCTATCGCATCCATCGACGTAATCGATGACAATATGATGAAGACGGCTCCCGTGAAGCCTGGAGTGACCGGCGTCCACGACCTGTACCTCCTTTTCAGAGGCGGTGACGAGGAGCTCTTCGACCTGGACTGGTGGAAGTTCAACTCCCACGTGAACCGTCCTCTCATCTCCACGAAATACACCGCCGACCCGGCGCCTATGGTTTATAACGGGACAGTGTACCTCTATACCACCCACGATGAGGATTACGCAAATGGCTTCGTGATGAAGGACTGGCTCTGCTATACCTCCACCGATATGGTGAACTGGACGGACCACGGCGCAGTGGCATCCCTGAAGGACTTCAAGTGGTATGACGGGGACAACGGCGCATGGGCTGAGCAGGTGGTCGAGAGGGACGGCAAGTTCTATATGTACTGTCCTATCCACGGCCACGGCATCGGCGTGCTTGTCTCCGACTCTCCTTTCGGACCTTTCGTGGACCCTCTCGGGGAGCCTCTCGTATGGCAGAAGGAGCACTGGGATGACATCGACCCTACCGTCTGGATCGACGAGGACGGCCAGGCCTATATGTACTGGGGCAACCCTAACACCTACTGGGCAAAGCTGAACGATGACATGATCTCCCTGAAGGGTGAGATTCACAAGCTCGATTATCATATCGACTATTATCAGGAGGGACCTTGGCTCTACAAGCACGGAGAGCACTGGTACCTGGCATTCGCCTCCACCTGCTGCCCTGAGGGCATAGGCTACGCTATGAGCGACAGCCCCGAAGGTCCGTGGAAGTCGATGGGGCACATAATGGACCGCACCTGGCGGACCAGGGGGAACCACCCCGGCATCATCGACTACAAGGGCAAGTCCTACGTGTTCGGCCTGAACTACGAGCTGATGCATATAGATACCTTCTACCATCACGAGCGCCGCAGCGTTTCCGCCGCCGAGATGAAGTACAATGACGACGGCAGCATCGTCAAGGTTCCTTACTGGCAGGACAATGTCCTCGAGCAGATCGAGCCGTTCAAGCTCTCCTCCCGCGTCGAGGCCGAGACCATGGCCTGGGGCTACGGCCTGAAGACCGAAGTCCTGGAGAACGGCGGCATAGCCATAAACAACATTGACAATGGAGAATACATCCAGCTGAAGGGTGTGGACTTCAGGAACGGCAAGCGCTCGTTCAGCGCGAACGTCCGCTGCGGAGCCGCTCCTGCCGCCATCGAGGTGCACCTTGACAGCGTGGACGGCCCTCTTGCCGGCACCCTTCAGCTGAAGGACACCGCAGGCAGGTTCAAGACTCAGACCTGCAGCATCAAAACACTTTCCGGAGTGCACGACCTGTTCTTCGTCTTCAAGGGCGCAGAGACCGGCGGCCTCTTCGAGTGGGACTGGTGGAGCATCAGATAACCAATAACGACAAAATACATCTATGACAAAACGAACTGTTTTTCTCGCACTGGCTCTGACCGTATGCTCAGCGCTGTCGGCACAGTCGGTAAAACTTAACGAACTGGATTACTTCGAGGATACCGGAGTGAACTATCTGGTATACAGCAACGGCTACAACGGTATGTTCTGCGATGAGAAGACCGCTGCCGTGGAGATCATCCTCAGGGGCGTGCGTATCGCCACCGGAGGAGGCATCCGCCTTATGAACACCCCTGAGCAGTGGGACATCTATCCGACTCTGGACAGCAGGACTGTCGACAAGGACAGCCAGACCATAGAATGTGTGCTGGGATATGAGCAGTACGGGTTCACCCCGAGGATCAAGGTGACTCCGAAGGACAAGGGTGTCCTGATGTCCGTATATGTCGACAAGCCTGTTCCCGAGAACCTTGTAGGCAAGGCCGGAATGAACATCGAGTTCTTCCCTGCAACATATTTCGGCAAGACCTATATGGTGGACGGGATGCCGGACATCTTCCCTAAGCATCCGGCGAGCGACACCCATATGAGCCCGAACAGCGAGAAGATCACCCAGATCCTCGGCCTCACGACTTTCGATGACCGCGGCAGGGACGAATTCCTCGTAGCCCATCCTATCGCTACAGGCCATACTCTCGTCCTTGCACCTGAGGATGAGAACCTCCGCGTGACTTTCAAGTCGGACAACGAGATCAACCTCTTCGACGGCCGCAACCTTTCTCCTAACGGGACCTTCGTGGTCCGCACCTTCCTCGAGGGCGGAAAGACCGGAAAGGTGGCCGAGTGGTACATCGAGACATCGTTCGATCCCGAGTGGGTCAGGGAGCCTAATGTAGGCTTCTCACAGGTGGGCTACACCCCGGCTCAGAAGAAGGTTGCCGTGATAGAGCTTGACAGGAATGACAGGATCCCTGCAACTGCGAAGATCATCCGCATCGCTCCTGACGGAAAACGTTCCGTCGTCCTCGAACCGAAGGTGAAGGAGTGGGGCGAATACAACCACCGCTACAACTATGCTACAGTGGATTTCTCCGCAGTCAAGACTCCGGGCGTGTATTGCATCGAGTACAAGGACGTAACCACCAACGTCTTCCCTATAGCCGACAATGTATATGGCGACAAGTGGCACACCACCATGGATGTATGGCTTCCTGTCCAGATGGACCATATGGAGGTGAAGGAAGGTTACCGTGTTTGGCACGGCCGTTCCAATATGGATGACGCCATGCAGGCCCCTGTGGGCTATTCCTGCATGGACGGCTATACCCAGCCGGAGCAGACCTTCACGAAGTACAAGTCATACGACCACATCCCGGGCCTTTCTGTGGGTGCGTGGTATGATGCAGGCGACTTCGATATCCAGAGCGGAACCGTCCTCGGTCTCACCCAGCAGTTCGCATTCCTCTGGGACCTCTTCCACGAGGACCGCGACCAGACCTACATCGACCAGGAGACCCAGTTCGTGGACATCCATCGTCCGGACGGCGTCCCTGATGTGATCCAGCAGTGCCAGCACGGCGCCTTGAATATCATCGCCCAGGTGGAGAACATCGGTTTCGTATGCCAGGGAATAGTCCAGGGTCATATGTACCAGTACGCCCATATCGGCGACGGTTCCACCCAGACGGACGGCTATGTCTACAATCCATCGCTCAGGCCGTTCCAGGTGATAGGGAACAATTCCGGGACAATGGACGACCGCTTCGCCTTCACGGGCAACTACAGCCCTGCCGGCCAGATGGGCACCGTCGCCACTCTCGCCGCTGCTGCAAGGGCTCTCAAGGAGTTCTACCCTGAGACATCGGCGAAGTGCCTGGAGCTCGCTCTCAAGCTCTGGGAGGAGAACTTCGACGCCGCCTCCCCTGAGAACATGGCCAAGTTCCAGACCAATGACAGATGGGGGATGAACCGTGGCGATTCCCGCACCGCAGCCGCCGTCCAGCTCTGGAGAGCCACAGGCGGGCAGGAGTACAAGGATTTCTTCCTTCCTAAGGTCCTGGCCCAGGTCGAGGCTGCCGCAAAGCCGGTCCCTGCAGTCTCAATGGCGGGCGGCTTCAGCTTCTACGGAGGCAGCAGCCTCAGCACCGCCCTGGAGCTCTATCCTTATATGGACAAGGATTTCCAGAGGGCTGTCAAGGCTGCAGTCCCTGCATTCGTGGAGAATGCCAAGCGGGTTGCCGCCGAGAATCCATACGGCGTTCCGGTATCAGGATACGGCTGGGGCGGCACTGAGATCGCTCTCGGATGGGCATACAATGCTTATATGGTATGGAAGTACTTCCCGAATATGATCGACCCTGAGCTTGTGCTCAACGGAATGCATTTCATTTTCGGACGTCATCCGTACTCCAATGTTTCTTTCATCACCTCCGTGGGCGTCAACACGAAGAAGGTTGCGTATGGCAACAACCGTGGTGACTACACTGTCATCCCCGGCGGTATCGCACCGGGCCTTCTCGTGATGAAGCCTGACTTCTTCGAGCACAAGGACGATTATCCTTTCCACTGGGGAGAGAACGAGTGCTGCACCCGCAATGTCCCTCAGTTCATGATGCTCACCCTCGGCGCGGAGGAGATTACTAATTATCTGAACAGGAAGTAGCCGTCCCTGCGGAGGGCTACTTCATTCGGCTGATGGCATCCTTGCCGGCGCCGGTACCCTTGTACTTGGACTGTGCCGAGTTGAAGCGGTAGCGGACGGAAAGGGTGACACGCTGGTTGTCCATCCTGTTCGACTGGCGGATGAAGTGCGATCCGTAGTCGGCGTAGGCATTGCTGAGTCCGAGGCCTGCGAGGTCTGCGCCGCTGAGGCGTAGCACGAGGGAATTGTCCTTCAGAAGGGACTTCTGGATGGCGGCGTTCAGGTAGAAGAAGATATTGGTCACCATAACGTTGGCGGAGTAGCCCCTGCTGTGGATCTCGCTTCCGAGCTCGAACTGCCAGCCGTTGTGGGTGGTGTAGGTGTTCTGGAGCTGGGCGATGAACATCGGCTTGTCATTGAAGGAGGCGGTCCTTATGCCGTCAGCTTCGCGCGGGTCCGGAATGTCCATTGTAAGCCATTGCTGCTGTACTCCCACGGTGTAGTTCATATTGAAGTTCTTGATGGTAGGAGTGGCTACGACGTAGGTCGCGAGGGTCCGGACAGGTCGGTCGAGGTTTCGCGGCTTGACTATTATCATTCCCTCGTCATTGAACCTTTCCGACCAGGACGACACGACGTCGTCCATACGTGAGTAGTCTGCTACGAAGGTGAGCCATTTCCAGCTGGTCATCACGTTCGCGTCATTTATGGTCTGAGGCTGGAGGGCCGGGTTTCCGCTCTGGATGATGAACTTGGAGTTGTATCTGACGGCGCTGCTCAGGAGGTTGAATCCCGGGCGCGAGGTCTTGGCGCTGTAGCTTGCCATCACCTGCACCTTGCCGAGCTGGCCGGCGACGGACAGGGATGGGAAGAGATTGTCATATTTCCTATTGTCGGTGCTGCTCCCGAGGACATCGGTGAAGCTGTAGTTCACGTGCTCGTAGCGCAGGCCCGCGCTGATCTGGCCGAATTTCGGCAGGACGAAAGCATAGCTGGCGAAGGCTGCGATATTGTCCTCGCTTACTTTGGACTCCGACGGGGCGATGGAGGCTCCGGTGATGGAGTAGTGGTCGCTTATCCTCGAGAATGTCTCTTCCGTTCCGAACTGGAGCTGTCCTTGCCAAATAGAGTAGGAGAATACGAGCTTGGAGGCGTAGAGGTCGCTGTTAGAGCCGTTTTCGGTGTCCAGGACATTCTCCTCCTTTGTCATTTCGTTGATCTCCGTGATATGGCTGGTCTCCGAGCTGTTCTGCTTGTAGAGGTCCACGTTCAGGTCGATTCCGAGCTTGCCGGCCTGGCCGTTGTAGTAGGCGTTGGCGGCCAGTGAGTTCGGGGCCTTGTCTCCTATGTGGTATGTACCGAGCGTGGTGGTCTCGTCGTATGGAGAGCCGTCGCGTGTCATGTCGGTGTAGAGCCTCTGGTTCTGGTCGAGGCTCAGGGTACGGCCGTATTCGGCCTTGACACCGACTGAGTGGTTGTCGGCTATCTGCCAGTTGAGACCGGCATTGCCGTAGACATATTTCTGCTCGATGTCATTTATGAGCCAGCCGTCGCTTCTGTAGGTCGGGCTGCCGATTGTCTCCGTGGAGAGTTCGTCGCTGGTCTGCCGGTGGGTGAAACGGGCGGCGTTGGTGCCTGCGAAGATATCGACGTTGTTCTTGCGGTAGTTCGCGTCGATGTTGAACGAAGGGTCGTTGTTCTCCGCGATCCTCAGGGACTGGGCGTCAGCCAGGGTCGCATTGAAGCCGAACCCTTCGCCCTGGCGCTTTATGGTGCGGATGCGGACCACGCTGCGCACGCTGGCGCTGTACTGGGCACCGGGATTGGTGATGACTTCGATGCTCTGGATTTCGTTGCTCTGGAGCCTTTCCAGTTCGCCGGAGTCGGTGACCTTATGGCCGTTGATATAGATAAGAGGGGAGCCTTTTCCTATGACTTCCAGACCGTCCTGGTTCTTTATCATACCGGGGGTCTTGCCCAGGACGTCCAGAGCGTTTCCGGCGTTTTCCAGGACGGAACCGCGTACGGAGGTCTGCAGACCCTCGCCCGTGAGCTTGGTCTTCGGCATTACGGCTGTGGCGACGGCGCTCTGAAGGAACTCGGTTTCGGGTTCAAGCTGGATGGTGAGACCGTCCGATGGCTTCAGGTACTGTGTCCTGTAGCCTATCATTGCCGCCATTATGATGCCGTCCTTGCGGTCGGTGGCGATGGTGAATGTGCCGTCAAGGTCTGTGGTGGTACCGCCGAGCACGGTAGAGTCGCTGGCGGCGAGAAGGGCTACGTTCACGTATGGGAGAGGTTCTCCGTTTTCGTCCAGGACCTTTCCTTTCCAGTCCTGGCTGTTCTTTGCGAATGATGTAAGGCAGCTGATGATACAAAGCGCTGCGAGCACGGTTCTCTTCTTCATTTTCTTTCTGATTTGCAATAATAGACGCAGAAAAGAGAGAAATGCTACAGATTTTTTAAAATATTTTCAAATTCGTCGATTGAGTGGACGAAAGTGATGACCTTGCTTGATGGATAAAGGAAGCCTTCGGACTTGAAACGCCCGACCTGCATCTCCAGACCGTCGTAGTATCCGTCGACGTTCAGGACGAATGCCGGCTTGTCGTGCAGACCTATTTCGTTCTCCATTGAGAAGCAGAAGAGTTCGTCCATGGTGCCGTAGCTGCCCGGAAGTATCACGCAGCAGTCGGAGAGCCGTGTCATCACGGTCTTTCTCTCCGCCATGTCCTTGACCAGGATGTTCTCGGTCAGATCGTCGCGGCGGATGTTCCTGTGCGTTGCCGCCACCTCCCGTTTGCCTCCGAAATGTTCAGGGATCACGCCCACGATCTCCCCGCCGGCGGACAACACTCCGTCAGCCAGCGATTGCATAGTCCCTACGGCTGCACCGCCATAGACCACGCGGATACCACGCGAAGCCAGGAGGACTCCGAAGTCGAACGCGAATTTCCTGTATTTCTCAGACGCTTCCGCTGAGCCGAGATAGACGGCGACGGACCCGATCATACCATCAGGGCTCCTACGAGACCCAGGATGGCGTAGAATTCAGGAAGGGCGGCGTAGATCAGGGTGTTTGTGAAAACGTTGTGGCCCTGTGAGATGCCCACGATACCGTTTGCGCAGACCTGACCCTGTCGGATGGCTGAAAGCATGCAGACCAGACCTACGCTGAGGCCTACTCCGAAGATGACCAGTCCGGCCTCCGGATTAGCCTTCATCTTGCTGAGCATCATGAAGAAAGCGACGAATCCGTAGATACCCTGTGTTGCAGGGAGTGCGGAAAGCACCATATAGTTACCTGATCCTTCAGGTTTTTTCTTGAGGGCTCCTTCAGCTGCATTTCCTGCGATAGTAGTTCCGTAGCTGCTTCCGATGCCGGCGAGAGCGAGCACCAGTCCGAGTCCCAAATAACCGAGTACTGTGTTTAGCATAGTGATATAGTTTTATTGATTTTTACTTAATGGGTTATACTTGACTCCGACACCTTCGTAGTCGGAGTTCTTGAAGAATTCGAGGAAGTTGAGTCGCAGCGGATGCACGAAAGCTCCCAGGGCGGCCATAGCCACGTTCAGGGTGTGTCCTACGACCACGATCAGTACGAACGCGATCCAGCCGGTCCCGCCGTTGCCGCGGGCCATCACCGCCAGGTCGTTGAAAGCGAATCCCAGCATAGCTCCGGCAAGTCCCAGAGCATAGAGACGCAGATAGCTCAGGATATCGCCCAGGATGCCGGTTGCCATATTGTAGGTATCCCAGAGGCCGCTTCCGACGTTCAGCAGAGGATTCCGGTGGAGGTTGTTCAGCGGGAATATGCCTATCGCGCAGACTACGCCCAGGCCGATGATCAGCCACTTGGTCAAGGATTTGTCGAGCACTCCGGCGAGCGAAACCAGCCCGATGACCGTCAGCCCCACCCAGAACAGGGTCCAACCCCAGGTGCTGAGCGAGTTCAGGAAGCCCTTGTTCTTCGTAGCATAGACCGTCTTGACGACCATAGCCAGAAGCAGATGGACGATACCCACGGCGAGCGCCAGGACCATCGTCCCGTCGTAGCCCGCCACCTTCGCCGGCACCATCACCGCCTTCACTCCGTCGGGAAGCCATGACGCGCCTGCAAAGTCAATGGAGAAGAACGTGTGGAAGAAGAATCCCACCACCACGGTGCCGATGCCCAGATAAACCACGAGAGGGGAGAGTGACTTGAAACTCTGCACCTTCCTCAGGAGCAGGCCGGCGATCACCAGCAGAAGCCCGTAACCGAGGTCTCCGATGCACATCGCAAAGAACAGAAGGAAGAATACAGAGATATACGGCGTCGGGTCAAACCCGTCGTACGCCGGGCGTCCGTACATATCCGTCAGCACTTCGAACTGGCGGCTGAAACGGTTGTTCTTCAGCTTGATAGGAGGGTTGTCCTCAGCTTTTGCGGGCTCGCGTATCCAAAGCGCGTCCAGAGCGTTAAGTGACTCCTCCAGAGCTTTGTCGCTGCTGGTCGGGGCAAAGCCCTCGAACACGGTCACCGCCCCCTCGACTGCCCCGGTTCCGGCTGCACCGGCCAGATAGAGCCCGAGCTTGTCGGACAGTTTCCTGATCTCAGCTTCGATCCCCGGAATCTCCGCCATCCTGCCCTCCAGCTGTTTGCGGTAAGTGTCAATCTCATTGTCCTTCGCTTTCATCTGCGCTTCCAGCTCGGCCAATGTCGCCTTCGGCGAACCCTGTTCCGCGAGAGGGAAGCCTTCGACCGGACCGGCGATGACGAAATGCACCGTCTTCTTCCCCTCGCAGATCACCTGCAGCGGGTATTCGGCGGCCCAGCCGTCGTCAAACTGCTTCCTGCTGACGCTGTAGAAATGAAGCGCGGCTCCGGCCTTGTCCAGTTCGGCGGCCTTCGCCTTGTCGTACTCGCCCCAAGGGGCCACTGCCTCGGCGGCTCTCGCCAGCGAGTTCCTCTTTTCGATGAGGCTCTCCAGATGCTGGTCCCTTCCGCTGCGTATGGTCTTTATTTCAGACTTTAGGGTATCTATCCTTGCGGCCATCTCCTCCGAGTCGGAGTCAACGGCCTTTACCGAGCGGGTGATATCGACAATGCCGAGATTCTGGAGACTCTCCAGGAACCCTTCCTTCGCTCCGTTCATCAGAACGAATGCGTATTTTGTCATTTTCTCTATCATAGCTCTTCCTCCTCTTCCTGTGCGTGACGTTCCTTCACTATCTTCGATGAAGCCTTCGATAGGTTCTCTTCATCTTCCATATAGCGCTTTATCTTGAGGATGGCCTCCTGGTATCCCGGAATCTGGACCTTTTCGTAGAGGTTCACCTTCTGGGTGGTCTTCTTCCTCTGATAGTCCAGGATGCGGCGCCTCTCTTCGGCGATCTCGCTCCTGATCCCGAGTTCGGTGATGTCCTTAAGTATCTGCACACCGTCTGCATACCAGGCGGGCTTGGTGAAGGCATTGAACGGCTTCAGCTCGTAGCCTATCCTTTCCAGCTCGGGGATCTTCACACCGGCGACCTTGCCGGTGCGCAGGCTCACGTCCTTGATGCTGACAAGCCCCGGCTCGAACTCGTTCCAGAGCGCGGCCAGGTAGTCGTACTTGCTGAGCGCTTCAGTGACCTTCCTTTCGTAATCCTCCGCCGCCTCCTTGGCCATGAGCACGCTGATGCGGAGCGCGCTTTCCTTGTTCTTCAAGGTCGGAAGCGCGTTCCTGCGCACCTTCAGCTGCTTGCCGAGGTTGGTGAGCGAAGTCTTGTTGTATTGAAATTTGACAGCCATAGGCTATGCTTTCCAATATTTGTCCGTCAGTGCCTGCTTGATACCGGTCTCGGCCTTTGTGAAGTGCTTGCCGAAGAGCTCCCAGGCGGTGTCGAGCATAGTGTCGATGTCGATGTTGACGTCGATGCTCAGCAGACGGACTGCGTACTCCTTGGCATAGTCGAGGCAGCGGTTGTCATAGTCCGAGAGGTCGAATCCGTTCTCGAGCTTGGTCTTTGCGTTCTGGGCGTCCGCGAACAGACGCACTCCGGCGTTCATCACCTGGCTGTGGTCCTCGCGGGTCTTCTTGCCCTGCACGAGCTGCTTGAGTCGTGAAAGGGACCTGAACGGGTCGACGATGACGGTTCCGGTGTCGGTGTCGGCGCGGAGGAACAACTGTCCTTCGGTGATGTATCCGGTGTTGTCAGGGATGGCGTGGGTGATGTCTCCGTCGTTGAGGGTGGTCACGGCGATGATGGTGATCGAACCTCCCTCCGGGAACTGCACGGCCTTCTCGTAGATCTTTGCGAGGTCGGAGTAGAGCGATCCCGGCATCGAGTCCTTTGACGGGATCTGGTCCATACGGTTCGATACGATGGACAGGGCGTCGGCGTAGAGGGTCATGTCGGTAAGGAGCACGAGCACCTTCTCGTTCTTGTCCGCTGCGAAGTACTCAGCGGCGCAGAGGGCCATGTCAGGGATGAGGAGACGTTCTACAGGCGGCTCCTCTGTGGTGTTGACGAAGCAGACTATCTTCTCGAGCGCTCCAGCGTTCTCGAACGTGTGGCGGTAGAAGAGGTAGTCGTCGTTTGAAAGCCCCATTCCTCCGAGGATGATCTTGTCCACGTCGGCGCGCAGGGCCACGTCCGCCATCACCTTGTTGTACGGCTGGTCAGGGTCTGCGAAGAACGGGATCTTCTGTCCCGAAACCAGGGTGTTGTTCAGGTCGATTCCAGCGATACCGGTAGGGATGAGCTCGGACGGCTGTTTCCTCTTGTACGGGTTCACGGACGGTCCGCCGATCTCCCGCACCTCTCCATCCACTTCAGGACCGCCGTCGACAGGCTTTCCGTATGCGTTGAAGAAACGGCCTGAAAGCTGGTCGCTTACCTTCAGCACCGGAGGATTTCCCATGAAGGAGACTTCGGCGTTCGTAGGGATGCCTTCAGTGCCGGCGAACACCTGCATCGTGACAAGGTCTCCCTTTGTCTTCACCACCTGGGCAAGCCTGCCGTCCACGGTGGCCAGCTCGTCATTCGAGACTCCGGATGCCTTCAGCGAGACTGTCGCCTTCGTGATGGCGTCGAGCTGAGTATATACTTTTCTGAATGCTTTAGCTGACATATTTCTCGAGGTGTTTGTTGATTTCTGACTGGTATTCCATGAACTTCTCTTCCATGAAAGGCGAGTAGTTCATCTGGCGGAGGAGGTTGATGAGCTCCTTGAAGTATGTGCGGCACTGCTCGAAGTCATCGAAGCTGAACTTCTTCGAGCAGATGTCCATGATCAGGTTCACCATATATTTCTGTCTCTCCAGAGGGGTGATGCTGTCGATGGCGTCGAAGGCGTCCTGCTGGAGGAATGCGAAGTCGATGAGCTCGGACTTCCAGAACGACTCGTGATAGCTCATAGGCACTCCGTCGTCTCCGAGGATGTTGATCTGGTCGTTGGCTTCCTTTCCGCGTCTTACCAGGACCTTCATCGCATTGACTATTCCGGCCCATCCCGGTTCGAAGACCTTGTCGAGGTACTCGTGGATCTCCGGATACTCCAGATACTTCGAGTATGATTCGATAGGGTTCACGGCAGGGTATCTCTTCTGGTCGGCGCGGCTCTGCTCGAGTGCGTAGAAGCAGCGGGCGGCTTTCTTCGTGGACTCGGTCACAGGCTCCTTGAGGTTACCTCCGGCAGGGGAGACCGTTCCGATGACGGTGACCGCTCCCTTTTCGCCGTTGTTAAGGATAACCATACCGGCCCTTGAGTAGAAGTTCGAGATGATGGATGAGAGGTCCACAGGGAAGGCGTCTGCTCCCGGGAGCTCCTCCATTCTGTTCGACATCTCGCGCAGGGCCTGTGCCCAGCGGGAGGTGGAGTCGGCCAGCAGGAGGCAGCGAAGGCCCATGGCCCTGTAGTATTCGCAGATGGTCATGGCCGTATAGACGGAGGCCTCGCGGGCTGCTACAGGCATGTTGGAGGTGTTGCAGATGATGGTGGTGCGCTCCATCAGGAATCTTCCCGTATGCGGGTCGATGAGCTGAGGGAATTCGGAGAATATCTCCACGACTTCGTTAGCGCGCTCTCCGCAGGCGGCCATCACGATGACGTCGGCCTCGCCCTGCTTTGCGATAGCGTGCTGGAGGACGGTCTTTCCGCATCCGAACGGTCCCGGGATGAATCCCGTGCCTCCTTCGGCGATAGGGTCGAACGTGTCGATGACGCGCACTCCCGTCTCCATTATCTTGAACGGCCTTGGTTTCTCCTTGTATCCCTTGACTGCGACCTTGACAGGCCATTTCTGGCACATCGTCACGTCCACATCCTCGCCTTCCTCGTCGGTGAGGACGGCGATAACCTTGTCAATGTTGTAGCTGCCGGCTTCGGCGACTGACTTGACGGTGTATTCTCCCTTGAAGGAGAAAGGCACCATTATCTTGTGTGGCAGCCAGCCTTCCTTGACTTCTCCGAGCCAGTCGGCGGCGGCGACCTTGTCACCCGCCTTGGCGAGAGGGGTGAAGTCCCATTCCTTTCCGTGGTCGAGAGGGTCGGTGTATTCGCCACGCTTGAGGAACACTCCCGTCATCGTCGCAAGGTTGTTCTGGAGACCGTCGTAGATGCTTGAGAGCAGTCCCGGGCCCAGTGTGGCCTCGAGCATTCTCCCTTCAAACTCCACTGTGTCCCCGTTCTTGAGCCCTCGTGTGCTTTCGAACACCTGGACGGATGCCTTGTCCTTGCTCACCTTGATGACCTCGGCCATCAGCCTGGTGCCACCGAGAGTGATGTAGCAGAGCTCGTTCTCAGCTACAGGACCGTCCACCTGGACAGTCACCAGGTTGGAAACTATACCCGTTACCTTTCCGGTTGTTTTCATATCGTTGTGTTGTTATTGTTCATTGAATTCGACTCCTTTGAAAGTGCCGCGGATCTCGTCCACTAGCTTCTTGAAGAGCTCCCTTCCGGTCTGTTCGTCCAGCTTGAGCCATCTGTCGATGATGTGGAGCTTGGCCAGGAACCCGAGGACAGCGTTGATGTCGAAGTAGTCAAACGTCGTCAGTGCGCTGACCTTCTCCCAGGTGATGCTGTCCAGTCCGTGCTCCCGTTCCAGAAGGTCGTTGCCGTTCAGGACCTTGTCCACGGCTTCCTTCTCTTCGAAGTCCTCTGACGGTTCCAGGAAGATGTCGGTGTCGTCCGGCCTTCCAAGCTGGCCGTTCAGGTATCTTACCTTCCGGTTCCTGAGATTCAGGTCGAAGGTGAAATATTCCCTGAGGAAACTGTTGCGGCTTTCGAGCATTCCTTTGTAGAACCCTTCGTTCAGGTTCTCTTCGCTGAATCCGGCCAGCAGGCTGTTTATCAGGATGTTATCCTTCTCCGAGCACAGGCTGCGTATCTCCTCGGTGAGTTCATCCACCGGGAGCTGTCCGTTTTCTGTCCAGTCCGGGGAAAGGACGGGCAGACCTGCTATGAGGTACTCGTAATTGTCCATGGTCGGTGCTTCAGGCTATTCTCCGAACAGGAGTTCCTTTGTGACAGGGCGCAGGTACTCGGAGACCAGTTCGTTGAATGTCTCGTCCGTGAAGCTTATGAAGTATCCGCCGTCCTTCGGACCGATGGTGAAACCTCCGGCGATCTTCTTCGAGAAGGATGCGCTGAGGCCTTTGCCGAGGGCTTTGCTGACTTCGTTCCTGACGAAAGGCTCGAGCTCGTCCTTCAGTGAAGCCGGAAGTACAAGGTCAAGGTCCTGCATACCTTCGGAGCTGAACTTGCCTGTGACTGCGAGAAGCATCTCCTTGACGAAATCAGGTGATGCCAGGGTGCTCTTTACGTCCTTGCCCGCTATTTCGGTGATGACCAGGTCCTCGATGCATTTCCTTGTGGCCTGGAAACTCTTCGTTGCGGCCATCTTCAGGTCTGAAGTGACCTTCTGCTTATAGTCGTCCGCTTCTTTCTGGGATTTGGAGATGATGTCCTCGCCCTTCTTCCGGGCTTCCGCGATTATGGCTTCGGCCTGTTTCCTGGCTTCTTCGAGGATCCTTTCTCCCTCTTCCTTTCCCTTGGCCAGACCTTCGTTATACAGACGGTCTGTCAATTCCTGCAATTTATCCATAGTATCAGTGTTATGTGGTAAATACAAATATAGGTCATTTCCGTTAAAAAATGACCTATCATAAAAGACAATATTTAAAAAATTCTATCCAAGGAAGCTCAGAAGCATTCTAGGCTTCTGGATCACAGGCACGAGAGCCATGTAGGAATATGCGCATACAGCGATGGATCCCATAAGGTCCGGTGCGAGTTTTGAGGAGAGGAAGATGGCGGTAGGGCCGTCAGCGCCTCCGATGACGCCGATTGCACCGGCTTCGTTAGGTGCGAATCCCATGACCATGGCCAGGAGATAAGCTCCGAAGATACCCATCTGGGCCTCGATGCGCTCCTGCCCACCGCCGAGCTTCGCTGCCGCCCTGCGTTCAACAAGTTCATTGATTTTTGTCTGCTGTATGCTCATAGTAGATTTGATTGTTACTAAAAACCGATATTATTCATAAGTTAATGATTTTTTTTAATTATTCAAGCGCGGGGGATACGAAAAAAGGACTCTCCACAGCGGAGGGTCCTTTTTTCGCAATATTTGGCGGATTTGTTATTCTTCAGCCGGTTTCATAGTGGTGTAGACGTTGGTTACGTCCTCGTCCTCCTCGAGGAGGTCGATGAGTTTCTCGAGAGTGGTTCTCTGCTCGGGGGTGACTTCCTTGAGGTCCACGTTAGGAATCCTTTCGAAACCTCCGGAGATGAGCTCGTAGCCGTTCTCCTCGATGTATTTCTGGATGGTGCCGTATGCGGTGTAGTCTCCGTAGATGCAGACGGTCTTTGTCTCGTTGTCGTCCTCATCCACCTCGATCTGCTCGAAGAGCTCCTCGACGCCATAGTCGATCATCTCGAGTTCCAGCATCTCGATGTCCATGTCAGGAGTTTCCTTGATACGGAAAACGCACTTGTGGTCGAACATGAAAGCCACTGAACCGCTGGTTCCGAGGGCGCCGCCGCACTTGGTGAAGTAGCTGCGGACATTGGCCACGGTGCGGGTGTTGTTGTCGGTTGCAGTCTCCACGAGATATGCGATTCCGTGAGGGCCGTATCCTTCGTAAACAATCTCCTTGAAGTCGCCGAGGGACTTGTCGGTCGCCTTCTTGATAGCGCGGTCGATGTTCTCCTTAGGCATCTGCTCGGACTTCGCCTCAGCGATGAGGGCGCGCAGACGCGGGTTGCCCGTTACATCAGGACCACCGGCCTTTACGGCGATGGTGATTTCCTTTCCAAGCTTGGTGAAGACGCGGGCCATGTGACCCCATCTCTTCATCTTCCTTTCCTTTCTGAACTCAAACGCTCTTCCCATAGTCCAAACTATTTGTTTTCAATTCTTGAGATGTACTTGTCGATGTCGTAGCCTTCCACTGACTGAGGATACTGGTCCTTGATGGTCTTGTAGCAGGCGAGAGCCTTGTCATTCTGTTCGAGAGCCTCGTAAGTGACACCTGCCTTGAGGAGGTACTCGGCTGAAAAGAGGTTGTCTGACTTGTCGGCAGCCTTCTCGAAATAGCTTACAGCTGTCTGGTAGTCCTCGAGGTTTGCATAGGCGTCGCCAATGCATGCGAGTGCGCGGGCTGCGAGGATATTGTCCTTTCCCTTGTATTTCTTAAGGTTCTTGATGGCCTCTTCGTTGTTGCCGAGCTGGAGGTTGCAGACACCTGCGTAGAAGTAAACGCTCTTTCCTGCCTTTGTGCCGAACTCGTCGATGATGTCGTTGAAGCCGAGTACGTTGCCGTCACCGTTGAGTGCGAGCTCGTATTCGCCTGCAGCGAAGGAGTTCTCAGCAGGGAACATCTGCTCCATTCCTTCAGCCTGCTTCGGCTTGAGGACCCACTGGTTGTAGGCGAGTGCGCCGAGACCGATCACGAGGATGGCGATGACTGTTCCATAAATGCATTTCTTGTGTTCAGTGAAGAACTGCTCGGTCTTTGAGACAGTTTCATTGAGTTTCTCCTGCTGGAGATTTTCCTTTGATTCCTTTGCCATTTTATTTAAGTTTTAATTATTCGTTTGACGCCATTCTGCTAAATGCGCAAAATAGAACGCAAAAATAGAAAAAAATGATAACTTTGCAAAGAACAAAACCAATTTATGCCCGTACTCAGGAAATTAGTAGTCCAGAATTTCAGAAACATCGAATTCCAGGAACTGACCTTCTCCCCGAACGTCAACTGCATCTCAGGAAACAACGGAGAGGGGAAGACCAACCTCATCGATGCCATCTACTACCTTTCCATGACGAAGAGCTCCCTCTCGACCACTGACAAGTTCAATTTCCGATACGGCTCGGACACCTTCACCGTAGCCGGAAGCTACCGGATGTCCAACGGGCTCGAGTCCAAGTTCTCAATCCAGGTCAATTCCGACGGTGACAAGAAGCTGATGCGCGACGAGAAGGCCTGCAAGAAGATCTCTGAGCATATCGGCATCCTTCCGATAGTGCTGGTTTCTCCTTCCGATGTGGCCATGGTCACGGATTCCGGGGACCTGCGCCGCAGGTTCGTGAACTCCGTCCTTTCTCAGATGGACAGGGAATATCTGTCCGCAGTGCAGCAGTACAACCGCTATCTGCTTCAGAGAAACCGTGTCCTCAGGGATATGGGAGGCGACGAGGAGCTTCTCCTTACCTTCGATGCGCGTCTGGCGGCATTGGCGGAGCCGATCGTCCTGAAGCGCAGGAAGCTGGTCGAGGAACTTGTGCCGGTGGTGCGCGAGTACTACGGCAGGCTTTCCGGGGGCAGGGAAGAGGTGGACATCGAGTACCGCACCGATGCTGACAAGGGGGGGCTGGCTTCCGTCCTGCTCGCTTCCCGTGACAGGGACAGAGCTCTCAAATACACGGGCTCAGGCGTGCAGAGGGACGATTTCATCTTCACCATGAACGGATATCCGATAAGGAAGTGCGGCTCGCAGGGCCAGCAGAAATCCTTCCTTGTGTCCCTGAAGTTCGCTGAATACGAAATAATGAAACGCAGCTGCGGCTTCGCTCCGATACTCCTGCTTGACGACCTCTTCGACAAGCTGGACATGAACCGCGTCTCGAACCTTCTTTCGATGGTCGCCGGTTCCGATTTCGGACAGATCTTCCTGACCGACTCGAACAAGGTGAGACTCAGCGGGATAGTGGATTCGCTCACTGCCGACAGGTCCTATTTCGAGACCGTGGGCGGCGCGTTTCAGAAAGTGGAGGGCTGATTATGGAGAAGCAGGCTCCCATAAGGCTCGCCAGGAAGAAGGCCCTCAGCATGGAGGAGGTCATCTCCCAGTACATCAAGGAAATGAAGCTGTCTTCCGGACTCAACACCCAGCGGATATTCGCCGCCTGGGACGCGGCTTCGGGAGCGGGACCGTTTACGTTGAAGAAGTTCTTCAGGGACGGGAAACTATATATTACATTGAATTCGTCGGTGGTCAGGAACCAGCTCTCCTTCCAGAAGGATTCAATAGTGGAGAAGATTAACGGAATCCTGCGTGATGACGAACTGTTCACCAGGGACGACCCCCGGGTCTCCTTTGTGAAAGAACTGATACTTAAATAGCTATGAAAATAGTCATAGACGATTCTATACCTTTTATCCGCGACGTGTTCGAGCCTTTTGCAGAGGTCGCATATGTCAAGGGGCAGGGAATGTCCGCCTCCGACGTCAGGGATGCGGACGCCATCATCATCCGTTCCAGGACCAAGTGCGGGGCAGCCCTGCTTGACGGGTCTCCGGTCAAGGTGATAGCCACCGCCAATATCGGTATTGACAATATTGACCTGGACTACTGCAGCAGCCACGGCATATTTGTCAGGAACGCTTCCGGCTGCAATGCCGGGGGAGTGGCGAACTATGTGTTCTCCGCCCTTTACGGGGTGGCTGCACGAAAGGCCATCCGCCTTGACGGGGCGACCATAGGGATCATCGGAGTGGGAAATGTGGGCAGGCGCGTGGAAAGTATGGCGAACATCCTGGGATTCAATGTCCTGCGCTATGACCCTCCACGTGCGGAGAATGAGGGCGCCTATGACTTCTGCACCCTTGACTATCTTCTGGCGAATTCCAATATCGTCACCTTCCACAGTCCGTTGAACGATGCCACCAGGGGAATGGCGAACGAAGGATTCTTCAGCAGGATGCGCCCCGGGGCCATCTTCATCAACGCATCCCGAGGTGAAATAATGGACGAAACGGCGCTGAAGGCTGCCGCCTCCAAGCTCGGGGCTATCGTCATCGACACCTGGAACAACGAACCGGACATCGACGAGGAGCTCCTGGACCTTGCGGACATAGCCACTCCCCATATCGCCGGCTATTCCTATCAGGGCAAGCTCAACGGAACCGCATCCGCGGTCCGCACAGTAGCCCGCTATTTCGATATCAAGGAACTTACTGATTTCTATCCGAAATCCGAGATAGCCGAGCTTAATTCCGTCAAGCTGGACATAAGAGAAAAAAGCCAGGGCCAGATAGCTTCGCTTTTTCAATATAATTATCCTATATTTACGGATGATTTCCTGCTCCGCGTCAATCCTTCGGATTTCCTGAAACTGCGCAAGGACTACCGGTACAGAAAGGAGTTTTATATCGAATAACCAAAGAATAACACTATGTTTACACAGGAAGATATCAGGCAGATAGAGTCCAGAGGCTCGTCTGTCAGGACTGTCGAGTCCCAGGTGGAACGCTTCAGAAGCGGTTTCCCGTGGATGGACATCGTCGCTCCCGCCACGCCGGGACGCGGAATCGAGGTCCTTTCGGAAGAAAGGATTGCAGAAGTGACGGCCTATGCTGACAGCGCGGAGGTCGACGGCAAGTGCAAGTTCGTTCCGGCATCGGGAGCGGCCTCCAGGATGTTCAAGGATATCTTCGCCGGGATGGACACCCTCTCCGGAGGATCCGACCTTCCGGAAGATGCCGCTGCCAGCAAGCTCGCCGCCTGCATAGAGCGTTTCGCTTTCTATACTGAGCAGATGTTCGGCGCTCCCGAGGATTCGCCCGGGTACAGGCTCTCCATCTGCGAGAAGGTCCTCACTGACAAGGGACTCGGCTACGGCTCCAAACCTAAGGGCGTTATCCGCTTCCACCGCTATCCCGACGGGGAGGCGCGCACCGCGTTCGCCGAGCACCTCGTCGAGGGGCAGGACTATATGCGCAATTCCGACGGCTCGGTCAATCTGGTCGTGACCGTATCCCCTGAGCACCGGCAGCTTTTCGAGGGCGCCCTCTCCGAAGTGAAGGCCGCCTACGAAACGAAGTACGGCGTAAAATACAATGTCACCTTCACCTACCAGGACAAGGCCACCGACACCGTGGCGGTGGATTCGAAGAACCAGCCGTTCCGCAAGGATGACGGCTCGCTCCTCTTCCGCCCGGCCGGCCACGGCGCCCTCATCCATAACCTGAACTCCGTCAAGGAGGAGCTGGTTTCAATAAAGAACATTGACAATGTCGCCGTGCAGCGCCTGCTGCCGCTGACCTCCAAATACAAGAAGGCGCTCATCGGCCGCTGCCTCGAGCTGCGCGACACCATCTTCGGCTATCTGGTCCAGCTCGACCAGGTCACGGGCGAGGGGTTCCACGAGTTCGTGCCGTATCCTTACCTCCCCGGCTACAACGCCATTCCGGACGACAGATACGCCACAGACGAGTGCCAGGCTCTGTGCAATGAAATAGAGGAGTTCCTCCGCGATACCCTCTGCATCGAGATGCCTCTGGCGCACGACTGCAAGTCAAGGGCCATGGCCCTGAAGGCCAGGCTCAACCGCCCGATCCGTGTCTGCGGAATGGTCAAGAACCAGGGCGAGCCGGGCGGCGGACCTTTCATCATACGCGCGAAGGACGGCTCGACCTCCCTCCAGATCCTCGAGAGCGTCCAGATCGACAAGGACAATGCTGCCGCAGTGGAAGCGCTCAGGAGTGCCACCCACTTCAACCCTGTGGACCTCGTCTGCTGCCTTCACGACTACAATGGAAACAAGTTCGACCTGCTCGGGCACGTCGATGAGGATGCCGGATTCATCAGCTCCAAGAGCTACCAGGGCCGCGAGCTGAAGGCCCTTGAGCTCCCGGGCCTCTGGAACGGTTCCATGAGCGACTGGAACACCCTTTTCGTCGAGGTTCCTGTGGAGTCGTTCAATCCTGTCAAGGTCGTCCTTGACCTTCTCCGCCCGGCACATCAGGCGGAATAAAACCGGATTCCCATATTTTTTATAAAAAACTTCTGAATTTTTGCGAAAAAAATTTGGAAGTTTAATTTTTGTCACTACCTTTGCAGTGTACTAATGAACTAATACACAAAAACAATATGATCGACGTACAGAATCTTACATTCAAATACGGTTCGAACACCGTGCTTGAAAACATCAGCCTCAAGCTTGAGGACGGCCGTATCTACGGCCTGCTGGGAGAGAACGGAGTGGGCAAGACCACGCTTCTCACCCTTCTCTGCGGTTTGAAGAAAACCGAGACCGGTAGCATCCTCGTGGATGGCAACGACCCATACAGGAGGCTTCCTTCATCACTTCAGGAACAGTATTACCTCCCGGATGAGGTGATGCCTTACAACCAGACTGCTGAGAACTTCGCCAAGTACAGCGGTAAGTTCTGGCCTAAGTTCAGCATGGACAAGTTCCTTACCATCATGTCCGAGTTCGACAACGACCCTCAGAAGAAGATGAACAAGATGTCCTCGGGACAGCTCAAGAAGACCTACATCGCCTTCGCTCTCGCCTGCAACACCAGGTACCTCTTCATGGACGAGCCTACCAACGGCCTCGACATCCCTTCCAAGGCTCAGTTCAGAAAGGCCGTGACGATGTACACATCCGAGGATTCCACCATCGTCATCTCCACCCATCAGGTCCGCGACCTTGAGAACATCATCGACCCTGTCATCATCCTCGACAGATGCGATGTCCTTCTCAATGCATCCGTCGAGAAGATCTCAGAGAAGCTCTTCTTCGACTACGGCAGCATCATCCACAGCGATGCACTCTATTCAGAGCAGCTTCCTGGAGGTTTCATCCAGGTGCTCGTGAACACCGAAGGCCTTGAGAGCAAGGTCAACACCGAGGCTCTCTTCAATGCCGTCCACAAGAACAAGGAACTGGTCAAGAACATTTTCAAAGACTAAGGAGGAAAAATCATGAATACAGTTTTCAATACAAAGAGATTCGGCAAATATCTCTCTTACGATCTCAACAACGCACGGAATTCATATGGCTTGTCGCTTCTGATCATAGCCCTGTTCCCTGCCATCATCTTCTTCTTCACGGAGTTCTTCAGCCTCCTCTTCACCTTCAAGTTCACATCCTTCGACTCCAGTTTCGTCGGAATCGGCTTTGTGATAGGCCTTCTGATCATATATCTTTCCGCTCCGGTGAAGATTTATGGAGCCCTGACGGAAAAGAAACAGGGAACCGACTGGCTGATGATCCCGGCTTCATCCTTCGAGAAGTTCCTCTCAATGGTCATTGTAATGTGCGTTGTCCTTCCATTGGCATATTTCGCCGGCTTCTTTGCCTGTGATCTGATCCTGTCGCTGATCCCGGGGTATGACGGCTCGTTCACCATCGACGGCTTCGATGCCGTTCGCGGATTCCTCGTAGGTATGAGCTCCAACGATTACATCAACTTCAGCAAGGCTGGCCTTGTCGGAATAGTCTGGGTGAACTGGATAGTGAACATCCTCATATTCACTCTCGGAGCCATCTGCTTCAAGAAGCGCAAGGTCGCCAACACCATCCTCTGCTACTTCGCATTCTCGATCCTGATGATGGTCATCATCGTCCTTGTCGCCGGTCCTGACGGATATAGGATGGAGCGTTTCATGGAGCATCTCGATGCCACCCTCACTCCCGGCAAGCTTGAGTTCTGGATCAACTTCTTCGCCAACGCAATCAATGCCATCGAGATAGCTGCCGTGGGTACAGCCCTCTATTTCAGAATCAAAACCATGAAACACTAGCCCTATGGAATTCGATCCCAACAAACCAATATATCTTCAGATCTGCGACAATATCTGTGAGCAGATACTGAGCGGAAGCCTCGCTCCGGAGGACAGGATACTGTCAGTGCGCGAGTTCGGCGCAAGCATCGGGGTGAACCCCAACACGGTCGCCCGCTCATATGAGAAACTCACCGACGCCGGAATCATCTACAACAAGCGTGGAATCGGTTATTTCGTCAGTGCGGATGCACTGAAGGCCGTCCAGGCCCAGGCGAAGGAGGAGTTCCTTCAGAACGAAGTGCCCGCCTTCCTCAAGAAAATGACCCTTCTTGGAATAGAACCATCAGAAATCTTCAAATAGAATTAAAATGAAAAAGTCAATATCAACTGCAATACTTCTGGCAGCCGCCCTCCTTTCAGTCCAGAGCTGCCGTTTCATCAGGATAAATGAGACTGCATTCGATGAGGTTGGAAGTTTCGTGTTCAATGGCAGCGGCAAATTCGTAGAACCGAGCGATGAGTGGCAGGTTCTTGGCTACACCGTGGATGATTTCTCCGCGATACGCTCCACCATACCTATGGACATCACTTATGAAATGAACGCCGATTCCTCCTTTGTAGAGATATTCGCTCCTGAGAATTATCTCCAGTATATGGAGTTCAAGACTGTGGACGGATGTCTCAACGCCGAGTTCGGCGAACCGCTCCGCGCCCGTGCCGACGGTATGAGGATGAAGGTCGCTTCATCGTCGCTCGAGAGGATCGAAATGCTCGGTGTCGGTGATTTCCATGCTGACAGCCTTGTTTGCAGCAGCCTTGATCTGGTTGTCAAGGGCGCCGGGGATGCTGAACTCGGCAAGGTCGTTTGTGCCGGGGACTTTGAAATACTTATCCAGGGTGCCGGTGATGCCAGGGTCAGGGAACTTGACTGCAATGATGTTGAAGCCCGTATCCAAGGTGCCGGAGACATCAGGCTTGCCGGCAGGGCGGAGGATGTCGACCTTACTATCCAGGGCGCAGGGGAAATCCACGTGGAGAACCTGAAGGTGACAGGTGAGCTCGAGACTTCGGTCCAGGGTGTTGGAAAAATCTACAGGGATAACGACTAGAAAGGGACAATTGTTCTTAATTTGTTAAAAATGTGTATCTTTGGCGGCATGAAACGCAAACGTCCGCTGGGGATACACATTTTTTTATTGATCCTTCCGCTTCTTGCAGTGTCCTGCGGGGGGAAGGAAGCCAGCCCGGTGCTGAACGTCAGGATATTCTCGGTTTCCGGTCTGGTCACCGGGTATGCGGAGGACGGCCCCTCCGTTCCTCTCGGCGGCGTAACTGTCACGATGTCTGCGTATTCCGTTGAGGATGTCGGGAAGACGATCCCCGTCTACACCGCTTCGTTCAATACATTGGACAACGGGACGTACCAGTTCTTCAAAATATGGAGCGAGGACTGCTCCGGGCTCTTCTTCGATTTCACTCTGACTGACAGCTCCCCTGAACGGGAGGTGCATTTCGCTCCTTCAAGCAGGGACCTTTTCCTGAGTGCGGCCAGCCAGTTCTACAATCCGGAGATCAAGACTTATGAAGTGATCGGAAATGATTTTGTGCTTTATCCTGAAGAGCACTGATCCATATCCTTGCCTTTTTGCCGTTGTGTTTCTTCCATTCTGAGGGTGTGCAGCCTTTTTCAGAAACGAATATTTTCCTGAAATCGCTCTTGTCGCTGATTCCGACCATCCGTCCGGCCATATAGATGGGCAGTCCGGGATCTTCCAGAAGTATCTCGCCGGCATCCTCTATCCTCAGCCTTTTACGGAGTGTCAGGTATTTTTCGTCGAATTTTTCCCGTATGAATTCCGTCAGCTCCTCTCCTGTGATGTCCATTCTTTCCGCCAGGATGGCAGGGGAGTCGTCCTCCTGCCAGTAATGCCTGAAGAGAATCCATTCCGCCAGCCCGGTCCTGATCCTTTCCTCCTTTCCCATCCGTTCAGTCCCGGTTGCTGCAGACGGCCTTAACCGTGACAAATAATATATTCTTGCCTTCATTTCCCTTCAGTTGTTGTTATCGGCGTAAAATAAATATTTTTTGATTAAATTTGTGTCCTTTTAATGAAAAACAGCGGATACGATGCTTGATATTCGGAACTTTGACAGGCTAAAGAATATTGAAACCCCTTTCTATTTCTATGATATCGACCTCTTCAAGGAGACGGTCGGAAGTATTGTACGTCTGTCTGAACAATATTCCATCAAGGTCCACTATGCTGTCAAGGCTAATGTTGAGGACCGTATCCTGAATTGCCTCAGCGCCGCAGGCATCGGCGCCGATTGCGTTACAGGTAACGAAGTCGTATGTGCTTCGGAGCACGGTTTCGCTCCGTCCGACATATTCCTTGCCGGTGTCGGGAAGACAGACAAGGAGATAAGGACGGCGCTGGAAACCGGCATAGGCAGCCTTAACGTGGAGTCCATTCCGGAGATGGATGCCATCGAGCATATCGCATCGGATATGGGTGTTGTCGCTCCTGTCTCTTTCAGGGTGAACCCGAACATCGATCCCCATACGCACAAATATATTACCACCGGTCTTGAAGAGAACAAGTTCGGTATCTCCGCCTATGAGTTCGATGCTGCTGTGGAAAAGGTCAAGTCCTGTCCGCACCTGAGGTTCGAGGGCGTCCAGTTCCATATCGGTTCCCAGATAACCGACATCGACAGTGTGTTCAGCACTGAGTCGAAGTGTGCCAGTGAGATTGTCGACCATTTCGAAGGATGTGGCCTGAAGGTTTCCCATATAGATTTCGGCGGAGGCCTTGGAGTGGATTACGAATCTCCTGACTCCCACCTTGTTCCGGAGTTTGAAAGATGGTTCAGGGCATTACGGACATATTTCCCTATGGACTGCGGATATGAGCTTCACGTAGAGCCGGGAAGGGCGCTTGTGGCCCAGTGCGCAAGCCTGATTGCCCGCGTGGTGTTTGTCAAGAACGGAAGGACAAAGGATTTTGCCATCCTCGATGCCGGTATGAATGATCTGATCAGACCTGCGTTGTATGGCGCTTATCATAAGGTGGAGAATCTCACCGCGTATTATGACAGGGGGGATGTGGACGAGAGCCGTGAGTATGACGTCGTCGGTCCGGTCTGTGAGTCGAGCGATGTATGGGGCAGCGGGAGGAGGCTTCAGAAAACTGAGAGGGGGGACCTCATCGCCATCAGGACTGCCGGCGCATACGGCCGTGTGATGGCAAGCAGGTACAACCTCCACGACCTGGCTCCTGCTTATTTTTCAGATGAAATATAACGTGTATACAGAATATGTTTGAGAATTTATCGGAAAGACTTGAGAGATCCTTCAAGATTCTGAAGGGCGAGGGCAAGATTACTGACATCAATGTCGCTGAGACTTTGAAGGATATACGCCGTGCGCTGCTTGACGCTGACGTCAGCTACAAGGTGGCCAAGGAGTTCTGCGACAGGGTCAAGGCGAAGGCCATGGGCCAGAATGTCCTCACAGCTGTCAAACCTCAGCAGATGATGGTGAAGATCGTCCACGATGAGCTCGCTGAGTTCATGGGAAGCGAATTCACCGACATCAACGTCAAGGGGCAGCCTGGCATCGTCCTCGTTGCCGGTCTCAACGGTTCCGGTAAGACCACATTCTCCGCCAAGCTTGCCAATCTCATCAAGAGCAAGAAGGGAATGAAGGTCCTCCTCGCGGCCTGTGACACGTTCCGTCCTGCCGCTATCGACCAGTTGAAGACTCTGGCGGAGCAGGTCGGTGTGACCGTTTACAGCGAAACTGACGTCAAGGACCCTATAGCCATTGCTCAGAATGCCATTAAGATGGCGAAGAGCGAGGGCTACAGCGTGGTCGTCATCGATACTGCCGGCCGTCTGGCCGTGGACCAGGAGCTGATGGACGAGATTTCGGCCCTCCATTCAGCAGTCAGGCCGACAGAGACCCTCTTCGTCGTGGATGCGATGACCGGTCAGGACGCAGTGGAGACCGCCAAGGCATTCAACGACAGGCTCGATTTCGACGGAGTTGTCCTCACCAAGATGGACGGTGATACCAGAGGCGGTGCCGCCCTTTCCATCAAGGCTGTGGTCGGCAAGCCGATCAAGTTCGTCTCCACAGGTGAGAAGATGGAGGCCCTCGATGCCTTCCATCCGGCCCGTATCGCTGACCGTATCCTTGGTATGGGTGATGTCGTCTCCCTCGTGGAGAAGGCTCAGGAGCAGTTCGACGAGAAGCAGGCCAGGGAGCTCAAGAAGAAACTGGCGAAGAACCAGTTCACCCTTGAGGATTTCTATGATCAGATCCAGCAGGTCAAGAAGATGGGAAACATCAAGGACCTTGCAGGTATGCTTCCGGGAATGGACAAGGCTCTCAAGGATGTCGACATCGACAACAAGACCGCATACAAGGCCACTGAAGCCATAATCCAGTCAATGACCGTCTATGAGCGCCAGCACCCTGAGGTCATCAACGGCTCCAGAA
Source organism: Candidatus Cryptobacteroides sp. (assembly GCA_045597895.1). Lineage (GTDB taxonomy): Bacteria > Bacteroidota > Bacteroidia > Bacteroidales > UBA932 > Cryptobacteroides. Next base: position 38,892 of record JAZLLA010000035.1, on the reverse strand, counting down.
GGAAAAGGATCGCCGAAGGTTCAGGAACCTCCATTCAGGAGGTCAACAGGCTGCTCAAGCAGTTTGAAGGAACAAGGTCGATGATGAAGTCCGCGATGGATGGATCCCTCGCGTCGAGGCTCCGCGGTCTCAGGAGATAATTATCTGCTGTAAACCAGCATCATATCCTCTTCAATCCTCGGATGGACTATTTCCTCCGGGATGAACTCCCAATGTCCGAGAATGGCGGGGTCGCTGTAGTCTGTTTTTCCGACGGAACCGTTTTTCAGCAGATATTCTCTGAGCAGGGACCTTATTTCAGGGAGCTTTGCACTTATTCTGCCAGAGAAGTTTTCCTCGTCGATCCCTGCACCTCTAAATAGTCCTCCACCGCCCGATGCGCGGTATGAGGTCAGCGCCACTGTGTAGTACGCATCAAGGCTGAAGGCCTCTCCGCTGGCGAGTGAACTTATTGTGACCCTTTCCCCATAAGGCTTGGTCACGTCCACTGTGTAGAAGAGTCCTGCCATTGAGTCGAAATTGAAAGTGGGGTTCTTGAACTCCCATCTTTCAACATCTTTCCTTTCATCCTTTTCGTTGGCTATGTTGAGGACGTGGTCGTCAGGAGAGCTCACTGTGTTGATCCAGAGATTGTAGGAGTACTCGAGGTAGTTCTTGATTTCATTGCCCGTCATTGAGGCGACGAACAGTTCGTTCTCGTATTGGTACAGTTTGAAGAGGTCATTGTTGTTTACCTTTCCGGCCTCGATCGTTCCTCCCCTGGACAAAGGGGCGACGATCGCCACCTGCGCTCCGCTGGCCTTGAGGCATACCGTGCTGATAAGGTTAAGGTAGTCGCTCATTCCGATGAACGGCTCCTTGAGGTCCATTCCGTCCTTGAGCTCGCCGACTTCGGTGAGGGTGAAGTCGGCGACTTTCAGGTAATCCTTGTAGAATTCTTTCCTCATGTCCTCGTTGACTTGTGAAGCCTTGACGGGTATGAGACCTGCCACAAGGTCTGTTTGAACCACTTTCCGGTTTTCGATTCTCAGGTCCAAGGATACGTGGCCGAGATTTATGCACCTGCTGCCGGCATTGATCATCGCGCAGTCGCGGCTGGTTTTGAAATAAGGTTTATGGTCGTGTCCGCAGACAAGTACCTGGACGCCTTTCAGGCTGTTGAAAAGGTCCATTCCCTGGTTTTCAAGGATGCTGCCGTCACCCTCTCCCTTTCCGGAATGCACGGCTACGATAACGACCTGAGGCTTTTCTGTAGCGATGACTTTGTCCACTCCTTCCTGAACAAGCGGGACCAGGGACTCGATGTGCATTCCCTTCCAACATTCCTCGTCCAGCCAGGCTGCGATGTTGGCGTTGTCATATCCGAGTATTGCAATCTTCACCCCCTGCCTGGTGATGGTGGTATAGTAAGGGAAATACGGTTTGTTGTCTTCATTCCTGAGGAGGTTGCCTCCGAGGAACGGGATACCCGCTTTCTTGAGGTCGTCGTAGATTCTGTCGTAAACCTCGTGTCCGGCCTCGATGTCGTGGTTTCCGGCCACAACCGCATCATATTCCATATACTTCGCAAGTCTCGGGAACACGTGGTCGGACTTGTGGTCTATGTAATTGAAATAGAAGGCAGCGTTGTCACCTTGAAGGAAGTCGCCGTCGTCGATGAGTATGACATTCTCCTTTCCGTACAGGGAACGTATGCTGTCTACAGCTTCGCTGACTGCGAACATCGATGGCCTGATAGTGTCATCGACATAGGTTGAATCGAAATAGGCTCCGTGGATGTCGTTGGTCGTCAGTATGTGGAAATGATATTCTCCGTCCTTTGGAGAGTGGCACGATGCCATAAGGAATACTGCGGCTGCGAGGCTGAAGGTGCGGACTAGTCTCATTATTATTCGATTTATATACATACAAAGATAATAATTATCGCTAACTTTGCCAAGCAAACAATCATTCAAAGTGCTTAATCTTCAAACAAAAGTCCTTTTCCCCGATAGCGCTGTCAAGTTTTCATACAACGACAGCATCGTCCTGCTGGGCAGCTGCTTCTCCGACAATATCGGTATAAAAATGCAGAATTCCGGATTTGACGTGATGGGCAATCCTTTCGGTCCGCTTTATAACCCCGTTTCTGTGGCGAACGCTGTTTCGCGTCTGGAAAGCGCAGTGCCGTTTTCGGAAGCTGAGTGTGTGGAAATGGGTGCAGGTGCGGGACTTGTATGCTCGTTCAGCCATCATACGCTTGCTGCGAGAAAGACTCCTGAGGCTTTCCTCAAGGATGCAAATGATTCCCTGGCTGCAGCCTCTTCTTTCTGGCACAAGGCCGGCATAGTGGTCATTACACTCGGTACATCCTTCTGTTTCCGCCATATTGCCAGTGGCGAAACCGTTGCTAACTGTCTGAAAAGACCTGCGGCAGAGTTCTCGAGGGAATTCCTACCGTGCGAAAGCACTTCAGCCGTGCTGGCATCTGTGGTGCGGAGGTTTCCGGCCAAGAAGTTCATATTCACGGTAAGTCCGATCCGTCATCTTTCGGACGGCGCCCATATGAACCAGATCAGCAAAAGTTCGCTGCTTATGGCTGTCGAGTCCGTGGTTTCCAAAGATGAGTTCAAGGACCGCGCGGTTTATTTCCCTTCTTATGAAATAGTTATGGACGAGCTCCGGGATTATCGGTTCTACGCGGAGGACATGGTCCATCCTTCCGCTCAGACCGTTGATTATCTCTGGGAACGTTTCTGTGATTATGCGCTTCTTCCTTCGGAGCGCCAGGCACTCTTGGAAAAGGAAAAGGTCTGGCGGCAGTCGCAGCACAGACCTTTGTCAAGATAATATTTCCTGTCCCGTCCTTTACTTCGCGAAAGCGACGGAGCGTGTCTCTCTGATGACGGTGATCTTCACCTGCCCCGGATATGTCATCTCCTCCTGGATCTTCTGGGCGATGTCGGTGGAAAGCCTTGCTGCCTGGTCGTCGCTCACTTCCTCGGCGCCTACGATGACTCTGAGCTCACGTCCGGCCTGGATTGCGTATGACTTTGTCACTCCCGGGTAAGAAGCTGCCAGGTCTTCCATTCCCTTGAGCCTCTTGATGTATGACTCGATAACCTCGCGGCGTGCTCCTGGTCTTGCACCGGAGATGGCGTCACCTACGAGCACGAGAGGGGAGATGATGGAAGTCATCTCGGTCTCCTCGTGGTGGGCTCCGATGGCATTGCAGATCTCAGGCTTCTCCTTGTACTGCTCGGCGAGTTTCATACCGAGGAGTGCGTGAGGAAGCTCAGGCTCCTGTTCGGAAACCTTTCCGATATCGTGGAGGAGTCCGGCTCTCTTGGCCAGCTTAGGGTTGAGACCGAGCTCGGATGCCATGATGGCGCATATGTTGGCGACTTCGCGCGAGTGCTGGAGAAGGTTCTGTCCGTATGAAGAACGGTATTTCATACGTCCGATGAGCTTGACGAGCTCGATGTTCAATCCATGGATTCCGAGGTCGATGCAGGTCCTCTTTCCGGTCTCGAGGATCTCCTCCTCAAGCTGCTTTGAAACCTTTGCGACCACTTCCTCGATGCGTGCAGGATGGATTCTTCCGTCGATTACGAGCTGATGGAGCGCAAGGCGTGCGACCTCCCTGCGGACAGGGTCGAATGCTGAGAGCAGGATGGCGTCAGGTGTGTCGTCCACAACGATCTCCACTCCGGTGGCCGCCTCCAGGGCCCTGATGTTTCGTCCCTCGCGTCCGATGATGCGTCCCTTGATTTCGTCGTTCTCGATAGGGAATGTGGTCACGGCATTCTCGATGGCGGTTTCGGTGGCTGTCCTCTGGATGGTGCTGATCACTATTCTCTTGGCCTCCTTGGCGGCATTGAGCCTTGCCTCGTCCATTGTGTCGTTGATGTAGGCCTGTGCCTCTGTCCTGGCTTCGGCCTTCATGTTCTCCATCAGGACGTTCTTTGCCTCGGTGGCGCTCATTCCGGCAATGGCTTCGAGCTGCTTGTTGGCCTGGGCGATGAGCCTTTCGTATTCTTCGCCTTTCTTCTCGACGTTCTCGGTCTTGGCGTTGAGGCTCTGCTTGATGGATTCGTTCTCCTTGATCTTGCGGGTGAGGTCCTCGGTCTTCTGGTTCAGGGTGTTCTCCTTCTGCTTCAGCCTGTTCTCGGTCTCGCGTATCTGTGCGTTCTTCTCATTTACATACTCCTCGTGCTCCGACTTGAGCTGGAGGAATTTCTCCTTGGCCTGGAAGATCTTCTCTTTCTTGATGTTTTCGCCTTCGAGCTCGGCCTGTTCGAGGATTTCCTCCTTCTTGCCCTTGAGGCTGGCCTTGTGCACGAGTATATAGACTGCCAGAGCGATCGCTGCTCCGACCAGGAATGCTAAAATTGTTACGAGCATAATATATAAGTTAATAGTTGTCCAACATTATAGTCATTCTTAAAAAATAACTTGGTAATCTTTATGGTTCTTGTTTTGTCTTTTGAACATGTCATTCAGTCACGTAGCCCGCTACGTTCCTTCATTCCATATTCAAAATCCATAAACAATCCCTCATAAATCTTTACCAACTTATTTTTTCATCATTCCATAAAAAAAACGACCGGCAATCGTCGTGAGACGTTACTGGTCGGAGAGAGAGTGATATAAAAAAGCCGTTAGTCATGTGTCAGAAAAGATTCTGATTCACGATTTGAGCTCCGCACCGGTTCCGGCTTCCACCGTCCCTGGAAAGGAATCCCTTGCGGTTACCTTGGCCTGCCATTCCCGCTGCGAGTTACCCGGTTCCGAAGAGCCTGTTGTTTTCAGCACGCTGGGCTAACGGCTACTTTTTTCAATATCGTCCAAATAGGCGCCGGTCTGGCTGAGCATGTTCTTGACTTCCTCCGCAATGGCGGTATACCTTTTCTGGTAGGAAAGCCTGCTGACAGTCTCGTTGAGTGCCACGAAGGAAAGCTTGTCGACCAGCGTTTTGTCCGGGAACTTGGCGTCATATGCCTGAAGCTTCTGGGAGATGGTGTCAGCCGCGATGCGCATCAGCTGCTCCATTTCAGGAGAACTGGCTTTCAACGGATATTCCTTCCCTGCTATTTTCAATGTGATGCTCTGTTCCATTTTCAAAACTACTTTTCAAGCATGGAGATGCATTTGTTTATCTCCTTGATGATCTTGTCCAGCCTTTCCCTGGCCTCGTCCGAACTTCCTCCGGGGGTCAGAAATGCTTCAGCGAGTTTGAGGTTGTCTATCTGTGTCTCCAACTCAGTGATACGTTCCCTATAGGACTTATTGGAGGATTCGCTCGCCTCGAGTCTGGATTTCAGGGCGTTGTTCTCTGCCTTCTCTCCTTCGTACAAAGCGATGAGCCGTTCGAAATTCTTCTGTATATCTTCTAACATTTCTATCCAATTAGCCTATACTATGCAAATTTAGTAAATTTGTTTGAAAAATAAAATTTTCCGGGATATATCGTCATAATCGCAAAAAAATTCTATTTTTGTAGATAGAAGTTAATTCATTTTTTAATTATGTACAGAGAGGATTTTGACAGGGCGAATGCCCAGGAGCGTGGAGCCGAGGATGTGTTTTCCAAGCCTATCAGAGCCGGGAAGCGCACTTATTTCTTTGATGTCAAGGCGACTAAGGGAAACAACGACTATTATCTGACAATAACGGAAAGCAAGCGCAGGCAGGAACGTGACGGTTCCTTCACTTTCGACAAGCATAAGATTTTCCTTTACAAGGAGGATTTCGAGAAGTTCCAGGAGGGACTTTCCGAGGTTATTGAATACATCAAGACCAACTGCTTCCATGGCGAGCCCATCGAGCAGCATTATGAGGCCGACGATGTAAATTTCGAGGAATTGTAATCCACCACCCATCTGGCCGGCAGCAATGAAAGCCGGCCTTTTTTGTTGAAACGGCACTTAAACAATGACCTATGGATACCAAGATTAAAGAAATAACCGTTGCGACGGAATTCATCAAGAGCAAGCTTGACGGACGTGTGCCTCTCGTGGGCATAGTCCTCGGCAGCGGCCTCGGAAAGCTCGGGGACAGCATCAAGGACCCGGTAGTGGTCAAGTACGAGGAAATCCCGGGCTTCGCCACCTCCACGGCGGTGGGCCACAAAGGCAACTTCATCGCCGGCACCCTCGGCGGCAAGTTCATCGTCGCCATGCAGGGCCGCTTCCATTATTATGAGGGCTACGCGATGCATGTCGTCACCTTCCCGATCCGCGTGATGGCGATGCTCGGAATCAAATACCTGTTCGTGTCCAATGCCGCCGGCGGCGGTAACCCGGACTACGAGGTCGGGGACCTTATGATAATCAAGGACCATATCAATATGATGCCCAACCCTCTCATCGGCCCGAACCTCGACGAGTTCGGCCCGCGTTTCCCTGACATGACTTGTGCATATGACCTGGAGCTCATCTCCAAGGTCGAGGCGATAGGGGAGAAGCTCGGCTATCCGCTCCGCAAGGGTGTATACTTCGCCAGCTCGGGACCTACCTATGAGACTCCTGCCGAGATGCGCTTCTACCGCATGATCGGAGCGGATGCTGTGGGAATGTCCACTGTTCCGGAGGTCATAGTGGCCAGGCAGTGCGGACTGCGCGTTTTCGGAATGTCGGTGATCACAAACAAGTCCAACTTTGACAATATCCCGCAGAACTTCAATGACGGCGATGACGTAGTACGCGCCGCCGATGCTGCCGCCGACAGGATGAATGATATCTTCACCGAGCTGATTTCTGAAATAAATTAGTATCTTTGCAGCCAATTTGTTTGAAATATGCTGAATAGAAGAATACTCAGAATAAAGGCCTTCAAGGTTCTCTACGGTTATGCCGAGAACCAGGGAATGAGTCTCAAGGAGGCTCAGGCACAGCTTGACCTTTCCTGCAAGGCTACGCGCGACCTTTATCTTTTCATGCTTTCCATCATCTCCCCGCTGACAGCGGAGGCCCGTGCACGCGCTGAGGCTGCCCGTTCCAAGTTCAAGCCGACCGAGGAGGAGAGGAACCCCAACATGAAGTTCATAAACAACAGGATCGCCCCCATTCTTGACAACGACCCCGACTTCCAGAAAATCATCGCCAAGGAGAAACTCTCCTGGGAGCAGTATGACGTTCTCTTGAGGAAACTCTATGACAGCATCCGCGGAAAGGAGTGGTACAATGAGTATATGGCATCGCCTGAGGCATCCCTTGAGGAGGATGTCGCTCTCTTCATCCACATTTTCGAGGAAGAGTTCGTGGACAATGCAGACCTCGCGGACATACTCGAGGACCTGTCCATCTACTGGAACGACGACCTGGCCTATGCCCTGACGTACTGCTGCAGGACCCTCGAGGGTTTTGCAAAGGGTGAAAGGTGGTCGCTCCTTCCTCTCTACCAGAGCGAGATGTCCGGCAGCAAGGGGATGGACAGCGACAGGGCTTTCGTTACCAATCTCCTGCGCGGTGCGTTCTGCAACTTCCAGAAGTATATGGACATGATAGCGGAGTCCGTCCCGAAGTGGGACAAGGACCGCCTGTTCACTATCGACATCGTCCTGATAATATGCGGCCTTGCAGAGGCCCAGGCTTTCCCTGAGATTCCGGTCAAGGTCACTATCAACGAATACGTGGACATATCCAAGTACTACAGCACCCCTAAGAGCCGCTCGTTCGTCAACGGACTTCTCGACACCATCATCCAGAAGATGATGGAGAAAGGTGATGTCGTTAAGGCCGGCAGGGGACTCATGTGATTACATTTTTTGCTAACATATTTAAAATTAAATAATTATGAATTTCCTCTTTATCCCATTGCAGGCCGCTCAGGCTGCAGCACCGGCTGGTGGAAGCACTGCCGGCTTCTGGATCATGATAATCCTTATCTTCGTCGTGATGTGGGCCTTTATGATCCGTCCTCAGAGAAAACAGCAGAAGGAGCTTGAAAAGTTCCGCTCCGAGCTCAAGAAGGGCGACAAGGTCGTCACCGCCGGCGGCATCTACGGTACTGTTGACGAGGTTACAGAAAAGACTGTCCTCATCAAGGTCGACTCCGATGTCAAGATCCGTGTCGACAAGAACTCCATCGCCAGAGATTACACCGCCCAGTAGAAGACACGGAGATGTCCGGTGACGGGAACAGTTCTCCCAAGGAGAAAAAGAATACCAACGGGAGGGACGTTGCAGTTTTTCTGCTGTCTCTCCTGTTGGCGTTAGGTATTTGGTTCGCCCACAATCTTGCATTGTCCTATTCGGGGCTTGTGAGCGTACCGGTCATTGCTGAAAGCAACATCGAAGGACATTCCGCAGTGTCCTCCAACTCCTGTATCATAGTGGCCAGATGCCGCACAACAGGCTATTCCTTCATAAGCAAGAAACGCTCGTCCAATTCCCGGCCGGCCAGGGTGTTCTTCGCCCCGGGCGATCTCCACGAAGTCGGGGACGATATGTTCTCCATAACCGGTAACGAGCTTGCCGGGTATGTCAACGACATCTTCGGGGATAACGTAAGGCTCGAGTCCTTCGTTTCCACCGAAGTGCAGTTCAGGTTCCCGAAGGAGAACCACAAGGTCGTGCCTGTGCAGGTAATCAGCACCGTGAGCTTCAAGCAGCAGTACATGGCCTCCGAACCGTTTACTGTGGAGCCGGATTCTGTCATCATATACGGCGAACCTGCCACCATCCAGAATGTGGACAGGGTCCTTACCGAAACCATTTCCCTCCAGAACCTTTCCTCCAGCCCTCACGGAATGGCCAAGCTCGAGGTCCCGCTGATGGGTGTACGCCTTTCAGTCCCGGAAGTAAGCTATTCTATGACCGTATCCCGATTCGTCGAGGTAAAGGCTCAGGTGAAGGTTCACGTAAGGAACGTACCTTCTGACAGGGTTTTATCCGTTTATCCTTCCGTGGCTGACGTGAACTTCAAATGTGCTTTCCCGCTGCTGTCCGAGCCTTCGGAGGAAGTGGAGCTGTATATCGACTATGCCGATTTTGCGAACTCCATCAACGGCAGCTGCATTCCGCACGTCTCGGACCTTCCGTCCGACGTCCTGGATTACTCCATCGAGCCTCAGGTCTTTGAATGTATAGAAAACTTCAAGCAGTGAAGACGGTTCTGGTGACAGGAGGCATTGGCAGCGGAAAATCGGAAGTCTGCCGTGTCCTTGCATCCCGCGGGGTGCCGGTGTATGATTCCGATTCGCGCACCAAGCGTTTGTACGATCTGGTCCCCGGGTTGGCGGAGAAGGTCGATGCCGCCCTGGGCGGAGGCTTGCTGGGGGCGGACGGGCGCATTGACAGGAAAGCATTGGCGTCAGCTGTTTTCTCCGATGTCGGGAAGCTCAGGGTGCTCGAGTCCGTCGTCCATCCTGCGGTCCTTGAGGATTTCCTTTCCTGGCGCTCTTTGCAGGACGCGGGTTTTGTAGTGCTCGAGTCGGCGATAGCCCATAAGGTGCCGGTTTTCGAAGGGGTGTTCGATTATGTGGTGCTGGTTGAGGCTCCTGCAGCTGACAGGCTGGAGCGTGCGGTCCTCAGGGACTCGTCGTCCAGGGAGGCTGTCAGCGGGCGTATGGCGCAGCAGTCGTTCGACGCTCTGAAGCCTGACCTTGTCATAGTCAATGATTCCTCACTCGAAGTTCTGAGGGAAAGAACGGATGAAGCATATGAAAAAATAAGTATCTTTGCAGATGCAACAATAAATTGAACAATAAAATGAAAACAGATCTTTCAAGAATTCTTTCAGTATCCGGCCAGCATGGCCTGTTCCAATATACTGCCCAGGCTAGAAACGGTGTCATCGCCGAGTCCCTCGCAGACAAGAAGAGAGTGCTCTTCGACGTCAGAAGCCGCATCACAACCCTTGCTGATATCGCCATCTACACTTCAGAGGGTGAAATGAAGCTCCGCGACGTTTTCGAGGCCCTCCACCAGGTCCTCGGAGACGCAGACGCTCCATCACCGAAGGCTGCGGCTGACGAGATCAAGGCCCTTTTCCTCAAGGCCGTTCCTGATTATGACTCCGACCGTTTCTATATCTCACATATGAAGAAAGTCGTGGAGTGGTACAACGACCTCAAGAACAACGCATCCCTCGAGTTCGCCACCGAGGAGGATGCAGAGGCTGAGCAGGAAGCTGAAGATACTGCCAATGAGTAGAAGGCTGCAGGTTCTGACTCTAGGGTGTTCGAAGAACACGGTGGACACCGAGCATCTCCTCGCTCAGGTGGGCGGTTCGTATGAAATCGTGCCTGAGGGAGCGGATGAGCCGGTGGACATACTGCTCATCAACACCTGCGGGTTCATCGGGGATGCCAAGGAGGAATCCATTCAGGCCATCCTTGAGGCCGCCGGGCGCAAGAAGGAGGGGCTGGTAGGAAAGCTTATGGTTTTCGGCTGTCTTTCACAGCGCTACAGCACAGAAATGCCCGAACTGATCCCGGAGGTGGACGCCTGGTTCGGAGCGCGTGACATTGCGCCGGTGGTCAAGGCCCTCGGAGTCACACCTGACAGGTCTCTGGACAACAGACGTGTCCTTGGCGGACACATCCGCAGCTATGCGTTCCTCAAGATTTCCGAGGGATGCGACAGACGCTGTTCATATTGCGCCATCCCGTTCATACGCGGGGCCCACAGGTCGGTTCCGATGGAGGACCTTGTATCCGAGGCCGAATTCCTGGCCTCCCAGGGAGTCAGGGAACTTGTGATAATCGCGCAGGACACCACCTTCTATGGGCTGGACCTCTATAAGCGCAGGGCACTTGCCGAACTTCTGCGCAGGCTTTCTCAGGTGGAAGGGATAGAGTGGCTCCGCATACATTATTCATATCCTACGGACTTCCCTGATGATGTGCTCGATGAGATGGCCGCAAATCCTAAGATATGCAAGTATCTGGACATCCCTCTCCAGCACGTGAGTGACGATGTGCTTTCTGCAATGCACCGTCACATCGACGGCGCAGGGACACGCGCGCTTATCTCCAGAATGCGCGAAAAAGTCCCTGGGGTGGTGCTTCGCACGACAATGATAGTGGGACATCCGGGAGAGTCGGAGGAATGCTTCGATGAGTTGATAGACTTTGTGCGCGAGGCCCGTTTCGAACGGCTCGGCGCATTTACATATTCGGAGGAGGAAGGTACTTTCGGTGCTGAGAATTTCGAGGATTCCATCCCTCAGGAGGTCAAGCAGGAGCGCCTTAACGCTCTTATGTCCCTTCAAAGTGAAATTTCCCTGGCGTTCAACAGATCCCGTGTGGGCTCCGTGGAGCGCGTTCTCGTGGACGATTATGTCGATGGCGTGATGGTTTGCCGCAGCCAGTATGAAAGTCCCGACGTTGATGGCGAGATTCTTGTAAAGTATCCCGACGGTTCCCTTGTCGGACGTTTCATAGACGTGAGGATAATAGGAGCCGACGAGTATGACCTTATTGCAGAACCATTGAATTGACATTGATATGAAAAGGGGGTTTTTGATTGCCGTAGTGGCGGCCGTTGCCGCAGTTTGTTCCTGTTCACCGGTCTCATATGTACTGGAGCTGGAGCGCAGGTCCGAGTCCAGTTGCGGACTTGACCTTTCAGGGAAGAGTATCTCCCTTATCTACCTCGAATCCGAGAACGGGTGCGACTCCCTTTTCAACAACCGTCTTTCCGATATCCTGTCCATGTCGCTGGAGGATTCCTTCTTCGATGGCGCCCGGGGCGTGGATGTGTACAATCTTGTAAAGGACCCGGCCGGGGATTATGCAAGCATTGATACCGCATCGGCTTATGTGATGCTCCTTGATTCCGATGTCATATTGCTTCTGGATACTCCAGCCCTTTCCGATACCCTGGCTTCAGGAAACATAAGGGCTCTTTCCACCCTGTATGTCTATGACTCGATGGCCGGATCCGATGAAGTGATATCCCTTCAGTGCAAGTCTACGGTCTCTTCCCTTGAGGATATATCCAGGGCTGTTTCTATCGGCTCGTATCTTTCTGCACCATTGGTCAGCCAGTGGCGCAAGGACTATTTCGAGGTCCTGTATTTCAACGATATAGATACCTCCTGGTTCGAGGCTGTGGAGTTCGCCCATAATCTGGAATGGGAGAAGGCCATGGAAATATGGATAGAGAAGTCCCGCTCTTCGAGTATCACGAAGGCTGGCGCCGCTCAGTACAATATGGCCCTTGCCTGCTTCCTGAACGGGCAGAGTGAACTTGCCAAGGAATGGCTGGAGCTTGCTGAGAGCAATATTTCCGTCGACGAAATCCGCCGGCTGAAAGAGAAGATCACTTCTGCTCGATGAGCTTGACCTCGTAGAGCCTCTTCCAGTACTTGCCTGTAAAGTAGATTTTCTTTGTGTCGGGATTGTACGCGATTCCGTTCAGCACGTCTGTCTTCATTTCGCGGAGCTGCTTCGGGAGCAGTCCGGTACAGTCGACCCTGCCCTCCACTGTGCCTGTCTGAGGATTGATTATCACGATCATATCGGTCGTGTAGACATTGGCCCAGATCTTACCGTCGATGTACTCGAGCTCGTTGAGCAGCCTTACCGGCCTTCCGTCGAGCTTGACGTCAATGCTGCGCTGGAGCTTGAAGTCGGGGGAGAGGAAGTAGAGCTTTGAACTTCCGTCGGAGGCGATCAGCTGCTTTCCGTCGGTGGTCAGGCCCCAGCCCTCGCGCGGGTAGGAGTAGGTGGACTTGTATTCGAGGGTGGCTGCGTCATAGACGAAGGCGACGTTGCTCTGCCAGGTGAGGATGTAGAGGTTGTCCCCGAGGATGACCGATCCTTCGACGAAGTATTTCCTTGCGAAATCAAGCTTCTTGAGCGGCTTGCCGGTCTCCAGCTCCACCGTTCTGAAGGTGGAGGAGCCGTACTGGCCGGTGCTTTCGTACATCTGCCCTTTGTGGAAGAACAGCCCCTGGGTGTATGAACCGTTGTCGTGAGGGTATTCCTTGACGACCTGGACCTTGTACTCCTTTACTTTGGCTTCGCAGCTGCTGCATAGGAGGGCGCAGGCGGCGGCGAGAATCAGCATCGATCTCTTCATTGCTTTTTTGAATAAAAAAAAGGTGGGGCCGTAAGCCGGTTTCCGTTCTGATCTGTCATTTATCTTCGCAACCTACCCCCTGGCATCGGGCGGGCAGCCCTCATCTGCCAGTATATTTGGTCTTGCAGGCCCCGGCGCAGTACCCGGCCGGCATCGCTGACGGCCGTCGTGGGCTCTTGCCCCGCGTTTTCACCCTTGCTGTCCGGCGGACCGGAAGCGGTTGTTCTCTGTTACTGCTGACCTGAAATTACTCCCACCTGTGCTTTCCACAGCGGGGTGCCCTATCCTGTCCGGACTTTCCTCAGCATTGCTGCCGCGACAGAAGCGCTCCACCTTTTCAGTTCTTGCAGATGCAAAGTTAAATATTTTAATTTTATTTATTATATTTGTTTTAGCAACTAAAACCGAATAACCAGTGGACAATCATTCATCCACCACCATAGATCTGGAGAAAATCATCACCGACAGGGCCGGGAAAGGCCGCGTTCCCCATTTCCTGATCAGCTGGGCGAAGAAGTTCCTTCACGAAGATTATATAAACGGATACCTTTCGCAGGGATACACGGGCGTGGATTTCTGCGAGAACTGCATGAAGTATCTGGACGTGACCGTAAACGTGGAGGGAATGGAGAACCTCGACGGTTTCCCTGAAGAGGCCCGGTTCACCTTCGTTTCCAACCATCCGCTCGGCGGCATCGACGGCATCGCCCTTGGGATGGTGTTCGGGCGCCGCTATGACGGGAAGATCAAGTACCTTGTCAATGATTTCCTTATGAACGTCAGCGGGCTCGCCCCTCTGTGCGTCCCCATAAATATGATAGGCAGCCAGTCGCGCGACCTGCCGGCAAGGCTCGACGAGGCGTTCTGCTCGGAGAACCAGGTCATAATGTTCCCTGCCGGATTCTGCTCGCGTAGGATCGACGGTATCATCCAGGACAGAGCCTGGGGCAAGGCCTTCATAAACAAGAGCGTCCAGACCGGACGCTACGTCGTTCCTGTCCACTTCATCGGCAGGAACTCGAACCGTTTCTACCGTATAGCCCGTCTGTGCAAATGGCTGAAACTGAAGTTCAATTTCGCCATGCTCTGCCTTCCGGACGAGATGTACCGCGGCCGCCACGGCACTTACACCGTAAAGATCGGCAAGCCACTCCCGGCAGCCACCTTCGACTCCACCCGCAGTGCCTGGGACTGGGCGCAGTGGGTAAGGACACAGGTCTATTCACTTTAACCGATACCAATGGAAAAGATCATCGACCCCATCGACGTCAGCCTTATCAAGGCTGAACTGACCCCCTCCAAGAAACTCCGCAACACGAACAAGGGCGGCAATGAGATTTATGTCATCGACTGGAAGGATTCTCCAAACACGCTCAGGGAAATAGGGCGCTTGAGGGAAATCACTTTCCGTTCGGCGGGTGGAGGAACCGGCCTGGAAGCTGACCTGGACGAGTTCGACCTTATGGCTAAGCCGTGCAAGCAGCTGATTATCTGGGACCCCGATGCGGAGCGCATACTCGGAGGCTACAGATACATCCTCGGTTCGGACATTGAACTTAAAGAGGACGGGCAGCCCCGCCTGGCGACCTCCCATCTTTTCCACTTCTCCGAAGAGTTCCTGAAGGACTACCTTCCGCACGTAATAGAGCTCGGACGCTCTTTCGTGGCTCCGGACTACCAGAGTTCCAAGTCGGGGGCCAAGGGCCTTTTCGCCCTTGACAACCTGTGGGACGGACTCTGTGTCCTGATGCTCCTGCATCCGACGATGACATACTATTTCGGAAAGGTCACGATGTATCCTACCTATGACAGATGCGGGCGCGACCTCATACTCCATTTCTTCTGGAAGCATTTCTGCGACAAGGACAGCCTTATCAGACCGTACAATCCTATCAGGATAGAGCACGATGCCAGGCTCATGAACCTGATCCTCAAGTCCGACAATGTGAAGGATGACTACAGGAATCTGAAGGAAGCGATCCTTGCTCTCGGTACGTCCATACCTCCGCTCGTGAACTCGTACATGCAGCTTTCCCCGACCCTGAAGATGTTCGGAACCGCCATCAACGATGAGTTCGGCGACGTGGAGGAGACCGGAATCCTCGTACATTTCGACGAAATGTATGCAGAAAAGAAGGCAAGGCACGTGGACTCATACCTTAAGCAGAAGTTCAATGAACTGCGCGAAAGGTTCCCTTCAATAAGCGATGAAGTCGAGAACAAGCTCCTGCTGCGCTGGACGCAGAGGCGCGAAAGAGCCCAGAACAAGATCAACCTCGGCTGATCCAACAACTTGATACATAGACCTGTAAGACGAACAAATCCCGCATCACTGCGGGATTTATCGGTTAGTTAGTAGTGTATTTACCTTTGAGAAGGTTAATTATTGTTGGTTAGAATCTTTTTCAAGATTTGAGTGGCGCTCATAAAACTGTATCGTTTTAATTGCAATGCAAAAGTAGTGAACTTTTAACGATTTACAAACTTTTTTTGGAAAAATTTAACGATTTAGTCTTTTTTCAGCAATTCAGGCCTCAGGGCCCTGGTCCTTTCGATTGCCTGCTCGTCCTGCCAGGCCTGTATCAGCTTGGGGTTTCCGCTGAGCAGGACATCCGGGACCTTCCATCCGTTGAATTCCGCCGGTCTGGTGTAGACAGGAGGGGAGAGCAGGTCGTCCTGGAACGAGTCGCTGAGTGCTGAAGTCTCGTCCGTGAGAGCTCCCGGGATGAGCCTGATGATGCTGTCGGCCAGAAGGGCGGCAGGGATCTCACCTCCGCTCACTACATAGTTACCCACCGATATCTCGCGTGTGACGAGGTGCTCGCGGATGCGGTGGTCCACACCCTTGTAATGTCCGCAGAGAATGATGATGTTCTCCTTCAGGGAAAGCTCGTTGGAAATGCCCTGGTCGAGGATGTCTCCGTCAGGCGACATATAGATGATCTCATCGTAATGTCTCTGTGAGGTCAGTTCCTCTATCATCCTGAACACCGGCTCCACCATCATCACCATTCCGGCGTCACCGCCGTAGCTGTAATCGTCCACGTTCTTCCGGGGGCCGATCCCGTATTTCCTGAGGTTGTGGACATGTATTTCGACAAGGCCTTTCTTGATGGCCCTCCCCACTATGGAATGGCTCAGCGGGCTGTCGAGAAGTTCGGGAACGACTGTCAGAATATCTATTCTCATGCTTGGGTGTTTCAAAAAGATGATTACTTCTGCAAAAGTAGTGTTTTTACCCAAATTTTGGTATATTTGCTTGCTTAACTATTTATTTTAACTCTTATTTTATTATGAGCGAGATTATCATTCCTGAAGAGCAGGTATCTTCAGATGTACTTGAAAACAAAGAAACCGTTGATGTTGAACCAGTAAACTACGCCGAGAAGACACTTGCCGAACTTTCCGAGCTTTTCCAGAAGCTTGGCGACGGCATTGAAAGGGTGAAGAAGTCGAAGGAGGCAGAGGCCATCAAGTCCGCCTTCTACAAGAGACTCTCCAAGGAAAAGGCCGAGGCCGGACTTACCTCCCCGGTCGTTGAACCTTCAGCAGACGAACCGGTAGTCGAGGCTGCACCTGAGGCAGTTGAGGAAGAGACTAAAATGAATCCTTTCGAGGCTATCGAGGCCGGTTTCAAGTCTTTGTACAACGATTTCAAGAAAGAGCGTGCCGAATACAACAAGCAGCTTGAGAAGGAGAGGGAGGACAATCTCTCCGCCAAGCAGGCTGTCATCGAGGAGCTCAAGGCACTCGTCGACAAGCAGGAGGACGTGAACGCCACCTTCCCTGCATTCCGCGAGATCCAGGCCAAGTGGAGAGCCATCGGTCCTGTCCCGGCACAGAACTTCAGGGATGTTAACGATTCATATCAGTATTACGTAGAGAAATTCTACGATATGGTCAAGATCAATCGCGATCTGCGTGACCTTGACTTCAAGAAGAACCTCGAGGCCAAGCAGGCATTCTGCGAAGCCGCCGAGAAACTCGCGGAGAACGAGAACGTGGTCGAGGGCTTCCGCGAGCTTCAGAAGCTCCACGAGCAGTGGAAGGAGTTCGGGCCTGTAGCCAAGGAATACCGTGACCAGATCTGGGAGCGCTTCAAGGCTGCCACAGCAGTCATCAACAAGAAATATCAGGCGTTCTTCGAGGACCAGAAGGCAGCCCAGGCTGACAACCTCGCCGCCAAGGAGAAGCTCTGCGAGCAGGTAGAGGCCATCGCTGAGAAGGATGTCCAGACATCCAACGAATGGAACTCCCTCTCCAAGGAGATCGAAGATATCCAGAAGCAGTGGAAGGGCATAGGCTTCGCCTCCAAGAAGGAGAACCAGAAGATCTACGACCGTTTCCGCGCAGCCTGCGACAAGTTCTTCGAAAAGAAGCGCGTCTTCTACTCACAGTACAAGGACAGCATGAACGAGAACCTCGACAAGAAGATGTCCATCATCGAGCAGGCCGAGGCGCTCAAGTCCAGCACAGAATGGAAGAAGGCCACCGACCAGTTCATCAACCTCCAGAAGCAGTGGAAGGAAATCGGCGCAGTGCCTCGCAAGAAGAGCGAGCAGCTCTGGAAGAGGTTCCGCGCAGCCTGCGACGAGTTCTTCGCAGAGCGCGACAAGCAGGCCAAGCCTGAGAACGACTTCTACGGAAACCTCAAGGCGAAGAAGGCCCTGATCGAGGAGATCAATGCCTTCGTCCCTGCAGGGGAGGATGAGAACGCTGCCGCAATGCATGACTTCGCCGCCAAGTGGCAGGCCATCGGCTTCGTTCCGTTCAAGGAGAAGGACGCCATAAACCAGAGCTACAAGGAGGCAATGCAGGCCAAGTTCCCTGGCTTCGGCGCACGAGCACCTAGGAACAACGGCCGTGGCGCAGCCAAGGCTCCTCGCAGCGAGAAGGACATCCTTATCCAGAAATACAACGCTCTCCAGCAGGACATCGACACTTATGAGAACAATATCGGATTCTTCTCAATGTCCAAGAACGCCGAGTCCCTCATCAGTCAGATGCGTGAGAGGATCGACGCTGCAAAGCAGGAGCTCAAGGAACTTGAGGCAAAGATCAGACAGCAGGAGGAGGCAGCAGCGGAGGAGTAAAATATGGATAAAAATTCGATTATCGGTCTTGCCCTCATTGGCGTAATTATCTTCGGTTTTACCTGGTTTCAGTCGAGAGACTACAAAAAACGCATGGAATTGCAGGCCCAGCAGGACTCCATCGTCATGGTGGAGAGCCTTGCACGCGCCGCTATGGATACCGCCTCGGTTATAGTCGAGGCCTCCGATTCCGCCGCGGCCGTCCAGGAACCTGTCTCCATCTACAAGGACTCCCTTCTCGAGATGTCCCATTCAGCCGCTGCTGAACTGGTTGTCATTGAGAATGAGAAGCTTGTCGTCACCTTCACCTCGAAGGGCGCCCAGCCTTATTCCGTGAAGGTCAAGGACTACAGGACCTATGAGCAGGAGGACCTCTATCTCATCAAGCCCGATCACGGCAACTATTCCCTCAATGTTTATACAGGGGAGTATATCAATACCGCTGACTTCACTTTCAACATCGCGGAAAAGACAGACTCGTCCGTAGTGATGCGCCTTCCTTTCGCAGGCGGCGGTTATATCGAGCAGAAATATGTGCTGAAGAAGGATTCCTATTCGGTAGACAATCTCCTCTCCTTCGTGGGCATGGATACGGTCATTCCGAAGAATGTTTCTTCCTTCGACCTGGATTTCTCCATCATCATCCCGAGGATGGAGAAAGGATACAAGAACGAGTCCCAGTACTCTAAACTTGACTACTATTTCGAGGGCGACGATAAGCCGTCCGAGATGGGACGCGGCAGGAACAACTCCAAGAGGATCGACTCCAAGCTCTCCTGGTTCGCGTTCCAGCAGCAGTTCTTCTCCGCCATCATGCGCGCTCCACAGCAGTTCGCATCAGGCCAGCTGGACATAGCATTCGCTTCCGAAGGTGATGAGAACCATAACCTTATGACCTGTGAGGCGAATATGCGATGCGACCTTCAGCGCGGACAGAATGTGAGTGTTCCTTTCGAGTTCTACTTCGGACCGAACCACTTCCAGACCCTGAAGTCCTATGACCGGAAATACGAGAAGATCATCCCTCTGGGAGGATGGCTCGTAGGCTGGTTCACCAGATTCGTCATCATCCCACTCTTCAACTGGCTTCACAAGTTCATCGGAAACTTCGGTATCATCATCCTTCTTATGACCATCATCATCAAGATAGTTGTGATGCCTCTGACGAACAAGTCATATCTCTCGTCAGCGAAGATGGCCGCCCTCAAGCCTGAGATGGAGAAGCTTAACGCCAAGTACCCGAAGCAGGAGGATGCGATGAAGAAGCAGCAGGCGCAGATGGAGCTGTACAAGAAAGCGGGCATCAGCCCTATGGGAGGATGCCTTCCTACGCTGCTCACTTTCCCTATCCTGTGGGCAATGTTCAGGTTCTTCCCTGCATCCATCGAGCTGCGCCAGCAGCCTTTCCTGTGGTGCCACGACCTGTCTGCATACGACTCCATCATCGACTACGGCACAAGGATCCCTATCCTCGGAGACCACCTCTCCCTCTTTGCCCTCCTTATGGCTGTGACGATGTGGCTCTACTCGAAGATGACTATGGCCAGCCAGCCGTCAGCCAACGATCCGAGTGCCGCCAGCATGAAATTCATGAGCGTGTGGATGATGCCTATTATGATGTTCTTCATCTGTAACAGCCTCTCAGCCGCACTCAGCTACTATTATCTTCTCAGCAACCTCTTCATGATGCTCCAGAACTGGATCCTCCGCAAGTGGTTCGTCCATCCGGATGAGATCCTCGCCAAGGTCAAGGCCGCTGAAGGCAAGCCTATGCCGAAGAGCAAGTGGCAGCAGAGGCTTGAGGAAGCACAGAAGATGCAGCAGGCCCAGCTCAAGGAACAGCAGAAAAAAAGAAGATAGATGATATCGGAAAATCTTTCAAGGATCAATAGTGAACTGCCATCAGGAGTGAAACTGGTGGCAGTTTCCAAATACCATCCTCTTGAAGCCATCCTGGAGGCCTACCAGGAAGGCCAGAGGGCCTTTGGCGAGAACAGACCGCAGGAACTCCAGGCGAAAGCCGTACAGCTCCCTCAGGACATCGAGTGGCATATGCTGGGACATCTTCAGACAAACAAGCTGAAGATGGTCCTTCCTTATGTCTCCCTGGTCCAGTCCGTCGATACCGTCCATCTGCTTGAGGCCATCGACAGCTGGGGCAGGACCAACGACAAGGTCATCAATGTCCTTCTGGAACTCCATATCGGAGCGGAGGAGACCAAGCAGGGATTCCACGAGGAAGAAATCCTCGAGATCCTTTTCAATGCGGACAAATACAAGTACGTCCGTTTCTGCGGCCTTATGGGCATGGCCTCCCACACTGATGACGAGGAGACCGTGAACGCGGATTTCGAGCGCATAGACACTTTCATGGCGTATCTTGTGGACCTCTTCCCTGAACTTGAATCATTCAACCAGCTTTCCATCGGAATGTCCGACGACTGGCACATCGCTGTCAGGAACGGTTCCACGATGGTCCGCATCGGAACCGCAATCTTCGGTCCCAGACAATATTAACCACATACTATATTATGCCTACCTACAGAGACCTTTTTGAAAAGCTCGGCCAGCTTACCCCTGACCAGCTCGATCAGGAGATAAAGATCATTCCTGCCGGATTCACCGACACCGAGGCCAACGAAACCCTCGCCTGGTGGAACATCCCTTATGCATTGAAGCTTGTCAAGGCCGACTATGACCTCTATCATTATAATCCTAAGCCTGAAGAGGGCGATGAGGAGAACTTCATGGAGGCCGGTGTGGCCGACCTTTCAGAGGACGAGATCAATGAGCTCGGTGTCAAGGATGATGACGAGTACACCCTTGTCTGCCGTAAAGGCGAGATGTACTTCAAGGTTCTTGAAGATACTACCAAGCTCTCGATAGAGGCCCATCTCGGCGATCTCGACACTTCCATCCTGCACCTTTAACATTCCCGATATGAAAGCAAAGAACATTTTCGCGGTCCTTGCGGCCGCAGCTGCAGTCTGTGCCTGCGGCCCACAGAAGCCTACTGAACTCACCAGCACTCTGAAGCTGGACGGCGGCATCACCGTCACCTGTCTCAGGGACAATGCCGGTGAACGCACTATGCCGGCCTCTCTTTTCGGAGCTTCCCAGGAAATCATCGACGAGCTCGGAATCGCTGACGGCATCCCTTCATCCACGTCAGCCTTCCTCGTCCAGAAAGGGAGCATGAACCTTCTCTTCGACGGAGGAATGGGTGGCGCTGATTCCCAGCTCCTCAATGCTCTGGACAGTATCGGCGTCACTCCTGCTGACGTTGACTGCATCTTCATCACCCATCTGCACGGTGACCATATCGGCGGACTTACCGCTGACGGAGCCCCAGTCTTCGAAAACGCAGTCCTATATCTTGCCAATACTGAATACGAGGCCTGGACCAATATGTCCGAACAGCAGGCGGCCGCTCCGAAGGCCCTCGTGGAGGCTTACGGTGACAATGTCAAGCTCTTCAACTATGACGACGAGCTTCCTTGCGGCATCAAGGCCCTCCATACTCCCGGACACACCCCGGGCCACACTGTGTATTCACTGGGCAAGCTTCTGATCGTCGGTGACATAATGCACGGCGTCGCCCTTCAGACTGTCCATCCTGAGCTGAACGCCCGTTTCGACATGGACTCCACCGAGGCCGTCAACTCCCGCAAGCTCATCCTCAGCCTCGAGGACCAGTATGTCCTCGCCGGCGCCCATTTCCCGACCCCGGGCTTCCTCGGATATTAGAGACGTTGAAATAAAAAAAGAGTGTGATGCTTGCGCGTCACACTCTTTTTTTATTTCAGGAGTTGCAATTATTTGCTGATGCAATGCATTTCGAAATATTACTATTTCGTAATGACCTTTGCCATTTCGCAAACCTTGTTTGAGTAACCCCACTCATTGTCATACCATGCGCAAACCTTAACGAAGGTAGGATCGAGCTGGATACCGGCCTTGACGTCGAAGATAGAGGTACGTGCATCGTTGCGGAAGTCGGTGGATACGAGAGCCTCGTCGGTGTATCCGAGGATACCCTTGAGCTCGCCCTCAGAAGCCTCCTTCATGGCAGCGCAGATCTCCTCGTAGGTAGCAGGCTTAGCAAGCTCGCAGGTAAGGTCTACGAAGGAAACGTCTGATGTAGGAACGCGGAGTGACATACCGGTAAGTTTGCCGTTGAGAACAGGGAGAACCTTACCTACAGCCTTTGCAGCGCCGGTAGATGAAGGGATGATGTTCTCGAGGATGCCGCGGCCGCCTCTCCAGTCCTTCTTAGAAGGGCCGTCAACGGTCTTCTGGGTAGCGGTAGCAGCGTGAACTGTTGTCATGAGACCGCGTACGATACCGAACTTGTCGTTGAGGACCTTGGAGATAGGAGCAAGGCAGTTGGTGGTGCAGGATGCGTTGGAGATGATCTTCTGGCCAGCGTAGGTCTTGTCGTTAACACCATAGACGAACATTGGAGTAGCGTCCTTTGAAGGAGCTGACATGATGACCTTCTTTGCACCGGCGGTGAGGTGAGCTGCTGCAAGCTCCTCGGTGAGGAAGACACCTGTTGACTCGACAACTACGTCTACGTCGAGAGCACCCCAGGTGATGTTTGCAGGGTCCTTCTCAGCGAAAACCTGAATCTTCTTGCCGTCAACTACGAGGAAGTTGCCCTCTGAAGTTACTTCGCCCTTGAACTGACCATGAACTGAGTCATACTTGAGCATGTAAGCAAGATAATCAGCATCGAGGAGGTCATTGATACCTACTACCTCGATTTCGCCTGCGAAGTTCTCGTAAGCTGCACGGAATACCATACGGCCGATGCGACCGAATC
This sequence comes from Candidatus Cryptobacteroides sp., assembly GCA_045597895.1. Taxonomy (GTDB): domain Bacteria; phylum Bacteroidota; class Bacteroidia; order Bacteroidales; family UBA932; genus Cryptobacteroides. The sequence goes on along the minus strand of JAZLLA010000035.1, from coordinate 15,964 downwards.
CGTTAATACCAAGTTTTACCATTTTGTTGTTATATTAAAAAGTTAAACAAATTTCGTCCGTTGAACGCTCTGTTCAAATCCACGCAAATTTATAAAAATTTTTATAAAAAATCCATATCTTTGTGATATAAAACGATTTTCGGATGAAGATTCTTGTGACCAACGACGACGGGTACCGTGCAGAAGGCCTCCACACGCTTGTGGAGATGATGAAAGGCTTCGGGGAGATTACCGTCATTGCGCCCAAATATCACCAGTCATCAGTAGCCATCGGACTTACTATGGGCTTCCAGCCCATGGCTGTCCGTGAGCTGGGAACGGTGGACGGAGTCCGCTGGATCTACCTCGACGGCACTCCCGCCAGCTGCGTCAAGTTCGCCATCGACGAGGTCTTCACCGACGGGAAGCCCGACTTTGTGGTCAGCGGCATAAACCACGGCTCGAACGCCGCCACCGCCGCCTGTTACTCCGCTACCCTCGGAGCAGCAATGGAGGCCGCCATCAACGGTATCCCGGCCGTCGGCATCTCCCTTGACAATATGTCCCCGGCTGCTGATTTTTCTGCCTGCGCTGAGCTTCTTCCAGCGCTGATAGCCAAGGTTATGGCACTTCCGTTCGAGCGTGGAGCGTTCTATAACGTGAACGTCCCCGACATCCCCGCCGCCAGTATCAAGGGCGTGCGCGTGGGAACGATGGGATACGGCCATTGGGCCAAGGAGTTCGTTCCTTGGACCCGCGAGTGGTTCGCAGAGAAAGGCATCGACCTGACAGGACACAAGCTCGATCCGTCGGCAGTGCAGGCCGAGGAAGGGGAGACCCTCTATCGGATGGCTGGCTATTTCGTGGACGACGACGACCGCGCGCTCGCCGACCACCATCTGATTTCCGAAGGCTACATCACCGTGACCAAGCATATCTTCGACAATACCGACCAGAAGTCCATCCCTGCCCTCCAGTCCTCCTTCAACGAGGACTTCAAGGCCAAATAATCCATTCCAATGAAGTACTACATCATCGCCGGAGAGGCATCGGGAGACCTGCACGGCTCCAACCTCATCAAGGGTCTTAGGGCCGAGGACCCCGCAGCGGAGTTCCGCTTCTGGGGCGGCGACCTGATGCTTGCAGCAACAACGGGTATTGAAGGAAGCGGAGACGGAAGTCCGATTTTCGGAGCGTTTTCAGCGGAGAAAACCGGAGCTTCCGCGGAGCGTCCGTCACCATTGGTGAAACACTACAAGGAAGGAGCAGTGATGGGGGTGAGCGACGTGCTGGCGAAGGCTGGCAAGCTGTCCGCGAACCTGAAGCTCTGCAAGAGCGACATCCTGGCCTGGAGACCGGACGTGGTCATCCTCATCGACTACCCGGGATTCAACTTCAAGATAGCGCATTTCGCCCACGACCACGGATTCAAGGTCTTCTACTACATAGCCCCGAAGACCTGGGCCTCCCGCGAGGGCAGGAACAGGAAGCTCAAGCAGTGGGTCGACAGGCTCTTCATCGTGTTCCCGTTCGAGATTCCGTACTTCGAGCAGAGACACATCCCGTTCATATACAAGGGCAATCCCCTCATCGACGCAGTGGACTCCCACGGATTCAGCCGTCCTTGCGATGAAAGCTACATCGCCGTCCTCGCCGGCTCCAGAAAGGGGGAGATCTCGCGTATGATGCCGGTCTGCATGGAGGTCGCGGACCGCGTGGGATGCAAGGTCATCGTCGCCGGGGCTCCGTCCAGGACAGCCGAGGACTATGAACCGTACATCGCCGGGAGGAAGAATGTCGAACTGGTCTTCGGACGGACCTATGACGTCCTCAAATATGCCGACGCTGCGGTTATCAACTCCGGCACGGCATCGCTCGAAGCCGCCCTCATCGGCACCCCGCAGGTCGTCTGCTGGAGCGCATCGAAGCTCACCATCTTTGCCGCCCGCCACATCCTCAAGGTCGCCGACCACATCAAATACATCAGCCTGGGCAACCTCATCGTCGACCGCCCCGCCTTCCGCGAACTCATCCAGGAGGATTTCAATCCTGACGCCGTCACCGCCGAACTCGCCAGGCTCACCGGGGACAATGACTACCGCTCCCGCATGCTGGCCGACTACGCGGACATACGCGCCGCCCTCGGTGGCGCCGGCGCGTCCCGCTCCGTGGCCAAGGCCATGATTGAAAGCCTGATGGATTAGCGCTTGAATTCCATATCGAAGCGCAATCCTCCTTCCTTCCTGATGGATGCTGATATGGTTCCCTTATGGAACATGACGGCATTCTTGACTATGGAAAGCCCGAGTCCGGAACCTTCCGTGCTTCCCGGTTTTCCCGGAATGCTGTAGAAACGCTCGAAGATATGTCCCAGCTGATATTCACTGACTCCTCTGCCGTCGTCGTAATATGACAGTTCGATGTGGTCAGTGTGGCGGCTGGCCTCTATGTGTATTTCAGTTCCCTTTCCCGCGTACTTGACAGAATTCTCGACAAGGTTGCGTATCACTGAATACATCAGACTGCGGTTGCCGTTCATCATTGTCTGGTCCCGGACGTAGCTGATTATCTTCATTTCCTCTTTGTGGAGGGCGCTCTCGAATTCATCGCTCACCTCCGTTACGATATTGCACAGGTCTATAGGCTCGATACGGAACTGCTCGGGGGCTTCTTCAAGTTTGGTAATGAGTGCAACGTCGCGGATGAGTTCGGAGAGCCTTATGGACTGTGCATAAGAGCGGTCGATAAAGAGATTCTTCTTGTCTTCAGATATATCCGGATTCTCGATTATGGTCTCCAGGTAGCCGCGTATGCTGCTCACCGGGGTCTTCAGTTCGTGGGCAATATTGCTGGTAAGGGAGTGCTTCAGCTCTTTCGCTGCATCTTCAGATGCCTTCCTGATACCGTTCTCATAATTCCTGGAGAACAATATGGCCAGCAACAGCAGCACCGCGAAGAGCAGGATGATACCGATAAGAAGCACCCAGTCCGGTCTGAAATACTTTTCCATATTGACCTCGAACGGAAGGGCCGCACGTATGATGCATCCGTCGTATTCCTTTGCAAAGTAGAGATATTTCCGCATTGCCGTCTCCGACTGGCGTATGGCGTAGCCGTCGCCGTCAGTCAGGGCATCGTGGATTTCAGGCCTCTCCAGATGGTTGTCCAGGGCGGCCAACGGTTCGTAGGAGTCATAGGTGACCGTCCCGTCCGGAGTGAGGACGGTGATGCGGATGTCATCCGGAAGAAGCTCTTCTATGCTGGCGGTGGAGTCACCTGCCACGTCTATGATATCCGTGTATGCTTCAAGCCTGGACTGAAGCACGGAGCGTTTCCAGTTGCGTTCGCTGCCTATCTCGACAGCGACCAGCATGGCGGCGCCTATGCAGAAGATTGCTGCAAGGCTGCCCAGAAGTTTGAACTTGTAACTCATACGTAATAACCGAAACCGGATTTGTTCTGAATAATATTCCTTTCATCGCCGAGCTTTGAACGCAGCCTGGCGATATGGACGTCCACGGTCCTTTCCAGGACATACGGAGCATCCTTCCAAAGTCGTGAAATGATGTCCGCACGCGAGAAGCACTGTCCCTTGTTGGAGACCAGCAGTTCGAGTATCTCATATTCCTTGCGTGAAAGTTCGAGCGTCCTTCCATTTACGGAAGCCGTTTTCAGCAGTCTGTCCACAACGATGCCGCCAACGGTTACGACATCCGATTTCACTGCCCTTCCGAGGACGGCCTTTATCCGCGCCAGCACTTCGTTGATGGAGAACGGCTTGGAGATATAATCGTCTCCTCCGGCGCTGAAACCGGTCAGGAGGTCATTCTCCGCTGTCCTTGCTGTCAGGAATATGATAGGGACATCATTCCCTTCGGAACGCAGTTTCTTTGCAAACTGATAGCCGGACATTCCGGGAAGCATGACATCCAGAAGGATCAGGGATGCTTTATCGACGGATCCTTCAGCCGCCTCGGCAGAGGCGGCGCCGATAACCGAATACCCGGCGTTCTCTACGTTGAAGGAGAGAATCTCGCGGATATCGGCATCATCTTCCACTATTAAGATAGTCTTCATACTGTTACAAAGATATGAGATAATTGTTAAGATTCTGTTAAATCGCCGGTCAACGTTTTGAAGGCTTGCATTTTTACATCACTTTTGCACCCGGAAACGAATGTATATATGACTACAAGTATTGTTATTTCAGCTGTCCTTACGCTTGTCGCAGGCATCGGAATTTTCCTCATAGCCTGCCAGATGATGAGCTCGAATCTCGAATCCGCGAGCTCCGCAAGGCTCAAGTCCCTGTTTTCCAAGGCCGCCCGCAGCCGTCTTCTGGGAGTGGGGATAGGAACCGTAGGCACGGCAGCCATCCAGAGCTCCGGAGCGACCACTGTGATGGTCATCGGTTTCGTCAATGCGGGGATAATGTCGCTCACCCAGGCGGCGACCATCATCTATGGAGCGAACATAGGAACGACCGTCACGGCGCAGATCGTGGCCCTCGGAATGTTCGGCGGCGCAGGCGCGATATCCACTACGATAATATTCTCCGCATTCGCCGGCATAGGAGCTTTCCTCGCGCTGTTCGCCAAGAGGGATATGGGCAAGAAGGTCGGCGGCATACTTGCCGGCTTCGGAATGCTCTTCGTGGGTCTCAGCATGATGAGCGGCTCGATGAGCGACTTCGCCCAGCTTGAGGGTGTGAAGATGTTCCTTTCAAGGATAGGCAATCCTATCCTGCTGGTGATTATCGGAGCAGTATTCACGGCAATCATTCAGAGCTCATCCGTAATGACTTCCGTGGCCATAGCGATGCTCTGTGCCGGACTGATCTCCCTGGACCAGGGCATATTCATAACCATGGGTTCGAACATCGGATCCTGCATAGTGGCGCTCATAGCCGGTATGACCTCCGGCACGAACGCCAAGAGGACCTCCCTCATCCACCTTTTCTTCAACGTCAGCGGTGTCGTGACGTTCCTGCTGGCCGGTTTTGTCATCAAGGTCGTAACCGGAGGCGTAACGTTCGGTTCCCTGTTCCAGTCAATGTTCCCTGACGCCCCTCAGGAGCAGCTGGCAATGTTCCACACCATCTTCAACGTCATCACCGTAATACTGATCCTTCCGCTCACCAATGCATTGGTGAAACTGGTCTGCAGGATAATTCCGGATGATGTGCAGCCGGAAGAAAAGAACAGGTCCAGATTCTATTACATCGACAGGAACATGCTCAAGACTCCTCCTATCGCGGTGCTTCAGACAAAGAACGAGATAGTGAACATGGCTGCTCTGGCGATGCGCAACTTCAACCTTTCGCTGGAGATGGTATCAAGTCTCGACCTCGGGCGGATTGACGAGTTCAGGCACACGGAAGACGAACTGGACTGGCTTAACAACCAGATCGTTGCATTCGTAGTGGACCTGTCCGGAAGACGCGGCCTCGCAGAAAAGGACCATATCTATCTCTCGGGGACCTACCGTACGGTCCGGGACATCGAGCGTATCGGTGACTATGCCGAGAATATCACGGAGTATGCCCAGTATCTGAAAGACACGGCATCTTCATTCTCCGAAAAGGCCCTTGAGGAGATTCAGGAGCTTCGCAGACTGCTCGGAGAACTGTACGAGTACGCGATCAAGTCATATATCGACGAAGATTTCGGCGCCCTCGGCAAAGCGAACATCGTGGAGGAAGAGATCGATGACTTTACAAAGAAAATGGAGGACAACCACATCGCAAGGCTTTCCGATGGAATATGCTCCCCGGCCGTCGGAGCGCAGTACCTGTCTATGAGCTCCAACGCGGAGCGTGTCGGTGACCACCTCATCAACGTAGCGAAAACCATACGTTCCCTTAAATCATAATTGTGCCTCAGCCTTCTCATTTGTCATTCAATTTTGCTAACTTTGGCGGAGTTGAGAATGCAAATAGTATGAGAAAACTGATTATCCCGCTGGCCGCCGCGCTTTTGACGGCCGCCGCTTGCAGTGACAGAACTGCCGACACAGTCGTTTATGGTACCATTCACACCGCGGAGGAGGACAACCCTGTTGTCGAGGCCATAGCCGTCAAGGACGGAAGATATGTCTATGCCGGTGACAGGGCCGGTGCCACGAAGTACATCAAGGAAGGTGTGACCGATGTAATCGACCACACCGGCAAAGGAATGGTGACCCCGTCGTTCACCGACGGACACGCCCACTACCTGATGCCGCTTGCGCTGGCCAATCTGAAAGGCGGCGTAATCTTCGGCCACGAGGATGACAAGGCCACTGTAATGGCCAAGGTCGAGGCCGCCGCCCTCACTTCGCTTGAAAACAAACAGAACTGCCTGCTGGGCTTCGGCTGGAACTACAACATAATAATGCCCGACCAGCCTGCCCTCGCCGAGATCGACGCAGCCACCCACGGTGTGTCCACCGTCCTGATCGACGCCACGGGCCACAACGTGTTCTGCAACTCCGAGTGCCTGCGCCGCTGCGGCATACTCTCCGATACGGGTGAAGTCCTTGTCAATGAGATAGATGGCGGACTGCTGCAGCTCGACTCGAACGGCTATCCGACAGGATACCTGAACGAACGCGCCACCGGATTCGTTCAGCGTATGGGAGGTATCGACTATAATGAAGTCATAAATGAAGATCTGGCGGAGATTGCCCTTCTCAGTTCACAGGAACTCCTTCTTTCCACCGGCTACACCGCCTATATGGAGGGCTGGAGCAACTGCTTCCATCCGGGCATATTCTATGAAGTCGCAAACCGTCTGGACAATGAGGGAAAGCTTAAGATAATGCTCCCGATGACCTATGAAGTCGAGCCTTGGCAGAATGATATGGACTCCCAGATCGACTATCTGGACTCACTCAATGAAAAATATTCGACCGCCCACGTCCGCCCCGAATACCTGAAGGTGTTCATGGACGGCTGTGTGGAGCAGAAGAGCGGCGCAATGTCCAGGCCTTACAAGGACGGAAGCACATACAGGAGCTTCTGGTCAGTGGACCGCCTCGCTGAAATCACCCGTGAATGCAACTCCAGGGGCCTTACCGTCCATACCCACGTAATGGGTGACAACGCCATCACAGAGGCCACCGATGCTTATATCCAGGGTGGTGATGGTGTCCACCGCAACTGCCTCGTCCACATCCGCCACCCTCGCAAGGAAGACTTCCAGCGCTTCGCCGAAAACAATATCGCCTGCACCGCAGGAATGACCTGGCACGTGGCGAGCGACGAGACCGTCGAACTGATGGAATCGTTCATGGATGAACAGTATGCCTGTCACGCATACCCTATCAAGTCCTTCTTCGACGCAGGGGTCAAGGTCACCAGCCACTCGGACTTCCCGGCCAACGAGGTCTGCCCTCAGGACCCGTTCGGAATAATGGAGATCGCCATAAGCGGCCAGTTGCCGCTCTCTTCCGGTGGACTGACTCCGGTGTTCGATCCGGAGGAACTTGTTACGCTCGACCAGGTGTTCCAGGCCCTCACCATCAACGGTGCCTGGCAACTCGGTCTGGAGAATGAACGCGGAAGCATCAAGGTGGGCAAATGGGCGGACTTCGTCCTCGCAGACAGGGATGTATTCGACTGTCCTGTCACAGATATCCACAAGGCCAGGGTGGTATCCACCTGGTTCGAGGGTGAGAAAGTCTATCAGGCTGAATGATTATTTCCTGACATTCAGATCCACAGGCTCTTGTATTCCGTATACAAGGGCCTTGTCTGTAAACTGCCAGAACTCCCAGTCCTGGAATACCGGCCGTTCCGTCCTGTAATGGGCTATCCAGATCGGATAGTTGTCAGTTATTTCCTTGCTCAGGACGTTCTTCGCGAAATCGTCGGAAGTATATACAATCGGAGTGCGCCTGTAATGCTCCTCCACGTTCTTGAGCCAGACCAGGGCGCGCTCGTTCAGCATCTTGTGCGAGCAGCCGCGGTGTATGGTCTCGATGTCCAGCACCGGCGGCAGGTCGGAATGGCGCAGGTCGCCGACCGTAGCGATGAAGCTGCGTGCCTGGATGGCTCCGTCCTTGGACGATCTGAAGAAGTGGTAGGCTCCGCGCTTGATGTCGTGCTCTCCGGCTTCGGCCCACAGTGTCTTGAACTTCGGGTCGCGCATCGCGGCCCCTTCTGTTGCCTTGATGAAGACGAATTTCACCGGGCGTGTGTGCCTGGCGGCCTGGAGGTCCTTTATTGTCCTGCCCTCATTGTCGGTGAGCACCATGAGGGAGTCCCAGAGGATAGGGCCGGAGTTGTTGTGTGAGATGTCGATCCCGAACGAGCTGAACGGGATATCCGGGACCTTGGCGCCGGTTTCATCGGCGTGGGGCCTGTTCCGGCGGGGGAGTATGATTAGCAGGAAGATGAGCGCTGCCGCTACGGCCACTGCCAGCAGCGGGCTGACATTGACCTTCTTTTTCCGGACACTCTTTTTCCGCTTCTTTCTGGCAGGACTCTTTGTGGGCATCAGCGGAGTTCGAGGGCTTTCATTGCCTTGCGCGGGCTGGCCTTTTCATACAGGATGCTGTAGACCATGTCGGCGATAGGCATTGATATCTGTTTGCGGTAGCTGGTTTTCTTGATGCAGCTGGCGCCATAGTAGCCCTCCGCCACCATTGTCATCTCGTTCATTGCGCTCTTCACGGTACATCCGCGGCCGATGAGGGAGCCCAGCCTGCGGTTGCGGCTGTAGTTCGAGTAGCAGGTGACCAGCAGGTCCCCGAGGTAGGCGCGGCTGTTCGTGTTGCGCTCGAACGGATAGCTTTCGTTCAGGAAGCGCTCCATTTCGGCGGCGCAGGTGGTGATCAGGACTGCGATGTAGTTGTCACCGTATCCCAGGCCGGATGCGATGCCGGCCGCGATGGCGTAGATGTTCTTCAGCACTGAGGCGTATTCGATGCCGTAGATGTCCCTGGAGGTGTCGATGCGCAGGCTGTCGCTTTCCAGCATTTCGGCGATGCGGGCATTGGTCTCCTCGGAGGCTCCGGCGGCTGTGAGGAACGAAAGCCTCCCGCGTGAGACCTCCTCGGCGTGGGTGGGTCCGGCTATCACTCCCAGCTGCTTGAATGACAGGCCGTATACGAAATGGATGTACTCCAGCACGGTGCAGTACTCGTCAGGGACGATGCCCTTGATGGCTGAGATGATGTATTTGTTGTCGAGCTTTTCCGTAAGGGGCTCGAGGACTTTCTTGAGGAATGCGGAAGGGCAGGCGAGGATGACGAATTCGCAGTCCCTGACCGCCTCGTTTATGTCATCGGAGATTACCAGAAGGTTTGTGTCAAGCTCCATGTCGCTGACATATTTAGGGTTGCGTCCTTCGTTGAGGATTCCTTCAGTGACTTCCGGGTTCGTGACGTGCCAGTGGACCGTTATCCCCTTGCGGGTAAGCTGTCCGACCAGGGTGGTGGCCCAGCTTCCGTATCCTACGACCGCACATTCTTTGATACTGTTCATGACTTAGGTTTTAACCTTACAAAATTAGGATTTTTTTTCCTATTTTTGCATTTACAGACTATCAAACCACATCTATATGAAAAGAACATTGACAACTATCTGCGTCCTGGCCGCCGCCGCTTCATTCGCCGCCGCCCAGTCAGCAGCTCCTGCAGCGCAGGAACTTCAGTTCACCACAGTGAAGGAACTCCCCGTAACTTCTGTAAAGAACCAGGCCTCCAGCGGTACCTGCTGGGCCTTCTCCACCATAAGTTTCCTCGAGTCCGAGGCCATCAGGATCAACAAGCTCTCCGAAGACCAGTATCCTGACTTCAGCGAGTTCTTCGTAGTCAGCCACTCATACGCCGACAGGGCCGACAAGTATGTCCGCCTCGACGGAAACCTCACGTTCGGCGCCGGTTCCGAGGCCGATGACGTGCTCCACGTTGTCCGCGACTACGGTATCGTCCCTAACGAGGCCATGACCGGAATGAACTACGGCACCGCCCTCCCTGCACAGTCGGAGCTCGACGCAGTGCTCAAGGCATACATACAGGCTGTCGCCAAGGTTCCTAACAGAACCCTCACCACTGCCTGGAAGAACGGTTTCCAGGGCATCCTCGACGCCTACCTCGGCGAGTACCCTGAGACTTTCACTGTCAATGGAACCGAATACACCCCTGCATCCTACCGCGATGCGATGAAGATCAACCCTGACGACTACGTCACCATCACTTCCTTCACCCACCATCCGTTCTATACCAAGTTCGCCATCGAGGTCTGCGACAACTGGCGCTGGGACGAGGCCTGGAACCTCCCTCTCGACGAGTTCATGCAGGTCCTCGACTATGCCCTCGAGCACGGCTACACCGCAGCCTGGGGTACCGACTGCAGCGAGTCCGGCTTCACCCGCCAGGGTCTCGGACAGCTCATCGACGCTGCCGCCACCGCTGCTCCGGGTTCCGATCAGGAGCATTGGGTAGGAAAGGATGATTCGAAGCCGGCGGAGGTCAAGGCTCCGGTTGAGATCACCCCTACACAGGAGTGGCGTCAGGCCGAGTTCGACAGGAAGACCACTACCGACGACCACGGCATGCATATCTACGGTATTGCCAAGGATCAGTTCGGCCGCAAGTTCTATATGGTCAAGAACTCCTGGGGCGTTACGGGCAAGTATAATGGAATGTGGTACTGCTCAGAGGCTTTCGTAGCTGGCAAGAGCATCGACCTCGTGATCCATAAGGATGCCCTCCCTAAGGATATCGCAAAGAAGCTCGGTATCAAGTAAAATGTCATTGAAGAAACATATTCCGAATACTATCACCTCCATGAACCTCCTGTGCGGAGCCGTGGGGGTGATATTCACATTCAATGGGAGGCCGGACCTGGCTTTCCTTGCGATGCTGGCCGCTGCCGTCTTCGATTTCTGCGACGGCCTTGCGGCGCGTGCCCTTGGGGCTTATTCGGAGATTGGCAAGGAGCTCGACTCCCTGTGCGATGCGACCAGCTTCGGCGTTCTGCCGGCACTGATGCTGCACTGCGCTATGAAGAGTCTGGGCGTTTCCGGTTTTTGGATCTATGTTCCGCTGGTGCTGGCAGTCTTTTCAGTCCTCAGACTGGCGAAATTCAATGTCGACGAACGCCAGCACGACTCGTTCATCGGCCTTGCCACTCCTCCGAGCGCAATGATCTGCGCTTCGCTGTGCAGTTTCATCTACAGCGCTCCGGCTTCCGCCGTCGCTGCGTTCTGCTCCCACTCCTGGGCACTTCCGGCGCTGGCTCTGATTCTCAGCGCCCTTCTTGTGAGTGAGATTCCAATGTTCGCTTTCAAGTTCGGCAAGGGCAAATCCGCCGACAGGCGCACCTGGACACTGCGCATAGTCTTTCTGGTCCTCGTTGCGGCCTCCATACTGGTCGTCCTGCTCCTCGGCCTCAAATGGCCTCTGGCAGTCTTCCTCGCCTTCGCCGCCTACACTCTCGAAAACATCATAGCCCTGGCCTTCAACTCCTGAAGGCCTTTTTTCGGGTCTTCAAATTATGGGCATATCGCTTCAAAGTCAGGATCAATTGAACACCGTTCAGATGCAGATGAAAGACACGGAATCAAATATATGCCAGATAGCCGTCATCAAGGACGGCAGTCTTGTGCTGTCTGAAACATATAACTGCTACTCGAAGGACGAATGCTGCCACATCGCATCTGCGACGAAGAGCATCGTGGGGTTCTCGGAAGGTTATTCAATGAATTTGCTGTCGGACGGACATAGTTCGTGTGCGTCTACGCAAAGAAACGTAAGCTATAACATCCGCCTACCCCGACTCAGTTCAAGTCAAGATGCGATAATACTCGAATATCGCGGAAAGTCCTCCTTATTCAATCCACTCTCCGGATGATTCTTTTGGGCGGGATGGATCAAAAGGATAAAAAACTGTCTCACCTGTGCACCAGGAAGTCCTCATTTCAACGATAAATCCGTCATCAAACACATGGATGCTGTAAATAATCGGCATAGAACAAATATGCCAATGCCCGCCCCAATGACCTCTGACAACAGGGATCAACTGCCGAAGAGTTGCCAATCTATCATCTCTGATTGGAGTCCACTTCTCATAATCATCAAAACGATCGTCTTCAGACTCGCATACGCCACCGACATATAAGGACAGAAGCCTTTTGATTTCCGTGGTTACATATAATATGTTCTCACACGAATCAATAGACGGAACATAGCGATACCGCTCAGAGGCTTTCATCATGTATTCCCATCCGGCATCATCATATGTACCCATATTATCCAGAGCTTCGGGATATTCATTGTATTTCCCGGAATATTTGCGGACTTCCACATCATCAAAGAATGACACGAACTTGCAAGTGTCCGCACTGTCCCCGATATTGTAATCAGACATTACTCGAGCGATGACTGCATTAAGCATGGAATCGGTTGACATGGAACGCATCTTATCCGACCACTGCTCCCAATCGTAGAGGAAAGCATTGAAATTTTTGTCGGTAAGGCTGTCATATTTCTCGGCAAAAACAGGAGTGATCACAGGTTTTGAATCTTCTAATGTGTCAGGATGTTCCTGCCTCCATCGCTCAAACTCTCTGTCATGTTGCTCAATCACCGTTTCTTCAAAAGTTGAAACGGTCCATTGCCCGTCAATATACTTATGGTAACGATTCAGACTATCAAGACACTTTAAGATCGGACGTTCCAAATCCGAATTGATATAACGGTTAAAGCCATATTGTGAAAGGATGAGAAATACGGATTTCTTCCCCGTTGCCCTATAGATTGCGGGGATGTCACTGCTCAAAATATCATCCTCCCAAAAGATATTGATGCCGCTAATTTTTAAACAGCCTTTTATTTCCTCCGAAACTTCAAAAACGTTAGGAACCCCAACATTAAGCGTTAATGAATTTTCAGTAGTCTCCACGAACAGAGCAACATGGCATTTGGCAGGGGTTATAATCTTAATTGAATCCACCGCCTGCTCTAGAATAGCCTGTACGCTAGTATCCGTTACTTCTATCTTTTCGACTATAGATAATCTGAAGCACATAGCTATGCCAATCGCCATAAAAATCAAGACGATGATTCCGAGGTAGCGTATAACATTGGTTATTCTTTTCGACATAAAAATGTGACTATGATTTGTCGTGGTGAAGTTAGCAATTAATCATAAAACTTGGAGAGCTGTTATAGCATACGTTCTGATATGGTTTGGGGCGGCGAGAAAGAAATAAGTATCTGATTTATTCCAACATCCAGTCCAAATTGCCTTATCCCCTATAACAAGGAAAAATGTTATTTGTTACTATTATATTCGTACCTTAAAGCAATCGATTCTTTATATTTCTTTGAGATAGGTAGCTGTGTTTCTCCGATGATGATTGTGTCTGCTCCGACATACTTGGCATAGGAAAAATTGACCAGATATGAGCGGTGAATCCGAAGGAATCCGTCACCGAGCAAGTTCTCCCATTGGCTGATACCGGTCTTGTTCCTGTATGACTCTCCGGAAACAGTGATAATCCTGACTTCAGTGTCATTGGATTCGATGTATGTTATATCTGCTACAGGAATCGTCACGCTTCTTCGGTCCGAGAAGAATGTGATGCTACGGTCTTTTTCTTTGAACCTCTTGGAGAGCCATCTGGTCCATAAGTAATCCCCAACCGAAAGGGAGGTAAGAATTAGCCCTAAGAATGCAGGATTTGTAAGAATGGGGGATATGTCTTTTTGGTGCAACGGATAGGCTCCCGTAGGCGCTTCTGGACCTATTACACTATGAATAACGAGGGTCAGGGTTATGACTGACATCAGAATGGCCAGTGACAGATATATTTTGTCAATGGCCTTCCTCGCTTTCGGCATCCAGTATTCCAAAGCTAATGCACAAGGACAAAACAGGAGTGCAACAAAAGTAGCCTGTGACAAAGTGTAGTCAAGGCTTGTAAGTATGGAGGCGACAAGAGTAACAGCGACCAGCCAATAAGCGATTCTTCCACTGACTTTCATTGCGTGTTAAAATTAGGCATAATTTGAATGTCAAGCAAGAAAATTGCCTCTACAATGGGTTTTAACAGGGCTGGAATAGGTTTTATTTTTGGGGAAACAGAAGGTTTTGTCGAAATTTGGAGTGAATGAAATTTTAAAAAAATGAAAGAAGAAGTATATTACGTTGTGGACTCATTAGGAGTGGCACATCAAGAAATTATCGAAAGACCAACAGAAACTATATCCTCTTTGTTCCTTGAAGGAGGATTGGGCAATATGGTAGTAATTTCCGTTTTTCTCATTGCTATATTGATAACTGCATGGAAGGCACCGCGATGGGTAAAGGAAATTGGAATCGGGGCATTGGCCTTCTCCATTTTTACCACATTGTTAGGCTTGCGCCAAATATGTGATGCAATCCAGATGACACCTGAAATGCCTAAGTTCTCCGTCATTTGCGGAGGAATTAAAGTTGCTTTGCTCCCTGTCTTATATGGTCTGATTGTTTATTTTGTTTCTCTTGTAATCCGTGTAATCCAAAAACCGAGAATTTGAACGGGGTAAAATAGATAGTTGAGTATAAACTAATAATCTAAAAACTGATATGCGAAACAAGATTTTCCTTCTTTTATTCACTGTAATTCAGATTGTATCATGCAACAATGTCGGCAATAATTGTAAGATTATCGGCACTGTATCAGATTCTATCACGGTTCCTGAAGATGCCAAGGCGATTCTTTATATATATGGAGATGAGACCGTTGAAACTGAAACGCCAATCTTTAACGGTTCTTTCAAATTTAATGTGTCTGCCGACAACACAAAGATGATGGAAATTACATTATCTGGCAATGGACTAACTCCCAAGGAAAACGCATACACAGTTTCCGTTATTGCGGAAAAGGGAAAAATTTATGTCAATCTTGGAGAAAACACCGTGAAAGGTGGCAAGATCAATGAGTCATTGAACTCCCTTCAAAATTCATTGATGGATATATACTTAAAAGATCAGGATGCAATAATGGCTGCATATACTTCTGGAGACATGACGACAGCGCATTCCTTGGGGCAAATGCGAGATGATGCTATCATTGCTCTCTGTGAAGACGCATACAAAGCTAATCCTGACAACCCTGTGGGCCTTCAGGCTTTATCAATGCTCATTTCAACGAAAGGCAATAAAATGTCAACTGATGAAATGAACAACCTTATGGCAATGGCAGGGGAAATTATTAAACAAGATGAAAGCATACAGAGAATGGCATCCGACATTCTGGCATACAATGCTTTGAATGATTGCGATAAAGTTCCAGACATTATCGGCAAGGACAAAGATGGAGCGGAATTAAGCCTTTATTCGATTATGGACGGGACTTCTTATATCTTGATGGATTTCTGGGCTTCATGGTGTGGGCCTTGCATCGAATCTGTACCTGTTATCAAAGAAATCAGACAAGAATGTTCAAATTTGAATCTTAAAATTGTTGGAGTTAACTGTTCTGAAACGGACGTGCAGAACGGTATCGCAGCTATTGAACAAGAATCAATGGACTGGCCCGTTATCCTCGCATCTGATGACGAAGTCAATAAATACGGCGTTTCCGTCTTGCCTACTTTCATCATCCTTTCGCCTGAAGGAAAAATGTTAGATAGATGCGAAAGCTCATTTGATCTATTGGGAATAAAGGACAAACTTGCTTCGTATTTCAATTAATACGAGTTGATGACAGCATCCCATTCACCAAAGCACTGCCCGGGAATTTAAACGGACAGTGCTTTGCTGTTTTTGAGATTAGAATCTCTATTAGAAGTTTACTTATATTTCCTCACTGCGATTAAGTAGTTCCTGGACATATTTGGAATGATTTCTTAAGTCAGGACGACCATTAATGTTACAGGACTTCGTGTCGCGTGAAGCGCGATTTGGAGTCCTATTGAGCTAAGCCCTGCCGCGGCTGGACGTACATTATATATTGGGTAAAAAGGAAAGTGCCCGTTCCTTGCATTGAGGAGAAGAGTCCCGGGAGACCGG
>JAZLLA010000034.1:0-3283 GCA_045597895.1 Candidatus Cryptobacteroides sp. | reverse complement strand
AGCAAGCTCCTCCTCGTCGACACCGTTAGCCTCGGAGTCAACCATGGCCTGCTCGATGCCTGCCATGATATCGTCGATATCGACTCCCGGATAAGCCGTGATGTTGATGCCGACCTGACCGGCGCTTTCGCGACAATAATTATATGCTGAAACAGCAGGTGCGAGGTTCTTCTCCACGATATTCTTGTAGAGAGGTGAATTCTTGCCGTCGCCGAAAAGGCTGATGAATGCATCGAGAGCAGCCTCGTCCTCATGTCCGGAAGCCACTGATGACCACTCCACATCGACTGCCGCCATGCTGGCGAACTGGTCCTCGTAGTACAGCTCCTTGGTCTCGTCAAGGGTGACGTCCCAGACCTCAGGCTTTGCTACAGGGTGGCTCGGAATCTCCGCGAAGTATTTGTCTATGAGTGCCTTTACTTCATCAGGGTCGAAATCACCGGCGATACAGAGAGTTGCGTTTGAAGGGACATAGTATGTGCCGTAGAAGTCCTTTACGTCCTCGATGGTGGCTGATTTGATGTCCTCGAACTCGCCGATCACGGTCCAGCTGTAAGGATGTCTCTTAGGGAAGAAGTTCTTGCACATCACGTCATCCATCATTCCGTAGGCGTTGTTCACCTCGGTCTGGCGCTTCTCGTTGCAGATGACGTCGATCTCGCGCTCGAGGCCGCTCTGGGTAACGGTGTTGATGAAGAATCCCATACGGTCGGATTCCATCCAGAGGATCTTTTCGAGGGCGTTGCGGGGAACGCATTCGTAGTAGATGGTGTAGTCGTTCGAGGTGCCTCCGTTGAAGTCGCCGCCCATGTCGGCGATCTTGTTGAAGAATGCATTGCGCGGGAGGTTCTCGGAGCGCTGGAAGAGCATGTGCTCGAAGAAGTGGGCGAAGCCGGTCTTTCCTTCTTTTTCGCGGGCGCTTCCGACGTGGAATGCGATGGCCTGGGCGACGATAGGGTCGCTGTGGTCTTCGTGGAGGATAACCTTGAGTCCGTTGTCAAGGGTGTACTCTTCGTAGTCGATGTGCATCACCTCGCTGTTGTTGCTCTTGCAGGAGGCAAGGGCTGCGATGGCTGCGGCGACGGTCAGAAGATACTTGAAGGTCTTTTTCATAACAGTATGATTTTAAATAATTAATGATTAGTCGTTCCAACTTTTAAATATACGAATGAATTTTTGAATTAATTAGCAAAATTGAGCATTAATAACTACATTGGGTCGGTTTTGTTCGATTACATCCACAAATGGTATACACTAGAAAAGTATGAAAGGCAACAGATTCACAAAATGGGCTTTATGCCTCCTGGCGGCATCCGGTATGATGCTGTCATCATGCTCGCGGAACGCGGAGCAGCTTGAAGGATTCAAGATCAAGCGTGGCACCAACCTCAGCCACTGGCTGTCGCAGAGCCTGGTGCGCGGTGAAGCCCGCGCTAACCACATCCAGGAAGATGACTTCGCGCGTCTTCATGAACTCGGCTTCGACCACGTGCGTATCCCTATCGACGAGGAACAGTTCTGGGACGAGGACGGCAACAAGCTGCAGGAGGCCTGGGACCTTCTCACGAACGCCCTGGACCTGGCGCGCAAGTATGAAATAAGGGCGATTGTGGATCTCCACGTAATCCGAAGCCACAACTTCAATGCCGTGAATATGGGTATGAAGAACACGCTGTTCACGGATGACGCGGCCCAGCAGCAGCTCATCGACATGTGGTATCAGCTTTCCGACGTCCTCAAGGATTACAGCACGGACTGGGTTGCATACGAATTCATGAACGAGCCTGTAGCTGATGAGCACGAGCAGTGGAACCTCGTCATAGAGAAGGTCCATAAGGCGCTGAGGGAGCGCGAACCGAACCGCACACTGGTGATAGGCTCCAACCTGTGGCAGGGCGTGCAGACTTTCAAATACTTGCGGGTTCCGGAGGGGGATCCGAACATTATCCTGTCATTCCACTACTACAACCCTATGGTTCTCACCCACCGCGGGGCCGGCTGGACCCCTATCGGCAGTTACGCCGGAAGTATTACATATCCAGGAAAGATGATAACGGAAGAAGATCTCTCAGAGGCTCCTGAAGAGCTTCAGGGCGAGCTCCAGCAGTACGTGGAGACTGAATGGAACCGCGAGACCATCCATAGCCAGATGAAGGATGCCATCGACGTGGCGGCCAGGTACGGCCTGCAGCTCTTCTGCGGAGAATGGGGTGTATACGAGCCCGTCGACAGGGAACTTGCTTATGCTTGGACAAAGGACATGATCTCCGTGTTCGATGAGTTCAATATTGCATGGACAACCTGGTGCTACGACGCCGACTTCGGCTTCTGGGACCAGAATAAAGAGGATTACAAGGACAAGGGACTTGTGGATATCCTCTTGTCAGGGACAGGACTCTGATCCTTTACCCTGCGGGCTTGACGCGCTTCAGCTGTCAAAGGAGAAACAGAGCCAACCATTGATTGCCAATGAGTCAGCTCTGTTTTTTCCGTGCCTCGGGCGGGAATAGATATACTATTGAATAGTAATGCTTTACGTATTCTCGTTTACAATTTCATTTACGAATCTAAAAATCAATTTTAGCGAGCCGTTTGCCAAGCCTTCCATTCAGGAGGAATAGATAAGACATATCCGTTGGACAATGAAATAGAGTCCGGGAGCAAGGATTGCCTAAATCTAGATTCGTATCTGGCCAAATTAATAGGTCGGTTGTTACAAAGTGCAGACAGATTTGACGAATAATGAGTTGGCGGAAAATAAACGAACGTCTTTATTCCCGCCTCTTGAGCCAGTTCAATTGCCGGGACCATATCACTGTCAGCAGAAACGATAATTGCAATATCACATTGTTTTTTTAAAGCATCTGCTACTATTTGGGTCGCAATTCTAACATCCGTTTCCTTTTCTTCGTATGTGCTAATCACATATCCGCATTTATGGCAGGTTATAGTTTTATGTAAGTATTTTCCTAAAATTAGCTCAAATTTTGAATTCTCCTGATTGGCTTGGAAGAAAGCATTTTGACGTCTGCTTTTATCAATATTATTCGGTTTTGCAGAAAAATATTTAACCTTCACCAATTCTTGATCTGCTCTGATAAATTTTTCAAAGAACTTTACCAGATCAAGCCAATAATACTTTCTCCATGAATTATCCTTTAATCCATAGTAGAAATTAAAACCGTCTACATATACAATTACTCTTTGTTTATCCATATTTTATACAAAATAAGCCCACCTCATAAGAGATGGGCAAGCCTTAGTTTTTTCCATCTAAGGGGGA
>JAZLLA010000033.1:0-29385 GCA_045597895.1 Candidatus Cryptobacteroides sp. | reverse complement strand
TAGCATTTCTGTTATTAGCGCGCCTCTAAATTGTTGCGAATCAATTAATATTGCTATATATTCTTATGGATTTTCCAAGAGTTCGTGAATAAAAGTCATCACTTCGATTCAGCGTTGTAGTCTGTGGATATATATTGCGCTCAACGTGGCGTTCCGCCCCTGGCCGCGCGGCCTTCCCCTGAGAAGTTTTTCATAGTCTTATGAGGCTGGTGCATACTGCTTCGTGTAGGGAGTATCTCGCTGTATGACAGAGAACATTCTGAGCACAAGTTTAGCTCTGATGACATTCAGGATGCACATTATATGCTTGCCCTCTTTCAGTTTTCTTTCGTAGTAGTCCTTGTATTCGCCCTCTTTCATTCGTGTGGCGACATTTACGGCACTCATGTGCAAGAGGACCTTCATCGTCTGATTTGCACGTTTGGATATCTTCGCCTTCGAGTGGACGGATGTGCCGGAGTCGTACTTGTATGGGGTGAGCCCTGCGAAGCTGCAGAACTGGCGGGCGTTCTGGAAGCGTGTGAAGCCACCGGTGATAGCAATCATGTTGACGGCTATCCTCTCTCCAATTCCATCAATGCTTATGAGAAGTTCCTTCTGACGCTTGAGAACAGGATCCGCGGCGATGAGGGCGTCTATCTCCGCATCTATTGCCAGTATCTGCTTGTCTATGGAGCTGATGATATCCTTCCAGCGCTTGCTCTTGTGCTTGAAGTCATCGGGAGACATATACCTTTTCTGGTCAGTCAGTTGCGACTGATAACGCTTCTTGTCAATGAGCAGGAACTCCCTGTCTGACAGGAGACTTTTCATTGATACTAAGGCTGTGTCGGGTACAGAATATCGCACTGCCTTGTCGCTGTAGCGACAGGCATACTCGGCGATTCTGGCTGCATCGATGGTGTCGTTCTTTCCACGGGTGAGCCCCATCGAGTTCTTGATGCGTGTTGGGTCATCAATCCAGAGGAACACATCCAATTCCTGGCAGGCCACCGTCAGCGGATAGATGTAACGTCCGGTGTACTCCGCACAGATGAGCACATCTTCCAACCCAACGGAAAGCGTCTTGCAGGATGCTCTGAGGGCCTTCTTGATGGCTTTTACGTCATTTGCAACTTCCTCCTCAAGGACAGTCTTAAGGTCTTTCTGGTAGCAGAGATTCAATTTTTCTTTGCTGATATCAATGCCGACAAACAAATTTTTCATAACTTGCATCGCTTTTTGCGGACAGTGGACCGCCGATCCTTCACCTACAAACCTTATTCGTACTAAGGCAATATTCTTATTCAGGTCCTGGATCAACGGGCCGGGCGGGACGAAAAAGATACACGGGTCTTACCCATTTGCTATAACTGAGAACCGCCCGGCTCCATTGTCCTTTGTTAAACTTTCTTTATCAGCACAAATTTATTACTTTTGCAGTACAAACCTTGGTGCAGTGAACCACTCTGCAAATCTAAGGTTTGCGAAAGACAAACGGAAACAAATACCATGGCAGAGAAATCATTTTCAGACATCGGCAAGGTTGAGGCCATCGCTGCCCTCTTCGAAGGAACCCCATACAATGCATACGAAGACTGCTGGTTCGAGACAAAGGACCCCGGCTATATCACCACCTTCAGCAAAATGCTTCTGGAAGGAATAGATTTCGACCTGGTATACTTCCCGCTCAAGCACCTGGGATACAAGAGCGTGATATGCGTCACCGGCGAGCACTATGCCCAGATGTCCTCCCCTGTCACCCTCTCAGTGGTGCTCGGAGTCTCTGCCAAGCTTGACTTCGCCCAGATCCGCGAAATCTGGAGCGGTATCGTAGCAGCAGCCACCGAGCACGGCTACAAGAAGCTCTCACTCGACCTGGTCCCTTCCTGCAACGGCCTGTTCATCAGCGTTTCCGCCACAGGAACAACCCCACTCAAGGCCGGCACCCAGCGTCCTGAGGCGAAAACCAAGGACCTTATCTGCGTCAGCGGTCCGCTCGGCGCCGCGTTCCTCGGAATGCAGCTGCTCCAGAGAGAGAAGAACTCCTTTGACAATGGGACAGCCGACCACAGCGACCGCGAAAAAGTCCTGGGCCAATACAGAATGCTCATCGGCGCCTACCTGAAGCCTGAACTCAGCGCCGGACTGCCGGAGCAGCTCGACAAGTCCGGAATCTTCCCGTCAATGGGTTATTTCATAACCAATGGCCTGGCCGACACCGTCAAGCGCCTCACCCGCGACTGCGGACTCGGCGCGAAGATCTATGCTGACAAGATTCCGTTCGAGGGCAATTCGTTCCAGCTGGGAAAGGAGCTCGGAATCGACCCCGTCTCCGCAGCGATGAACGGAGGGAACGACTACCGTATCCTGTTCACAATCCCTATCCTTCAGATGGAGCAGTTCCGCAAGGACTTCCAGACATTCGACATAATCGGCCATCTGGCCCTGAAGGAAGCCGGAGACGTGCTCGTAACGCCGGACGGCGCCGAGCTTCCGCTCCGTGCACAAGGCTGGAAGGACGAGGACGAAGCCTAGGACTTCCTGTTGTTCACTGTATAGGAAATACCCAGCTCACGCAGACCGAAAAGGAATTCGTTGGTGACAGCCACCTGGAATTTCTTTGAGAAGAACTCTATGTTGTACCTGGTCTTCGGGTCGTAGAGGAACAGACTGAGGGCCGTCTTTCCTTTGTTCTCCTTAAGCAGCTTGACAAGCTTCTTTCTGAAATCCGCATTTAGCTGCGAAGTGGCAACGTTGATGGCGAATGATTTGAGAAGTGACTCAGTCACATTGCCGAGCATTGTTATCTTCTTCACCCTCAATGTATAAGGAGCAGTCTTCCCTTGTGCACGCTCCTCCGGCTTGAGGAAGTATTTCTCCTTTATATCCGCTTCCACGAAGATTTCTGAATGAAGGCTGAGGAACGGAAGGAACGCCTCACAGTCCTTTCCGAAGAAAGCGAGCTCGTACGAGCCGCTGAAGTCCTCAAGGACAACTTTCTGGAACGGGGAGCCCGAACGGGTCGCACCCTTCTTAATGTCTATGATGATGCCGGCAAACGTCACGGAGCCGTTCTTCTTCTGCATCTCGCACTCCTCGACCTTAGACTGGAGGGCGCCCACCTCGCAATTGGTGAACTGCTCGATTTCAAATGCATAACGGTCCAGAGGATGGGCGGAAATGTACATTGTCACAAGTTCCTTCTCCTTCTGGAGCAGGGCAAGGGTGTCCTCCTCTGCTGGAGGGGCAGGCATTTCCGGACGCTGCGGCTTCACCTCCTCGGCGTCACCGAAAAGGGACATTCCTGCATCCTGTGCATCTTTCTTGAAATTGTCGGCGTAGCGGGCGAGTTCATCGACGAACAGCTCTCCGCTGGCACCAGGCTGGAAGAACTGGGTGCGCTTGTATCCGAACGAATCGAAGGCTCCGGCAAATATGAGCGACTCGAGCGAACGGCGGTTGACGATTCCGCTCATCCTCTCCATAAAGTCATAGATGTCAGCGAAAAGACCGTTCTCCGTCCTCTCCTTTATCATCATTTCGACGATATTGGCGCCGAATCCCTTGACACCGCCCAGGCCGAAGCGGATATCGCCGGCCTTGTTGACGGTGAAAGCGGCTTCGCTCTCATTGACATCAGGGTTCAGGACCTTGAGCTTGTGGAGCTTGCAGTCCGCCATGATCTTCTTAATCTCCTCAGCCTTGCTGAGGTTGCAGGACAGGTTGGCGGCCTGGAACTCGGCAGGATAGTGGCATTTCAGCCAGGCTGTCTGGTAGCTTACCCAGGCATAGCAGGTGGCGTGCGACTTGTTGAAGGCGTACTGGGCGAACTTCTCCCAGTCCTTCCAGATCTTGTCTAGGGTCTTTTCAGGATGGCCGTTCTCGATGCCCTGCTTCATGAACTTGTCCTTGAGCTCCATCATCACGGCTATCTGCTTCTTACCCATAGCCTTGCGCAGCTTGTCGGCCTCACCCTTGGTGAAGTTCGACAGCTTGCGGGAGAGAAGCATGACCTGCTCCTGATAAACGGTCACGCCGTATGTCTCGGCGAGGTATTCCTCCATATCCGGGAGGTCATATTCTATCGGCTCCTGCCCCAGTTTCCTGGCGACGAAGGACGGGATGTAGTCCATAGGTCCCGGACGGTAGAGGGCATTCATAGCGATGAGATCCTCGAAACGCTCCGGATGGAGGTTCTGGAGCCATTTCATCATTCCCGGGGATTCGAACTGGAACACGCTCGTAGTATCGCCACGGCTGTATATCTGCTCGTATGTGGCCTTGTCGTCGATAGGGATGGCCTCGATATCTATGTCGATCCCGTGTCCTGCCTTGATCATATTCAGGCAGGAATGTATGATGGACAGGGTGTTGAGCCCGAGGAAGTCCATCTTGAGCATACCCACGTCCTCGATGTAGTGGCCGTCGAACTGCGAGGTCCACACGTCCAGACCGGTTTCCTTGTCCTTTGAAAGGCAGATAGGGATATGGTCCGTGAGGGTGTCAGGACCGATGATGGTGGCGCAGGCGTGCTGGCCCACCTGACGGATGCAGCCTTCCAGCTGAAGGGCATACTTGAGCACTTCCTTGTTAAGTTCCGGGCCGTTCTCGAGCTCTTCCTTGAACTCCGGCACCAGACGGTAGCAGTTCTTGAGGTTTATCTTTACGTCGACCTCCTCCATACCCTTCTGGAAGGACTTCTTCTCTCCGTCCACCTCCTTCTCTATCTGCTTGAAACCCGGCTTGAGGGTATCGAGCTTGGGATTGAACGGATACTCCTTCTCCACCCTTTCGCTCAGACGGTCCGGGACCATCTTCGCAAGGCGGTTCGACTCGTCGATACTGAGGTTGCTGATACGCGCCACGTCCTTTATGGCGCTCTTTGCGGCCATTGTTCCGAAAGTGATGACACGGGACACGTGGTCCGCACCATACTGCTTCTCCACGTACTCGTGGGCCTTTGTGAGGTCCTCGAAATCGACGTCGATATCAGGCATGCTGATACGGTCAGGATTCAGGAAACGCTCGAACAGGAGATTGTATCTGATAGGGTCGAGATTCGTAATCTTAAGGCAATATGCGACCACCGAGCCTGCGGCGGAGCCACGGCCCGGGCCCACCATCGAGCCCATCGCGCGCGATGCGGCGATATAATCCTGGACAATGAGGAAGTAGTCCGGGAAGCCCATTCTGGAAATGGTCTTGAGCTCGAAGTCGATCCTGCTCGCCTGCTCCTCGTTCAATGTTCCGCCATAGCGCTCGTAGGCGCCCTTGTAGCAAAGATGACAGAGGAAGGCCACCGACTTGCAGAAATCATCCCCTCGGTAGTTGCCCTTCTTGTCACAGCGTCCCTCGTCGATGACCTCCTTGTACTTCTCAAGATGGGCATCTATATCCTTCAGGAACTCAGGGTCGATCGGGAACTTCGGAAGGACGTGATCACGGTCAATCCTGTATACCTCCACCTTGTCCGCCACCTCAAGGGTATTGGCCAGGACTTCAGGGTGGTCAGGGAACAGGGCGGCCATCTCCTCCTCGCTCTTCAGGAACTCCTGCTGGGTGTAGCGCATTCTGTTCGGATCATCGATCATCGCATTGGTGGTCAGACAGATAAGCCTGTCATGAGCCTGGGCATCGTCACGCTTGACGAAATGCACGTCATTCGTGGCAACCACCTTCACACCATACTCCTCAGCAAGCTTGAAGATACCCTCGTTCGCGACCTTCTGCCCTTCGTAGACGTCGAGTGAAAGCCCCGGGACCTCGGTCTTATGAAGCTGTACTTCGAGATAGTAATCGTCACCGAACACTCCCTTGTGCCACTCCACCGCCTTGCGTGCCGCATCCATATCGCCCGCGTTAAGGCTTTTCGGAACCTCGCCGGCCAGACAGGCGGAACAGCAGATGAGGCCTTCGTGATATTTCTCTATGATCCCGTGAGTGACACGGGGCTTGCCGTAATATGAGCCCTCGATATGTCCAGTGGACACAATCTTCATCAGATTATGGTACCCGACAGGATTCTTCGCCAGAAGTATGAGATGGTAATATGCTCTGTGGGCTGTGTCCTTCAGCTTGTGGTCGTAATGGCGGGTCACGTACACTTCGCAGCCGATGATAGGCTTGACCTTGTAGTTGCCGTCAGCGTCCTTGTGCTTGTCCGCCATCTTGAAGAACTCCTTTACGCCATACATATTGCCATGGTCGGTGATGGCCAGGGCAGGCATCCCGAGTTCCTCCGCCCTGTTGAAAAGGGTACCGATGTCGGAGAAGCCGTCAAGGATGGAATATTGTGTATGGACGTGAAGGTGAACGAAAGACATAGCGGTTCGGTTTGCAGAAACAAAGATAAAAAAACAGCCGGCCTTTTGAAAGGGCCGGCTGCAATTTGTTAATATCTTTTCAGATTATTTCTGCTTCTTGGCAGGTGCTTTCTTGAGCTTCTTCATAGTGGCATCGTACATGATAGGGGTACCGATCATGATGGAAGCATAGGTTCCGATGATGACACCGAGGCAGAGTGCTACGGAAAGACCTCTGATGGACTCACCACCGAAGATTGCGATAGCAAGCATAGGGAGGAGAGTAGAAACCGAGGTGTTCACAGTACGTGTCAATGTAGCGTTCAGTGAAGAGTTCACGGTATCGTGGAAGTCGGCGTTCGGATGGAGACCGAGGTTCTCACGGATACGGTCGAAGATAACCACGTTATCGTTGATAGCGTAACCGATGATCGTCAGGATAGCCGCAATGAACGTCTGGTCGACGTCAAGGTTGAACGGAAGGATACCTGAGAACAGTGAGAAGAAACCGATGATGATGATGGAGGTGTGAGCAAGGGAGACCACACCGCCAAGACCCCAGGTCCAGCCCTTGAAACGCATTGCGATGTAAGCGAAGATGATGAGGAGGGCGAGGATCACTGAGATGACTGCAGACCTCTTGATGTCGCTTGCGATGGATGCACCCACCTTGTCGGATGAGATGATACCGTTAGGGTTGTTCGCTGTATCCACGAAGTCGGAGAAGCTTATTTCCTCAGAATAGAGGCTGCTGAATGCCTGATGAAGCATCTGCTCGATCTCGGCGTCAACCTCTGAAGAATCGTCCTTTACCTTGTAGGATGTGGTGATCTTCATCTGGGAATCGCCACCGAACTGCTTGACCTCGACTGAAGACTCAGGGTCGGCAGCGTTGAATACATTCTCAGCAGCTGCGCGTACATCCTCGGCTGTGACAGCTTGGTCGAAACGTACTACATAGGTACGGCCGCCGGTGAAGTCGACACCATAGGTAAAGCCCTTGATGCAGATGGAACCGATGGCGATGAGGATGAGGGCACCGGAGATGATGTATGAGTACTTGCGGCCTCCGAGGAAGTCGATATGGGTGTTCTTGAGGAAGTTCTTGCTGAACTTGTTCTCGAATGTGATGCCCTTGCCCTTATTGATTCTGTCATCGAAGATGAGTCTGGTGATGAAGATGGAGGTGAGGACTGAAGTCACGATACCGATGATGAGGGTGGTAGCGAAGCCCTTGATAGGACCTGAACCGAAGAAGAAGAGTACAAGACCGGTGAGGAGAGTGGTCACCTGACCGTCGATGATAGCTGAGTAAGCGTTCTGGTAACCGTCGTGGACGGCCTTACCGAGACCCTTGCCAGCCTTGAGCTCTTCCTTGATACGCTCATAGATAATAACGTTCGCATCCACTGCCATACCCAAGGTAAGGACGAGACCCGCGATACCAGGGAGAGTGAGGACTGCTCCGAATGAAGCGAGGGTTCCGAAGAGGAGGAGGACATTGGTGAGAAGGGCGACATCAGCGACAAGACCTGCTCCCTTGTAGAAGAGTATCATATAGATAAGTACAAGGAAGAAAGCGATGATGAAGGAGATGAGACCCGCTCTGATGGACTCGGCACCGAGTGAAGGACCTACTACCTGTTCCTGAACGATGGTTGCAGGGGCAGGAAGCTTACCTGACTTGAGGACGTTGGTAAGGTCGGTAGCCTCGTCGATGGTGAAGTTTCCGGTGATGGATGAAGAACCTCCGGAGATCTCGGACTGAACGGTAGGATAAGAATATACGGTACCGTCGAGAACGATGGCGACCTGACGGCCGATGTTCTCCTTGGTGAGGCGTGCCCAGACGTTTGCACCTTCAGCGTTCATTGTCATGGAGACACCCGGAGCGCCGTTGCCCTTCTGACCGTTGTAGTCAACGCGGGCATCGGTAACTGCAGAACCGTCGAGAGGAGCCTTTCCGTCACGTGAAGAAGCCTTGATGGCAACAAGTTCGAAAACATTGTCACCAGCAACATACTCTGTAGGCTTCACTGACCACATCGGCTTGAACTCGGCAGGGAAGATCTCCGCTACCTGAGGCATTGAGAGCATCTTGTTGACAGCTGCGGTATCGATTGCGTTAGCGAAACCGATGCAGGCATTGCCCCTCATTTGTGAAGGGCTGAGAACTGCGAAGAGAGGGTTGGCCTTCTTGTAAGCGTCGAACTCGGCGTTGCCTTCAGCCTGCTGTGCGATCTCTTCTGCAACAATGTTCTCGATGGAAGAAGAGTCGGCAGCCTCAACTGCAGGCTCGGTCTCTGCCTCTGCCTCCTCTGCAACTGCAGGCTCCTCGTCTGAGAGAAGCTGTGCGAGAAGGGTGTTGGCCTCGACGAGATATGGGTAGATCTCTGAATACTCGTATGTGGTCCAGAACTCGAGGGAAGCGGTTCCCTGGAGGAGTTTGCGGACACGCTCAGGCTCCTTTACACCAGGGAGCTCGACGAGGATACGTCCTGTATTTCCGAGCTTCTGGATGGAAGGCTGGGTTACACCGAAACGGTCGATACGGTTTCTGAGCACATTGAAAGAGTTTGCGATGGCGCTCTCGGCCTCAGCCTTGATGACATCGATAACCTCTGCGTCCGTGGACTCAGGCTTGATCTGATCCCTCATTTCGTATGTTCCGAAGATCTGGGCGAGTCTCTGACCGCCTGCGACCTCCTGCCAAGCCTCACCGAAAAGGGTGATGAAGTCTGACTGGGAGTTGACGCTACGCTGCTTTGCCAGTGCAAGAGCCTGTGCGAAGGCAGGATTCTGGTTGTCACCTGCAAGAGCCTTCACGAGGTCCTCGAGCTGAACCTGCAGCATCACGTTCATACCACCCTTGAGGTCAAGACCGAGGTTGATCTCCTTTGCCTTGACATCCTTGGCTGTGTAACCGAAATATACTTTCTCTGAAGCGATGGAGTCTGTATACCATCTGCTCTGATTCTTCCTGATGGAGTCGAGATAGAACTGCTGCTCTCCCTCAGGAATCTTGCTGAATGCAGCGGTGTTCATAGCTGCCTGTGCAGCTGCCTCGGCATACTTCTCAGCTTTCTTGTCCTGCATGCTTGACACGAGGGTGAAAGAAAGCTGCCAGATGCACGCAATGGCGAGAAGAATCGCTACAAATCTGATAGCACCTTTACTTTGCATAATTTTTTATTATTAATTTATTAGTATTCCACTTATTCGATGGCGCAATGAGTCACCATACGCAAAATAGGCTACAAATTTACTATTTTCTTTCTGATAAAGAAATTTTCTCCCAAGTATTTATTACTTTTGTGGTCGATTTCATCCATTTTCGGGGTATGAAGAAAGTATTTTTCTATGTACTTGCAGCATTGATTGCGGCTCTTGCGGCAGGAGAATTGTCCTGCTGCGCCCAGGATATTCCAGCCGCCGCCCCGGACTCCTCGGCAACTGCAGCCAACGTGACTCCCGCCAGATCCTCCGGGGACTGGCTGAAGGCCAAGCTCGATTCGCTCCGCCTCTCCACCCCCCAGGCTGATTTCCAGCCGGTCATCACCGGAGAAGAGGGCTCCACACGACTGCTGCATAGCTTCTCCGCCCCGACTGATTCAGTTCAGGCACACAAACCGGCACACGACGGATACACCGAAAAACTCTCGACCGTGAGAGTCCTCCAGGATTCGGTCTACTATCTGAGAAGGAAGCTCGAGTCAATGCAGAAACGCCTTGACAGCGCGCTGGAGGAAATCCAGCGTATCGAGCTGCAGTTCCTCACCGGGGAATAACCCCTATTCCGACCTCGTGATCGAGGCGCCGAGAGCGTTCAGACGCAGGTCGATGTCTTCGTAACCCCTGTCAATCTGTTCAATGTTGTCAATGACAGAAGTGCCCTTGGCCGACATGGCTGCAAGGAGCATCGCGATACCCGCACGGATATCCGGGGAGGTCATTTTGTTAGCCCTGAGCTTGAAACGGTGGTCGTGTCCGATGACCACGGCGCGGTGAGGGTCGCACAGGATAATCTGGGCACCCATATCGATCAGTTTGTCGACGAAGAACAGGCGGCTCTCAAACATCTTCTGATGGATGAGGACGCTTCCCTTGCACTGGGTCGCCACCACGAGCATCACGCTCAGAAGGTCCGGAGTGAGGCCCGGCCACGGAGCGTCGGCGATGGTCATTATGGAGCCGTCCATGAATGACTCGATCTCATATGACTCCTGCTCGGGGATGAAGATGTCGTCCCCGTGCTGCTCCAGCTTCACTCCCAGACGCTTGAAGCAGTCAGGAATGATGCCCAGGTCCTTGAAGGACACATCCTTTATTGTAAGTGAGGACTGGCAGATAGCCGCGAGGCCTATGAAACTGCCGACCTCGATCATATCTGGAAGGATGCGGTGCGAGGCCCCGTGGAGGGTCTCCACTCCCGTGATGGTCAAAAGGTTGGAACCTATGCCGTCAATCTTTGCGCCCATCGCCACCAGCAGGCGGCAGAGCTGCTGCAGATAAGGCTCGCAAGCGGCGTTGTAGACGGTGGTCACACCCTTCGCCAGCACCGCCGCCATCACTATGTTGGCCGTTCCGGTCACAGATGCCTCATCCAAAAGCATATAACATCCGGCAAGGCCATCCTCCGCGCTGAGATGATATGCACGGACAATGGAATTGTACTCTATGGATGCTCCGAGCTTCACCATACCGTCCAGATGGGTGTCCACCCTGCGGCGGCCGATCTTGTCCCCGCCCGGCTTTGGGAAATATGCCCGTCCGAAACGGCTGAGAAGCGGACCTACGAGCATCACGGAACCACGCAGCGCGGCGCTCTTGCGCACAAATCCCGGACTTTCCACATAGGATCTGTCCACATTGTCCGCCTTGAAGGAATACTCTCCCTTCGCCTTGCGCGTCACCTTCACTCCCATATCCACAAGCATGGATATGAGATTCTTTACATCAAGGATCTCAGGAACGTTCGAAAGGGTCACTTCCTCGCCGGTGAGAAGCACGGCGCTGATTACCTGGAGAGCTTCGTTCTTGGCTCCCTGTGGCACTATGCTGCCGCTGAGCTTGCGGCCTCCCTCGATGGTAAACGTCGACATAGGTTCTTGATATTAAATATGTTCTACTTCCGGATGCAATTCCACTCCGAACTTGCTTCTGACTCCTTCGACCACCTTTTCCTCAAGGGCGAGGATCTCCTCGGGAGATGCATCGCCGGAAAGGTTGACCAGCACGAGAGGCTGTTTCTCATATACAGCAGCCCCACCATGGGACATTCCCTTGAACCCGCACTGCTCGATCATCCAGGCTGCCGGCACCTTGACCTTGTCACCCACCTGGAAATGAGGGACTTCCACGCCTTCCCCCGCCACAGAGACAATCCTTTCGAAATCTTCCTGGGACATTACGGGATTCTTGAAGAAACTTCCTGCACTGCCGGTCAGGGATGGGTCAGGGAGCTTGGACCCCCTTATTCCGATGATAACCTTGCGCACATCGGACGGATTGATGGTCTTTTTATCCTGGAGCGCCGCACGGATATTGCCATAGTCTAGCTTCGGGCCGAATATGCGGGTCAGGCGGAACAGGACGCTGGTTATTATGTAGCGGCCCTTCGCCTCCTCCTTGAACACCGAAGTGCGATAGCCATAGTGGCAGTCCCTGTTCTCAATGACGACCATTTCACGGCGTGCAAGGTCGAAAGCATTGACCCTCAGGATAATATCCTTCGCCTCTACGCCATAGGCGCCGATGTTCTGAACGGCTGCGGCTCCGACCTCACCGGGAATGTTCGAGAGGTTCTCAGCCCCCCAGAGTCCCAGTGTGCATGCCCAGTCGACGAAGTCGTCGAACTTAACGCCGGCCCCGGCCTCCACAAGCACATCGTCCTCACCGTCCCCTAACTTTTTCAGGAACTTGATCCCCGAATGCAGGACTGTGCCGGGATAGTCCTTGGTAAAAAGGAGGTTAGAGCCTCCGCCGATATGAAAATAAGGCTGCGGTATATCGTCAAAGTCGATTCTGAACAGGTCCTCCTGCGAGTCGTACTCCATATAACAGCCGCAGGACACCTTCATTCCGAAGGTGTTCCGCGCTGAAAGGTCTTTATTGTATTCTATCTTAATCACGCAAAATCCACGTGGATCAGTTCTGCTGCGGACGGACGTCGATCTGAAGCTCGTCCAGCTGGACCTGGTCGATGGCGGAAGGAGAGTCTATCATCACGTCGCGGCCCTGGTTGTTCTTAGGGAATGCGATGTAGTCACGGATGGTCTCCTGGCCTCCGAAGAGTGCGCAGACGCGGTCGAATCCGAAAGCAAGGCCTCCGTGAGGCGGTGCGCCGAACTTGAAGGCGTTGATGATGAAGCCGAACTTGTACTCGGCCTCTTCCTTGCTGATGCCGAGGACCTCGAACATACGGCTCTGCATATCGGCATTGTGGATTCTGATGGATCCGCCGCCGAGTTCGGTGCCGTTGAGGACGAAGTCGTAGGCATTGGCGCATACGCGCTCAAGGTCTTCCTTCTTGTCGGAATAGAACCACTGCTCGTGCTCAGGCTTAGGAGCGGTGAACGGGTGGTGCATTGCGTAGAAGCGCTGGTCTTCGTCGCTCCACTCGAGGAGAGGGAAGTCGACCACCCAGAGAGGTGCGAACACCTTAGGGTCGCGGTAGCCGAGGCGTCCGCCCATCTCGAGGCGGAGGACGCCGAGCATGGTCTGGGTCCTGCGCTTTGCGCCGCACAGGACGAGGACGAGGTCGCCTGCCTTTGCTTCGGCGGCCTCGGCGAGAGCCTTGACCTCCTCTGGAGTGTAGAACTTGTCCACGCTGGACTTGTAGGTGCCGTCGGCGTTGCACTTGATATAGACAAGGCCCTTGGCGCCCACCTGAGGGCGTTTTACCCACTCGGTGAGAGCGTCGAGCTCCTTGCGTGTGTATTCCGAGCATCCCGGAGCGGCAATGGCGCCCACGTACTCGACGCTGTCGAACACTGAAAAGCCGTGGCCCTGAGCCAGGCTTGTGATTTCGTGGATCTTCATGCCGAAACGCACGTCAGGCTTGTCGGAGCCGTAGAAGTCCATGGCATCGTACCAGCTCATGCGAGGGAGCGGGTTCGGGATGTCGACGCCGAGAGCGTTCTTGAACATCTTCCGCATCATCCCTTCGAACATGTTGAGCACATCCTCCTGCTCCACGAAAGACATTTCGCAGTCGATCTGGGTGAACTCAGGCTGACGGTCAGCACGGAGGTCCTCGTCACGGAAACAGCGTACAATCTGGAAATAGCGGTCGTAACCGGCCACCATAAGGAGCTGCTTGAAGGTCTGAGGGGACTGAGGGAGAGCGTAGAACTGTCCAGGGTTCATGCGTGAAGGGACGACAAAGTCGCGCGCTCCTTCAGGAGTGGACTTGATCAGATAAGGGGTCTCGATCTCCATGAAGTTCTCGGAGTCGAGGTATGTGCGGATCTCCTGTGCAAGGCGGTGGCGCAGTGCCAGGGCCCTCTGGAGAGGAGGTCTGCGAAGGTCAAGGTAACGGTATTTGGCACGGATGTCCTCGCCGCCGTCGGAGACCTCCTCGATGGTGAAAGGAGGGGTCTGGGCCTTGTTGAGGATATTGACCTTGGAAATCTTTATTTCGATGTCGCCGGTAGGCATCTTTGCGTTCTTGCTCTGACGCTCGACCACCTCGCCTTCGACCTGGAGGACCCACTCGCGGCCTACGCCCGGGTCTTCTTCTGTCACAAGCTGAGTGATACCATAACGGTCACGAAGGTCGATGAATGTCATTCCGCCGAGCTTGCGCACCTTCTGCACCCAGCCGGCAAGGGTCACTGTCTGACCGACATTTTCAATGCGGAGCTGTCCGCACGTTACTGTCCGATACATATTGAATATACTTTAGTTTCAGAATCACAAAAGTAAGAATATCTGAAGAAAATGCAATGATAAATATCTATCTTTGTTCCTTGTATTATGGTTAGAAAAGTTCTCTGCACACTTGTTTTACTCATTGTCTGCCTTGCCTGTCCGGCACAGAGCCTGACATTCTCGGGAAAGGTGGTGGACTCCGACGGAGAGCCTGTCATCGGAGCAGGCATTGTCTACGTCGGCCGCAGC
Organism: Candidatus Cryptobacteroides sp.; assembly: GCA_045597895.1. Lineage (GTDB taxonomy): Bacteria > Bacteroidota > Bacteroidia > Bacteroidales > UBA932 > Cryptobacteroides. The sequence goes on along the minus strand of JAZLLA010000033.1, from coordinate 14,980 downwards.
GGCGGCACTATAGCCGACCTGGACGGAGCATTCTCGCTGGCACTCCCTTCCGGAGTGCAGACTGTCAGGATTTCCGCCGTGGGATTCGAGCCCCAGGACTATGATGTCACCAGAAAGCCTGTCGACAATGTAACCATCGTCCTTCAGCTGGAGCAGAACATGCTCGACCAGGTGGTGGTCACCGGATACGCCCAGACCTCGGTCAAGAGGATCACCGGCTCCGTCGGCATCATCACGTCCGAGAAGTTCGAGGCAAAGCCATTGTCCTCGGTCAGTTCCCTTATGCAGGGAGAAATAGCCGGCGTGCAGATCCAGGCCACCTCCGGCCAGCCCGGCACCCAGTCGAAGATCCGCATCCGAGGCACGAACAACCTTTCAGGGAACAGCAACCCCCTCTGGGTGGTGGACGGCGTCCCGCTTCAGAACGAGTCCAACCTCACCAGCGAGGAACTGGCTGCCGGCGGCTTCGATGACATCTTCGTGAACGGAGTGGGCGGCATCAACCCCAACGACATCGAGTCCATCACCATCCTTAAGGATGCCGCAGCTGCCGCCATCTACGGCTCCAGAGCCGCCAACGGTGTGATCGTCGTGACTACCAAGAAAGGCCAGAGCGGCAGGATGAGGGTCAATTATTCCAACAACTTCATCTGGTCGTTCCGCCCGCAGAGGAACCTCGACCTGATGAACTCAGCCGAAAAGCTCGACTGGGAGCAGACCCTTTGGGACGAGTTTGCGGCCGACAAGTTCCGCATCGCACAGAGCGACATCACAGCCGTTTATCCGGTAGTGGGAATCGTCGGACAGGTCCGTTCCGGGGCCGGCAGGTTCGCAGGCTGGTCGGAAGAGCAGCAGAACGGGTATCTGGCATCCCTGCGCAGCATCGACACCGACTGGTACTCGCTCCTCTTCAGGAACTCATTCTCGCACAACCACCACCTTTCCCTGAGCGGAGGCGACGAAAAGTACACATACTATGTCTCGTTCGGCGCCAACGACGAGGACGGTATGCTCCGCGGGAACAACTACCAGCGCTACAACTCCACCGCCCGCCTGAACCTCACCCCAGCCGAATGGCTGAAGCTGGAGTTCGGATACGACCTCTCCAGGCAAAGCTCCGTCTCCCCCGACAGCTACGTGGACCCTTTCAAGTACGCTTATTTTGCCAATCCTTACGAGAAGGCTTTCAACGATGACGGCACCTATGCCGCCGACGAGACATATTTCAGTCTCGGATACTACAACGGCCGCGGAGTGGAAGAGGTTATGCCGGCCGCGGGATTCAGCATCCTGCGCGAACTCGACCTGAACAGCACCACCACCCGGAACACCTCCGGCACCATAAGGGGACAGGCCGACTTCAGGATCTGCGAGCCCCTGCATTTCGTCGGGCTCGCCTCATACACGTTCTCCAGCAACTCCACGGACAGGATAGTCGACAAGTCCACCTACACCGCCTTCCGCGACAGGCTCGGAAACGACGACCATTCCCAGACCAATCTCTACGGCAACATCAGCCAGAACCGCACCGACCGCGACAACTACGTCGCCCGCGGCCACTTCGCCTTCAACCGCACATTCGGAGAGCTCCACACGCTGTCAATGATAGCGGGAGCAGAAATCCGGGGCGCCAGGTCGAACTCCATCTTCACCAAGAGATACAACTACAACCCCGTCACCGCCACCACCAACCTGCCTCCTGTCAGCGGAGTGCTCGACGAGTGGGTGAAGGAAGTGGAAAGACTCAGCGGAGAGTATTTCTCGGACAGCCGTTACGCATCATTCTATGCATCGGCCGACTACTATCTGGGAAAAACCTTCGTCTTCAACGCCTCCCTGCGCACTGACGGCAGCTCCAACTTCGGAAGCGACCGCCAGTTCAACCCTACCTGGAGCGCAGGAGCCGCCTGGCATCTGGGCGAGGAAAGATGGATGAAGGATCTCGGCCTGTTCTCCCACGCCACCCTCAGAGCGGCCTACGGCTATACCGGTGACGTGAACACCGTCGCTCCGCACTACCTGGTCATGCAGTACATGCTCCAGGAATACAGATACTACAACGGTGAAGCCTATATGATGGGAAGCATCCCTACCGCCCCGAACCCCGGTCTTTCCTGGGAGAAGACCCAGGACATGAAGGCAGGACTCGACCTCGGATTCCTGAAGGACAGGCTCAACTTCAACGCCGAAGCGTACTACCGCCTCAGCACCGACGTGGTCACAAGTTCCCAGGTGATGTCCACCACAGGATTCACCTCCGTCTACTTCAACTCGGCCGATATGATGAACTTCGGACTGGAAGGGACATTGAGCGGGAAGATCATCCAGTCCCGCGACTGGAACCTCTCCGCCAGCGTGAATTTCGCATATAACTACAACAAGGTCCTGAAATACTCCCCGGCCAGCAGGACCATCACGTCGAAGGACCGGTATGTGGAAGGATACCCGGTCGGAGCCCTTCTTTCCGGAAAGGCCGAAGGGATAGACCCCGCCACAGGCCTTTACAGCTTCAAGCTCAGAAGCGACGCAGTCATCCGCAGGGCATCCGACCTCAACGACGCTGACAACTACCGCTACTTCCTCGGCACCACCATCGCCCCGTTCTCCGGAGGATTCAATTTCGCGCTGGGCTACAAGTCAATGCGCCTGAGCCTGACCGGCGTATATTCCTTCGGAAACAAGGTCCGCGAAAAAATAGAATCACCGGCCTCCTACTACAGTACGAGGCACGAGGGCGTACCGACGGAAACGGTCCAGAGCGAATACAGCGACCTATACTCCAACCATCTTAACGTCCGCAAGGACCGCACCGACAGATGGACCGAAGCCAATCCTTCCGGCACCAGGTACCCGAGGATCTATGACTACTATGACAGACGGTACAACTTCGCTCTGACCAACCCTATGGACTACAACATAGTGGACGCCATCTACCTGAAGGACCTGTCCTATCTGAGGATCAAGACCATCCTGCTGTCATACGACCTCCCGAAGAGCATTCTGACGAAAATGAAAGTCTCAAGCCTTGGGCTGAACCTTTCGCTGAACAATTTCATCACCATCACCGGCTACGACGGAATGGACCCGGAAGTCCCGGGAGCCACCTACCCTACCACAAGGAGCGTTTCCGCCGGCCTTACCCTCGGATTCTGACGTCATGAAAAAGACATTGCCAATAATTCTCGCCTGCGCCATCCTGACTTCCTGCTCGGGATTCCTCAACGTGAAGCCGCAGGGTATGGTCATCCCATCGACGGACGAGGAGTTCGGAGCAATAATGCACCGCCACATCCAGGACATCGAAGGAGGTGCGGACGACCTCATAGTAGGAAACATGGAAACCATCGTCAGGCTTGAAGGTATAGCCGACGACCTCGATGCTAACATAAAAGTAGGCAGCATCCCGGCCTTTGCAGGTGATCTGATAAACACGCGTATGTCCGACTACAGGGAGTATTTCTCCATCGTGAAGGACTGCAATATCGTCATAGAGAACCTTGACGGACGCGCCAGCGAGGAGGCATCGAACGTCCTCGCGTGCGCGTATGCGATAAAAGGTGTCTGCTACTTCAACATGCTGAGGGACTTCTGTGAAGCCTGGGACGCCTCCAGCCCTTCATCCCAGCCCGGCCTTCCGCTTGTGGACAGATTCGACATCGAAGACAGGACCAGCCGTTCCTCACTCAGGGAGACTGCAGACTACACAGCGGCGCTGCTGAAGAAATCCCTTTCCTATAAAATGACAGGAGGTCTGTATTTCTTCACGGAATACGTCGTGAAATCCTACCTCGCCAAGCTGTACTTCTGGACAGAGGACTGGGATGAAACCGTAGCGGTCTGCACGGACATAATGGACAACAGCGGCATCAGGCTCACATCCATAGCTGATTATGAGAGTATGATCCAGTCCGCCAAGGACAAGAAAGGTGAAGTCATCGTCCGCTCTCACATCAACGACGCGAGCGAACTGGACTGGTACTTCTCCTATGAAAAGAACTACCTTCACACCCGCCCGGTCTCACTCTCATTCGTAAGGCTGTTCGGGGACGCCCCATCCGAGGACGTCAGGTTCTCAGTCTGTCTGGACTCCAAGCTGTTTAACAACAAGACACCGGAGATGAAGATCAGGATGTCCGAGATCCTGCTGATGCTCAGTGAAGCCTATTGCCATCAGGGCAACTCCGGCAAGGCCCTTGAGCTGCTGAACACGCTGCGCCGCGAGCGCATCGCCGGCGTGGAGGACTACACTGCAGCCACCCTGCCTTCCGTCAGGAAGGGGGAGAGGATATGCGAGGACGCCGAGGGGAAAGCCTTGACCCCGCTCCTGCAAGCCATTTTCGACGAAAGGCGGAAGGAGCTGTTCATGGAAGGCGACAGATGGTACGAACTCAAGAGGAACGGATGCCCGGAATGGTGGATAATCAACAACGGCCTGAAGTATACTGTCAAGGAATATCTTTACACCGCCCCGATCTACAAGTCCGACGTGGACCTCAACCCGGAAATGATACAGAATAAGGGATATGAATAGAAAAAAACATATATTTGCCAAAGTGCTGTGTGCCGCTGCCGTGCTGCTTTCGGCCGTCTCCTGCTCATACAAGGAGGAGCCGGACCGCACCACGGACGCCTCCACCACATACGTCACGCCACAGGGCGAGCTTCCGACTCAGGAGGAAAGAAGCCACGTCCAGGCCCTAATAGATGAATACAACACATATATAAAAACCCATAAATAACTCACTTATGAAAAAAGTAGTGTATTTGATCGCACTCGCAGCCTGTATTTTCACAGCATGCGAAAAGACACCGGACCCTATCGCCGTGTCATTCGAAAAGGGACAGTATGTCCTTCTGGCAGATGCTCCGACCGAAATTACCGTCACCCTCAGCAGGGCAGCGGAAACAGCTGTCAGCATCCCTCTCTCCTTCACAGGTGACGCTGTCAAGGACCAGGACTTCACTTTATCATCAGAGACTGTATCAATCGCCGCCGGAGCCACCAGCGGGTCCATAACAGTCACTCCTAAGGAAAATTATTCCGAGAAAATCATCCAGATCACCCTTGCACAGCTCCCTGAGGGCTTCATTGCCGGAAACATCCAGTTTGCAAACATAGCAGTGGAAGCCAAGACCGTCCTTCTCTATTCCTTCATCAACACCAAGTATGACATTCTGGACAAGACCGTCATCAATGTGGATATTAAGGCTATGGGAAGCCTTGTTGAATTCGTTGCGTCCGAGGACATCGACCTTCCATACAAGGTTGAAGGTGCCACCGATGCCATTGAAATCGTTGAGGATGCCATCAAGGTCAAGAAGGGTTCCAGCTACGGAACACTCACCGTCATCGCCAAGGACCTGGCCCTCGATGCAGAGGCGGCTAAGGTCACCATTTCCGTTGACGCAGAAAAGGCTGGTCCTCGCTTCGCACCTGGCACAAACGTCAGCACAGAGCTCACAGTCAAGGGCGTGCTGAAGATCTCCTCCCTGCTCGGCACCTGGAATTTCGGCGGCACATACGGCTCAGACCCTGATTTCGAGCTTGAGATGTGGTTCGAGGAAATGGAGGACGACTCCTCCCTGCTTCCTCTCGACAACGCCGGCTTCACCCTCACCTTCGCAGAAGAAAAGGACGATAACGGCAATGTAACCGGTTACAAGATCATCCCTGGAGGCGAAGGCAGCTTCAACAACTTCTACCGTGAGTCATCCATCACCTGGACAGCCCCTATCGCGGACAATATGACCAAGCCTGATGGAAAAGCCATCAGCGACTTCTGCTCACAGGAAAACAATATGTTCGTAGCCTTCTATGATTTCAATCTTGACGGCGGAGACGAGTTCCTCACCTGGTTCTCCCTCAATGCAAACAGGAGCTTTGACAACACAAACGAGTCTCTCGGCAAAGCCGCCATCGCAATGCGCTTGGGTGCCGACGGCGAGCTCGTCATCCACATCAAGGACTACGACCAGCCACCGTTCGGAGAGATGTGGTGGGACGGCTACGACCCTGACATGTTCGCATTCGCCAGCTGGTTCACCAGAGCCGAATAAGCAATCCCTATCAAATCTAACATAATAAAGCCGACCCGTTTGGGCCGGCTTTATTGATATAGGGTATTTGAAGATTAGTCTTCTTCTTCCTGAGCTGCGTACTCGGCGAGGAGCTTGGTCTGAACGTCTCCCGGAACCGGCTGGTAGTCAGCGAACTCCATTGTGAAGGTAGCTGAACCGGATGTGAGTGAGCTGAGGGTGGTGGAGTAGCGGTAGAGCTCTGCGAGCGGAACGCGTGCCTTGAGGATGGCGAAGCCCTTGTCGGAACCCATGTCGCCGAGGATACCGCGGCGGTTCTGGAGATCTGACATACAAGCTCCCTGGTACTCTGCAGGGGTCATAACCTCGACGTTGTAGATAGGCTCGAGGATCTTCGGGCCTGCGCTGCGGAATGCCTCACGGAATGCGTTTCTACCAGCGATGATGAAGGCGATTTCCTTTGAGTCAACCGGGTGCATCTTACCGTCGTATACGAATACGCGGATGTCACGGGCGTAAGAACCTGTAAGAGGTCCCTCTACCATTCTCTCCTTGATACCCTTGAGGATAGCAGGCATGAAGCTGAGGTCGATGGCACCACCGACAACGCAGTTGTAGAACTCGAGCTTTCCACCCCACTCCATCTCGGTGATGTCCTGGGTCTTGATATTGAGCTGGGTCTCCTTTCCGTTGATGGTGAACTTGGTGTTCAGATCGCCTTCTGCAGGGCAGACGAGGAGGTGGACCTCACCGAACTGACCGGCACCGCCGGACTGCTTCTTGTGACGGTACTGTGCACAAGCGACCTTGGTGATGGTCTCGCGGTAAGGTACCTTCGGAGCGAAGAGCTCGACATCGAGACCGAACTCGTTGTTAATCTTCCACTTGACTACATTGATATGCTGCTCGCCGTTACCGCTGAGGATGGTCTGGCGGAGTTCCTTTGAATATTCCACGATGACGGTAGGGTCCTGTGAAGAAATCTTCTTGAGGGCGTCACCGAGCTTCTGCTCGTCCTGCTGGACCTTGGCCTTGATGGCGCAGCGGTACTTAGGAGCCGGATAAGCGATCTTGCCGTAGTCGAGGCCTGCGCCGACTGCGCAGAGAGTGGTGCTGGACTTGCCGTTCTTGAGCTTGACCACGCAACCGAAATCACCTACATGAAGGCTGGTGACGGACTCCTTCTTGAGACCAGCGACAGCGTAGAGGGCTGAGAAGCGCTCCTTGTTTCCTGACTTAGGCTCTTCGAAATCGACACCGGTGGTGACGACACCGCTCATTACCTTGAAGAATGAAACCTCGCCGAGGTGCTGCTCGACGTCGTTCTTGTAGATGAAGAGGGAAGCAGGGTCGCTCTCCTTTCCTGCAGGAACGATTCCAAGGTGGGTGATGAACTCGAGAAGTCTCTTGACACCTACATCCTTCTTCGCTGATACGCAGAATACAGGATAAGCGTCGCCACTGGCGTAACCGGCTGAGAGACCCTTGATGATTTCCTCCTCGCTGAGGTCACCCTCGTCGAAGAACTTCATCATAAGCTCCTCATCGAACTCGGCTGCCTTCTCTACAAGCTCTGCATGCATGGCCTCGGCCTGGTCTGCGTACTCGGCAGGGATGTCGCTGATCTCGCAGTTGCCGTTCTGGTCCTTGAACTTGTAGTATTTCATTGTAAGAACGTCAACGAAAGAGTCGAACGCTGTTCCGGCGTTGCAAGGGAACTGGATGTAAACAGGCTTGCCGCCGAAGGCTTCCTTGATGGAGTTCTGGATGTTGTCCCAGTCAGCCTTTTCGCTGTCGAGCTGGTTGATGGCGAGGACGAGCGGAAGGTTGGCGTTGGAAGCGTAGCGGGCGAAGATCTCTGTTCCGACCTCGACGCCCTGCTGAGCGTTCATAACGAGGATACCGTTTTCGCATACCTTGAATGCAGAGAATGCGCCACCGCAGAAATCATCTGCGCCCGGAGCATCGATGACGTTGACCTTCTTTCCGTCGAACTCGGCGTAAAGAGGAGTGGCGTAAATGGATCTCTGGTTCAGTTTCTCGATCTCTACATAGTCGGAAACGGTGTTCTTGTCCTCAACGGTGCCTCTTCTGTCAATGACTTTGCCTTCGTAAAGCATTGCTTCTGCCAAAGTGGTCTTACCGGATTTGGTAGAGCCGATGAGAACCACGTTGCGGATGTCTTTGGTTGAATATTCTTTCATTTTACTGTTATTTATATTATTGATTTATCGTTTGCTCCTATTATGTGCAGTAGCTCGCAAAACTACGAAAATTAAAGAGTATTAACAACAAAAAACGTTAAAACATATTTAAAAACAGCAATGGATGCCGTATATGCGGCTCAGGCGCTCGGACTCCGACACCCTGAAACGGGCAAAGAGTTCCTCCCCGCCCATTCCGAGCTCTCCGCGGACCATCCGGTCAAGCTCCTCCGCCGGAACGTCAAGCCAGCGGCAGACCCTCCTGAAGGAGACGTGGGGGTTCAAATAAACTTTCTCAACATCCATCAACTTTTCCATTACATTGTAGGCATTTTCAATTGTATCCATATCATTTGCGTTTTATAAAGCGAAGATATACAAATACAACATTGACAGGCATCGGGGAACGCCCTTGGGAGGGGGTATGGAGAAGTTTTTTATCTTTTTATAAGAAATGCTGTGCTTTATAAACTTTTTCTATACAGTGTAAACCATAGCTATACAACCGTCGGTCCGCACCGGGACTACCTTTGCAGCAATCAAAATCGCAAAGCTATGGATTCTGAAAGCATCTGTTTGAACCTCCGCAGAATACGCGAATCACTGAACCTCAGCATCACGAAGATGGCCGGTGAGCTGGAAATGACCCGCGTAGCATACAACAACGTAGAGAAAGGGAAGACCAGGATGGTCAGCCCCACCATCTACAAAATAGCGAAGTACACGGGGCTGCCGCCTGAGGAAGTCCTTCTGGGCCGCATGGCACAGGTGAACGAGGGGCAGATGCTCAATGACCTCAGGGACAGCTACAAGGCCCGCATCGACACGATGGTCCACGATTATGAGGACAAGCTGGAGAACCAGCGCGCGATGATAAAGGAGAAGGACGCAACGATAAAAGCCCAGGAAGAGACCATCCACGCCCTCCGGTCCATGGTGGCATATCTTCAAAAAGAGAAATAATTTGATTAATTTTGTGGCATATCCGCAAACGCGACTCTGAATGCCACACGAAATCCATCTGCTGAGCAGAATGAACGAAGGCCTGCTGGAGGCCGGATGCGACGAGGCGGGCAGAGGCCCTCTCGCCGGGCCCGTGTATGCAGCTGCAGTCATTCTCCCGGATGATTTCCACCACCCTCTCCTGAACGACTCGAAGAAGATGACGGAAAAGGCACGTGACATTCTCCGCCCCATCATCGAGCAGGAGGCGGTTGCGTGGGCCGTCGTTGCGGTGGAGGCCGAAGAGATAGACCGCATCAATATCCTGAACGCCTCCATCACCGGGATGCAGCGCGCCGTGCGCCTCCTGAAAGTGAAGCCGGATTTCCTCCTGATAGACGGAAACCGCTTCAAGCCGTTCGACGGATACAAGTATGCCACGGTCATCCACGGGGACGCCACCTATGCCAGCATCGCGGCGGCCTCCGTCCTGGCGAAGACATACAGGGACGAAAGGATGCGCCAGCTTGCCGCCGAATACCCGGTGTACGGCTGGGAGCAGAACATGGGATATCCCACGAAGGCCCATCTGGACGCCATCCGTGAGCACGGCTACAGCCCATACCACCGCAGAAGCTTCCACCCGAAGGAACTTGAACCAACATTGTTTTAATATATGAAAAGAATCTTAGCAACATTCGCAGCAGCCGTCACCCTGGCATTCAGCGCCAGCGCCGACGAGGGTATGTGGCTTCTGCCCCTCCTCCAGAAAATGAACGCGGAGGCTATGTCCGACCTCGGATGCCGCCTCACCCCGGAACAGATCTACAGCATCAACAACACCTCCCTCAAGGACGCCATCGTCCATTTCGGAGGCGGATGCACAGCCGAAGTCATCTCCGGCAGCGGACTTGTAGTCACCAACCACCACTGCGGATACAGCTTCATCCAGGCCCTCTCCACCCCTGAGCACAATTACCTCGAGGACGGATTCTGGGCCATGAACAACAGCGAGGAGCTGCCTGCAGAAGGCCTGAGCGTCACTTTCCTCCAGAGCATGACAGACGTCACAGCTGTTCTCCAGAAGGCATATGACGAAGCCCTCAAGCAGAACAAGAAGGCGGAGGACAAAGAGGAGATAGCAGAGGCAGCCAAGAACGCCACCGCAAAGGCGCTGGCCGAACAGGCCGTGGCCGAAAACCCTCACTGCACCGCCCGCGTGACCAGTTTCTACAACGACAACGTATACTACCTCATAGTCTACAAGACCTACACCGACGTCCGTTTCGTCGGCGCTCCGCCTGCATCTATGGGCAAGTTCGGCGGCGAGACCGACAACTGGGAGTGGCCGCGCCACACCTGCGATTTCTCGATGTTCCGCATCTACGCCGGCAAGGACAACGAACCTGCCGACTACAGCGAGGACAATGTCCCATACGTCCCGAAGAACTCCCTCAAGGTGTCCCTGAAGGGCGTCAATGACGGTGACTTCGCTATGATAATGGGCTACCCGGGACGCACCCAGCGCTTCCAGACAGCCGCCCAGCTCCAGCAGATGGTGGACAACCACGAGATCAGCATCGCCGCCCGCACCGTCCGCCAGAACGTGATGTGGGACGCCAGGATGGCCGACCCTGTAGTCAACCTCCAGTATGCTAACAAATACGCCAGCTCATCCAACGCCTGGAAGAAATGGATAGGGATGCGCGAGTCCTTCGCCAACCTCAACATCATCGAGCGCGAGCAGCAGAAGGAAGCCGGATTCATGGACTGGGTCAATGCAAAGAAGAAGCGCCAGGCCGAGTACGGCTCCGCCATCAGCGACATCGCTGATGCGGTGGCCGCTTCTGCCGCAGCGGAAGATGCCTACACCCTTCTCGTCGAGACCATCTACAACATCGAAGCCGTCCGTTTCGTCCCAGTCTTCGACAGGGCATACGACGCAGCCCTCAGCGAGGGCATCGACTCAACGGCAGCCCTCACAGAGGCCGCAAAGGCCGTTGAAGAGATCTACAAGGACTACAACGAGCCGCTCGACAGAAAGGAAGCCGCAGCACTCTTCGCCCACTATCTCGCCAACGTAAAGGATGAGGACAGCATCGCCCTTCCTCCTCCCTTCCCTATGAGCTCCATTGACGAGCTCGTCAACTATCTGTTTGACAACACTAAACTCACCTCTTCCGGGAAGATCCACAGTCTGACGACCTTCACGGAATTTGTCAACGACCCCGCCACACAGGTCTACAACGCCATCGCAACGGCCGTGACCGGGTTCTACCCTGCAATGACCGAACAGGCCGGCAAGCTGGCCGAGGCCAGCCGCATCTACACCAAGGGAATGCTCGAGTGGAAGGCCGGCGAACCGTCCTACCCTGACGCGAACAGCACAATGCGCCTCACCTACGGCACCGTCAAATCCTATTCGCCGAAGGACGGAGTGCTCTACAAGCACTACACCACCCTCAAGGGCGTAATCGAGAAGGAGGACCCTGACAACTACGAGTTCCGCGTCCCTGCCAGGATCAAGGAAATCTACGAGACCCAGGACTATGGCCAATACGCCAACGCTGCCGGCGAGCTCCCTGCCTGCTTCCTTATCAACTGCGACATCACCGGAGGCAACTCCGGCTCGCCTGTGATGGATGCCGACGGCAACCTTATCGGACTTGCTTTCGACGGCAACTGGGAATCCATGTCCAGCGACGTGATGTTCGAGCCTGACCTCCAGAGATGCATCTGCGTGGACATCCGCTATGTCCTGATGCTCCTCGACAAGTTCGGCGGAGCCGGCTATCTGTTGAATGAAATGAATATTGTAAGATAATGACTGAACAGGAAGTATTGAATATCCTGACGGCTGTGAAGCACCCGGCCAAGGGCGACAAGGACATTGTCGCCCTCGGGATGGTGCACAGCGTGGAGATTGGAGATGCAAAGGTCTGCGTGACCCTGGCTTTCCCTAAGCGCAGGGATCCGCTGACCGAGTATCTTGTGGGAAGCACGCGTGCTACGCTTGTCAGGGAACTGCCACAGGGCTTTGAGAATGAGGTGAAGACCATCGTCGTGGACGAGGCTCCGGCAAAGAAGAAGAACACCCTGGACCTGGACTTCGAACAGGTCCAGGATGTGAAACATATCATAGGCATAGCCTCCGGCAAGGGAGGCGTGGGCAAGTCCACGGTAGCCGTGAACCTGGCGGTGGCGCTTTCGCGCCTCGGATACAGGGTGGGACTTGCCGACGCCGACGTGTACGGTCCTTCCGTTCCCGTTATGACGGGAACCGAGGGGGAAGTCCCCGATGCCATCCAGGACGGGGAGAAGGAGTGGATACTGCCATTGGAAAAATTCGGTGTGAAGTGGATGAGCATCGGGTACTTCGCTCAGAAGGGGCAGGCCCTCATCTGGCGCGGCCCTATGGCCTGCAACGCGCTGAAGCAGATGATCCTGCAGGTGAAGTGGGGCGAGCTGGACTTCCTCCTGATAGATATGCCTCCTGGAACCGGCGACATCCATATCTCCCTGGTCCAGGACATCCCGATGGAGGGTGCCGTCATCGTCACGACACCTCAGACCGTTGCTCTCGCCGACGTGGAGAAGGGAGTCAACATGTTCAGGAACAAGAGCATCAACAAGCCTATCTTCGGACTTGTGGAAAATATGGCCTGGTTCACCCCAGCCGAGCATCCCGATGAGAAGTACTTCATCTTCGGCCGCAACGGAGGAGCCTCTATGGCCGCAGAAATGGGGATTGACCTTCTCGGCCAGATCCCTATCGTGCAGAGCATCCGCGAAGGCGGCGACAGCGGCGAACCGGCCGCCCTGGGCTCACGCCCGGACAGCCTCGCCTTCCTCGAGCTCGCCTCCACCCTGGCCCGGAAATTTTAAAGACCTTACTTGGACTGATACCAGCGCTGAAGGACGTAGAAAGCCTGTTTCTTTTCACCGTGCAGGCTGACAACCTTCTCGCTTATCGCCCGTCCTTGCCACAGAATGGCACTCGGGTACTCCAGAGCCATTCTGTGGAGCATTTACAAGCGAACATAGCCTTTTTTCTGCCACAGAATGTCCCTCAGAGTTCTGAGAGCCATTCTGTGGCAAAGTTTATTTCGTGATAGCACAACGGCGAATCTGATTGTCACTGACATATAAGGAAAATTCCCCGGGACGTTTCATCTGGCGCGATCTCTTCAGGTCAGCAGACAAGCGGTTCCCCAAGTCTGCACGCTGGGACTCAGACAAATCGTATATGGTAGCGCCGTCAAATCCCACATATCTCGGGACATACTTCAGATCAATCAATTGACATAAATCAATATCCGTCATGGAACGGTAACTGTTCCTTCCAAGTTCATTCCGCAGCATAACCGACACATCGGCATCCGGCACTCCTTTCTCGATAAGGTCCAGCGTGATGACTGGTGAACCAGGAGCCTCCTCAATCTGCTCCCTGGCCCATTCTTCACCACTTTTCCGATTCATCTGGAAGAGGAAATTCCTTGGAGACACATAGAGATTCTCCATATAGGCCGTATCGAAGACATCTTCAGGAAACAGCAGGCCGTTTTCAGCCATCCTGTACCGGGAAGGTATCCGAATGTTTGATGGCAGGCTCTTGCACCTCAGACTGTCGGCGATCAATGGCGGAGTGAAATCCTTCCCCAGTTCCTTTCTGAACAAAGAATTGACGGAACAGAACTCATAACCGAACGGAGTGTCCGTCAGCCCGTGGTGCACTCCCTGCCGGAAAACGTAACTGCAACCGGCTATGATATGTCTGGCACCTTCCATCTCCAAAAGGAAATAATCCTTTTCGCCAAGCCTTCCTCTGCGCCTGTATTTGCTGTTGATATGTCTGGAAATAAAATTCCTGACACGAAACATCAGATATCGTGAGTCATCTGTCATCGAGACACCGTGAAAATGTGTGGAAAGAAACGAGGCACAAAGAGCTTTTGAATCCGTTTCCAAATTTGCGACAGCAAAACAGTTTTGACCGAAAACCAAATCCCCCCTCGAACGGAACATTACTTCGTCGTGTGACGAAAGGCAAAGATGAACAATCTTCATATCCATATATGTATTTTCCGCCAAGATAGTGACAAGAACTTCCGAAAACTTCTCAATTCATATATTTCCTCAGTTACCCCCTCAAAAAAAACGGGCGGGGATTGCTCCCTGCCCGAAATTTCAGAGTTGCTTACTTGGAAGGTTGCATCAGTACAAGCTTGTCGGCCTTGAAAAGATGAATCTCGTAGTACCAGATGATGCCGGTATTGAGATTGATAAGGTAAGCATTGTTGCCGTCACCCATTACATACAGCTGATAATTTATCTCGTCTTCGTATTGGATGTCCTCTTCGGACGGTTCCCTCTGTATTACTTTGTAGCTGCCGGGACCGTAGAATATCCAAACCGTTCCGTCTGTTTTGTCGATTCTGTACGTCTTGTCGCCGTTCAGGCCGGAGGACACAATCTCATACCTTGCTCCACCGATGGTAGAAGTGACTGTCAGCATCTGCATTTTTGCCGGCTTCGGAGGTGGCGGAGTCTTCGTTTCCTGCGCGGAGAGGGACACGGAAATTAATAATGCAGCTATTGCCGTTACGAACACTCTTTTCATAGCATCTCTTATTTTGATTTTGTCTTTACAAAAACTAATAAGTCATTCTTAAAAAATAACTTGGTAATCTTTATGGTTCTTGTTTTGTCTTTTGAACATGTCATTCAGTCACGTAGCCCGCTACGTTCCTTCATTCCATATTCAAAATCCATAAACAATCCCTCATAAATCTTTACCA
>JAZLLA010000032.1:0-49693 GCA_045597895.1 Candidatus Cryptobacteroides sp. | reverse complement strand
CGAAGGTTACGGAGGGGAGTTTTGGCAGAGGCGGGAGGAGAGGCGGAGGGCAGTTCCGTCGGACGGTCGTCCGCCGGAACGTCGGGCAGCGTAACCGGCCCGGGCTGTTTGGAGCCCGTGCCGACACTGCCCGCCACTCGTTCCGAGCTTGCCGCCTCCGCCCTCCCTGCGTCCTTGGTTTCCAGGATGTGCCACGGAAGGCTGTCGGGGAGGGGTGGATGGAAACCAAGGGGGCCTGGGACGGGGTTGGTTTCCGAGATGTGCCTTTGAGGGCCGTCGGGGAGGGGTTAATGGAAACCAAGTGGCTCTGAGAGGGTGTTGGTTTCCGAGATGTGCTGTAGAGGGCTGGCCGGGCGCGGGGATTGGAAACCAAAGGGGATGAGAGCGAGAAGGTATTGTGTTTTTTGACCCTACTTGCAGGTGTGGAGGTGCAAGTAGGGTCAAAAAGTGAGATTGACAAGCTCTGGAGGAATGGGCGGGGGCTATTTCTTGCGGATGATGGAGAGACCGTCGCGGATGGGGAGCATGACGACCTCGACGCGGGGGTCTTTCCGTATTAGGTCGTTGAAGGCGAGGAGACCCTGGGTCTGCTTGTCGCAGGAGACATTCTCTTCGTAGACCTTGCCGCCGAGCATCACGTCATCCACGAGGATGACGCCGCCGGGGCGGAGCATTTCCATTATTGACTTGTAGTAGTCGCAGTATTCGCGCTTGTTGGCGTCGATGTACACGAGGTCGTATTCATGGCCCGAGGCTTTGAGGGTTCCGAGGGTCTCGCGGGCGTCGCCGAGGTGCAGGGTGATGCGGTCGGATACGCCGGCTCTCTCCCATCCTTCGCGGATGAGGTATTCCAGTTCGTCATTGATCTCGAGGGTGTCGACGTGGCCGTCTGCGGGAAGGCCACAGGCGAAGCAGACGGCGGAGTAGCCCGTAAAGGTACCTATTTCGAGCACTTCACGGGCGTAGGTCATCTGCGTCAGCATTGTCATAAAACGCCCCTGGACGGCACCGGAGAGCATACGGGGGTAGTTGGTGTGGATATGGGTCTGTTTCTCGATCCACTCCAGAGCCTCGCTCTGAGGGGTGCTATGCTCGCGTATGTATTGTTCCTGAAGGGTTTCCATCAATGGGTCCTTCTGTGTATTACAGTAGGGTCCATCTTTCCGAGGTCGGTGACGCCTGTCCTGGCCATCACTACGGAAAGTTCCGTGTTCATCTGCTTGATTCTGTCAGCGACTGCATCCGGTCCGTCCTTCAGCAGCGGCATCAGGTGGCGTCCCACGGACACGGCCTTGGCTCCGAGGGCGAGGCACTTGTATGCGTCCATCCCGCTCTCGATGCCGCAGTCCACGAACACCAGCATATCCTTTCCGACAGCCTTGAGGATGTCCTCTATCACCATCAGTGGAGCCACTGAATAAGGCATCATCCCGTGATGGTGGGAGATGACCAGTCCGGCGCAGCCGGCCTTGGCGCATTTCTCTGCATCCTTCGGGCTGAGGACTCCCTTCACGATGAAAGGCACTCCCGCAGTCTGGACGAACTCGGCGATCTCCGCGGTGGACTTGGACTTCATCTTCAGGCCGAAGACATTGTCATAGCCTCCGTTGGCACTGAAGGCGTGGTCGATGTCCATTCCGACTGCGATGCAGCCGCAGCCGACCGCGTGGCGGATCTTGCGGAACACTTCGGCGTTGTCGGCGTGGGGCTTGATTATCTTGATGGTCTTCGCGCCGGTGGCGGTGATCTCCTCAAGTTCCTTGTCTTCTCCCATTCCGACCCAGTGGACGGCATTGGCCTTTGCGGCAGCCTTGGCATAGATGGTCATTCCACCCGGGGTGGTGTTCCCGAGGTGGGAGAGCGCGGCAGTCATGATAGGAGTGTCGAACTTGCGTCCGAAGAGCTCCATCTCCGTGGAAGGCAGACCCGAGTCGAGATAACGGGTCTCAAGAAGCAGCGAGTCGAAATAGTCCCGCGTGATCTTGTCGGAGCTGGATGTGAGTGTCATAACTAGACGGTCATTATGTCCTTCTCCTTTGCGGAGACGACTTCGTCGATTCTCTTGATGAGCTTGTCGGTGAGCTTCTGAACTTCCTCCTCGGCCTCCTTTTCGGTGTCCTCGGACATACCGTCATTCTTCTGGGCCTTCTTCAGGGCGTCCACAGCGTCGCGGCGGGCGTTTCTGACAACCACCTTGGAGTTCTCGCCCGTGGCCTTTGCCTTCTTGATAAGCTCCTTTCTCCTTTCCTCGGTGAGGGCAGGGACGATGCAGCGGATGATCTCACCGTTGTTGGCAGGGGTGAGGCCGATGTTGGCGTCCATGATGGCCTTCTCGATCTTAGGGATCATTGTCTTCTCCCAAGGCTGGATGGCGATGGTCTTCGCATCAGGGGTGGTGACGGAAGCGATCTGGAGAAGCGGGGTAGGGGTGCCGTAGTAGTCGACTGTGACACCGTTGAATACGGAAGGGGATGCCTTTCCGAGGCGGTATGACTTGAGGTCCTCCTCGAGGAAGTCCACTGCGTTCTTCATCTTTCCCTCAACACCTGTGAGGATTTCTTTTGCTTTGTCAGTAAGCATGGCTGTGTTATTGTTGATTGGTTAATATTATACGTGTACCAGGGTTCCGACCTTTACGCCCTCGAGAAGCTTCGTGAGGTTTCCGGTCTGGTTCATATCGAATACGATGACAGGCATGTTGCCCTGTTCGCAGAGGGCGAACGCGGTGGCGTCCATCACCTTCAGATGGTCGGCGAGGGCCTTGCTGAAGGTCAGCTCGTCATATTTCGTGGCGGTCGGGTCCTTCTCCGGGTCGGCGGTGTAGACGCCGTCCACGCGGGTGCCCTTCAGGAGGGCGTCGGCGCTGATCTCAAGGGCGCGCAGGGCCGCACCGGAGTCGGTGGTGAAGAATGGGTTGCCGGTTCCACCGGCAATGAGGACGACCCCGCCCCTCTCCAGGACCTCCACCGCGTGCTCGCGCACGTAGTAGCGGGCGATAGGCTCCATCGGAGTAGCCGTGAACACTTCTGCCTCCACTCCCTGGGAGCGTATGGCCATGGCGAGTCCGAGGGAGTTGATGACGGTGGCGAGCATTCCCATCTTGTCTCCGTTCACTCTGTCGAATCCCTTTCCTACGCCCTGCAGGCCGCGGAATATGTTGCCTCCGCCGTTGACGATGGCTATCTGGAGTCCGGCCTTTGCGGCATCGGCTATTTCCTTTGCGTATGTGTTGAGGCTGTTTTCATCGATACCCTTTCCCTGAGGGCCTCCGAGGCTTTCGCCGCTGAGTTTCAGCAATACTCTTTTATACATATAAGTAATAGGTTTGGTAGAGGAACAAAATTATCGGAAAATTATGAAACTTGCAAGAAAGAGCCTATATTTGCACTCGCGAATAAACTGAAACAGACAAAATCAGATAAAAATGTTCATATTCAACTCATCCATCGGAAAGAAATTCATCCAGAGCATCAGTGGTGCTTTCCTTATCGTTTTCCTTCTGCTTCATGCGACCATCAACTTCTTCTCAGTGATCGACACCATCACCGGAAAGTACGGCTGCGTGGCTGTTGACGAAAAGCTCTTCTCCGCAGGGGACGGCCTTTTCAAGCTCGGCTGTGACTTCATGAGCACACCGTTCATTTCGATAATGGTCCCTGTCCTTGCTCTCGGAGTCCTTGTACACATCTGCTACGGAATCTGGCTTACCATCCAGAACATCCGTGCCAGAGGCGGTTACAAGCGCTATGAAGTAGCCAGCAAGGCTGCCGCAGATTCCTGGTCAGCAAAGAACATGTGTGTCCTCGGAGTTATCATCCTCGGATTCATCTTCTTCCATCTGACACAGTTCTGGGCCCACATGCAGATGCCTGAGCTCCTCAAGATAGCTCCTCAGCTCTATGAGGACAATCCTTACATCCTTCTGAATACCTATTTCGGACACTGGTTCATCACCGTCCTCTACATAGTATGGTTCGTGGCCCTCTGGTTCCACCTCACACACGGATTCTGGAGCATGTTCCAGACTGTGGGCTGGAGCGGACAGACCTGGTTCAAGAGACTCAAGGTCATCGGCGTCATCGTCGCTTCCCTGATCTGCCTCATGTTCGTTGCTGTCGCAGTCAACGCTTTCTGCCAGGCGAGCTTCGTTGCATAGCCAAAAATTTGTAAGAAACATATTTATTTCGTACCTTTGCGGTCCCTATTTTGTGTAGGGATCGCAATTTTTATTATTAACTAATTAAAGATCAAGACAGTGGACACACAAAGCTACAAAACAGTATCGCTCAACAAGGCGACTGTAAACAAAGAGTGGGTTGTCATTGATGCTACCGATCTGGCACTTGGTCGTCTTGCTGCAAGAGTGGCTCTTGTCCTTCGTGGAAAGACAAAGCCGGGCTTCACTCCTCACGTTGACTGTGGTGACAACGTCATCGTTATCAATGCTGAGAAAGTGGCTCTCAAGGGCAACAAAATGACCGATCGCGTGTATACTCGCTACACCGGATATCCGGGTGGACAGAGATTCACCACGCCTAAGGAGATCCTTGAAAAGAGACCTGCTGAACTGGTCAGGAGAGCAGTAAAGGGTATGCTTCCTAAGACCCGTCTTGGTGACAAGATCCTCGGAAACCTCTACGTATACGCAGGTCCTGAGCATCCACACCAGGCACAGAACCCTAAAGTTATTAAGTTGGACGAAATTTAAACAGAGCAAATGGAACAGATTCACGCCCTTGGAAGACGTAAAGCAGCTGTAGCTCGCGTTTATATCGTAGCAGGCAAAGGTGAGCTTCTCATCAACGACCGTCCTCTCGACAGCTATTTCGCTGAAGAGTCCCTTCGTTACATTGTGAACCAGCCTTTCGCTGTTACCGGAACTGAAGGCCAGTTTGACACTAAGATCACCGTCGACGGCGGTGGTATCAAGGGTCAGGCAGAAGCCATAAGACTCGGCATCTCCCGCGCACTTTGCGAGGTTGACAAAGAGGCTTACCGTTCTACCCTCAAGGCAGCCGGATTCCTCACCCGCGATCCTCGCGAGGTTGAAAGAAAGAAGCCAGGCCAGCCAGGTGCACGTAGACGCTTCCAGTTCAGTAAACGTTAATATTACAACACTGTTTTACAAAGCACAGTCCGGTTTTTCAAATCTTCGGATCTTTGGGAGGATGAGAATCCGACCAGGCTGCTGGAAGACTGCCGCGACTGCGGAAAAGACAGGAGACTGACAAGGTCACTACTCCGGTCTTGATGTAAAGAGAAAAACAAAACAAAAACAAAACAATGTCTAGAACAAATTTCCAGGAATTGCTTGATGCAGGTGTTCACTTCGGCCATCTCGCCAGAAAGTGGAACCCTAAAATGGCTCCATACATCTTCGATCAGAAGAATGGAATCCATATCATTGACCTGCACAAGACCATCGTCAAGGTTGACGAGGTTGCCGAGATCATGAAAGAGCTTGCAAAGTCAGGCCGCAAGATCCTCTTCGTAGCCACCAAGAAACAGGCCAAGGAAATCGTCGCTCAGAAGGCTGCTGAAGTCAATATGCCTTCAATCACTGAGAGATGGGCCGGTGGTATGCTCACCAATTTCCCTACTATCCGCAAGGCCATCAAGAAGATGGGTACCATCGACAAGATGAAGGAAGATGGTACATTCGAGAAGCTCGCCAAGAGAGAGCGTCTCCAGGTCGACCGCCAGAGAGCGAAGCTGGAGAAGAACCTCGGTTCCATCAGAGATATGAGCCGTCTCCCTTCAGCTATCTTCGTTGTAGACGTCCAGAAGGAGGCCAATGCCGTCAAGGAGGCAAACCGTCTTAACATTCCGGTATTCGCTATGGATGATACATGTTGCGAACCTACACCGGTTGATTACGTAATTCCGGCAAATGATGACGCTGCAAAGTCCATCGATTGTATCATGGGCATCCTTTGCAAGGCCATTCAGGAAGGATTGGACGAAAGAAAGCTCGAGAAGGACAAGGAAGTTGCTGAAGAAGAGGCCGCTGTAAAGCCTACAGCCAAGAAGCTCCGCGCCCGCAAGGGTGCCAAGCCTGTGGACGTAGAAGGCGAAGAGGGAGCTGAGGCTTCCGAGCCAGCCGCAGAAGAGGCAGCCGAATAATCACACTCTGTTTAACCGAAAATATCATCAGAATTATGGCTATTACAGCAGCTGACGTAATGAAATTACGCAAAATGACCAGCGCCGGTATGATGGACTGCAAGAAGGCTCTTGAGGAAGCTCAGGGTGACTTCAACAAAGCTATGGACATCATCCGTGAGAAGGGTAAGCTCGTTGCAGCTAAGAGAGCTGACCGCGAGACCTCCGAAGGCGCAGTCAAGGCAAGAATCAATGGCAACAAGGGTATCCTCGTATGCCTTGGTTGCGAGACCGACTTCGTTTCAAGGAATGAAGCTTTCCAAAGCCTCGCAGAAGCTATCGCCGATGCAGCTATCGCTAACTGCCCTGCAGACATTGAAGCCCTCAAGGCTTGCAAGATGTCTGACGGCCGTACAGTAGGTGATGCCGTTGAGGAGCAGACCGGTAAGACCGGTGAGAAGCACGTTCTCGCTTTCTACGCTCTCGTAGAGGCTCCTTTCATCAAGGAGTACATCCACAAGGTGAACGGAAAGCTCGGTGCTCTCGTAGGCTTCAACAAGGAGGTTTCCGAGGAAGTAGCAAAGGGAATGGCAATGCAGGTCGCTTCTATGAACCCTGTAGCTGTTTCTGCAGCTGAGTGCCCTCAGGAAGTCATTGACAATGAGCTCAAGGTCGCTATCGAGAAGACCAAGGAGGAACTCGTGAAGAAGGCAGTCGATGCAGCCCTCAACAAGGCCGGCATCAACCCTGCACACGTGGACAGCGAGGCTCACATCGAGTCCAACACCGCCAAGGGTTGGCTCACCGCCGAGCAGGCTGACAAGGCTCGCGAGATCATCAAGACCGTAGGTGAGGAGAAGGCTGCAAACCTTCCTGCACAGATGGTTGACAATATCGCAAAGGGCCGTCTCCAGAAGTTCTTCAAGGAGAGCACCCTCGAGGAGCAGGAGTACACTATGAGCGACGACAAGAAGACCTGCAAGCAGGTTCTCGCCGAGGCCGACAAGGAGGCCAAGGTCGTTAGCTTCAAGAGATTCTCCCTCAACGACTAATCTGAAGTCAAAATATCACAATCAGGCTGGCCTTCATCGGTCAGCCTGATTTTTTTATTTCAAGAGTGAGAGGATTTCGGAGGTGTTCTGGAAATGGTGTTCGGCGGGGATGTCCTGGAGACCCCGGCCGCGCCAGTCTGCCAGGGCGAAGTCGCATCCCGCGCCGTGGGCGCACTGGTAGTCGTGCATCGTGTCACCGATGAATATGCATTCTGAGGGGATTACGGGCTGACCCTTCAGCTCCTCGATCCTCTTCATGAAGACCAGCGCCGGCTCTGGGTCAGGCTTGTGCTTCAAGCTGTCCTCCGCGCAGATGGTCTCATCGAAATAGTGGAGGAGCTTCTTCAAGTGTATGTCCTTGTTGAATTCGAAACGGTTCCTGGAGGTCACGCAGCCTATGGTGCATCCGGCAGCCTTCACGCCCGCCAGCACCTCGTCCACGCCCTCGAAAGGCTTGATCAGATACGACAGCCTGATGAAGTTCTGCTCCCAGACCTTGCCGAACTCATCGGGATCCTTGTAGTTGAGGACCCAGCCCACCTTCGCGCTCGGGATGCCGAAGAATCCGTACGCCTCGTCATAAGGCATGTCGACTCCCATAAGGTCCTTCACGGTATCTATAAGGGACTGGACACCTGTCTTTTCGGTGTCTATCAGCGTCCCGTCTATATCGAAAATGAAATGCTTGTACATAATGGGTTCAAGTTAGCAATTTTCCTGCAGAAATAACTAATTTTGCATCCCGTGAAAGCAGTTGTCGCCATAGATTCCTTCAAGGGCAGCCTTTCCACCTTCGAGGCGGGAGAGGCGGCGGCGAAGGCTCTTGAACTTTCCGGTTTTTCGAGGGAGGATATCACCGTACTCCCGATGTCCGACGGCGGCGAGGGCTTCTGCAAGGTCACAGGGACCTATCTTTCCGCCACAACCGTAATACAGCATATCCACAGTCCTTCCGGCGATGTCATCACCGCTGAATACCTCCTGGCAGGGGAGACTGCATACATCGAGTCAGCCTCCGCCTGCGGCTATACACTCATCCCCCGGGGGCAGCTCGATCCTCTGAAGGTCACCAGCTTCGGCCTGGGAGAGCTCATCCGCGATGCAGTCCGAAGGGGAGCCCGCCGCATCGTTGTCGGGATGGGCGGCACCTGCACGGTGGATGCCGGCATCGGGATGCTCCAGGCGCTCGGCGCGCGCTTCACTCTCGCGGACGGCTCTGTGCTGCCCGAAGGGGACCCCGCGCTGATGAAGGAGGTACTGTCAATGGACACTTCCGCCATTGACCTGAACGGCGCGGGCGTAGAGGCCTGGTCGGACACAGAGGTCCCGATGGCGGACGCAGTGCGCGTGTTCGGCAGGCAGAAGGGCCTTGGCGAGGAAATGCTCGGTCCGGCAGGTGCCTGGATGGGCCGTGCCGCCGCCCTTTTCGGGGACAATGGCATCGCGGGCGGTGGCGCAGCCGGAGGCATCGGCGCTGCGCTCGCTGACGTGCTCGGAGCGCGCATCCGCTCCGGTGCGGACGGGATCATTGACCTTTCCGGGCTTTCTGAAATCAATGGAGCCGACCTTCTCATCACCGGCGAAGGCCGTCTCGACAGCCAGACCCTCACCGGCAAGCTGCCCGCCAGGGTGGCCGCGGCCGGGCGGAAGTCGGGGTGCCGCCATATCCTCTGTCTGGCCGGCAGCGTCGAGCTCGAGGGCGCCGGCTGCTTTGACTCTGTCCTGCAGATCACTCCGGGGGGTACACCGCTGTCCGAGGCGATGAAGAACGCCGCCGCGAACCTAACCGCCGCGCTGAGCCGCCGGATCCAATCCAATATTGACACCAATGCACAAATCTAAGTTCCTTTTCCATTTCCTGGCCTTCCTGACGGTCGCCATCTGGGGCGTGACCTTCGTCTCGTCGAAGGTTCTCCTCGCTGAAGGCCTGGAGCCGTCGCAGATCTTCTTTCTCCGTTTCGTCCTCGCTTATGCGGGTATGTGGCTGCTCGCACCCGTTTTCAGGAAGAAAGGGGTCCATCTGTTCGCGAAGAGCCTGGTCGACGAGCTGTACATGGTCCTTCTGGGAGTGACCGGCGGGTCGTTCTATTTCTATCTGGAGAATACCGCATTGAAATATACTCAGGCGAGCAACGTTTCGTTCCTGGTCAGTTCGTCCCCTCTGGTGATGCTGTCGCTGTCGCTGCTTGTGAGGCGTTTTATGAAGGGCAGGATGGCTGACGGGCAGGAGAAGGTGCGTGTGGGCGGAGTGTTCATCGCCGGCACGCTGATGGCGCTTGCGGGCATAGCGATGGTCGTTTTCGTAGATTCGGGAGTGAACATTTCCCCGAAGGGGGATTTTATGGCGCTGGGCGCGGCTCTCTGCTGGGGAGTGTACAGCGTGCTGATGGGCGTGGTCGGGAGCGAGTACAGCTCTGCCTTCATCACCAGGAAAGTGTTCTTCTACGGGCTGCTGACCATTATACCGTTCCTGTTCTCCTGCCCTCCTATGACGGCGGAAGTCCTTCTTAGGCCGGCTGTATGGACCAATCTCCTGTTCCTCGGAGTGGTGGCGTCACTGGCTTGCTTCGTCATCTGGAACGAGGTGATGGCGAAGATAGGGAACGTCACTTCCACGAACTATGTTTACCTGAACCCTTTCTTCACCCTGGTGTTCGCCGTGCTCCTTCTGGGGGAGAGGCTTACGCTGCTGTCGGCTGCGGGCTCGGTACTCATCGTTATGGGTGTGATTGCTGCCGGAAAAGGCGCTTCCTCGGGAAAATAGACTTGCAGATACAAATATTTTGACTATCTTTGCATCCGCATCCGAGGCTTTAGCTCAGCTGGTTTAGAGCGCTTGCTTGACAGGCAAGAGGTCAGCAGTTCAAATCTGCTAAGCCTCACTTCTTTTTCAGACACCTTCAGGGTGTCTGTTTGTTTTTGTAAGCTTATGAAAATGAGCAAGGAACTGGAGCTTTTTCTGGTATTTACTAAGATCGGGGCATTCACCGTCGGCGGAGGCTATGTGATGGTGATGTTCCTGAAGGACGAGCTGTGCGGGCGCGGGTGGATCTCCGAGGAGGAATTCCCCGACATTCTGGCATTGGCCCAGTCCGCTCCGGGCGTCCTGGCCGTGAACTTCTCCGTTTTCGCCGGCCACAAGGTAGCCGGCAGGAAAGGTTCCGTACTGGCCGTTCTGGGCAGCTGCCTGGCCCCTTTCATCTTCATCCTGGCGATAGCGATGTTCTTCGCGCAGTTCAAGGACCTTCCTGTAGTGCAGCAGATTTTCAAGGGTATGCGCCCTGCGGTGGTGGGCCTGATCGTGGCTCCTACCATCAAGCTGGCGCGCGCGTCGAACAAGCGCTGGTGGGCGTGGGTGATCTCTGCGATTGTGGCCTGTCTGATTGCTTTCCTGAACTTCTCGCCGCTGTACATCATGCTGGTGACCATAGTGGTGAGCATCTCGGTGAGCTGGTGTCTTGAGAAAAAAAGGAGGGCGAAATGATAGGGAGCATCTTCATACAGCTGTTCAATACCTTCTTCGTCATCGGATTCCTGACTTTCGGAGGAGGTTTCGCGATGATCTCGCTCATCGAGCATCAGGTGGTGTTCGTCCATTCCTGGCTTACTGAGACCGCTTTCACGGATATCGTCGCCATCTCGCAGATGACTCCGGGTCCTATCGGTATCAATACCGCCACTTACGTGGGCTACAGCGTCCTGCATGCCGCAGGAGCGGCGGATTTCGTCTGCGTACTGGGGTCCTTCGTGGCCACGACGGCCATTATGGTGCCGTCATTCATAATAATGGTCATCCTGGTGAAGCTGTACGAGAAACTGAAGAAGAGCAGCATCTTCGCTGACACTATGAGCGGCATACGCCCCGTTTCTGTGGGACTTCTCGGCTCGGCCGCCCTTCTCCTGGCCACTCCGGCCAACTTCATCGACTGGAAGAGTTTCGTGATCTTCTTTGCGACGCTCGCTATCTCGATGTGGACGAAGCTGAGCCCTATCCTGACGCTGTGCCTCGCCGGGCTGGCGGGATTCCTTATTTATTGATATTGAGCGCCTGGCGCAGGGCGTCGATATTGGCCTTGGACACAGGGACGGTCCTGTCGATGCTGAACAGGTGGAGCTGGCAGCCGGCGGAGTTGCCGTCCACGTGGGTGATGAAGCGGGTGTTCACCATGAACGCGCGGTGGCAGTGGAGGAGGAAAGGATAGCCTGCGAGCTGCTCTTCTACGTTCTTGAGGGTGTTCCTGATTCTTTTCTGCATCAGCTCTCCGTCCTGGAAATACAAGATGCTCAAGTAGTTGGCCACAGATTCTATGTAAAGGATGTCGGAAGGGGAGACCGTCAGCGATTCCTTGTTGCCTCCCGTGATTTCCACTGTGCCGGGCTGTTCGTCCTTTACTTCTTCAGCCTGCTCGATGGCGTCGTTGAGGGAGAGAAGTTCCTGTATCTTGTACTCCTTCATACGGCTCTTCGTCATGAATATCCAGTAAATCGACACGAAAAGCGCGTAGATAAGGTTCTGGACGAAGCTGTTGAAGTACCATTTGAGGTAGAAATTCCCGTCATAGTCTACCCAGTAGTAGTACCAGTGCTCCCAGCCCCATTCGATGATGGTGAAGTAAGTGCCGATGAGGGCGGAGACCACGGTGATCATGATCAGGTAGAAGCTGACTTTCCTTCTGATCTGGTACGGCCATTCCTTGGAGTAGTCGCAAGGGAGCCGGAGAAGGTAGGATACGATGATTTCAGCTATCATCGCTCCCACGAAGATAAGGGCGCAGCTTCCTAAACTCTGGAGCGCCCAGAGGTTGTCACTGACGGAATTCTCGATTCCGTATGGCCTCATCAGAGTGAAGAAAAGGAAGAATCCGCCGCTGAGCAGGATGTAGTCCCAAATGCTGATCTTCTGGATTTTTTTCATCATAACACTGCAAAAATACGCATTCTGCGCGTTCCTGCAAGGGGGTAGGGATGATTGGAAAACGCGCGGGGACAGTTGGAAACCTTCCGTCTGTCCCTGCTGGACCGCCGAATATCCCCTCATATTGCAGGTCTCTTCGGGGCGGAATACCTTTGCTGCCGTAAAATTCAAGAAATGAAAAGAAAGATTGTATCCATTATCGCAGCGGTGCTCTTCTGCATCCTTCTCTGCGCTCAGAATTCCGGGCATTCCGCCCGCCTCCTCGTACTTGATGAAAGTGAAACCCCTATGGAGTTCGCGACCATCGCGGTGCTTTCGCTTCCCGACTCCACCATCCTCTGCGGTGGAATGACGGATGAAAGCGGTCTTTATGAAACCGTCCTTCCCGACGGCGCCTCGCTCGTGCAGGTGTCGATGATAGGCTACCGCACCGCGGAGCTTCCGGCTTCGGCCTTCTCCACCATCCAGACCATAAGACTCAGCCCCGATGCTAAAATGCTTGAAGGAGCTGTGGTCAGCGCCGCCCTGCCTAAAACGGAGATAAAGGGCGATGCCGTGGTGACGAACATCGCCGGCTCCGTCCTCGAGCACACAGGCAACGCCCTGGACGTGCTCGGCAAGGTGCCGGGAATGATCAGCCGTAACGGAGGGCTCGAGGTCATCGGCCGCGGCGCCCCTCTTTATTATATCAATGGCCGCAGGGTCACCGACAACTCCGAACTGCGCAACCTGATGTCCGAGGATATCAGGTCCGTCGACGTCGTGAGCAACCCGGGTGCCATCTACGGCGGCGATGTCCGCTGCGTCGTGCGCATCCGTACCGTAAAGCGCCAGGGCGACGGCTTCAGCTTCGCCCTGACCAGCCAGGCCAGGCAGCACATTTACACCTGCAGCGACTTCGAGCCGTCCTGGTCGGTGCTCGACCTTAACTACCGCACCGGCGGCTGGGACTTCTTCGGGAAGCTCGTCTACTGGGAAAATCGGAACTACCAGATCAGCTCCATCGACGGATCGACCTATCTCGGGAAGCCGGACGGATATCAGCAGTTCCGGGAGTCCGGCACCCTCGACTACAGGAACCACATGGGCGGCCTGCAGCTCCTCGGCGGCGCCAACTGGCAGATAAACGACCTCCATTCCCTCGGTTTCAAGCTGAACCGCGACCAGGGTCTGTTCGGCTCCGGCAGGATCCTGATGGACACCGATATCTTCTTCGACGGCAGGCAGGATGACCATCTCTCCACCACCAACGATGCCATGATCCCTATCAACAACCAGTGGAACGGCAACCTCTACTACGACGGTACCGTCGGCCAGCTCGGAATAAATTTCAACGCCGACTTTCTCAACGGCCGTTATGATTCCTTCACCGAGATGCACGAATCCAGCTGGACATCACCTGCAGAGCTCTCCTCCGACCAGAAGTCCTCGACCTTCATGGGTGCCGCCAAGCTCGTCCTTTCGCACCCTCTCTGGAAGGGCAGCCTGCAGTTCGGAGCCGAGGAGACCTACGTCTACGCAGGCCAGACCTACTCCATCACTTTCTCCGGCATACCCGCCACTGATGCTTCCCTGACCGAGAACAACATCGCCGGCTTCGCGGAGTACTCCGTGCTCCTGCCGTTCGGCCAGCTCAGCGCGGGCCTGCGCTTCGAGCATGCCGACTACTCCTACTTCGACCATCTCACCGGTGAGGAGTCCATTGACAATGATTACAATGACTGGTTCCCGTCCTTCAGCTTCGCCACCATGGCCGGCCCGGTAGGACTTTCCCTGTCCTACACGGGCAAGACACAGCGCCCGGGTTTCAACATGCTCTCCACCGAGATCTCGTACAACAACCGCTACTGCTACCAGAGCGGTGACCCGATGCTCCTCAGCGAGAAGCGCCGCACAGGCTCGCTGGCCGCCAACTGGAAATGGCTCACCTTCAGCGGCAACTACGAGCGCATAGACAATTACTTCGTCCAATGGGCCACCCCGTACAATGACGGGGGAGTGGTCCTGATAAAGAATGCCAATCTCGACGTGCCGCTCCGGAAGTTGAACTTCTATCTCATCGCGGCCCCTACCGTGGGCGTCTGGAACCCCCGCTATACCGTGGGGATGGACAAGCAGTTCCTGACTATGACCCTTGATGACCCTACGGCCGAGGGGGGTCACCGCACCGTATCCTTCAACAAGCCGATGTTCGTGGTCCAGCTCGACAACTCCTTCCGCTTCAAGCACAGCTGGCTCCTGGAGGCCAACTACTCCTATATCAGCAGGATGAACACTTCGAATGCTTATGTCTACCGCCCGATACAGAACGCCACACTGAGCCTCCAGAAGTCATTCCTGAAGGATGAGGCCCTGACCTTCCGTCTCACCTGGGCAGACATCTTCAACTCCTCCGTGGTCTATGCCCGCTCCGACTTCGGCCGCTACGTCATCGATCAGCCCAATGACAATTTCAACTCCTGCCTGACCCTCCGTGTGTCCTATCGCTTCAACAGCGCCTCCAGCAAGTACAAGGGCACCGGCGCCGGCCAGTCCGCCAAGAACCGGCTCTAGGGCTGAACCTTCATTTGACATCTACCAATTTCCAATGTTTTGGGCCAGGTCCCCCCTGATGGTGGGGGACCTGGCCCGCTCTAAATTTGTAAATTGCAGATTATCAGCACCTTGGTATTTCGCGGTGGGCCAGGTCCCCGACCACCTTGGGGGACCTGGCCCACGGAATCGAGGACTTGGCCCACCATTAACGCCTCTTCATCCTTCGGCAAAATTCCGCAGGATAATAAGGAGACGGTGTCTGGTAAGAATAATCCGGCAAAACACCTAGCGCATCCATAGGTGCTGCGTCCCGTTCAAAGGGTTATTAGTGTTCTAGGTGGGGACATTTTCCTCTCACTTGGAGCATTGACCGTCAATAGTAGGCGGTCCAAGCAGGGTGACCGCTTCAAGTGATTTTTGGGAAGTGGGACTTAGCAGATTCGAACTGCTGACCTCTTGCGTGTGAAGCAAGCGCTCTAAACCGACTGAGCTAAAGTCCCGGAGTTTGCGGACACAAAGATAGCATTTTTACTGGAAAAAGAATCCTTTGTTCGGGAAAATATTGGCGTAAGCCGTTATTTGCCGTAGGCGCGGTGGATGGCGTTTCCGCCGATGAACTCCCTGTAGAACAGAAGGTCCCAGTGGTGGAGGTTGCCGGGTTTGCAGAATCCGCTCAACGGCTCGAAGATGTATTCCGAGTCCTCAATGCCTTCGGCGATGAGCACGTGCCTGTCCTGATCCACGTGGATGGTGACGACATCATCCTTGAACTGGAAAGAGGCCGGAGTATCGTCGGTGCACCAGTTGACGGGGTTGATGCAGGTCACTGCATCTCCGGAAACCACGTCCCAGATGCTGCTGAGGGTGGTTACGGTGTTGAATGAAATGGTCTGTCCCCATCCGTTAGGGCCGTCGGCGGCGATGATATGCGGGTGGGACAGGTCTTCCTTGCGTATCTGGTTGCCGATGGAGTATGCCGCTACCATCCTGGAGTATTCCTTGTCGCTCATATGCTTGAGCAGTTCCACGGTAAGCATGCCTCCCTGGCTGAAGCCTGCGATGATGAAAGGCCTGCCTCCGTTGAAATGCTTCATATAGTAATCGAACGCATCGTTCACCTCGTCGGCGACTTTCTTCTGGATCTCGGACATGCTGGCCTGGTCGAGGTTGAGGGACTCAAGGGTGTACTGATGGTAGTATGGGCCGAAAAAGTTCAGCGAGTCGGTGAACATCGCCCTGGCATAATCGTATTCCTTGGTATAGAAATCCCTTTCCTCGGGAGTAAGGAGGGCCTGATATGTTATGTCCCCGTTCCCGTCGGTTTCGCTCAGGACCTGAGTGGATGCTATGTAGAAGACGTCGACTCCCATCGGCGCTTCACCGGCGTTTTCCATATACCAGGCCTCCGGCGATGCCCACCACGACCTGTGCCCGGCACAGGAGGAAAGCAGCAGCACGGCAAGCAGGGCGGTCAGAATATTTCTTTGATGCATTAAAAGTATTATTTTTGTGATTGGCAAAGATAAAAATTATTGGTGTATTTCTATGTTCGGACTTGAAGAATTGGGGCTCCTGGGCCTTTTCATCGGCACTTTCCTGGCGGCGACGGTATTTCCCTTCAGCTCTGACGCTCTGTACATTGCTGTCCTTCTGGCGACGAAGCTTCCGGTGGACTGCCTGATCGTGGGCACGCTGGGCAACTGGCTGGGAGGGGTGACCACCTATTGGCTGGGCCGTCTGGCGAAATGGGAGTGGCTGGAGAAGACCTTCAAGGTCAAGCCGGAGACATTGGACAAGCAGAAGGGCTACATTGACAAGTACGGTGTCTGGCTGGCGCTGCTGAGCTGGGTCCCGGTGGTGGGGGATGTCATCAGTCTCGCCCTCGGATTCTACAAGTCTCCGGCGGTGTGGACGCTTTTCCTGCTGCTGGTGGGCAAGTTCGGGCGCTTCGCGATCTGGACGCTTATGATTGCGTAGGCTCCTTGCGGGAAGTCTTGATGGTGGCGGCGTAGGCGCTGTTGCAGAGCCCGAGGATTGCGGACAGGATGAACAGGGTCTCGATGCCGAGGACTTTCCATATCCATCCTCCCAGAAGGGCGATGAAGATGGTGATCAGATGGTTCACCGATATGCCCGTGGAGATGGTCGCGCGCATTTCAGCCTTGTCCTCCGCGAGGTCCTGGACATAGACGTTGGATGCCATCGAAGCCAGAGAAATCACGGAATCCAGCACATAGTTCACGCAGCAGATGATGAATGCCGTGTGCATAGGGAATATCCTGTGGGCGAAGCCGTAGAAGAAGCATACGATCACGAGTATGAGGGTGTCCGCTATCATCACCGGCTTGTAGCCTACCCTGTCGATCAGTTTGCCCACGAGAGGGGCCAGAAGGAAGCAGGCGATGGCCGAAATGGAGAACAGAAGGCTTATCACTCCGGCGTCCGCCCCGTAGAAAAGGATGAGCACGTACGGTCCGAAGGTGAAGAACACCTGCTTGCGCGCACCGTAGAACACCTCGAGCATATAGTATTTCTTGAACTTCTTCTTGAAATAGAAGCGGTTCTTCGGGTCGCTCTTCCTGCTGTTGCTGTTCAGGCGGAAGGATGCAAGCATGGCCAGTACCATGAAGCCGGCGGCCACGGTGAACACCGGGCGGAAGAGGGTGGTGTTCGGGACAAGCGCGAAAGCAGCGATGACTGCGATGTAGCCGGCCAGGTTGCCTATCTGGTAGATGGAACTCTGATAGCCGAGCGCCTGCCCACCGTAGCCTCTTTTCGAGTACTCCAGCGAAAGCGTGTTCTTCATTCCCAGCTGGATGTGCTCTCCCATAGAGTAAAGGAAGATGACTCCCATCACGAGGGCCTTCGCCGGCGCTACAACGGCCTGCAGGGTCATTCCTATGACCATTATCACGAGGCCCATCTTGTACATCCTTTCAGCGGAGAAGCGGTAGAATATGGCCAGCACCACTATCAGGAGAAGGCCCGGAAGCTCGCGGAAGAACTCCGTCAGACCCCTGTCGAGCTCGTTCATCGTTACCACTTCGGCCATATAGTTGTCAATCACTCCTTTGTACAAGCCGTATCCTATGGCGGACAGGAGCAGGGAAAGGAAGAACGCCTTGAACCTGGTCTCTTCCTTGAATATTGAGAACGCTTTCATTTTTTCTTGATGTCTTTCCATACAAGGAATGCATAGATGAGCATCTGCATGGTGTTCAGTGTGATTTGAAGCCAGACAGGAAGACCCTTGAACAGGAACAAGGACACGCAGAACATAGCGGCGGCGAGGCAGAAGAACAGCCCGATGGTCCTGAGGTCATACCCGATGGGATATTTCTTCTGGCCGATGAAGTAGCTCAGGAGCATGGCTGTGCCGTAGCCTGCGAAGCCGCCCCAGGCACAGGCCCAGTAACCGATCTTCGGTACGAAGATGATGTTCACGGCGATCATCACAGCGGCGCCGATGGCGCTCATTATCGCTCCCCAGTGCGTCTGGTCGCTGAGTTTGTACCAGAACGAAAGGTTGAAGTAGATACCCATGAAGATCTCAGCCATCATCACAATAGGGATCACACCGAGTCCGGCCCAGTAGCCAGGCTGGATGAAGTGGCGGAGAACAGGCATATAGAACATCACTGCAAGGAATGCCAGCAGGGTGAAGACAATGAAATATTTCATTCCGTCCGCGAGGGTCTCCGGGCTGTTCTTGTCCTGGCTGCCGTTGAAGACTATAGGCTCATAGGCGTATCTGAATGCCTGGGTGAGCAGGCTCATTATCATCGCTATCTTCACACAGGCTCCGTAGATGCCCAGCTGGACCTTTCCTTCCGTTCCGGGCATCAGGGAAGTGAACATTATCTTGTCCGCCACCTGGTTCAGGATGCCCACGAGGCTGAGGATGAGCAGAGGCCATGTATATTTGATAAGGCGTTTCGCCAGATCCCTGTCGTAGCCATAGCCCAGTCCTTTGAGTTCCGGAATGAAACCGAGGAACACGCAGCTGGTACATATGAGATTGGTGAAGAAAATCAGTCCTACGCCATAGTCGAACCTGACATACATATCCCTGAGAGCCGGCATGCTGTCGAACAGGTGCGGCATCACAAGGAATATGAAGAGGTTCAGCAGTATGTTCGGGATGATGAAGGCGAACTTGAGGGCCATGAACTTCATAGGTCTGCGCTGCAGTCTCAGGCGGCTGAACATAATGGCCTGGAAGGCGTCGAATGCGACGATGACGGCCATGCAGCCCACGTATTCAGGATGGGAGGCATAGCCCATGGCTCCTGATATCGGTTTTATGAAGGCCAGCACTGCGGCGAGGAAGCATACACCTACAGCTCCAACCAGGCGGAGTATGGTGCCGTACACCTTCTTTGCATCCTCTCCTTCCTTGTTGGAGAAGCGGAAAAGCGTTGTCTCCATTCCGAAAGTGAGCAGTGCCAGGAACAGCGCGGTGTAGGCGTAGAGGTTGGTCACGATGCCGTATCCGCCGCTTTCCGCCGCTATCTTATATGTGTACAGAGGAACCAGCAGATAGTTCAGGAAACGTCCTACGATGCTGCTCAGGCCATATATGGCTGTATCTTTTGCTAATGATTTAAGGTTCATGTCAGTACTGGGGGATACACGGATCCCGCTTGCAAAACAATATTACACAAAGTTATAACATTTATTTGTTTTGCATTGAAAAAACCGTGCCCTGATTTTAGGATATACTTCCATTAAGCGCTGCCATTTGTTCGTTTGCGTTCTTTTCAGCTAAAAATCAGCTAGATTTTAGTGAGATATTCAGTATCTTCGCAGCGGTATCTTAAAACGGACTTATGATAAGGAAAGTATACAAATTCGGAGGGGCATCGGTGAAGGATGCCGCCGCGGTCAGGAACCTGGCTTCCATAGTGTCCAGCCACAGCGGCGAGGATATTCTGCTGGTAGTTTCGGCGATGGGCAAGACCACTAACATGCTGGAATCCATCCTTGCTGAATCACGCCGCCAGGGGGGACGGGCCGGTCTGGAAATCCTTGACCCGCTGGTGGACTTCCATCTAGGGATAATGGACGAACTTTTCAGCGACGACTCCCACAATGAAGTGTACAAGGTGTTCGACTCCCAGGTCCAGGCCCTGTATGCCCTCCTGTGCCGTACCGACCTTGACTATGACTGCCATTACGACCAGACAGTAAGCTTCGGAGAACTGCTTTCCACCATTATCGTGGCTGCATACCTGAACCGGAGCGGTCTCAACACCCGCTGGCTCGACGCCCGCCGCTATGTCGTCACTGACAATGCTTTCCGCTCCGCCACGGTCGACTGGGCCGAGACCGGCCGCAGGATCAAGTCCCTCAACCTTGAGCACACTGAAGGCAGCCTGTTCATCACCCAGGGATTCATCGGCAGCACCGTCGACGGCAGGTACACCACCACCCTCGGCCGCGAAGGCTCCGACTATTCCGCCGCCATCTTCGCGAACTGCCTGAACGCCTCGGAAGTCACCATCTGGAAAGACGTCGACGGCCTTCTGAACGCCGATCCGAAGAGGTTCCCTCAGACTGTGAAGATCCCTCACATATCCTATCCCGAGGCCATCGAGCTTGCATTCTACGGCGCCACGGTCATCCACCCGAAGACGATGAAGCCTCTACAGAACAAGAACATCGCCCTCCACGTCCGCTCGTTCATCCATCCGGGGAACGAGCCGACTGTGATAGACGGTCGCCCTGACTCCGGCCCTTCAGTGCCGTCATACATAGTCAAGGACCGCCAGACCCTGGTTTCCTTCTCGCCGCGCGACTATTCGTTCATGAACGAGCACAACCTGAAGACCATCTTCGCCGCCTGCGATTCGCTGCGCATCCACGCCAATATGGTCCAGACCTCTGCCCTGATGCTTTCGCTCTGCATCGACAGTGACGAGAACCGCCTCAGCGCCCTGATCGACTGCCTCAGGAAACAGTTCAGCATCAAGTACAATGACGGACTGCAGCTGTTCACCGTGCGTCACCGCGCGGGAGAACAGCCGTCAGAAATCGAAACGGAGTTCATGAAGGGGAAGAAGGTGATCGTAAAGCAGGGAAGCCGCAGCACCCTTCAGTTCGTCCTCAAGACCGTCTGACCTTCCTGCAGGCGAACATCCTCTGAGGAAGCTCCATTCCCAGAATGATTCCCATAACAATGGCCACGGCCACTTTCAGGGCCGTCCCCAGGCTTGAGAACGAGAGGCTGAACTGCTCGGAGACCAGATAGTACATGCTCCAGAAAATGCCCGCTCCCGGAATGAGCGGGAACAGTCCGCAGATCAGATACACGCTGCTCGGCGTCTTGTGCCTCACAGCGGCAATCCTTGACAGCAGACAGACCACGGTCGCGGAAGCGACGGTGGCGAACACGGAGGCGACCCCGGCGTATCTCGTCAGAACCAGGTACAGCACCCAGCCGAAAGCACCGATGAAACCGCAGGTGGCATATCTGCTGCGCGACACTCCGAACAGAGCCGCGAATCCCATCGTCGCCACACCGGAAAGCAGTGCCTGCCAGATCAGGCCGGCGGTCTGCGCGCTTACCGACATCCCTTCCAGGACAATGCTCCCGCCGAACAGCACTCTGTCTGTCACGAAGGTGACGATCACGCCTATGGCAATGCAGAAGAATCCCAGCACCGCATCGGTGAGCCTCGTCAGGCCGGCGATGTAGTCGGAGTTCGCAAGGTCGCGCACGCCGTTGACGAAGGGGACTCCCGGGATGAGCGGCATCATCGCGCCGATGATTATGTCGCTGAGGCTGTGCCCGAAGCCGATTCTGTAGAAAAGGACGCTCAGGAAAGTCCCGACGATGGCGTTGCACACGCCTCCGACTATCTTGGAAAGATACTTCGAGCTTACGAACTGGATGAAGAGGAAGAGCAATGCGCCTACGGCGAATGCCGCCGCGCAGTCCAGCCAGCCGCCGCCGAATACGGCGCAGAAGCCTCCGGCTCCCACGGCGGTGGCGAGCAGCTGCTCCCAGTTCGGTTTGGCAGGCATCTTTCTGATTTCCTCAAGCCTTTCCTTGGCCTGCTGGAGGGTGCACCTGTCAGCGCTGATGTCATAGCTGAGCTGTCCGACGGCGACCACCCTGTCGAACTGGATGGACTTTATCGGGATGAATTCGACATTGGCATAATTGTCCTTGTGCTCTATCCGCCGGTTGGAGCCGGTGGTGAAGATACCGTTGCTGAGGACGAAGAAGTTGCTGGAGCTGACGCCGAAATGGGTGGCGATGCGGGACATCGTCTCCTCCACGCGTGAGATTTCGGCTCCGTTCTCCAGGAGGATGTGGCCTGCGGTTGCGGCCACATCCAGCACTTCGGAGAAGTTGTTGTCAATGTCGTTTTCCATTGCGGTCAGGGTTATTCGGCCGGGTCCGCGAGAGCGTTCTCGGCGCGGACGGTGACCATATTGTCATAGCAGTCGAACATCGCGCTGACCTCTTCCTTGTTATTGACCTTGGAGAAGAGCGACACTATTGGCACGATTACGAGCCCGAGGAGCATCGCGAGCACTCCGGCATTGATAGGGGAGGTGAAGAACGGGTTGATGAATGTGCTGCCGGTGAAGGTGCAGTACATGCAGCCGCACATCACTGCGACTCCGGCGATGAAGCTGGCCCAGACGGAGGCCTTGGTGGTGCGCTTCCAGTAGAGTCCGTAGAGGAACGGTGCGAGGAAAGCTCCGGCGAGGGCGCCCCAGGAGATACCCATCAGCTGTGCGATGAAGGTGACGGTGCTCTTTGCCTGTACTATGGCGATGATCGATGAAACTGCGATGAAGAAGAGGACGAACAGCCTGATGATCAGAAGCTGTGATTTCTCTTTGATAGGACGGCCCTTGGCGGCGTTGACTGCAGGGTTGATGATGTCAAGGGTCAGGGTTGAACCTGAGGTGAGGACCAGGGAGGAGAGGGTGGACATCGAGGCGGAGAGCACTAGGATGATCACGACTCCGATCATAAGGTCCGGCAGGGTGCTGAGCATGGCCGGGATGATGCTGTCGAAGACAGGCTTGCCGGCTGCCGAGTACTCTATGACGTCACCGTAGAGGCGTCCGAAACCTCCGAGGAAGTAGCAGCCGCCGGCGACGATGATGGCGAAGAAGGTGGAGATGAAGGTGCCCTTGCGGATGGCAGCTTCGTTCTTGATGGCGTAGAACTTACCTACCATCTGAGGCAGGCCCCAGGTACCGAGTGAGGTCAGGAGGACAACTCCGAGGAGGTAGAGAGGCTGCGGTCCGAAGAAGGAGACGAAGGCTCCGTTGAGGTCCGGTGCCGTTTCGCTCGGAATGAGGGAGAGCTTCTGGATGGCGCCGGTGAATCCACCGTTGCCGTTCAGGACGGAGACGATCACCGCCACGATGCCGACGAGCATTATGAGTCCCTGGATGAAGTCATTGATGGCTGTGGCCATATAGCCTCCTGCGAGGACGTAGATGGCCGTGAGGACCGCCATTCCGAGCACGCACCAGGTGTAGTCTATTCCGAATGCCATTCCGAAGAGGCGGGACAGACCGTTGTACAGTGATGCTGTGTAAGGGATGAGGAAGATGAACACAATGACAGAGGCGGCGACCTTCAAGGCGCTGGAGGCGAACCTTCTGCCGAAGAAGTCGGGCATAGTGGCGCTCTGGAGGTACTGGGTCATCAGGCGGGTGCGGCGGCCGAGGATCCTCCAGGCGAGAAGGGAGCCGATGAGGGCGTTGCCTATGCCGATCCATGTGGATGCGAGGCCGTATTTCCATCCGAACTGGCCTGCGTATCCGACGAAGATCACAGCGGAGAAATAGGATGTGCCGAATGCGAAGGCGGTGAGCCAGGATCCGACGTTGCGGTTGCCCAGTACGAATCCCTGGACATCGGTTGCGGTGCGGTGACAGTAAATACCCACTCCGATCATCACCGCGAAGAACACTACTAACAGTACGATTTTAAGTATCATATTTTATTTTTTTAACCGGATAACGAATTTACAAAAAATTACCGAAGAATGGCTATATTTGAAAAATAATGTTTTAGAGTATGGCCATTGGTATCGAATTCGGAGATGGAAATCCGAACCTGTTTTGTGACAGTAAATTCTGGGGTGATCCGGACATGCCGGACGATATGCAGTATCCTATGCTGGACGGAAGGCCTCTGACCTTCCTTTGCCAGATCAGCCTTTTCGACATAGCTGAACTGGATCCGGACGAACTGCTTCCTCACGACGGGATGCTGTATTTCTTTGCAGACATCGACGATCTGCTCGGATACGACACCGGTGTGCGCCACGAGGCGGGTGAGTGGCCGAAAGGCCACGCTGCCGTGAAGTTCACGAAGACTGTGAACATGGAGACCTTCCAGAGCCAGATCCAGCTGGACGAAGAGGACAAGCCTCTGACCCAGAAGGCTGTGCCGCTGACTTTCTCTGCCTGTGACCCTTCATTCGGAGGGCTCAGGATGCTGGGAGCTTCCACGGAAGGCTATGTGACTCTGCTGAGCATCCCGTTTGACCCTCAGCACCGTCTGCGTTTCGAGATAAAGGACACCGATCTGGGCTTCGGCAACTGGAAGAAGACCAGGTTCGTAATGGAAGTGATGTAAACTATGGGAATTGTTAGGAAAATATTCGGCGCCATCTATTTTGGCGCGTTGAGCATAGGATGCATAGGCTATCCTGAGACTACGGATTACGTTGAGGTTAACGGACTGAAACTGCTTTATGCAGTGCGCGGCCCGAAGGACGGCAAGCCGGTCGTGCTCCTTCACGGCAACGGCGGCTCGCACAAGAGCATGGCCACCCAGGCCAAGCAGCTCGCCCGTGCCGGCTATCGCGTTTACAGCCCCGACTCCAGGGGCCAGGGGGCCAATCCTCCATTGGACGAATACCATTATGCCGATATGGCAGAGGACACCTGGGCCTTCATCCAGAAGCTCGGGCTGGGCAAGCCTGCCGTGTATGGATGGAGCGACGGCGGCATCCTGGTCCTGATGCTTGAGATGGCGCATCCTGGGACCTGCTGCCTCGGTGCCATCAGCGGAGCGAACCTCACTCCGGACTGCGGAGACGGTTTCGAGGAGTTCAAGCAGTGGATCCTTGACCAGGGCACGCCTCTGGCGATGATGATGCTGGACGAGCCTCAGATCGCCCCTCAGGACCTTTCGGTCATCCCTTGCCCTGTACTCGTGACTGTCGGGGACAAGGACCTGATCAGCGTGGAGCACACAAAGCTCATCTCCGACAACATCCCTGACTCGGAGCTGGTGGTCGTCAAGAACGCCACCCACTCTAGCTTCATCAAGAGGAATCCACGTATGGGGCACCTTCTCATCGACTTCCTCCACCGTCACGGATATTAGAGCTTTTTGAGGATGGTTATGCGTTCGAGCCGGCAGTCGTCTTCGACGCCCTTGTCTTCTTCGTTCAAGTCCTCATTGTCCAGGCCCTGAAGTGTTTCTTCTTGTGGCTCAGGCAGTTCATCTACAGGCAGTTCCTTCCGGTCTTCCGTTTCGATGCACTCCTGCAGTTCGGCGATGATGGCTTTCGCGTCATCATCGCCGGCCTAACCGGGAACAGTAGACGATAAATACACACTGATTATCAGTTATTTACAGAGAGTCTGTTTCTGCCACTCGTTCCGAGCTGCCCACTTCCGCCTTCCCGGCGCGCCTGGTTTCCAGAACATGCCGCAGAGAGATGTCAGAGAGGGATGGATGGAAACCAAGGGCCTCTGGGACGGGGTTGGTTTCCAGCATGGGCCGCTGATGGCTGTCTGGAAGGGGTGAATGGAAACCAATCAATTAAAACTGGCAAGCTGTTTCTCTGATATGACTTATGAAGATTGGTGAGTGCAAAGAATCGACATATTCTTTGCACTCAGAACGGAATTTGAGGTCGTTTGGATGAAATAATGTTTGCGACTGCAAAGAAAACGGCAATTCTTTGCAGTCGCATATCAGAGCAGGCAGTTAGTAAATCATATGTCTGTACGGATGAATTGTATGTTCCGTGCAGTTGGGGGCGGTGGCTGCCGGTAAGCTGTCAGGAAATCACTTTCTCCAGCAGGAGCAGGACCATAAATCCTACCAGGAGTGCGTAGGTAGCCTGCTTCTGGTAGCCGTGCGTGTGTGTCTCGGGAATCATTTCATCGGAGGTGACATACAGCATCGCTCCTCCGGCGAATCCCAGCATCACAGGCAGAAGCAGCTCTGACACCGACCCCAGCCCGAAGCCTAGCCACACCCCGACCACTTCCAGGAGGCCTATGGCAATGGCAATGACGAATGTGCGCAGGCGCGACACACCCGCCAGAAGCAATGGTGCGATGATGACCATCCCTTCAGGAACGTTCTGCACTGCAATTCCAAGCGATACCGCCCAATCGGCAGGGCCTCCTTCGGCTGCGCTCATACTCACTCCTGCGGCCATACCCTCGGGCAGCTTGTGCAGCGCTATGGCCATCACGAACAGGAGAACCTTGTTCAATGCCGGGCTGTTGTGATGCTGCTCCGGATCAAGTCCGGTGATGGTATGGAGATGTGGAGTGACAAGGTCCAGCAGGTTAAGGAACAATGCTCCTGCCATCACGCCCACTGCAACCCACCACCACTGGTGTGTGCCTTCAAAAGCCGGAAGGATAAGTCCGACAGTGGAGGAGGCCAGCATTATGCCGGCACAGAACCCAAGGACTGTGTCGTTCCATTTGTGCGGTAATTCCTTGAAGAAAAAGCCGAGGACGGAGCCGATGACTGTAGCTCCGCATAGCCCTGCCGCACTGATCCAAACCAGTATCATGAGCCTCTTATCGGTTTATCGCTTCATTGAGAATCTGTTCGATCCTTTCGCTGGACGGACGGGCGCAGTCAGCATCGATGAATTTTCCTTCAGCATCTATGAGAAAGAAACGCGGAATGGTTTGGATGCCGACCTTGTTGCAGAAATCATCCTGGCTGACACCGTCCAGCCTGTACTGGGGCCAGAAGGGATTTTCTTCGTCCAGGAACTTCAGCCAAGGAGCATCCGTGTCGTCTATGGAAAGGCTGACGAAGCGGATGCGCGGATCGTCCTTGTACTTCTCTGCCAATGCACGGAAATAAGGTCCTTCATTGAGGCATGGGCCGCACCAGGTGGCCCAGACATCGACATAGATCACTTTCCCGAAAAGGGATGAGAACGGAATCTCCTGCCCGTCAGGTGCTTTCAGCATAGTGTCGGGCACAGGTTTCCCCGGTTGTGAGTTGAGGGCAGCTTCCAGCAGCCCGCGGCATTGCGCGACCAGTTCGGTGCCTTCCGGAGAGAATTGTTCGATTTCAGCGAAGAATGGATTGTAGATTTCAGGATTGTCGGTATTGATTTCCATCATACAGGAGGAAGCCATATGGCTTGCCAGCATCCTGTTGACATCAGGGTTCGTCATCTTGCTGCCATATTTTCTCAAGAACGCAACGCACTTTTCAACTGTGCTGCCTTTGAATTCCATCATCTTATATGACATCCAGCGGATTATCATAGGGAAGACCACCTGGTCGGGGTCATTCGGGTCCACCTTCTGGAGCATTTCCACATACTCCGGATATTCGAAAGGCTCCACACCGTCCCTCTCCGACTTCATCTCCAGAAGGATGGACTTGAGAAGGTCGTGGGCCAGTTCTGTGCGATGCTCGTAATAATCGTTGAAATCAGCCTTGTATTTTGCTCTGAAAATGGAGTCGCATCTTTCAAACTTGGCGATGCTTTCCTCGTAAGGGATGCTTTTATCACGGTAGGCGGTTATGTCATAGTTGCTCCAGTGCTCATAGGTCTCGTAGAAATCAGCCCAGATGCGGCTCTCCTTTTCATTGGCCCCGTCATAGTTCACTTCCACGTCCTTGAGATATTCGTTAACGACAAAGCCCATCCTGAGCGTGTCGAGCGCATTCACGCGCGCTCCGAACTCCACTCCGCCGACGGACACGATGAGGTCGGCGAATCCTTCCACATCGTCGAGGGCGAACTCGAACTTTCCGCCTTCGACCTCCGGGTAGTGGTAGCCGATTCTCTGACCCGGGAGATATGACACTACAACTACTTCACCGGGGTCGCCGGAGATTTCACCCTGAAGCATAATTCTTCCTGTTTCGACCTGGGTGCAGGCCATCGAAAGGACGGCAGTAGTGATCGCCGCAAGAGTTTTCAACGATTTCATATCAGTTCAAGAAACATTTAGTCATCAAGATAGCAACAATTATCTAAAATCAAAAACTCTAAAGCATGACATCGAGGCAGGTACGGCCGGCGATGAAAGGCTTGAGCTTGGCGACGACGGCGAGGTGGTCGGGGTTGACCGAGAAATCCTCCAGGGCCTTGCGGCTCGTGAAATACATGTCGAACATGAAGTCGCAGTTGGAGGAGTCGAGGCGTTTTTCGAAGATGACCTCGGCTTTGACCAGATCAGGTATGTCCCTCTCGAATGTCTCCATCGAGGATTTCGCATATCTGATGACATCCAGTTTCTCTTCCGGGCTCAGCTCTTCTGACAGGGTCCAGAGAATCACGTGCCTGACATACCCTTCTGTAATGACGGGGGTATCTTCTTCATGTTCCTTAGTGCAGGAAGTGAAGATAGATGCTGCTGACAGCAGGACTGCCAGCAGCATCAGAGTGTTTATGTATCTTTTCATTGCTTACCAGTTCTTTCTCTCAAAGGACCACTCAGGGAAGGCGAGGGCCTCGTATTCGTCGTTGAGGAAGAGGGCTGAGGATCCGACATTACCCTTGAGCATCCAGTCGAGCCAGGTACGGCAGACGACTGCGTAGAGGCCGGCGTGGGCTTCATAGTAGGTGCCGTGGTGGCCGTCGAGGGTGGTGATCTTGACTACCGGGAGGCTCTCGATGCGGCCGTAGTCGCCGATGGCGTTAGGGTAGGCGACGTCGGCGGTGCCTCCGTTGAGGTAGAGCATAGGGGTGTGGAGATTGGCCAGGCACTCCTTGGATGCGCCGCTCATGGACATTTCACCGATTCCTGAGTTGAAGATGAGGCAGGTCTTGATCCTTGGGTCGTGGGCGACAGCGAGGACCTGGGCTCCGCCGCAGGACTGGCCCATGGCTGCGACCTTGTCGAGGTCGACCATATGGTAGTACTCGCTCTGGGCGTCGGCATTCTGGTCTGTGATCCAGTCCATTGCCTCTAGAAGCTGCTTTGCGTATGTGTGGAACGGCTCCGGTGCCGGTGCGGCGTTCTTTTTGGACTTCTTCTTTGCAGCCTTTGCTGCGGCCTGGCGGGCTGCTTCCTGCTCGGCGGCCTGGGCTGCGAGCTCTTCGGCGGTGTAAGGAGTCAGGAGTTCACCGTTGCCCATCATCGCTACTTTCTTGGTCTCGGGATACCATCCGCGGACAACGCCCTTCCACTGGTTGTAGAACTTTTCGTCCGGGAACTCGTCATAAGGTCCGATGGCGATTACGAGATATCCGTATGAGGCGACCTCGCTCAGGAGGCGGCTCATCTCGAGGCTGTTGTTCGCGCAGGCGCCGTTGGCATAGAGGAGTACGGGTATCTTCCCGTTCTCGGATACATAGTACTCGAGGTTGGCCGGTCTGTAGATCATATGGGTGGGAAGGCTGGCGTCTCCCACTGCGACGGACTTGTAAGGGCCTGTTCCGCCGTTCTCTATGGTCTGTGATTTCTCGGACTGTGCCTGGCAGATGCAGCAGGCGGTGAGGATGGTTGCCGCGAGGGCGATGATTCTTTTGGTTTTCATTCCTAAGTGCTGTTATGGTCGATGATGGCGTAAATTTACAAAAAAGAAAGGAAGCCGTGACGGTTTCCTTTCTTTTTTAATGTATTTCCGGCTGGAATTATTTGAGAGCCTGGAAGTGCTTGAACATCCACTTGCAGTTGTCGCTGTGGAAGTCGAACTTGGCAAGTGAAGGGGTGCTGTCGCCTGCGGAGATGAGGCAGAGAGCCTCCTCGTGTCCAGGAACTGCCTTAGGCATGATTCTGTAGGTGCCGTCGGTGAGCTGGTCGATTCTCCAGAGCTGAGCGTCGTCGCCGGTGTATTCAGCGCTTTCCACCTCTGCGTCTGCAGTAGCGGTGAGTGCGCGGTCGGTGCCTTCGATGGTGATCTTGAAGTATGGGCCTCCGAGATAACCGCCTGCCTCAGGGACTGCTTCAAAAGCCCACTTCTGGTGAGGACGGTTCATGTAGTCGCCGATGCGGATGGCGGTCTTGCCTTCCGGCCAGGTATCGATGACATCCTCGAGCTTCTGGTCCTCGAGGAC
This sequence comes from Candidatus Cryptobacteroides sp., assembly GCA_045597895.1. Classification (GTDB taxonomy): domain Bacteria; phylum Bacteroidota; class Bacteroidia; order Bacteroidales; family UBA932; genus Cryptobacteroides. The sequence goes on along the minus strand of JAZLLA010000032.1, from coordinate 19,820 downwards.
GACGTTAGGCTGGTCGTTTCCTCTGCCGAAGCCGAAGCCTCTCATTCCGCCCTGTGCCCTTACGAAGTCAACTGCGAGCTCGAGAGCGTAGCCTCTTCTTACAGACTCGATCTCATAGACGCCCTCCTTGAAGAGTTCGCCTGCTACCGGCCAGTCGTTGACCCAGAGAAGAGGTCTGATGGCGAGGGTGCTTCTGCCGCTCTGGTCCATATCGGCCTCCCAGTGGAAGGATGCCTTCTCAACGCCTTCTTCCTCAACGAACCTTCCGAAGTGGCCTGCGCCGACGCAGCGGCCTTCAGCATTGGCAACCATCTTGCCGCCGCCTTCGATCATGGTTCTTCCTACATTGTCGATGAATGGTCCGTTGACGCTGCGTGAACGTCCGCAGACGATGTTGTATGTGGAGTTGACGCCGTCGCAGCAGGTTCCGTGTGTTCCGAGGAGGTAGTACCAGCCGTTGTTGTACATCATTACGGATGCTTCACAGTCGATGGCTACGTCAATAGCCTCGTTGCCTTCCTTGCGGAAGCCGGTCTCAGGATCGAGCTCGACCTGGCGGATGAATCCGAAGTAGGTTCCGTAGGTAGCCCAGAGACGTCCGGTGGTAGGGTCGAGGAGGAAGCCTACGTCGATGGCGTCGCAGTCCTCGTCAACGAGGGATTCAGCAACCTTCACTGCATCAGTGAATGCGAAATCAGGGGAGTTAGGGTCGAGGGTCTTGTTCCACATTGTGACCACTGTGCCTGCGTGACCGCCGCCGAGACCACCGCCTGTGGTGCTGTAGCCTACGAGATATCTGTCACCGAGCTTCATTGCGTCAGGTGCTGCGCCGCCGCCAGGGCGTACTGCGCCGCTCTCCCAGTGCCAGCCGTCCTCTGAGATGAGGCCGCCGCCACCGGTGCCGAATGTATAGTACTTGCCGTCGCAGAACACGATGGTGGAAGGGTCGTGGATGAATGGATGACCGACCTGTGCTTCAGCGGTCTTGGATGCGAAAACTGAAAGGAGGGCGATGGTGCCCAGCATTGCTATTCTTGATTTCATGATGAATGTCGTTTAGAGGTTTTACTTGCAGCTGACAGTGAAGTTTGTGACAGGCTTGCCCTGCTCGTCGATGAAGCGTACGCAGAAGTCGCTCATACCAGGACCGTTGATGACGGAACCTCTGATGATGTTCCTGCCCTTCTTGAGGGTGAGACGCTTGGAGACACAGTCGTCAGCAACCATACGTCTGTCGCCTGAGAGGATGAGAGCCTCTTCGCCGTCGATCCACCACATTGAAGCGGAGTTGGAACCGACTGCAAGTCTTACGTCAGGGATGTCCTCTTCGCACTCGATAACGGTGTATGCCTCGAAGATAGCGCCATATCTTTCGTTGTCAAGTCCTGTGGCAAAGCGGAAAAGCTTCACGTTGAAGAGCTTGCTGTCGAGGGCGTACCACTTGAGGGTGGCCTTTTCGATGATAGGTGCAGGTTCAGGCATGCCGAAGCCCATCATAGGTCTTCCTGCTGAGAGGTCCACAGGGGCCTGCTTCTCGACCATGACCTTGACTTTCTGACCGTCCTTAGGAAGGGTGGTGAAGAATCCCTCATATGGTTCCTTTGCGAAGGTTTCGCGGAGGTAGCTGTCTACAAAAACGGTGTTGGAGCGGTTAGGCTTGCTGATAGGTTCGAGGAGAAGCCATCTTCTGATGAATCCCTTTGCGTCAGGAGTCGCCACTTCGTCGGTTGCAGGTGTGAAATAGCCTGAAAGGGCTTCTGCAACGTCGATCTTTTTGTTGTTCTTTTTCTGGGCGGAAGCGTTTGCACAGACGAGCAAAGCAGCCGTTGAGAGGAGCGCGATGCGCACAAGAAGTTTGGTTTTCATAAAAGTGATATTAGTAGTTAATGTTATTCAGTTCATACAAAAATACGGACAAATCGGTAAAATCTATGCTTATTTCCGTTTTTTTGTGCACAATGGAATCAATATTTGGACACATTGCGCCGCCTGAGGTTTAATCGGGCGGGCGGGAAATCTGAATATTGCCACTGTACAGCGGTTTTCGCCACAGTTTTATCTTTCTGTAGGTTTTTTATCTTTTTATCGGGCATCTTCGCGAAAAAAAACTATGCTCGTAAATGTTTTGTGCGCGAAATGCATCGGCATCGATGCGGTCCCTGTGACTGTGGAGGTTGACATTGTCCAGGGCATTGGTATCCATTTGGTCGGTCTGGCCGACATCGCAGTGAAGGAGAGTCTGCTACGTACGATAACTGCGCTGACGGCGCTGGGGTTCAGGATACCGGGGAAGAAAATTGTCATAAACCTGGCTCCGGCCGATCTTCACAAAAGCGGAAGCGGCTACGACCTGCCGATTGCAGTGGGTATAATCGCGGCTTCGGGCCAGAGGGAGTTCCGTGACCTTGAGAAATATCTGATTATGGGCGAGCTGGGGCTGGATGGTGCGGTACGTGATATTCCGGGAGCGCTTCCCGTGGCTGACTTTGCCCGGTCGCGGGGGATGAAGGGCTGTATCCTGCCTCTGCATTCAGCGCTTGAGGCCGTTGATTTCAAGGAGACGCAGATATATGGTGTCGGGACGATGTTGGACGTCCTTAGGATCCTTGAAGGGGAGGAGGACTGCTCCGACCTTCTGGTATGGAACACCCGCAGCTGGAAGAAGGAACAGCGCGCCCGGCAGAGGAACAGGTCCTGCGGGGAGCAGGAGGTGATGGATTTTGCAGATATCATTGGCCAGGAAGGGGCGAAGAGGGGAGTGGAGATCGCTGCCGCCGGGTCACACAATTTGATTCTCATGGGTCCCCCGGGAAGTGGGAAAAGCTCGTTGGCGAAGGCTATGGCTGGTATTCTGCCGCCGATGACGCAGGAGGAGTCCGTTGTTACGAGCAAGATATATTCGATAGCGGGTAAGAACGGCTCCGGCGACGGTCTGATACGGGTGAGGCCTTTCCGTACCCCTCATTACAGCGCGTCGCTTCCGGCCATAGTCGGTGGAGGCGCCGGGGACAATATCATTCCCGGGGAAATCACCCTTGCCCACGGAGGTGTCCTTTTCCTTGACGAATTCAACCTTATGCCGAAGAGTGTCATCGAGGCCTTGCGGGGGCCTCTGGAGGACAGGGTGGTCACGGTGTCCAGGCTGAAGACGAAGGTCCAGTATCCGGCATCCTTCATGCTGGTGGCCGCATCGAACCCCTGTCCGTGCGGGTACTACGGCGAAGGGGACAGATGCACGTGCACTCCTTCGCAGCGGGCCTCCTATCTTTCGAAGTTGTCTGGCCCCATACTCGACCGTATTGACCTGCATATAAACGTGAGACCTGTGGAGTCCCAGCGGATGCTTGAACGGCGCAGGGGCGAGCCGAGTTCGGTGGTGGCGGAAAGGGTGCTGAAGGCGAGGATAATGCAGAAGCAGCGCTTTGCGAACGAAAGCATATTCACAAATGCTGAAATGAACAACAAGCTGATAGAGAAATACTGCCCCCTGTCGGATCAGTGCCGGGAGGCGCTTGAAAAGATTATGGCGAGGATGCAGCTTTCGATGCGGGCGCTTTATAGGATAATCAAGGTCGCAAGGACCATCGCCGACCTTGACGGAGCGGAGGAGATCAAGGCGGGGCATATCATCGAGGCGGCAGGGTACAGGCTTTTGGACAGAGTGCAGTTATGAGAGGGAGGATGATCGTGATGGCGCTGGCGCTGGTTGTACCGGTGCTGTGGGGAGGATGTGAAAAGTACCCGGACGGCAGGTCGAAATACAGCACGCTGGGTTATGGGGGCTGGGGGAAGCCCGAATCCGGTGGCGGTGGCGTTGCCGGTGTCTGGAAGGACACCACGGTATATGTCTCGGGAGTGGTTTTCGAGGACGGATATGACTGGAGGAGCGATACCCTTTTCCGCAGGACGGACGGTTATCTGGTTCTTTTCAGGAACGATGAACCCGTGCTGACTTTGGAAGCCGGCCCGAAACAGGGAATAAGCCTTGACCCGGATATGCATCATCTGCTTGACGGGCATCTTGTTACCGAGTATTCCGACGCGGACAGAACGACAATAAAGATGGACGGGAAGACACTTTTCTCCTATTACGGACGCGAGATGCTGCGCGGGTTGTTGATTGAAGGGGAGGATGTCTATACTCTGGGAGCAAACAGAAGCGGAGAGGGATTCGCTTTGAGAAAGAACGGCAAGGAAATAATGTCCCGGAAGGAAGGTACAGTCCTCGGCCGAATGGCGGAAAACCCTGCATATCCCGGGGGAGCACTGTACCGGGACCATCAGAACCTGTGTTTCTGTTACAGCAGGGAATCTTCGTCCGGGACCAAGGAAAAGGAATGTGTGATGGTGGTTGACTGCGAGGAGACGGCATTCGTCCTCGAGAATCCGTCTTCGTTCGAGATAAGGATAGTGGACGGAAAGCCCGTAATCGTCCCGAAAAGCGCTTCCTATGACAGGAGGTATTCATACCGTGACGGGACCTCTACTGCAGAGGTCATCTCTTACAATGACAGGACACTTTCGGCCTTTTCAGGGTATGCCCGCTTCCCGAGGAAGCTGTCTGACAAGTACTATTTCTTTTCCGCCCGGAATGCTTTCCTGTCCGGGAGCACCCTGTTCCTGGCTGCGACACCGGTAGATGAAGGATACCCGTTCATCTGGGTGAACGGGGAGACCAGATATTATGAGATCAATGGATTTCTGACCGGAGTGGAGGCGTCAGTCAGTCCATGATACGGTTCTTGAACCGTCATCCTCCACGCGGATAGTGACCTTGAGGGTTTCCTCAGGAATGATTTCCTCAATGTTCTCGGGCCATTCCATAATGCAGAGGCATCCGCTGTCGATATAATCGTAGAATCCTATGTCCAGCGCTTCGGCGATGCGTGTGATGCGGTAGAAATCGAAATGGAACATCGAATCGCCTGATGCCGTACGGTATTCGTTCACTATGGAGAAAGTAGGTGAACTGACGGCGTCGTCCTTGACTCCGAGGGCCTTGCAGATAGCTGTGGTGAACGTGGTCTTGCCTGCCCCCATAGGAGCATAAAAGGCGACAAGATTCCTGTCACCTATCTGTTTGATGAACTCCTTTGCTGCAGCATCGATGCAGGAGAGGTCCTTTATTTTCAATTCGTGATTCATAAGTCAAATCTCAAACCGGCTTCGAAGTTGAGCATGAAAGGCTTGGCCGTCCTGACACTGTTCGGCTGGTTGCAGTCGAAATAGTATCTGGCGCTCGGGTCCAGGTACAGGCCGAGTCTGTCGCTGAGTGAGAACTCTATACCGAGGCCGACGGCTGATGACCACTGCAGTCCTTTTACGCTTTGTTTGAATATGATGTCATCGGAACCGTTCTGAATGCGGAACCTGTTCACGAGGCCCTTCTCGACACTGCCGCCGCCCCAGACATAGAACTTTATGTTCCTGTCAGTCAGGATGTCGAAGTACAGGTTGAGAGGAATGCCGATGTAGTGGAGCTCGTTGTTTATCTCGGAGTTCACAGACTTGGACGCATCAGTGTATATTCCTGAGAATGACCTGGAAAGGAGGGTCCAGTCAAGTCCTGTGCCGATGGACAGCTTGTCCGATACGCTGAATCTGACACCCAGACCGAGGGAAAGAGGGATGCCGTAGGTTGAAACGCTCTTTTCCTGTATTCCATTGTTCAGGCTTCCTATACCCGGAGCCCTCATCGGTTTCGGCTTGGCGTCCGACATATCGTTGCTCGTGGCATTGCCTGAAAGGAACAGCGAGGTCCTGCGCACCGTTGCCCTCTCATCCTCAATCACCGAGAACGGATCGTCCCATACTTCCTCTTCCTTCACTGCATCCGTCCTTTCCTTTGCAGGTGCAGCCGGTTCCGGCTTAATGGAAGCAGCGTTGTTTGCAGAAATTTCCTCCGGAACGTTTTCAGGCTCCGGGGAGTTGGCTGCCGCATCTGCGGACACGACTTCTGAAGGTATGGTAACGTCCCGGCCGGAGGCAATTTCCTTTGTCGGTACATCCGCCACGAATAGTCCGGCGGAAGCGGCGATCTGCTGCTCGATGTCAGGTACGGTTTCCTGCTCAGGCTCCACAGCAACGCTGTGCTGCTCTGACCGAGCCACCATAGTCCCGGCTGAAGGAGAGTCTGCTCTGTTGAGCCCCTTGAATCCGAAGAATACAGCTCCGCACACGGCCGCAGCGGCTGCCACCGCAGCACACGCACGCCGCCACCTCAAGGCGACGACCTTTCTGCGATCCCTTCTGTCGAGTTCTTCGCTCAACGCCGACCAGACGCGTGAAGGAACCTCTTCCTCCGCGTCCTGGAGCATTGACCTCAACTCGAGATCGAAATCCGTGTACTTGTCGTTCTGCATCTTCTTTATCTTTCCTTTATCTTCTTCTGCAACATGACCCTCGCCCTCTGGAGCTGTGACCGTGAAGTGGCCTCCGATATGCCCAGCGCATCGCTGATCTCCTTGTGGTTGTATCCTTCGATGACGAACATATTGAAAACCGTCCTGAAGCCTGGAGGCAGTCCGGCTATCATCTTCATCAGCTCCTTGTATGAGATGTTCTGGATGGCGGTCGTTTCCTCGCTGGTTACGTTCCAGGCTGTTTCGATCTCCCCGCTCTGCTTCAGCACATCATTCTTCCTGAGGCTCATGAGTGCAGTGTTGACAAAGATCTTCCGGGCCCAACCCTCGAAGGAACCTTCCCCCGAGTATGTTTCCAGCTTCGAAAACAATGTTACGAACCCCTCCTGAAGCGTATCTTCCGCCAGTTCCCTGTCTCCCATATAACGGAGGCATACGGCGAACATCTTCGGCGACAAAGACTCGTAAAGAACCTTCTGCGCAGCCCGGTTGCCTTGTTTGCATAAAACTATGGTCTGCTGTTCGCTCAGGTCCTTCACGTCTGTCTGTCCGGTAGGGTTCTGGTCTTTCACCCGTGTGTTAAGATGCAAGTTCCCTTTAAAATGTTGCATAACACACACGATTTTTTTCAATCGGGTACGAAATTAGATAAAAATTATGGAAAACTTATAAGGCGTCAATCCAAGAAATATAGTATTTTTGCAATTATGAAAAGAATCCTGTCCATATTGTCTGCAGCGGTCCTCGTGTCACTTTCGTCCATAGTGGCTGTGGCCCAGACACCGTCTTCCGTACAAAGGGACGCGTCGTCGCTTCTTGTAGATGCCGTGCAGGATTATGAGTCGGAGAACTATCGGAACGCTGTGGTCAGGCTGACTGCCGTTGAGGCGCTTGACCCGGAAAATGACGCAGCCTGCTACTATCTCGGACTCTGTTACCATTTCCTCGGTCAGGACGATGAGGCGGAGAAGCAGTTCGAGGAGGCTGTGCGCCTGGATTCGATGAACTACTGGTACCGGGACCGCCTCGCCGCCGTTTACTCTGTGAACGGGAAAATGGACAAGGCCATCGCGACCTACGAGAGCCTTCTGGAGGACTATCCCAAGAAAACCGAGATACACTACAGCCTGGTCAATCTTTATGCCCAGCAGAACGATTTCGAAAAGGTGCTCGCAACGCTGGACAGCATAGAGAAAACAGTAGGCAAGGACGAGTCCACCGTGCTCGCCCGTTACGATATCCTCATCCATATGGACAAGGCCGAGGAGGCGTATGCCGTGCTGGAAGAGTTCAATGAAGACTATGCCTCGCCTCAGATCCTCAGTATGATGGGGGATGCCAGACTGACCGCTTACAAGGACACCCTGGCACTCGAGTGCTACAATGAGGCGCTTACCATCGAGCCTGACTATGCTCCGGCCGTTCTCGGCAAGGCTGAAGCTTATCGTCTCCGCAGGGATTACGACAGCTATTTCGGAATCCTTCAGGGGTTCGCATCTTCCACCGCGGTCCCCGGCACGATGAAGAGCCGTTATCTGGATCAGCTGACAAGGACAATGGACGCCCGTTTCGCGCAGACCTACCAGCCGCAGCTCGATTCGCTCTTCGATACCTGCCTCAGTGCCCATCCTGCCGACTCATCGGTCCTTGTCACCGCAGGAACCTATTATTTCCGTTCCGACCGCAAGGATAAAGCAAAGGAGATATTCAAGAGAAACTGCTCTCTGTTCCCGGAAAGCTTCGATGCCACGGGCCTGTATATCCAGTCACTGAACTTCAGCGAGGACTGGAAAGGGCTTGCCGAAGCCTCCGAGGAAGCCTTCTCGCGCTTCCCTGACGACCCTGTTTTTCTGGAGATGGTCCTTGCCGCCCATTATAATATGGGTGACAGCTACGCCGTGATAGCGGACGCCACCAGGATGATGGCCGAGTTCCCTGCGGATACGGCGACTGTCCTTTCATCCCTTTCCACCATCGGGGACACATATTTTCAGCTGGGGGATATGAAATCGGCTTTCAAGCACTACAACAAGGCTTTGAAGCTGAACCCGGACTATGCGCCGGTCCTTAACAACTACGCATACTATCTCAGCATCCTCGGCAAGCGCCTTAACAAGGCCTACACCATGAGCAAGAAGACAGTGGAGCAGGAACCGGACAACGCCACCTACCTCGACACCTTTGCCTGGATCCTCCATCTGCAGGGAAAGGACCTGGAGGCCAAATCCTTCTTCAAGCACGCGATGCTCTATGGCGGGAAGGAGAGCTCGACCATACTCGGGCATTTCGCCGAAGTCCTCAAGACGCTGGGAGAGGATGACCTCGCCAAAGTCTACTTCGACCAGGCCTCCAAAAAGAAAGCGACCGAATGATGTTCCATAAAAGACTGATCATCCTTCTTCTGACTGTAATGTCAGTTCTGGCTGCGCCAATGGCATCAGCCCAGGGGACCGCCTCCCAGAAGAACCGCAAGGACCGTCTCGAAAAGGAAATCGCCATACTCGACGGCCAGCTCAAGGCCAATGCGGGAAAGAGCTCCAACGCCCTCAACACCCTGACCCTGGTCCAGCAGAAAATCTCCCTGCGCAAAGGCCTCATCAAGGAGGGCGATGCCGAGATAGCCAGGCTCAACTCCCAGATATACAGGAAACAGAAGAAAATCGACAGCCTCAAGGTCCGTCTGGACACAATGTCCTTCTACTACAACCGTCTGATCAAGGGAACCTACAAGAACCGCGACTCCCGCATCTGGTATATGTACATCCTTGCCAGCGACAATATCGCCCAGGGCCTGCGCCGCTATTCGTTCCTGAAGAACCTCTCCCACGAGATGAACGTCCAGGGCGCGAAGATCAAGGAGTCCAAGGCTACGCTCGAACGCGAGAAGGTGGCTCTGGATTCAATGCGTGTGGTGGCCCAGAAGCTCCAGAAAACCAGGCTTGCTGAAATGGACCGCCTGAAGGCGGAGCAGGCAAGCGCCCAGAACACTATCAAGGTCCTCAAGAAAGAGAAGACCAAGTACCAGAATCAGCTGAGTGCCAAGAAGAAGGAGGTCGAAGCCCTGAAGAAGGAGATGGCCAGGATCGTCAAAGAATCAATGAACAGTTCAGCTCCGTCCAAGAGCAAGTCCACCAAGAAGCCGGCCGCTCCTATAGACTATACCCTTGCCAAGGAGTTCGCCTCCAACAAAGGCAAGCTCCCGTGGCCTGCCGAGGGTCCGATAGTGGAGACCTTCGGTGTGCACTACCATCCTGTTTACACCCAGCTCAAGCTTCCTGACAGCGACGGCATCTCCATCGCTGTGTCCGCAGGGACCAAGGCCTGCGCCGTGTTCGACGGAGTGGTCAAGAACATCATAGTGCAGCCGGGATACAACAAATGCGTCCTGGTGCAGCACGGTGATTATTTCACTTTCTATTGCAAGCTTGGAAAGGTGTCGGTCAAGGCCGGGGACAAGGTGAAGACCGGCCAGGTGCTCGGAACGGTCGAGCCTATCGGTGGCTCGTCGCAGCTTCACTTCCAGCTCTGGTCGTCCAAGGGTCCTCAGAACCCTGTTCCTTGGCTACGTCCGAGATAACGGTTGCGAAGGATTTCCTTTTCTTCGTCGCTTACCAGAAGATACTCTCTGAGATAATTGTCCATCCCGCCGAATTCGCTGTCGATAAGGTCGAGCGCGGTGATGAAATGGGCTGTGTTCACGCTGATGAAGGTTTTCACTACGTCCAGTTCCTTCTCTCCTCCTCCATTGGCCAGAATCTGAGCCGCGATGGCCTTCTCCTCTTCGCGATAGGCTTCAGCTGAGATATTGTAGTCATAGAGGATGGTCTCCCTGTCGGCGCCGAGGGCCGCGAGGATGAATGCAGCTCCCAGACCGGTGCGGTCCTTTCCCTGCGAGCAGTGCCAGTAGACGGCACCTTCCTGCATTGAACCTATCCTTTTCAGGAAGACGGCGTACTGAAGCTGGGAGTATTCATTTGTGACAATGTCCGTGTACATATCCGTTGCGGCCGCTTGAACTTGAGGGTCGCTGGCGTACATCACCACGAGTTCTTCTGCGCTGTGGCATTTCTTTGCGGAGAAGACGTTGTTAGTCTTGTTCCCTTCGAAAGGGTCGAGGGTCGGGAGCCAGAGATACTCCACTCCCGGGATTTCAGGGTCAGGGGCGAAATTTTTTTCGCCTTCGGTGCGGAAGTCGAAGTTGATCCGGATGTTGAATTCTCCGGACATCTTTCTGAGGCTTTCCGGAGCCGCTTTGCGCAGCAGACCGCCTCTGAACAGGAGGTTGTGCTTTACCTCTCTGCCGTCTTTCATTATATATCCGCCCAGCTCGCGGACATTAGGTATTCCTTCAAGATATAAAATCATAGGACAAAATTACAGAAAAATGTTATCTTTGTGAAAAATAGGTGTAAATAATGCAACAGCGCTTTGAACCGATAGCCGACAAGAGCGGAACCATAATAGATTGTCTGATGGCTTCTCCTGATATCCCTCAGGACGAAGGACTCCAGTTCAAGATACGTCTTTGTACAGAGGAGGCGGTAGAGAATGTAGTCAGATATGCATATCAGAACGGTGAAGGATATCTTGAGGTCGGTACAGAAATCGTAGACGGGTCTCTGGTCATATCACTGATAGATGCCGGAAAACCGTTCAATCCGTTGGCTAAGCCTGACCCGGACATCACCCTTGCAGCTGAGGACCGCGAAATAGGCGGCCTGGGCATTTTCCTCTGCAAGCAGATGATGGATGCTGTCGCCTACAGCTATGAAAACGGATGTAATAAACTGACAATGAAACTAAAATTATCATAACACTATGACAGTCACTATCAACCAGGACGGCAACAAATTCAATGCAGCCATCGAAGGCCGTATCGATACCACCACGGCAGACCAGTTCATGAAGGACATCACCCCTATGCTTGAAGCAAAGGGCGCTGACATAATCATCGACTGCAAGGATATGTCATACACTTCCAGCCAGGGTCTCAGAATCTTCCTTATGCTCCAGAAGAGCGTGATGGCTTCTTCCGGAAGCCTTGTCCTTACGAACATGGCTCCTTCTGTAAAGGAAGTCTTTGATATCACAGGCTTCTCTTCCATCATCAAGATTCAGTAGTCAAACCACTCCTGCCGATGTCTGACATAACAGATTACGGCCTTGACCTTCACGGCCAGATGATTCTGGATGAGTATCGGGAGAACCTCGCTACCTTCCAGAAGATGAAGGAAATAATCGATTCCGTCCTGAAAAGGGCTCTCGATGATAACGGTATACTGGTTACCGCAGTGGAGTCCAGAGTCAAGGCGGAGAAAAGCCTTGCTGGCAAACTGGAGCTTAAGGGCGCGAAATACCGCTCCCTTTCGGATATCACCGACATTCTGGGCGCGAGGATCATAACCTTCTACACCGAGGATGTGGACAAGGTGGCCGCTCTGGCGGAAAGCCTTTTCGAAATAGACTGGAGCAACAGCGTGGACAAGAGAAAGATGCACACGCTGGACAGTTTCGGCTATATGTCGCTCCATTACATCTGCCGCATTCCGGCCTCGATGTACAGCGATCCGGACTATCCGGGGATAAACACTTTCTGGTGGGAGCTTCAGTTCCGCACCACGCTCCAGCACATGTGGGCCAATATGCACCACGACACGGGATACAAGTCCGGTGTCGAGGTACCTATCGAGTACCTCCGTGCTCTGAACAGCCTTGCCGGTATGCTGGAACTTGCGGACAATGAGTTCAGCCGCATACGTACATCGATCAATAACTACCGCCGCGAAGTGAATGCTCTGGTACAGGACGGCAAGTTCGACGATGTCAATCTTAACGGCGACACATATCACAGCTATCTCAAGCTTCATCCTTTCGATAAGCTCACTGCCAAGATTGCGGCGGTGAACCAGGCGGAGATACACAAGACATCCCTCAGGAATTTCCTTCCTGTATTCAAGGCTATGGGCTTCTCCACGCTGGGAGACCTCGACAAGCTTATCCACGACTACAGTGATGCCGCATACGACCTTGCCCGCTATGAATTGGGCAAGACCGACCTCGATATCATTTCCTCCACCATCGCGGTGCAGGACCTCTGCATCGTTTATATCCTCAAGAACGGGGGTGGCGAAGCGGACCTTGTCAAGATGTTCAACAAGCTGGTAGGGGAGTCTCCTTACAATGTAGACCGTGCGAAGAGGATTATGGGCATAGTGGAACGTTATCCGCTCTTAAAACAGAAATAAAACTATGGCAAACAAGTATATGGATTCAAGCCTTCTGGACAAAGCCATTGTCTTTGCAACGAAGGCTCACGCAAATACCGAACGGCGCGGCAAGGGTTTCCCTTATATAGTACATCCTATGGAGGCTATGGAAATCGTGGCCACCATGACTTCGGATCAGGAGATGCTGGCTGCTGCCGCACTGCACGATACCGTGGAGGATACCGATGTCACTGTGGAGCAGATCCGCTCCGAGTTCGGTGACAGGGTAGCGGCTATGGTGGCCAATGAGTCAGACGTATTTGTGAGCGGTGTCAGCGAGGAAGACAGCTGGCGTGACCGCAAGAAGGCCGCCATTGACAGACTTGCCGCAGCAGGACACGATTCAAAGGTCGTAGCCCTGGGTGACAAGCTCAGCAATATGAGGGCCATCTACCGTGATTACTGCAAGGTGGGCGATGAACTTTGGAAACTTTTCCACGCTCCGGGAGGGAAGGCCGACCATGCCTGGCATTACCGCGGGCTGGCGGATTCCTTGAGGGAGCTATCGGATACTTTTGCATTCCAGGAGTTCGAGAAACTCATTCTTGAGGTGTTCGGGGAGCCGGAGCCGGAACTCGTGGATATGAACGATTACGAGGAAAGCGGAGACGGTTTCACAGCCATCAGCTACAGCCACAGGACGGAGCAGGTGATGATGAAGCTTTATGCTCCGTTCATCCCTCCTGAGGTTCCACGCCAGGAACTGAAAAGGGTGAATGACGTCAGGGCTCTCGGAATCAATACTCCGCCTGCACTGGGTATGGTCACGGATGGGAAACGCATTGGCGTGAAGTTCCAGCGTATCCTTGACAAGCGCTCCTATGCCAGAGCCATTTCGCGTGACATCTCCTCGCTGAAGGATTATGCAATCAAGTTCGCGCACGACTGCAAGGCTCTGCATCAGACGGAATGCAACACGCGCACCTTCCCTAAAATATCCGATCTGGCCAAGTCCGCAATCACCCGCAACACCATATACACGGATGTACAGAAGGCAAAGATGCTGAAGTTCTTCGATTCCGTACCGGAAGCCACTACCTGCCTTCACGGCGATATGCATATCGGTAACATCATAACTGACGGAAAGGAAACCTGGTGGATCGATCTGAGCGATTTCACCTACGGTAATCCGCTTTACGATTTCGGTATGTTCTATTTCGTCACATATGTCTGTGCCGATCAGAACGAAAGGCTGTTCCATATCACTATTGAGCAGATGCGGGAGTTCTGGAAATATTTCGTTGAGGAGTATTTCGAGGGTGAATCAGTCGAGTCCGTGAATGAAATGGTCGCTCCGTTTGCTGCATACTATATCATGAACTTCAATCTCCGAGGACTCGTGTTCCCTGAGATGAAGGCGTTCATCGACAGCATTTTCCCTGACGAGTAGGAAATATTACCTGAGAGGGACAAGGGGGACGGTACCGGGAATGGTGTCGTCCTCTTTTGGTGTGAGGTAAATGATTCTTTGGTTGGTGCTGCCCCTGAAGAGGAGTTGGGTGTCTCTCTGGGCGAGTATGAACGGGCCGTCCACCAGTACGTCGATATATGGGAGTATCATGGACAGATGTTCGTCGGCGCGTATTTCTTCGATGGTGAAGCCTGTCCAGCACCAGATGGTCTTCCTGGTCTCGGACTTGATCCTCTTCGCCAGTTCCGTGAATGCTTCCACCTGGTAGAGGGGATCCCCTCCTGAGAATGAGACGTTCGAGAATTCATCGGCCTTGATGATCTCCATAAGTTCGTCGACGCTGACCTCGTGGCCGTTGGCCGGATCCCAGGATTGCGGGTTGTGGCATCCCGGACAATGGTGCCGGCAGCCGGCACAGTAGATAGAAGTACGCAGACCAGGGCCGTCGGCCATGGTCTGCTCTATTACTTCCATTATGGTGATCTTGTCCTTGCTCATTTGAGCTCAGAGGCTATTTGTGGACAACTCTGTCCTTCAGTTCTGCAAGCTTGGCGCTGTTCCAGCGGTTGGTGGTACCTACGAGGTAGCCGGTGATGCGCTGGAGGGTGTCAATGTTGTGTCCGTGGCAGTGAGGGCATTCCTCAAGCCCGTCAGTGGCGTCTTCATAGCCGCAGTCGAGGCAGCGGTTGCGGTTGTGGTTCACGCTGCCGTAGCCGATGTCGTATTTGTCCATAAGGTCGACTATGCTCATTATGGCCTCTGGGTTGTGGGTGGCGTCTCCGTCGATCTCCACGTAGAAGATATGTCCGGCGTTCTCATACTTGTGGTATGGCCCCTCGATCTCAGCCTTGTGCTGCGGGGTGCAGTGGAAGTATACCGGAATATGGCTTGAGTTCGTGTAGTAGTCCTTGTCGGTGATTCCCGGGATGATTCCGAACTTCTTTCTGTCCATTCTGGTGAAGCGGCCGGCGAGACCTTCTGCAGGGGTGGCGAAGAATGTGAAGTTGTGCTGGAACGTGTCGGAGAATCCGTCCACTCTTTCACGCATATGTCTGATGATGCGCAGACCGAGCTCCTGAGCCTCCTCGCTCTCTCCGTGATGCTTTCCGATGAGGGCGATGAGAGTTTCTGCGAGTCCGATGAAACCGATGGAGAGAGTACCCTGGTTGAGGACGCTCTCGATAGTGTCGCATTCCTCAAGCTTCTCAGAACCCATCCACAGTCCGTTCATAAGGAGAGGGAACTGCTTCTTGACAGCTGTCTTCTGGAACTCGAAACGTTCGTTGAGCTGCTTGGCGGCGATATCGAGGACCCAGTCCACTTTTTCGATGAACTTGGCGATTCTCTCGTCCTTGTCCTGGATGTCCATGCACTCGATGGCGAGGCGGACGATGTTGACAGTGGTGAAACTGAGGTTTCCGCGGCCGATGGAGGTCTTAGGGCCGAAGTTGTTGGCATATACTCTTGTGCGGCAGCCCATTGTCGCGACCTCGTGTTCGTATCTCTTCGGGTCATCAGCCTTCCATGCGTCATCCTGGTTGTAGGTTGCGTCAAGGTTCAGGAAGTTAGGGAAGAACCTTCTGGCCGATACCTTGCAGGCGAACTTGTAAAGGTCGTAGTTAGGGTCGGTTGGGAGGTAGCTGACACCTCTCTTCTTCTTCCATATCTGGATAGGGAAGATGGCTGTGGAGCCGTTGCCCACGCCTTCGTATGTGGTGTTGAGGATTTCGCGGATGATGCAGCGTCCCTCAGCCGATGTGTCTGTTCCGTAGTTGATGGAGCTGAAGACCACCTGGTTTCCACCGCGGGAGTGGATGGTGTTCATGTTGTGGACGAAAGCTTCCATAGCCTGATGCACGCGGCCGACGGTCATGTTGATGGCGTGCTGGATGACCTTCTCGTCGCCCATGAGGCCTGTGAGGTCCCTCTTGAAGTAGTCATCGATCTTTGCGTCATTCAGATAGGAATAGTCCTTTCCATCGAATGAACCGATCTTCTTGAGCTCTTCCTGGAATGAGAGCCTTACGAACGGTGCGAGGTAGAAGTCGAATGCCGGGATGGCCTGACCTCCGTGCATTTCGTTCTGGACGGTCTCCATCGAGATGCAGGCGAGGACGGCTGCTGTCTCGATTCTCTTTGCCGGGCGGGACTCGCCGTGTCCGGCCTTGAGGCCGTGCTCGAGGATTTTGTCAAGCGGATGCTGTATGCAGGTGAGACTCTTGGTCGGATAATAGTCCTTGTCGTGGATGTGGATGTAGCCTTTCTGTACGGCTTCCTTCACGTCCTCGGAAAGAAGGCAGTTGTCCACATAGGTCTTTGTGGACTCGGAAGCGAACTTCATCATCATTCCCGCAGGAGTGTCGGCGTTCATGTTCGCATTCTCACGGGTGATGTCGTTGGCCTGGGCGTCAATGATCTCCTGGAATATTTCGTTGCTCTTCGCGTTTCTGGCGATGCTTCTCTGGTTCCTGTAGGCGATGTATCTCTTTGCGACTTCCTTTCTCGGGCTGTTCATGAGCTCCATTTCCACGCAGTCCTGAATCTCCTCCACGCTCATCTGCTCCTTGTCGAGCTTCGAGATGACATCTGCAATCTGTGCGGCGAGAATGATGTCTTCTCCCTGGTCGGTCACATTCATTGCCTTCAGGATAGCAGCAACGATTTTCTGGTTGTTGAAATCTACAACGCGTCCGTCGCGCTTAACAACTTTCTGTATCATATTCCGATTGATTATTTTGGTTACTAGGGTTCGTTCTCCCAACAGGGTTGAATGCAAAGATAGGATAATAATGACATTCTTGTCAAAATAACCTTCAAAAGTTATTAACAATAATGAAATAATCCTGTTAACTTGTTGGTTAACAGGATTATATAGAATGAGCTAATTTAGACTTGTTATAAATTGTAATGGAAAGCTATTCAGTTACCCACACCAGGACATGGCGGTCGAAGGTTATGTATTCAAGCTCGAGCTCCTCCTCGTATCCGTCCTTGTGGATGAATGTTGCTTCCAGCTCTCCCTCGCCTTTCGAGCGGAAGTGCTCCACCTCGATCTGTTCGGCGAAATCCACATTGTACTGGGACATCTTCTTGTATATGGCTTCCTTTGCGCACCAGTAGATGGCGAGCTGCTCGTTCTTCTCCTCCTTGTCGTCCTCAAGGTCGTCGATCTCATCCTCGGAGAGCGCCTTTTTCTCCACTGCGGAGAAATCGCGGTCCAGGGACTCGATGTCGATGCCCACCTCATCGTTCTGGTCAAGGATGACTGCAACGTACTTGTCGGTATGGGTGATGGAGATGTTTATGGAGTCGTTCTCAATGTACGGTTTGCCGTTGTCGTGATGCGCGAGGTAGACCTTCTCTCCGAACAGCTCGTTGAGAAGCGCACGCACTGCAAGCCTCTGCTTGCGGAGGGATTCGCTCTTGATGAATGATATTTCTTCCATTTCGTCGGAAGGGGTGGAACTGAGCTCGCGCAGCTCGGCTTCCGTCTCTTCGACTTTCCATACCGCCACCTTGGCGGTGTTGTCAAGTTCTTTCTGTAAAAATAAGGCCATATATAGATATAAGGTTGTTCAAATAATCTCCGTCCGCTCCGACACACGACAAATCACGCCATCGGACATCTGTCCTGGCGCAGTGCGGTGTTATTTCTGTACTTGTAAGCCGCCGGCGGGTCCTCAGAGGTGGGTTCCGCTAGAAAACTTGTGTCTGTCAGAGTAGAACTGGGAGGTTCCATATAATGATGTTACAATTTATCATCGCAAATATAATTGATTTTTTGGATTTCAAAGAAAGACTACACCTTTTTCTCATATATTTCGTATATTTGCAGCGGAAATCTGACAACGTATAACATTTTTCTATAATCTATTATGAAATTTTTGACTGATGAGAAACTGCTGATTGTCGGTGCCGGTGGTATGATCGGCTCCAACATGGCTCAGACAGCTATGATGCTCGGACTTACTCCGAACATCTGCCTTTATGACATCTTTGAACCGGGCGTTCATGGTGTAGCAGAAGAAATGTATCATTGCGCATTCCCTGGTGCAAACATTACTTGGACAGTCGATCCTGAGGTTGCTTTCAAGGATGCAAAATATATCATATCTTCAGGTGGTGCACCACGCAAGGACGGTATGACCCGTGAGGACCTCCTCAAGGGAAACTGCAAGATCGCCGCTGAATTCGGTGACCTTATCAAGAAGTATTGCCCTGACGTAAAGCACGTTGTCGTTATCTTCAACCCTGCTGACGTCACCGCTCTCACCGCTCTCATCCACTCCGGTCTCAAGCCTGATCAGCTCACATCGCTCGCTGCACTCGACTCAACCCGTCTCCAGGAGGCTCTCGCAGCCGAGTTCGGTGTCCAGCAGTGCAAGGTCACCGGCGCCTACACCTATGGCGGACACGGTGAGCAGATGGCAGTTTTCGCTTCCAAGGCCCTCATCGACGGCAAGCCGCTCGCAGACCTCAACCTTTCTGACGAAAGATGGGCTGAGATCAAGCACAACACCATCCAGGGCGGTTCCAATATCATCAAGCTCCGTGGCCGCAGCTCATTCCAGAGCCCTGCATACCAGGCTGTCAAGATGATCGAGGCAGCTATGGGCGGTGACAAGTTCACCTGGCCTGCAGGCTGCTATGTAAACTGCGACAAGTGCGGTTTCAAGAACGTGATGATGGCTATGCCTACAACCATCGACGCTACCGGCGTGCATTTCACTGCACCTCAGGGCACCGAGGCTGAAATGGCTGACCTCGCCGCTTCATACGAGCACCTTTGCAAGATGCGTGACGAAATCGTCGAGCTCGGCATCGTCCCTGCAGTCGCTGACTGGAAGACCATGAATCCGAATCTCTAGGATTTTCCTTATAAATTATTTGAGGCTGGCCCGTCGGACCGGCCTCTTTTTTTCATTCCGGACACATTTTTTCTGCCACAAGCACTGTAAGGGAGAAATCAATTTTCCGCAAATGACCTGGAGCATGAAAGTGGTCCAGGCACTCGTTCCGAGCTGCCCGCTTCCGCCTTTCCCTGCACACTTGGTTTCCGAGATGTGCCACTGAGAGATGTCAGAGAGGGGTGGATGGAAACCAAGAGCCTCTGGGACGGGCTTGGTTTCCGAGATGGGCCACTGATGGCTGCTCAGAAGGGGCTGGTGGAAACCAACACAGCTAAACAGGCCTGTGGTTTCCGAGATGTGCCTCAGAACGATGTCTATAAGGGGTGAGCGGAAACTACAAGCAAAAATTCATCCGTTTGTATGGATGAACTCACAACTGAGTTGGTTAGCGCGGTAAACAAACTCAGTTTTGCCTGCCCTTACCATCTCAAGACAGATATACTTAAGCCGCCTAACGATGTATGTTTGTTCTTGCGATAGCAGAGAGATAGGTAAAGAAAGATCTCAAAACATTTGTTATGCAACTAAGTTTTAGTTACATTTGCAGCCTGTATGGGGACAAAGGAGAAATTAATAGAGCGGTTCAAGACAATCCCGTCGGATTTTACGTTCGATGAATTGGAACGATTGTTGGCAATATATGGGTTTGAGCGCTCAAACAAGGGAAAGACATCAGGCTCCAGGGTCGTTTTTAAAAACCAATCCGGAACACCGATTATGCTGCACAAACCACATCCTGGCAATATCGTCAAGACTTATGCGCTCAGACAGGTAATGGATGAATTGAAAAATAAGGAGTTGATATGAATACTTTAAGTTACAAAGGTTTTTTAGGGTCAGTCAGTTTTTCTGAAAAGGACAGTGTCTTTTT
>JAZLLA010000031.1:0-91693 GCA_045597895.1 Candidatus Cryptobacteroides sp. | reverse complement strand
TCCGCCGGTCGCCGGCGAGTATTGCTACTCCCGCTGCCCCGCGACTTGCATGTGTTAAGCCTGCCGCTAGCGTTCATCCTGAGCCAGGATCAAACTCTTCTTTGTATATTTCTATAGTTCTTAGCTTGCTCCTGACGCTCTTAATTCCTCTAAAGAAATCAACGCTCTCGATTCATTAATTTTCTCGGTACTTGCTTGTACTTATCTTTCAAACTTCTCAATGAACTTACCGCTTCTATCGAAACGGGCTGCAAAGATAACTACTTTTTTTTACCTACCAAACTTTTTCACGAAAAAAAAGCAAAAAATTGACATTTCCCCTTTTTTCACTACCTTCGTAGAAACCTAAAGCACCGACCATGCACAAAAAACTGATAACATTTCTGATTTCCACCATTCTCCTCCCCTGCACCATGATGGCAGGAGAACCGGTGCTGAACATAGTCCCCCAGCCGGAAAGCATAGAACTGAGGAAAGGCAGCTTCAAGATCATCGGAACCGGACTGAACGCAGACCCGTCCCTCAGCCAGGAAAGCCTGCTGGCAATACAGAACCTCGCCAACAGCATCTCCAAAGCCAGCGGAAAGATCAGTTCGTTCGCAAAACCTATCGGAATCGATGTCTCAGCAAGCAAAGGCGAGATAAAAGGTATGGTCTTCCTTCTTGACAGGAGCCTCGCAGCCGAGGAATACCGCATAGAAATCACCCCAAAATATACAAAAGTGCTTGTCTCGGATTACAACGGCACCCTCTATGCCATCCAGACCCTCAAGCAGATGCTCCCTGTTTCAGTATACAGCGGAGAGGCCGGCTCTGACGACGGCTGGCACCTCCCCTGCTGCACCATCTGCGACAAGCCGCGCTTCGCTTACCGCGGAATGCATCTGGACTGTGCCCGGCACTTCTTCAGCATAGCAGAAGTGAAGAAATACCTCGACATAATGGCAGTCTACAAGCTCAACCGCTTCCACTGGCATCTTTCCGACGACCAGGGATGGAGGATCGAGATAAGCAAGTACCCCGAGCTCACCCTGATAGGCGGCTACCGCAGCGGTACGATGATAGGCCGCGACTTCAGTTCGGATGACCACACACGCTACGGCGGCTATTATACGCGCGGACAGATAAAGGAAATCATCGATTATGCTGCAGCGCTCGGCATCACCGTCATCCCGGAGATTGACCTGCCGGGGCATATGCTGGCCGCAATGTCGGCGTATCCGTGGCTCGGATGCACCGGAGGCCCGTACGAGGCCTGGCACAAATGGGGCGTCGCCGACCAGGTCCTCTGCCCCGGCAAGGAAACCACGTTTGAATTCCTCGAAAACGTCCTCAGCGAAATAGCGGACCTCTTCCCTTCCGAATACATCCACATCGGCGGTGACGAGTGCCCGAAGTCCGAATGGGAGAACTGCCCTGACTGCCAGGCCCTGATAGAGAGGCTCGGTCTGAAGGACGATGACAGGTTCACCGCGGAGCAATACCTCCAGTGCTACGTCACCTCCCGCGTCCAGGACTTCCTCGCCACCAAAGGCAAGAAAATCATCGGCTGGGACGAGATACTCGAAGGCTCGCTCAAGGAAGGGGCCACAATAATGTCCTGGCGCGGCGTTGAAGGGGGCAAACAGGCCGCAGAGCAGGGCTTCAACGCCATAATGACACCGACCTCCCATTTCTACTTCGACTATTGCCAGAGCGAAGACCAGAGCGCCGAGCCGCTGGGCATCGGCGGGTTCCTTCCACTGGAGAGAGTCTACAACTTCGACCCGACCGAAGGGCTGGCCCCAGAAACCGCCGGCCATATCCTGGGGGTTCAGGCCAATCTCTGGACCGAGTACATCCAGACCAACGAGCACCTGGAATATATGCTCCTCCCACGCCTGCTCGCCCTGAGCGAAGTCCAATGGTGCCAGCCCGCAGCCAAGGATTTCACCGCCTTCAAAAAGAAGCTCGCCGACCACGAGCTCCCGATCCTCGAAGCCCTCGGATACAACTACCGCAAACTCGATTAAAAACCAATAGCAATGAAGAAACATCTCATCAGCATCATCTGCATCGCAGGTGCAATGGTCCTGGCCGCAAGCTGCGGAGGATCACAGAAGAAAGCCGCCCAGGAAGCCGCCGAGCAGGCAGTCCTCGACTCGCTTGAGCAGGTCGCAGCCGCCGAAAAGGCTGAAAAGGTAAGGGTCACAATGGAAGCGCTCCCTGAAGAGCCGGTCTTCGACATCGTGACCAATATGGGTACAATGAAGATCAAGCTCTACTCCCAGACCCCGCTTCACCGCGGGAACTTCTCCAAGCTCGCCCTCTCCGGCTACTATGACGGTCTTCTCTTCCACAGAGTCATCAACGGTTTCATGATCCAGGCAGGAGACCCTCTGAGCAAGGATCCTGAAATGAAGGACAAATGGGGCACCGGCGGACCGGACTACACCATCCCTGCCGAGTTCATCCCGGAATACACCCACAAGAAAGGCGCCCTCGCAGCAGCCCGCCGCGGAGACGCAGCGAACCCGATGAAGGAATCCTCCGGTTCACAGTTCTATATCGTACAGGATGAGGCCGGATGCGTCCAGCTCAATGGAGAATACACCGTCTTCGGTGAGACCCTCGAAGGTCTCAACGTGATCGACGCCATCGCAGCAGTGGAGAAGGACGGACGTGACCGCCCGCTCAATGATGTGGTCATCAAGTCAATAAAGATCGATGAAAGCTGCCTCGTAAAAACCGAAGAAGCCGCTGAGTAAAAAACGGCAGGCTTTAGAAGTGATAGCTGAACCCAAGGAGCATTGATGACGGAAACAGGTCATAGTATCTGTAAGTAGTCAATTCAGTGCTCTTTGTTATTTCCCAGCGGGACTTGTGAAGGATGTTGGCCACCTCCAGGAATGACTCCAGCTTGTCCCAAACTTTGCTGATGCGCAAACAGCCCTTGAAGGAAGGGCTATGCTCCACTGTAGGTCTGAATACCGGCCCGTTGTACACCAGCTCCCCTGCAAGGGTCCATTTGTCGGTTATCCTGTATAGAGAACCGAGGGAAAAGTTGTAGTACATGTTATAATCCTTCTTTTCTTCTACCCTCTGAAGCTTGTCAAAGAAGTTCGACGAAAATGTCAGCATCAGCGGCCCGTTGTTTAGACAGAACAAAAGATTCGCCTTCATGATGTCGCTGTCACCGGAATTCTCATATGAGATATACGGAAGAAGAAAGCCAATATCGACAAAGTCGTGAACAAGACTTATCAGACCTTCCGTATGGATAAGTCCGAGCGAAGCATTGATGAACATATTGCTTCCCTTCACATGAAAATCGGTTACATAATTCAAATTGACCGAGCTGAGCTTCGATGACAGAAGGTCCGGGTTGCCCATCACATAGCTTGACTTGTCGGGGCGATATACCAGCACAGGGATCATCTGCCAGTTCGATGGGCGCAGGACGCTTTCATCCAAAGTAAGACGCAAATGCTGGTGCGGAGCCATCTGCCAGGCGACGCTGAGATTGCCCGTCAAATCATTAGAGTATGTGCTTATTTCATTGGCACCGGCCTGGTGGACGGAAGTGGTCCTGAGGTGCTGGAACTTGATATTGGCCTTGTACTGAAGCTTCGGCCAGCCTCCTCCGAGCTCGACGAACGGGGAAAGGAACAGGGACGACTCCGGGTACCTCATCACATAGTCGCCGTCCACCTGCGAAGGGATTCTCAGGGCTCCGGCAAGGCTCGACTTCTCCGCGAACTCGTTCGTAATGGATTTCAGGGTCAGGTTGGAACCGGTCTTCACTTCCAGACGGACGTCGTCGCCGGACTTCACCAGAGGGAACGAATATGCCAGCCTGCCGTCAAACTGGTTGGTACGCGACAAAGTCTGCACATCCTTGCTGGGGTCTCCCAAGACATTCAAGGTGTTGCGCCTGAGATCCTTGCCGTATTGCGGCATATACAGATATCCCAGTTCGGCATTGAGATTGTGATTTCCCGCGAATCTGCGGGTATATGCCGCAGTAGCGGAAACCGTCCTGGTCTCATTGGCGCTGCTGCCTCCGGCATCATTCTCCCCGCTCGGTATCATTTGCATATACTTGTAATTGTCTGCGGAACTGGTACTTTCCCAGACACGGAACTGGAACTCGTCCTTGTCCGTCGGGGTGTAGTCGACATAGATCCTGGCCATCTGGGAGGTGGTCCTTGTCCCGGTTGTATCAATTGCGTATATGTTGCCGCGGTCCGTAACCATAGTACGGTATTCATTCTGAGAGCCCGGCGTATACAGGTCGAACATGAACCAGCTACGCACAGTAAACTTGTCCTTCTGATAGTTCAGAATTGCACTCGGCTGGTATAAGGACGAGGTGGACAGGTTCACTGACGCGCGTCCACTGAATCCTTCCGGAGCATCATTGAGCTTAAGGTTGACCACTCCCCCGGAACTGTTCTTCTGCTGGCTTGCCGAAGGGCTCTCCGAAATGGAGATGGACTTGATGTCGGACAGATGCATGTTCCTGATGATGGAATTCGCAGCACAGTCCACGCTGATGCCTTCAATCTGGATATCATACTCGCCGAAGGAAAGGCTGAGGTCGGAATTGTTCAGGAACTCCGGAAGCAATGCCAGCACATCTTCCAGCGGAGTGCTGCCAGGAAGATTCAGCATCCCCAGGTTTATATCCTTGGAGCTTACGCCCACCTGGTATGCATATTTTTGAGCGGACGCAGTACCTCCAACAAGAAAAAGAATAGAAAGACCTATGACAAAGGCTTTTGCACCTCTCATATCTTCTCAATGCTGATTATGTCCTTGAACTTCGGAAGGGTATATCTGCTGAATTTGCCCGGATCTGAGTTGTAGCCGTCAAAAATGGCCGGCATGGAAGGGTTGTCGATGGACTTGAACATCGGATAGACGTCCTGACCGTCCTTTATCCTTTCGCTGAAGACTCCCCATCCGTCGAAAAGGCAGTCGACCGTTATCGGGGCTCCCGGGTGCTCCACAGTTACACGTACTTTAGTTCCTGCAGGGAACGGGAACATTGACTCTGAAAAAACTTTTCCGTCCATATTTTTTGGTTAATTTTGTTGTCAACCCGCAAGGTACGAAAAAAGTTGCATCGAAAGGGAAAATCGGTATGAAAAAGATATGTGATTTCATTGTCAAGTATATGGCCGCGCTAATCCTGGCGGCGGCTCTGTGCGCATTCTTCTGGCCGGCGGCAACCGGAGTTGTGAAGGTGTCGTGGGTGACACCGCTGCTGGGGTGCGTGATGTTCGGGATGGGATTGACATTGGAATTCAGTGAATTCAGGGCTGTTTTCACGCGTCCGAAGGAGCTGCTGGCGGGGTTCCTCTGCCAGATCACCATCATGCCGGGGCTGGCGGTGGCGCTGAGCCGGGTGTTCGGGCTGCCCCCCGAGCTGGCGCTGGGAGTGGTGCTGGTGGGCTGCTGCCCAGGTGGAACAAGCTCCAACGTCATTACGTATCTTTCGCACGGGGACGTGCCTTTGTCCGTAGGGATGACCTGCGTTTCGACGCTGCTGGCACCGGTGATGACGCCGCTGCTGGTGAAGCTCTGCATCGGTGCTGTGGTGCCGGTGGACTTCTGGGGAATGTTCCTGTCCATTGCTGAAGTAATAATCGCCCCGATATGCCTGGGGATTCTTTTCAAGAGATTCCTGCCTGCGGCCGCTCGCGCTGTGGTTTCATTCCTGCCGGCATTCTCGACACTGGCCATTACGCTGATCGTGGTGGCCGTGGTTTCCGCGAATGCCTCCAGGCTGCATGAGTGCGGTCTGATGGTCGCCTGCGTGGTGGTGCTTCACAACCTTCTGGGATACGCGCTGGGCTTCGGAGTGGCGAAGGCCCTGCGGATGACGCCTCGAAAGGCCACCGCAGTAAGCGTGGAGGTGGGAATGCAGAACTCCGGACTGGCCTGCAGCCTGGCGTCCTCCCAGTTCTCCGCCCTGGCCATGGCCTCCGTCCCCGGCGCCGTCTTCAGCGTCTGGCACAACATCTCCGGCGCCCTCATCGCCCGCCTCTTCGCCAGGAAGAATGCCGCGCAGACGGCATCCGGCATCGCCTCCGCTTGATTCTCATGCAAACCGGCAAATCGCCTGGAGCAGCCTACTCGCCTATGCTTGACTCTGGCAGCCATCAGCGCACTAGGTGAGAGGAAATAGCCCCCACCTAGTGCACCAATGCCCTTTTCTGATGCCCCTGAAGCCCATTGGTGAGCTAAGCGAAATGACACTTGGAAATAACAGTGTAATTATTGCGATTGATTTCTTGCAGAAACGGGTATATTTCGTACATATTTGCTTCAAGCGACCATAAGTGGCGTGAGAAAAGAAGATGATGGATACAAACAGATCGCTGGAGCAGATTATTGTCGACCTTGGCCTGAATCTGCCATTCATAAAAGGCCAAATCATAAAAGTCAGGAATTGCTGGCATTTCTCTACACCTGGAGAATTTGTTGAATATTTCTTTATCGATGAACAGGACTTCATCGATGGGATGAACCGTATATATTTCGTAGCCTCACAGTTTAACATAGTGATTCTGGCTTTCTGCCTGATGGACAACCATGTTCATTTCGTATTATACGGCAGTTTCGATGAATGTAACAGATTCATGCACGAGTTCGTCAGGCGGACATCGATGCATATTTCCCGGAAATACAACGAAAGGCACAAACTCAGTGAAGTACCGATACATCATCAGGAAATCGGAGACTTGACATATCTCAGGACCTGTATATGCTATGTTATAAAGAACCCTCCCCAAGCAGGACTCCCTTACAATGCCTACGATTATCCATGGAGCAGCGGTGCATTGTATATGAGAAAAATGGCTTCGGGCGATTCGTTTCCGCCATCATCATGGACATCCGCCCGATGGATGCTACCCGACACTTGTTTTCAGAACTCATCCGAAATGTCAAGAAGGAAATTGAAGGCTATACTCAAGAGTAATGAAAACATTAATGAAGGATTGAAGATGATTGGCGACATGATCTTTCCTGGGGAATATGTCGCGGTCGACCTGGTGAACAACATTTTCAAGACACATAAAAGTTTCAATTACATGCTATGCCGGACTCAAGATTCAGATGTAGAATCAAAGGGCGGTAGTATCTCCAGACTATCCATCCCCAATCAGGAAATGCGGCAGCACAAAACTGAAGTATGCAAGGAACTGTTCGGTGTCGACACCATCCGAACCCTCCCTACAGAAAAAAGACTCATCCTGGCCAAAGTCCTTAGAAGCCGATACAATTCATCACCAAAACAGCTTGCAAAAATGTGCGGGCTGGTATATAATGAGGTCAAGCATCTGCTGTGATTGTTCCCTTAATCATACTATCAAATCACCTAGAGCAGATATACCCATCAGAAATACATAAAACTGCCTCTATTGCACTAGGCGAGGGCAATAAGCCCTCACCCAGAACGGGAACCTTGAATTGAAGCTAATAGAATCACCGTAGGCGCTCTAGGCGATTTGACACTTTGTCAATAAAGCCCCCCCCAAAAAAGAAAAAAAGCATTCTTTTTTTGCAGAATAACGAATTATTCATATCTTTGCAGTCCCTTTAAGGGATATGTTCTTTACATATTTGGAGAGTTGGCCGAGTGGTCGATGGCGGCAGTCTTGAAAACTGTTGAGCTGAAAGGCTCCAGGGGTTCGAATCCCTTACTCTCCGCGAATTTATTGCCGTAAACAACTGAAAATCAGATGTTTACGGCAATTTCAGTTTTATCGCCACCCAAAAAATCACCCACTTTTCTATGGGTTGGCGAGGTTATCATTTCAGAAAATCGGGGTGCGCGCGTAAATATTCTGACAATTTCTCTGCATTAAATTTCCAGCATTTTCCAACCCGATATTGAATACCCGCCTCTTTCAAGATGCCGCTCTTGATAATCTCAAATGCCTTCGTTTTGCCACATCCTAAGAAGTTCGACAAACCTTCTGTTGAACTGATAACCTTTATTTTAGCAGTACCCTCGTCTGGCAATAGTTGAGCAGGAACTGAAGGCCCTTGTTTGCCGTCTGATTTTGGAGGAAGAGCACCAAGCACTTCCGAAATCAACCTCCAACGCACAAGTCGCATAGCGTTTCTGCAAATACTATCACACATGTTTTCAGAAAAATCAAGCCTTCCAGCACTTTCAATGGCTTCTAAACCATATAATTTATTACATTTGCATACAGGAAATAATAACACAAAAAACTTTACCGAAATGAAAAAGTCGTTGTTCACAATCCTGGCGGCCATTGCAGTCTGCACCGGCGTCAGCGCACAGGAAATCAAGGAAGATTTCAAGCCTTCCGAGCTCAACCAGCCGGGACAGGAGTATCCTATGGTCAATTCCCAGGGATATGCACGTTTCCGCATCAATGCCCCGGGCGCTGCCCAGGTGAAGGTCAGCCTCGGACTCGGCGGCCAGGGAGGCACATCCCTCAAGCATATGGGCGACGGAATCTGGGAAGGGACTACAGCAGGTCCTATGGACGAAGGTTTCCATTACTATCACGTATCGATCGACGGCGGTATCTTCAATGACCCCGGCACCAACAACTACTACGGCTCATGCCGCTGGGAATCCGGTATAGAGATCCCGGCTCACGACGCTGACTTCTATGCAATGAAGAACGTGCCTCACGGAAAGGTGGAACAGGTTTATTTCTGGTCGCCGAGCACAAACTCCGTACGCCGTGCAATGGTCTATACACCTCCTACCTACACCTCCGACAAGAAGGCAAAGTATCCTGTCCTGTACCTTCAGCACGGCTGGGGTGAAGACGAAACAGCCTGGTCGAACCAGGGCCACGAGAACCTCATCATGGACAACCTCATCGCAGAAGGAAAGATCAAGCCGTTCATCATCGTCAACACCTACGGCATGTGCAACGACATCAAGATGGGCCACATCAATGAATTCGACGCCAAGGATTTCGAAACAGTGCTCGTAGACGAGCTCATCCCTTACATCGATGCCAATTTCAGGACAAAGGCGGACAAGTGGAACCGTGCCATGGCCGGTCTTTCGATGGGTGGTTTCACAACTGCACTCATTACCCTACGCCGTACAGAGACATTCGGATACTACGGCCTCCTCAGCGGTGGTTCATACGCTCCTGAAGCCATCAAGGACCCGAAGCAGGTAAGACACATCTTCGTCAGCTGCGGAAGCAAGGAGAACCCTGACGCTGTCATCAAGGAAGCCGAGGACCTCAACGCAGCCGGCATCAAGGCGACCTCATACGTATCCCCGGATACAGCCCACGAGTTCCTTACCTGGAGACGTGCCCTCAAGGAGATGGCCCAGCTTCTCTTCAAGTAGCCACAGTCAGAGAAAATACCTTTAGAATAAAGTACCTCCCGCGGTCAGCGGGAGGTACGGTTGTTTTTGGTTATGTTGGTTCTCTTCCTGGCTAAGCTTCGGAAGTAGCGGTCTTTTCCTTCTTGGTGTCACTGCTGTCGGTGGTGAAGAACTTCCACTGGAAGAGGATAAGGTAGAAAGCTCCCACCGTTACGCAGCTGTCCGCGAAATTGAACACAGGATCGAAGAAAGTGAAAGGAGTGCCTCCTATGAAAGGGAACCACGACGGCCAGGTAGTGTTGATTATCGGGAAGTAGAACATATCCACTACTCTGCCGAACATGAACGGGGCATAGTGCCCGAAGATCATTCCATAGAAAAGCGAGTCAATGATGTTTCCGAAGGCTCCTGCAGTGATAAGGGTCAAACCCACGAGAACTCCCGTCGGTGTGGGCTGAGGCCTGCCTTCCTCCACAGCCAGGCGGTTCTTGCGGCACAGGCTGGAAATCCACCAGATGAGCGCAGCGCACAGGCAGATACGGAACAAGGAAAGCGCGAACTTTCCGAACGATCCGCCCAAAGCCCAGCCGAAAGCGAATCCTTCGTTCTCGACGAAGAGGAGCTGGAACCAGTTTCCAATGACGTGGATGTGTTCACCGAGACCCATATTGGTCTTGACCAGAACCTTTATGATCTGATCGATAAGCACCAGGACAATTCCGAGGATTATGAGTCCCCTGCCTTTGGATGACTTCATACAATGACTATTTCTTCGACATCTGCTCCTTGGCCTCGACAGTCAGGGTTGCGTGAGGAACGAGACGGAGTCTCTCCTTAGGGATAAGCTTGCCGGTCATGCGGCAAATGCCGTAAGTCTTGTTCTCAATACGTGCGAGGGCAGCCTCAAGGTTCTGGATGAACTTGTACTGGCGGCCTGCCAACTGGCTGGCCTCCTCCTTTGAAAGCTGGTTTGCACCGTCATCCTCAACGGTCTTGAAGGAAGGTGAAGTATCCTCGATGTCATTGCTGGAAGCACGTGTAATAGACTCACGGAGAGTTGCATATTCAGCCTTGGCAGCAGCGAGCTTCTCAAGGATGATGGCCTTGAACTCAGCAAGTTCTTCATCGCTGTAGCGGGTTTTCCCTACAGACTCTTCAGCTTTTTTCAATTCTTCTTCCATAATAAAAAGGGATATTAATTTTACTGTCTTTCAACTTTGATTCGGATACTTCCGTCGTTCCATTCCACCTCGACGGCATCACCGGCCTCTGCGGCAGGGGCTGCGGAAACGCTGACTGCGAGAGTCTGTGCAGCAAGGTACTCGCCGAAAGACTTCAGCGACTCCCGTATCTGCTCAAGTTCGTCACCTTCTGCGTAGATAACCACGCTCACCTTGTCCGTCACATCGAATCCGCTGTCCTTGCGGATGTTCTGGATACGGTTCACAAGCTCACGCGCCACACCTTCGGCCCTGAGCTCAGGGGTGATCTCGATGTCAAGGGCGATGGTAAGCGAGCCTTCCGATGCCACGAGCCAGCCCGGCATATCCTCGGAGGAGATAGTGTAGTCCCCGGAATTGAGGACAACGTCTCCGGAAGCCAGGGAAAGGGTATATGGCTGTCCCGCAACCTCAGCCGACTGGATGTCGGTGATGACCTGCTGTGAGAGATCGTTGAAGGCTGCGGCAATCTCCTTCATCTGCTTTCCGTATATCTTTCCAAGAGTCTTGAAATTCGGTTTGATCTTCTTTGTGATGATGCCGGTAGTGTCCTGGATGAACTCGGCATCCTTGACATTGACCTCGGTCAGGAGGATGCCCTTGACCTTCTCGAGGTTTTCCTTGACACTGTCATTGATGACAGGGACAAGAAGGCGGGCGAGAGGCTTGCGGACATTGATTCCGACCTTCTTCCTGAGGGCGAGGACCATCGAGGAAGCCTGCTGCGCGAGAGCCATGCGCTCCTCGAGAGGCTTGTCCACGAGGCTGGCGTCAAATGCCGGCATCGGCTGGTAGTGCACGGAGTCTGCGCCCGGCACAAGGTCGAGCCAGAGGTTGTCCATGAAGAACGGAGCAACAGGCGCTGCCAGCAGCGCAATGTCCTTGAGCACCTCATAGAGGGTCTGGTAGGCGGCAAGCTTGTCTGAGGCAAGCCCGGCGCCCCAGAGGCGCTTCTTGTTGAGGCGGATATACCAGTTGGAGAGATCGTCTCCTACGAAATCCTGGATGAGGCGTCCCGCGAGGGTGACGTCATAGTCTTCATAAGCGTCGACCACGCCCTTGATGAGGGTGTTCAAGCGGCTGATGATCCACTTGTCGAACTCCGGTCTCTCGGAGTACGGCACCTTCGGAGCGTCCACGTCGAACTTGTCGATATTGGCATAAAGGGCGAACATCGAGTAGCAGTTGTAGAGGGTTCCGAAGAACTTCCTGCTGACCTCGACCACGCCGGTCTCATCGAACTTGAGGTTGTCCCAAGGCTGGGCGTTTGTAAGCATATACCAGCGGAGGGCGTCCGGACCGTAGCTGTCGAGGGCCTTGAACGGATCCACCGCGTTGCCGAGGCGCTTGGACATCTTGTCACCGTTCTTGTCGAGAACGAGACCGTTGGAGATGACGCGCTTGAAGGCAGGGGTGCCGCTGACCATCGTGTGGATGGCGTGAAGTGTATAGAACCAGCCGCGGGTCTGGTCGACTCCCTCGGCGATGAAGTCTGCTGTGCATCCGAACTTAGGGCTGTCGATCCCACGGAGGCCTTCCTGGGCGTATGGCATAGAACCTGAGTCGAACCAGACGTCGATGAGGTCAGTCTCGCGGACCATCCTGCGGCCGCTGTCGGAAACGAGGAAGATATTATCCACATAAGGTCTGTGGAGGTCGATCCTCTCGTAGTTTTCAAGGGACATATCCTCCGGGTTGAAGCCCTTCTGAGCGAAAGGATTGGCCTCCATTATTCCGGCGGCCACGGCCTTGTCGATCTCAGCATAGAGCTCCTTGACGGAACCGATGCATTTCTCCTCCTTGCCGTCCTCGGTGCGCCAGATAGGGAGCGGAGTGCCCCAATAGCGGCTGCGGCTGAGGTTCCAGTCCTGGATGTTGTCAAGCCACTTGCCGAAACGACCGGTACCTGTAGCCTCAGGCTTCCAGGTGATGGTTTCGTTGAGCTCCATCATCTTCTCACGGACTGCGGTGGCCTTGATGAACCAGGAGTTGAGCGGATAATAGAGGACCGGCTTGTCGGTACGCCAGCAATGAGGATATGTATGGACGTGCTTTTCGATCTTGAACGCCTTGCCCTGGGCCTTCAGCATGAGGCTGATGTCGATGTCGAGGGTGGTGGCGTCAGGAGCAAGGGTGGAGTCGTATGCGTTCTTCACATAACGGCCCGCCCACTCGCTGTAATCAGGGCTGACACGCTCTGCAACGTAGTTCGGATCGAGGTCCTCGACACGGTAGAAACGTCCCTGATAATCGACCTGCGCCTGGAGGTCGCCGTTGCGGTCCACCACCATGAGGGCAGGGACACCGGCAGCCTTCGCCACCTTCATATCGTCAGCACCGAAGGTCGGAGCGATATGGACGATACCCGTACCGTCCTCAGTGGTCACATAGTCGCCGCCGATCACACGGAACGCGCCCTCATCGGGACGGAACCAAGGGATCAGCTGCCTGTATGCGATGTCCAGAAGGTCCTTTCCCTTGAACTCGCCCGGGAGGATCTCCCAAGGGACAAGCTTGTCGCCCGGCTTGTAGTCAGCGAACGGGACCTCGGCGGCCTTAGGGTTGAACCAGGCGCCGACAAGGGCCTTCGCAAGTACGTATACGGCTTCCGCTCCGGAATATGGGTTGAAGGAACGGACACGGACATAGTCGATGTTAGGACCGACGCAGAGCGCGGTGTTTGAAGGGAGTGTCCAAGGGGTAGTGGTCCAAGCGAGGAAATAAAGAGGCAGGCCCTCGACGAAGAGGGACTCCGACTTTGCGTCCTTTACGATTTCGAACTGGGCGGCTGCAGTGGTGTCCTTTACGTCACGGTAGCAGCCCGGCTGGTTCAGCTCGTGGGAGCTCAGGCCGGTTCCAGCGGCAGGTGAATAAGGCTGGATGCACTTTCCCTTGTAGAGATAACCTTTCTTGTAGATGTCCTTCAGAAGATACCAGAGGGTCTCGATGTAGCGGTTGTCATAGGTGATGTACGGATCGTCCATATCCACCCAGTATCCGATGCGCTCGGTGAGGTTCCTCCACTCCTGAGTATATTTCATTACCTCCTTGCGGCAGGCGTCGTTGTATTCCTCCACACTGATCTTGAAGCCGATATCCTCCTTGGTGATGCCGAGCTTCTTCTCTACGCCCAGCTCTACCGGAAGTCCGTGTGTATCCCACCCGGCACGGCGGTTGACCTTGAATCCGGACTGGGTCTTGTAACGACAGATGGAATCCTTGATGGAGCGGGCCATCACGTGATGGATACCCGGCATTCCATTGGCCGACGGAGGTCCCTCGAAGAAGATGAATTCAGGCGCACCCTCCCTGAGTTCCAGGGACTTCTCGAATGCGTGGTTCTTTTTCCATCTCTGAAGGGTTTCATTCCCTATCGAAACCAAATCCAGACCTGTGTATTCTTTGAATGTCATAATTTTTCTCTACTTTTGTATTCTGCAAATATAAACATTTCAAGCGTTTTTTACAATAAACGATGAGCACGCCGGACATTATTATTCTCATATGCTTCATCCCCGCCATCATACGGGGACTCCAGAAAGGATTCATCGAGCAGGTGGTCGCCCTGGTCTCCATCGTCCTCGGCGCCTGGCTGGCTTTCAACTTCTCCTCCAGGATCAGCGAATGGCTCCAGCCGTATCTCGAGCTTTCCGGAACGGTCCTTAACGTAATCAGCTTCGCCATCATCGTCATCGCAGTCGTCCTGATTCTCTTCATCCTCGGCAGGATGCTCACAAAGATAGTGAAGTTGGTCCTCCTGGGATGGCTCGACAAGCTCCTGGGGATAGTGTTCTCCATCCTGAAGGCAACGCTTCTGATCGGGCTGGTGATAATCCTGTTCGACACCCTCAACCTGAAATTCGAGTTCGTCAGCCAGGACATCCTGGACGACGCAGTCCTGTATAATCCGATCAAGGAATTCGGCTACACCATATTCCCTTACCTTAAATCATTGCTGTTCAAGTCTTAGGCTATGTCAAGAATCATACTCATAGAGACCTCCACCGCCCTCTGCTCCACCGCACTTGTCGAGGACGGAAGGATCGTTTCATACAAGGAAAGCGGAACACCGCGTGCCCAGGCGTCGCTTACGGCCCCGTTCGTGGATGAGATGCTGAAGGAAAGGGATATCAGAGTCAAGGACTGCGACGCAGTATGCGTCAGCATGGGACCGGGATCATACACGGGACTCCGCGTGGGAGTCTCCACCGCCAAGGGCCTCTGCTTCGGCGCACAGATCCCCCTGCTCGCCGTCGGCACCCTCGACACACTCGTCTGGCAGGCCCACGACGAAGGACTCCTGCCCGAAGGTTGCACAGCAGTGGTTCCAATGGTGGATGCCCGAAGGATGGAGGTCTACGCCGCCATCTTCACCCCTGACGGAAAGCAGCTCACACCGACAGAGCCTCAGATAATCGACACCGGCAGCTTCGCCGACGCTCTCGCCGAAGGCCCGGTCCTCTTCATCGGAGACGGAGCCGAGAAATGCAGGCCAATCCTCAACCACCCCAACGCCACCTTCGTCCAATGCTGCCCGAAGGCCAGCGCAATGCTCCAGCCGGCGGTCAAGGCTTATGAGAACAAGGAATTCAAGGACACGGCATACTTCGAGCCGTTCTACCTGAAACAGTTCGTAGCCACAGTGAGCAATAAAAAACTCTGGTAAGGTTTACAGCGCCTTGTCAAGTTCGCGGCGGAGTGCGCTCTCCCCTACGACCGCCTTGTCGAGGATATCTCCATCGATAATGAGGAAATACTGTGGCAGTGCGGAGATGTTGTAAGTGGCAGCGGCCACGGAATTGATACCGTTGCCGTCATTTACATTGACCCAAGGAAGATCCTGGTTCTTCACTACGGTAGCCCAGGCGGCCTTGTCGGTATCGAGGGACACTGCGAAGATCTCAAGTCCCTTGGAGTGATAGTCCGCATAAAGAGGCTTGAAGATGTCCTGATTGAGGATCTTGCTGCCGTTGTCGGTAACTGTCCAGAAATATACGATGATGGCCTTTGCATCTATAGCGCTGAGGCTAACTTCATTTCCATTGATATCCTTTGACTTGATGTCAGGATAGCCGAGCTGCCTTGCAGTCAACACCTGGGTGTCCAGTCCGAGGATTTTCTCGCGGCGCAATGTCTCGGTCTCGAGGGCCTTGACATACTTTGACTCCGGGTAATCGGTCTTGAGGGAATCCAGAGCGTTCCTGAAATGGATAGCATCGGTGTTCTGGCTGAAAACAGGGAACTCGGGAGTAATGTTCTGGAAAAGCACCGGAACCACGGTAAGGGAATGAGGATTCGTGATGACATACTTCACCACATCCCTGTAATACTGGATGTACTCCTTCGTATACTCCGCAGAAGAGGCGGCCGCAGCCGACTTCCTGGTGAACTCGGCGAAGTTCCTTTCGACTTCCTGAAGCTTCAGGCTCTCCTCAGATCCTTCCACTGTACCGTTTCCGAGAGTGTCGACCACCACCTTCACATTGTCTCCTGCCTTGAGAAGAAGGGAAGATACCTTTTTCTCACCGAAGAAAAGATAGATGAACTCGGGATCGTTTTCAGCAATGCTGACCTTGTATGAGAAATTCCCCGCGGCATCTGTCTTGACAGTATCAAGCACAGTATATGTATTCACATCGAGGAGCTTGACGATCACGTCCTTGCCGTCGGCGCCTGTAAGCGTGCCTTCTATCTTTGCTGAAGGTTTGCCGCAGGAAGCGGCAAGAAGGGCACAAAGGCCCAGGAGAGCTGCTTTAGAGCTTTTCATATTCTTTCAATATTGATTCTGCAATCTGTTTTTTCTGTTCATCCGAAACCTCTGGCTTCACCTTCCTGAAATCGAGGTCGCCCTCCGTCTGGAGAGGCACGAGGTGGATATGGGTATGAGGGACCTCCATTCCGAGGACTGCGACACCCACCCTCTTGCAAGGCACTGCAGCCTTGACGGCCACGGCCACTTTGCGGGCGAACGCCCAGAGACCTTCGTAGGTCTTTTCGTCAAGGTTGAAGATATAATCGTCCTCGACGTGCTTTGGAATGACAAGGGTATGTCCCGGAGCCAGCGGGCTTATGTCCAGGAACGCATAGAAGTCCTCGCTTTCAGCGCACTTGTATGACGGGATCTCACCGTTCGCGATGCGTGTGAATATGGTTGCCATAACTACAATGAAATTTCCAGAACCTTGAACTTGAGGATGCCTGAAGGTACCTTCGCCTCGACTATATCACCTACGGCATGGCCGAGAAGGGCCTTTGCGATAGGAGTGGTGACAGCGAGCCTTCCCTTTGTGAAATCGGCCTCCGACTCACCCACGATGGTGAATTCCATCTCGCGCTTAAGGGTCATGTTCTCCACCTTGACCTTGTTCATCATGGATATCTTGTCGGTTCCGATCTGGCTTTCGTCGATGACCTTTGCATTGGCCACCTGGTTCTTGAGATTCGCGATCTTGACCTCGAGAAGCCCCTGGGCCTCACGGGCGGCGTCATATTCGGCATTCTCTGAAAGGTCACCCTTCTCCCTGGCCTCAGCGATAGCGGCTGAGATCACGGGACGCTGTGCCAGCGCGTCCGCAAGTTCTTTCTTCAGCTTTTCCAGACCTTCTGCGGTCATGTAGTGGATATCTGCCATAATAAAATATGTTTTTTCAAGTTAATGTTCAGTTCAGCGTTGACGAACTAAAAAGGAGTCCCGTCATAAGACGGAACCCTTCGTCAACATTGCAAATATACAAAAAAATCGGATATCGGCTCACTATTTTGAAATGATTCGACGGCACTCTCCGGCGTCCTCTCCCAGCTGGGCCTTCAGAGCCTCCAAAGAATCGAAGCGTCTCTCGTCGCGGATCTTCGAAATGAAGTCCAGAGTGATATCCAGACCATATATAAACTCATCGAAATCAAGGATATGCGTCTCTATGGTCCTGACGCCCGCCCCCGAAACGGTCGGTCTGACTCCAATGTTCGTCATTCCATAATACCGCCCGCCGAGAGTCCGCACCTCCACCAGATACACCCCATTCGCAGGCACGAGCTTCAGAGGCTCGTACAGCTGCATGTTCGCCGTAGGATAGCCTATTGTCCGTCCCAGCCTGTTCCCGGCCACCACCACGCCGTGCAGACGGTACCGGTAGCCCAGCATCCCGGCCGCGGCCTCCACCTCCCCTCTCTCCAGAGCGGCCCTGACCTTGGTCGAGGATATCTTCATTCCGGCTTCCGCCAATGAAACCGCACCGCAGGGAATGACATCCAGGCCAATGCTGCGCGCCAGTTCAGCCGCGCCGTCGCCAGAAAGGCGGTCGGAGCCTATGACATTGTCATAACCGAGGACAATGGCCGAGCCCCCGAAACGGGACACCACATAGTCGCGCAGGTACTGCTCCGCCGTGAGGCGGCTGAACTCCCGCGAGAAGTCCAGGACTTCGACGCGGTCCACGCCGAGCTGCATCAGCATCTCCCTCTTCTCCTGGAGGGTGGTAAGCAGGCGGAGAGTGCGTGCGTCACTCTGAAGGACGGTGCGCGGATGAGGCCAGAACGTAACGATGACGCTCTGCTCGCCGCGCCCGTGTGCGGCTTTGAGCAGAGTGTCTATCACGTGACGGTGCCCCAGATGGACACCGTCGAAGAATCCTGTAGCGACTACAGCCATTTCACGATACCGAAGTCCTGTCTGTGCGGCAGGAGGTCATTCTTCGGATAGATCCTTGTAGCGACCTCGTACATACCGGTCCTTTCAGGAAGGATAACGGCCTGGAACTTGGCGATACCGTCATTGGCCCCCACAAGCGAGTACTCGCACTTCTCCTGGATATGGAGCTTGCCCTTCTTGTCGGAAGTGACGAAGAGCATCTCGACTCCGATCTCCTCAGGAAGGATTTCACCGAGGTTCAGAACCACCTCGCTCTTGAGAGGGTTCTGGCTTGAAAGCGAGTACGATGCCTCCGGCTGGGTGTATGAAACGACCTCAATATCCTCCCACTGGAGGGTCATACGCTTCTTCCAGGCAGCAATCCTGCGGGCGACTTCGAAGTCGTCGGCCTTGAGCATCGCTCCGCGCTCTGACTGAGGAATATAGTACTGGTTGAGATAGTCGGTGAGCATCCTGTTGGTGGTGAAGTTGCAGGCAACCTGGGCTATGGTGTTCTTGATGTAGCCGATCCACTTGGATGACATTCCGGTCTTCTTGTCCAGCCCGTAGTATGCAGGGACGATCTCGTTCTCGATGATATTGTAGATGGTTGCAGAATCGAGGTCGTTCTGGAAGTTCTGGTCATCATAGGTCCTTTCCAAAGGAAGGGCCCAGCCGGCTCCCTCCTTGTATCCCTCGACCCACCAGCCGTCAAGGACAGAGAAATGCATTACGCCGTTCATCGAGGCCTTCTCTCCGGAAGTTCCGGATGCCTCCTGAGGGCGTGTAGGGTTGTTCAGCCATACATCCACTCCCTGGACAAGCCTCTTGGCCAGAGTGATGTCGTATCCCGGCACGAAGACGATCCTGCCGATGAAACGAGGCTGCTTGGAGATCTCGACGATCTGCTTGATGAGGTCCTGGCCCGCCTTGTCGGCAGGGTGTGCCTTTCCTGCGAACAGGAACTGCACAGGCCTCTCCGGATTGTTCACGATGGCGTCGAGCCTGTCCAGATCGGAGAACAGCAGGGTGGCTCTCTTGTATGTGGCGAAACGGCGGGCGAATCCGATGGTGAGGACATCGTCGCGGAGCGTTTCCTTGATGGTCATTATCTGACGTGGAGAGTAGTGGTTTGAAAGGGACGGGTCTGAAAGTCTCTTCTTCACCATCTTTACGAGGTTCTGCTTGAGGACTGTCCTGACTCCCCATACCTCCTCGTCGGAGAGCTTGTACACTCCTTCGAAGCATTTCTTGTCATAGTGGTGTGTCTGGAACTCAGGTCCGAACACCTTGGCGTGGAGCGCCTTCCACTCGCGGGCAGCCCAGGTAGGATAGTGGACGCCGTTTGTGACGTAGCTGACGTGAAGCTCCTCAGGAAGATATCCCGGGTACATATTGGCAAAGATATCCTGGCTGACCTTTCCGTGAAGCATGGATACGCCGTTGACGTTCTGCGAGATATTGGCGGCAAGGATGCTCATCGAGAACTTCTCGTTGGAGTCGAGGGCATTGATGCGGCCCAGGCCCATCATCACGGACCAGTCGACCTTCATCAGTGCAGGGAAATGTCCGAGATACTTCCTGATCAAGCCTTCGTCGAAA
The DNA here is from genome assembly GCA_045597895.1 of Candidatus Cryptobacteroides sp. Lineage (GTDB taxonomy): Bacteria > Bacteroidota > Bacteroidia > Bacteroidales > UBA932 > Cryptobacteroides. The sequence continues at coordinate 71,922 of JAZLLA010000031.1, read as the reverse complement.
GCGTCGTGGCCGGCAGGTACAGGAGTATGGGTTGTGAAGAGGGAAGTGGCCCTGACCACCTCGAGGGCCTGCGAGAACTCGAGGTTGTCATTCTGGATATACTCCCTGAGTCTCTCAAGACCGATGAATGCGGCGTGTCCCTCGTTGCAATGGTAGATGTTCATATGGATGCCCAGAGCGCGGAGGGCCCTGATACCGCCGATACCCAGGAGGAGCTCCTGCTTGAGACGGTTCTCCCAGTCGCCGCCGTAGAGCTGATGGGTGATGGACCTGTCCTCAGGAAGGTTCGCCTCCCAGTCTGTGTCGAGAAGATAGAGGTCGGTGCGACCCACGGCCACCTTCCAGATGCGTGCAACGACGTTCCTTCCCGGGAAGGCCACGGAAGCGGTCTTCCAGTTGCCCTCCTCGTCGAGTACAGGCTGGGCAGGGATCTTAAGGAAGTCCTGGGCCTCGTATTCTGCGACCTGGTCACCGTTCGCAGTAAGCTTCTGGGTAAAATATCCGTATCTGTAAAGGAAACCTACAGCCACGAGGTTCACGTTCATGTCACTGGTCTCCTTGAGATAGTCTCCCGCGAGGATTCCGAGACCTCCGGAATAGATCTTCAGTGAAGAGTCCAGACCGTACTCCATACAGAAGTACGCCACCGACGGTTCGGTCCTTTCTGACTTCGCTGCCATATATGCATCGAACTCGGCCATCACGGCGTCAAGGCTGGCGGTGAAGGTCTCATCCTTTGCCAGAGCCTCGAACCTCTTGATGCTGACCTTGTCGAGGATTATCATTGGGTTATGTCCGGAAGCGGTCCAGAGGTCGCTGTCGATATCTCTGAACAGAGCCTTGGCCGGTTCGTTCCAGCACCACCAGAGGTTCTTGCAGAGTCTTTCAAGTCCGGAAAGTTTTTCAGGGAGATGACGGGTGACCATCACGCTTTTCCAGGATGGTGCGTCGATATTGAGTTTTTGGAATTGCATTGTCTTGTTGGTTTTTTCTGAAGGATAGCTTTCTATCCTGTCCATTACTTTTTTGATTGCCTGTGAATAGGCCTGGTTGTAGTACTTGATCTGGTTCTCCCAAAGGGCTATGCTGGCGATGTCCCTCGCCGATGCCTTGTATACGGAACGGCCGTCTGAGTCCAGGGAAGCGATTTCACGGACGCGGGCGGCTACCGCCTCAACAACCTGGGAGTAGTTGCTGTCATCCCTTTCCACCACCGCGAGGCCCGGATGCTCGGCGCCATAGTAGTCGCGGACCCACTGTCCGAATCCGGCCAGGCTCGTGGTCAATGAAGGGACGCTGAACGCGAGGCTTTCAAGAGGAGTATAGCCCCACGGTTCGTAATATGAAGGGAACAGCGTGGTGTCCAGACCTATGAGAAGGTCGTAGTATGGCATATTGAACACGCCGTCCGTACCGTTCAGATATGAAGGGATGAAGTAGATCTTCACATTGTCCTCCTTCGCGTTGCGGAGGCCGAGCTCTGCGAAACGGCGGGTCACAGTGTCCCATTCCGGATTCATCAGATAATGCGAGACCTGGGTAGTGTAGTCGGAGGAAACGCCTGAGAGTTTCTGGAGAAGGGCCTTGTCCGGACCGTGGTGCCCGCTCGGGATCATAATGAAAGCGTGGACCTGCTTCCCGGAAAGGTCGGAGCCCTTCAGGCTGGCCAGAGCATCGATGAAAATGTCAATGCCCTTGTTCCTGTACTCATAGCGTCCGCCAATGCCGACGAACACAGCATCATCGGCCACAGGGGCGCCGGACATGGCCGCCGCCACCTCGGAGAGCCTTGCGCGGGCCTTGTCATGCTTCTCGTGCCAGAGCTCGGACGAATCCGGGGTGAAGCTGTTCTCGAACCCGTTCGGGGTCACGACATCGACTGCACGGCCGTGGAACTGCTGGCATTCACGGGCGGTTATTTCACTGACCGTAGTGAACACGTCGGCGTTCTGAGCCGCCTTCTGCTCGAGGGAATGACGGGCGACGACATTGAGCCGGCGGGCCATATCGTCACCATTGTAGCTCTGGAGCGCGTTGTATAGAGGAAGATTGTTGCCGCAGATACAGCGGCCCATCATGGTTGCGTGGGTGGTGAAGACAGTGGCGACAGGGATGTTCGCGGACTTCAGGTAAAGGAGTCCGGCACCGGTCTGCCACTCGTGGAACTGGGCCACTGCCTTGTCAGAAGCGCTGAGGGAATGGTTGTAGAAGCTTTCTATCACCTTTCCTGCAGCATAGCCGAACAGGGCGGATTCCTTGTAATCCCAGTTTCCTGTGATGGAATCCACACCGAAACGTGTCCAGAACTCGGCGAGGATGCGGTCCTGTTCAGTTATGAACTGCTTGTAGTCCACAAGGATGGCCACAGGCTTTCCGGGGACGTTCCAGCGTCCTATGCGGACTCTGATACCCTCCCCGGCGGCCTTCACCTTCCAGGTTCTGTACAAGGATCTGTCTTCGATGAAATCAGGGTTGCTCTCAGTGTTCATCCACACGTCCGGACCTATCATTATATGATGTCTGCCCAGCTGAGTCTTCTGATACAATGCCTTGGTGGAGACTACAGTATAAATGCCTCCCACCTTGTTGCATACCTCCCAGCTCACCTCGAAAAGGTAACCGGGAGCATAAGTTTTCTGTTTCATCAACTAGTCGTTAGATTTAAGTTCGTATGCCTCGTCCACTCGGATGGCAAAATCGCTGAGGACGTTCATATAGTTGATGAACGCCTCGTAAGGGGTGTCGTAAGGGTTGAAATATTTATGGACATCACCGTCGGAGAAGAACTTAGTGCACATATAGTACAGGTGGTCGCTCTCCTGGAGATGACCGAAATCAGCCCACAGTTCAGGATCATCGATGATGGCAAGCTTCTCGGTGAGAGCATACAGCTTGTTGAAAGCATCCTGCTGGAGTTCGTTTCCGAGCCAGGCGGTGATGTCCCTTTCCTCATCGGCCCAGGAGATGGTCTCCGGAACGGAGAGCTCGCCTACAGGCTTGAGTTTCTTCGCAGCCTGTGAAGGGGTCACGAACTCGAAGGTCCCGTCATTGATAACCTGCTCCGGAAGGGCCTTCATGAAGTCGAAGATGCCGCTCGCGGCGCTCTGATGCTCGCCGAAGGTCTCATAGTCCATGAAGAGGTTGACAATGTCGCCGCCGTCGGCCACGGAGTTCTTCAGCCAGGCGGAGTACTTGTCCGCTGTGAGAGGCCAGTCAGCCCAGCCCTTGTTCGAGAACCTGTAAGCGATGTCGTCGCTGAGGGAGTAGTTCCTCAGAAGGAGCTTGAGCTTCGGCTGCATTTCATCGGAATAGACGAAGTTAGGGCTCCTCCATCCCATAATATGGCGTGCGCCTTCCGTGAGCATTGTCTTGAAACCGAGGTCATAGACCGAGCGGCCGATGGAGTCGGAGTAGATGAGCTCCGTGTTCCTGAACGTCTTGGTCTCAACCCCGAAATAGTCCTTGATGGCCTCCTGATGCTTCCTGACCTGATGCTTGAACTCCGACTCCGAGGCTACGGAGGCGAGGGAATGGTAGTAGGTCTCGCCGATGAACTCGACACAGCCGGTGTCTGCGAGCCTGCGGAAGCTGTCGATCACCTCGGGAGCATATCTGTCGAACTGCTCGAGAGCGGAACCGGTGATGGAGAAAGAGACCTTGAAAGCCCCCTTGCTCCTTTCAATGGCATCGAGAAGGAGCTCGTTCATCGGAAGATAGCACTGGGCGGCAATCCTCTTCAGAATGGTCCTGTTCGCGAAATCATCGTAATAATGGGAGTCCTTTCCTATATCGAAGAACCTGTATAATCTGAGTCTTGTTGGCTGGTGTACCTGGAAGTACAGACATAAACTCTTTTTCATATCCTGATTTGTTTTTCCGTTTTACTTCAATACTGATTCATATACCTGCTTGAGCTTGGCAGTAGCCTCGTTCCATTTGAGGGAGTTGACCTCGTCGTATCCCCTGCCGGACGCGAATGACGAAAGGGCTGGATACTGGAGGAGGGCGTAGATGTCGTCAGCCAGGGCGTCGACATCCCAGAAATCCACCTTGAAGGCATATTTCAGGACCTCAGCCGCTCCGGACTGCTTGGAGATGATGGACGGAACGTTCGTACGCATCGCCTCAAGCGGGGAGATGCCGAACGGCTCCGATACGGAAGGCATTATATAGACATCCGAGAGCGAGAACATGGTCTGGACGTCGGCTCCGCGGAGGAATCCAGTGAAATGGAACTTGTCCGAGATTCCCAGACGGGCGACGTGCCTGATGCATCTGTTCATCATATCGCCGCTTCCGGCCATCACGAAATGCACGTGCTCGGTCCTCTTGAGGACCTTGGCTGCAGCCTCGATGAAGTACTCCGGACCCTTCTGGAAGGTGATTCGGCCCAGGAAGGTGACGACCTTGTCCTTCACCCCCCTCTCAACCAGCAGATTCTCCCTGCCGCTGAAGTCCACCGCATTGTGTACGGTGACGACCTTGGCCGGATCGATATGGTACTTGTTGATGACTATGTTCCTGGTAAGGTCGCTGACGGTCACTACACGGTCCGCGGCCAGCATGCCCTTGGTCTCGATGTCGAGAACCCTGGTGTCGATATGCTTCTCGTCACCGCGGTCATACGAAGTAGCGTGCACGTGAACCACCAGAGGCTTTCCTGTAAGCTCCTTGGCGGCTATTCCGGCGAGGTATGTGAGCCAGTCGTGAGCGTGGATGACATCGAACTCTTCCGAGTGCTGCATCGCGATGGTTCCGCCCACCATTGCATACCTGGCCACCTCTTCCATAAGATTGGAGCCGTATTTTCCGGAGAACTTGTATTTCTGGCCATACTGGACCGTGAAGTCGCGCACCTGGCGCTTCCTCTCCTCCTCGACCAGTGTCTCGAACTCGTCAGGATTGACGTAAGGGACAAGGTTGCTGTCGATGTGGATGAACTTGACCTTGTCCAGGAACTCGTTCACTGTGGAGCATTCGCTGTCCACAGCCACATCGCTGGCGTTGATAATGGTGGTGGCGCTCTGATCCTCGTCACCCGATGCCGACGGCATCACAAAAAGGGTCTCCACTCCATTGTGCGCAAGTCCCTTGACAATGCCTTCGCAGGCAGTGCCGAGACCTCCGGCAATATGCGGAGGGAACTCCCAACCGAACATCAGTACTTTCATCGCCTAGTCCTCCCTGTATTTGTTGATGATATAATCCACAGCGAGAAGAGCGGCTGTACTCAGAGCGGATGAGATGGCTCCGTGAGGCTCGTGCGGCGGGTCTCCATCATAAAGTTCGGAGAATGCTCCCACACCGTGCTTGGAAAGGTCCTCATAGAAGCCCTCGATGAGCCACTCGGCCTTCTTCACGAACGCCTGTCCCTTCACACGGAAGGACACGTCGCAGTAAGGCTCGAGCAGGAACGGTCTGGTACATCCCTGATGGTAAGCGAAGTCACGCTCTATCTGAGTGCCCTCGTAGACTCCCCTGTACTTCGAATCGCGAGGAGAGAGGGTTCTGATGCCACGCCTGGTCACCAGTTCGTTGTCGATAACCTTGAGTATCGAAGGGAAGCAGGCCTCGTCCACAGGGGAATACTTGACCCAGATAGCATATATCTGGTTCGGACGGATGTCCATATTCTGTCCGTTTTCATCGACGTAGTCGGCAAGGCAGCCCTTGGCCTGGTTCCAGAAAGTCTTCTGGTAGTTCGCCTTCACGAGGTCCCTGACAGGGGACCATCTGAGGATGAAGCTCTTGTCCTTGTCGCTGTACTTCTCCTCCATTTCGAGCGCGAAGCAGATGGAGTTGTACCAGAAGGCGTTGGTCTCCACCTGATATCCGGCCCTTTCGGTAACCGGCTCGCCGTGGAGGTAAGCGTTCATCCAGGTGAGGGCCACGTGGTCCATCTTCGCCCAGAGCAGGCCGTTCGGCTGCATCGCAACCTCCTTCCTCTCGCCCGGGGCATAGCTCTCGATGATTCCCTTGACGATCATCCCGTACTTCTTCCACACCTTCCTGGCGTCAGCGCCGAAGTCATCGATGTACTCCTGCAGGATGGTTGCCAGATAAAGAGGCGCCTCCACTTGGGTGGTACGGCGGAAGAAGCGTTCCTGCTCGTCGGCGATGAGGTTGTCGAGGATAGTCTCGAACTCAGCCGCATTGCCTGTACCGTACAGGGTGAGGCCCGGAAGGGAGATCAGGGTCTCGCGCAGAAGACCGGTGTAAAGCCAGGAAAGACCGGCGGTGATCTTCTTGCGGTTGTTATGGTTGCAGATAAGGGTGTCCGCAAGGCGCACCAGCTGCTCGCGGCTGTTGGTCACCTCCGGGGTCTTCTTGAAAAGGTCGTTGTATTTCCTCTTCAGGGTGGCAGGGTTCGCCTCGATGGTGCCTGCGCTGAAGATGATGGAATCGCCCTGCTTCATTTCGGTCTCGAACCAGCCCGGAACGAAGAGGTCCTCCTTGCAGTCGAATCCGCGTCTGTACTCGTCGGAGTAGGTGATGCCGTTGTACCAGTAAGGGAGGTACTTGAACTGTGACTCCTTGGAGCTCATCTGGAGGCTCAGGTCAGGGAAGTTCGAATACATCCTGAATGCGGCGCCGTTAGGGATCGGAGTGAAGCCCAGGTCGGCGTTAGGATTCTGATGGGTGAGGGAATGGACGTTGCGGAACGCAAGGAAAGGCCTGAGCTGCAGGGTGGCCTTAGCAGGGGCCTGCACCAGCTCATAGCGGATGAGGACCTGGTCAGCATCAGGAACCAGCAGAATGCTCTTAGTGAACACTATCTCCCCCACCTTGTAGGTGATCTGAGGCACAGGGTCCGCCTTGAAATCGATGACGTACTTGTGACCGCGCGGCTCATAGACGTCCCCGTAGCAGTGTATTCCCAGGTTGAACTGCTTGCCGCCGACGGTAAGCGTCTCATCCAGGGAGGACAGCATCAGGAACTTGTCGCCGCCGAAACGGTCGAGCGTCACAGCAAGGAGTCCATGATATCGGCGGGTGTTGCAGGTCACGATGCTCGTGTTGCAGTAGGCGCCCGTCTTGTTAGCGCTGATGATCTCCCTTTTCAGCGAATAGGAGAGATTCACCAGTTCTGACTTGTTGAACTTCAAAAATGCCATATTCCAAATATTATATTTTACACAAATTATTCTACCGTCTGTTCTAAAACCAAAGCACACCGGCCAGGTAAATACAAGAACAGCGTATCTTCCAATTCCTGCGGGCCGTTCGGTGATTTCTCGTGAAGCGTGAAGTGCTCTTCCTCCAGTTTCACTCTCTCGAAACCATTGAATTCCCGCTGGTCAGAGTCCAGTGTTATTGTATATTTCCCGGCTGGTGCCGCAAAACCGTAGTCCGCAAATGAAGCGGTCGGGTTGAAATTGAATGCAAAGATATAGTTTTTTCTTCCGAAAATCAATATCTGCTTCTCTTCATCGATAACCAGAGCGCGAGGAGGGAAGGCCAGGATGTTCTCTTTCTTGAAAAGACGTACCATAGCCTCGTCGAAATTACGCAAGTAACTATATCTCAGATAATCCGGTTCGGAGAGGGACCACTGCCTGCGGGCGTGCTTGAAGGACCAGCCGTTCCCCTCGCGAGGGAAGTCGATCCACTCCGGATGACCGAACTCGTTGCCCATGAAGGTCAGGTAGCCGTTGCCCGCCGTAGCGAGGGTCACAAGGCGTATCATCTTGTGAAGCGCGATACCGCGGTCCACCAGCAGATTCTGAGAATCTGTGTTCATAGAGAAATACATCTCCTTGTCCATCAGACGGAAGATGAGGGTCTTGTCACCCACCAGCGCCTGGTCGTGGCACTCCGCGTAGCTGATGGTCTTCTCATCAGCGCGCTTGTTAGTAAGCTCGTACCACATCTCGCCCATGGACCACTGCTCGTCGGACTTCTCCTTGATCCACTTGATCCAATGGTCGGCCACGCCCATCGCCATCCTGAAGTCGAACCCCACACCGCCGCACTCGAACGGTGCAGCCAGACCGGCCATACCGCTCACATCCTCAGCAATGGTCAATGCGTTCGGGTCGATCTCCTTGACCAGCATGTTCGCCAGCGCGAGATAGATGACGGCGTTCTCGTCCACTCCGTTGTTGAAGTAGTTGTCATAGCCGCAGAAATCCTTGCCCAGACCGTGGTCCCAGTAGAGCATGCTCGTCACGCCGTCGAAACGGAAGCCGTCCAGATGGTACTCCTCCATCCAGAACTTGCAGTTCGAAAGGAGGAAATATTTCGTCTCGTTCTTCCCGTAATCGTAGCAGCGGCTGTCCCAGGCCGGATGGTGGCCCTGTTCACCGTTATAGAAATACAGGTCCTCGCGGCCGTCGAAACAGGAAAGGCCTTCGTTCTCGTTCTTCACCATATGGGAATGGACAATGTCCATCACGACGGCGATCCCGCGCGCGTGGGCGGCATCCACGAGCTCCTTGAACTCCTCGGGAGTGCCGAAGCGCGAACTCAGCGCGAATATGTTCGATACCTGATATCCAAAGGAACCGTAGTACGGATGCTCCTGGAGGGCCATTATCTGGATGACATTGTATCCCAGGCGGGCGATCCTCGGAAGGACGTCCTTACGGAAGTCAACGAAGGAGGCCACCTTCTCCTCCTCTCCGCTCATACCGATATGGCACTCGTAGATGAGAGGATTCGGACGCTTGCCAGGACGGCGGTGCTTCCACTCGTAAGGCTTCTCCGGAGACCATACCTGGGCGCAGAAGGCCTTCGTATCGGGATCCTGGACCGTCCTTGTGACATAGGCGGGAAGACGCTCTGCGCCACCGCCCGGCCACTCGATGAAAAGCTTGTAAAGGTCACCGTGCTTGAGGAACATCTCAGGGAGTGACAGCTCCCAGTTCCCTTCCCCGACCGGCTTCAATGCATAGCCCTCGGTACGTTTCCAATTGTTGAAATCACCGACAAGATAAATCCTGGTGGCGTTCGGAGCCCACTCGCGGAACATCCATCCGCCTTCCTCTAGATGATGCAGGCCATAGAAGAGATGGTTGTTCACCCCGTCGGAAAGGGAGCCGTCCACGGCTATCAGGTCCCGTGTTGCAAGGATGCGCTCGTGGCGCACGTCGATGGCCGCCTTGAAAGGCATCAGATACGGGTCCGTATCATATATCATCGGTCTTTTCTTCATACTATTGTTCAAAAGATTTGTCTATGTTCTCCCTCACCGTGCGCAGATACGCCCGGCAATCCGCCACAAGTTCCTCGGACTCCCGGACATACTTGTCGATGTCCTCGAGCCCGGTGGAAGGGTCCTCCACTCCGGCGGCTATCTCCTCCAGCCTGGCAAGAGCCTTCTGATAATCGAATCCTTCTTTCATATATCCCTGATCTACGAAGCAAATGTAATAAAAAAGGCGCGAAAACTCGCGTCTTTTTTAAATCGTTTTATCATTTCTGTCTGCAGAATATCTGCACCGGGCATCCCGTTAGTTCGAAGTTCTCCCTCAACTGATTCTCCAAGAAGCGTTTATACGGATCCTTGATGTACTGCGGAAGGTTGCAGAAAAAGGCAAACGCAGGGAATTTCGTAGGCAGCTGGGTGATGTATTTCACCTTGATGTACTTGCCCTTCCAGGCCGGTGGCGGAGTCTCCTCGATTATAGGCAGCATCGCCTCGTTCAGACGGGCTGTAGGTATCTTCCTGTTGTAGTTTTCAGCCACCATCGCAGCAGCGTTCAGGACGTCCATCACCCTCTGCATCTTGATAACGGACGTGAAGATGATAGGGATGTCATCGAACGGTGCCAGACGGGCGCGGAGCGTTTCCGTATAGTCGCGCATCGTGTTCTGGTCCTTGATGAAGAGGTCCCATTTGTTAACCACGATCACGCAGCCCTTCCTGTTCTTCTGGATGATGTTGAAGATGTTCATGTCCTGGGCTTCCATACCGCTGTTCGCATCTATCATCAGGATGCAGACGTCAGCCTTCTCGATGGCCCTCATCGAACGGAGCACGGAGTAGAACTCCAGATCCTCGTGGACCTTGTTCTTCCTTCGGATACCGGCGGTATCGACGATCATGAACTCGTGGCCGAACTTGTTGTAGTATGTCTCGATGGAATCACGGGTGGTTCCCGCCACAGGAGTGACGATGTTCCTCTCCTCGCCCAGCAGGGCATTGGTCAGCGACGACTTGCCCACGTTCGGCTTTCCGACGATGGTGATCCTCGGAACATCCGCATAAGGGTCAGCCTCGGCCGGAGCGTCCTTCGGAAGGACTCTGACCACCTCGTCGAGAAGGTCACCCGTTCCGGACCCGTTGGCCGCGGATATGCTCCAGATCTCGCCGAGACCCAGGGAGTAGAACTGATAGGTATCGAATATCTTTTCGCCCGAATCCACCTTGTTAACACAAAGCACCACAGGCTTCTTCGAACGTCTGAGGACGTCCGCTATTTCAGCATCATAATCCGTGATGCCCGTTGCGGCCTCCACCATGAAGAGGACCACATCGGCCTCGTCGATGGCGATCTCCACCTGGCGGCGGATGGCCTTCTCGAAAACATCATCGGAATTGGAGGTGTATCCTCCGGTATCCACTACGGAGAACTCTGTGCCACACCAGTCGCACTTTCCATAATGCCTGTCGCGGGTGACACCGGCGGTGTCGTCCACGATGGCCTTCCTCATTCCCACCAAACGGTTGAAGAGGGTCGATTTTCCTACATTCGGTCTCCCGACTATTGCAACTAAACTCATAACTGTTTCTCTTCTTTATAAAGTGCACAACCCTTGCAGCTCTCGGTGTACTCACCGGTACAGCGGTCGTGCCTGGCTTTTCCTTTCTTGCCGAAAAGTGCGGCGTCCTCCTCGTGCATGCAGCGTATGCCGAGCTTGCGCATCTCCTTGTTCTGACTCACCTCGTACTCGGGGAACCTGCCGTCCTTGCGGAATATGATGTTGAAGCACATTCCGAAGACACCGAGCCCTATGAGGACAAGTGCGAGCAGAAAGACCTTCATAACCGTCTAGAAGATGAACTCGGTGCTGATAGGCTCGTAGTTGTAAACCTTCTTGATGATCCTTGCGAAGGTCTGGGTCATAGAGAGGACCTTTATCTTCGAAACGTCCACTGAAGGGTCCTTTGACAGAGGAATGGTATCCGTCACGTACACCTCTGAAAGGGCGGATGCATTGATCCTGTCGATGGCCGGGCCGGAGAGGATTCCGTGGGTGGCGCAGGCGCGCACGCTGGCGGCGCCCATCGACATAAGCACGTCAGCGGCCTTGGTCAGGGTGCCGGCGGTGTCGATCATATCGTCGACGATGATGATGTTCTTGCCCTCGACCTCACCGATGGCGGTGATGGAGGCGACGACATTGGCCTTCAGGCGTGACTTGTGGCAGATGATCACAGGGCAGCCGAGCTCATTGGCATAAGCCTTGGCACGCTTCGCTCCTCCCATATCAGGGGCGGCGATGGCGAGGTTCTCGATGTGCTGGGCCTTGAAATAAGGGATGAACACCTTGCTGGCGTAGATATGGTCGACAGGGAAGTCGAAGAATCCCTGGATCTGGTCGGCGTGGAGGTCGCAGGTCATCACGCGGTCAGCACCGGCTGCGCGCAGAAGGTTGGCTGCGAGCTTGGCTCCGATGGAGACCCTCGGCCTGTCCTTGCGGTCCTGGCGGGCAAGTCCGAAATAAGGGATCACTGCAATGACCTTGTCGGCGGAAGCCCTCTTGGCGGCGTCGATGGTGAGCAAGAGCTCGAGAAGATTGTCTGCAGGCGGGAAAGTGGACTGGATGATAAACACGGTGGCGCCGCGGACGCTGTCCACGAAGGCCGGCTGGAACTCACCGTCGCTGAAAGGGGTCACCTCGATGTTGCCGAGCCTGATCTCCTCTTCTCCTTCCGCCTTGATGGCGTTCAATTCGTCGATTACCTTCTCCGCAAAGTTCTGAGATGCTCTGCAGGCGAAGACCTCCAATTTGTGTACGTTGTTCATAACTGACTATAAAGATTCTATTATTTTACCAACATAATCAAGTATTTCATCCCTTCCCTTGCCGCTCTCCGCCGAGCTGCAGAACATCACAGGGAGTTCCTCCCACTGCTCGGAGAGTATCTGCGAATCACGCTCGACCTGTGCCGCCAGCACATTCGGGCCCTGCTTGTCGCACTTCGTGAAAATGATGGAGAAAGGAATGCCCTTCTCCCCCAGGCGGGCCATGAAGTCAAGGTCGATCTTCCCGATGTCGTGGCGCGAGTCCACAAGCACGAAAAGCATCACCAGGTCTTCGGAATTCAGGATGTAGTCATTGATGACCGCCTCAAGCTCCGCCCTGCCCTTCTGCGACATCTGGGCGTATCCGTAGCCCGGAAGGTCCACGAGATACCAGCTGTCATTGATCAGGAAATGGTTCACCAGCTTGGTCTTTCCGGGGGTGGAAGACGTCATCGCAAGCTTCCTGCGTGAGGTGAGCATATTTATCAGGGAGGATTTGCCGACATTGGAACGGCCTATGAATGCAAACTCAGGAAGCCTCTGCTTGGGTTTCTGAGATACTCTGGTGCTGCTGCCCGCAAACTTGGCGTCAGTGATTTTCATTTGGACCGTCCGATAAATCGAGTGCAAATATAGCAAATTTCCAGCAATTAAATTCCTAACTTTGTCACAAAGGAGAAAGAAGAGAATGGAAAAAGAATTCATCGACCTGCTGACCCTGCAGCGAATGCTCAGAACGGAACTGGAAGACCTGTTCCCGGAAAGGATATGGATCAGGGCGGAAATCGCTTCCATCAGTGCAAAATCGAACGGCCACTGCTACCTGGAGCTGTCCCAGAACGACGACACGGGGACCGTCGCCAAGGCGCGCGCTGTCATCTGGAGGACGAAATACTGGCAGCTCAAAGAGTTCTTCACCGCGGCCACAGGCTCCTCCCTCAAGGCCGGAATCACCGTGCTCGTCCGCGTCCAGGTCACCTACAGCGAGCTCTACGGGATGACACTGAGCATCGACGACATCGACCCTCAGTTCACCCTCGGAGAGCAGGAGCTCGAGAAGAGGCGCACCATAGCCCGCCTAGAGGAGGACGGCCTGCTCGACGCCCAGAAAGCCCTCTCCCTTCCTCCGCTCCCATATTCACTGGCCATCATTTCGGCCCACGACGCCGCCGGATACGGTGACTTCTGCCGCCACCTCCACGAAAACGAGTTCGGCTTCGTCTTCAGGACCGAGCTCTTCGAAGCCGCGATGCAGGGCCAGACAGCCCCGGAGTCCATCACCGACGCCCTCGACAGGATAGAAAGCTCTGCGGAGCAGTTCGACGCAGTGCTCATCCTCAGAGGCGGAGGCTCCACCCTCGACCTCGCCTGCTTCGACGACTACGGGCTCTGCTGGCGCATCGCCAATTGCAATATCCCCGTCTACACCGCCATCGGCCATGACAGGGACTACCACGTAGCGGATATGGTGGCCTTCTCCTTCGTCAAGACCCCCACCGCCCTCGCCGACGAGTTCATCGGCTGCTACATGGCCGAAGACGAGCGCATCTCCTCCTTCACCACACGGCTCCGCCTGGCCTTCATAAACAAGGTCAATGCACTCGGCTCACGCCTCGACCTGCTCGAGTCAAGGATCAGGAACGCCGACCCGCGCGGCATCCTCAAGCGCGGATACATCCTCGCGGCGGACAGCCGCGGTGTCGTTATGAAAACTGCATCCGGGGTCAATGCGGGAGACCGCATCACCCTGATGTTCTCCGACGGCAAGCTGGAGTGCGAAGTCCTCGGGAAGGACTAGCCCTTCGGATATCTCACCGTGAAGCAGGCACCCTCAAGGGCGAAAGACTTCGAATAGAATATCTCCGCATCGCATCTCTCAAGGATGCTCCTGCAGATGGCGAGGCCCAGACCGGTTCCGCCGTTCTTGGTAGTGAAGTTCGGAGTGAACAGCTTCGACTGGTTCTCAGGGCTCACTCCCTGGCCGTTGTCCTCGAACACTATGTCATAGAAACCGTCGACGGATGAATTCCTCAAGGATACTCTGATGAGCCCCTTCGGTGCCTCGCCTTCGGATTCGAGCACTTCCTGCTGATGGATCTCCAGGGCCTGGACAGCATTGGTGATGAGGTTGACGAACACGCGAGTAAGCTGAGGCTTAGGCCCCATCACGGTGGCGCCGTCGATGCCGAAATATGAGAACTCGATGTTGTCCTTGTTGTCGAACATCGAAATCTCCTCCTGCAGGAGGGCGTCGAGGTCGATGAGCGAATGCTCCTCGGTGCTCAGCTTGGCGAAAGTAGAGAATTCGTTGGCAGTGTCGGTGAGTATGTCGATGTGGTCGAGGACCACATTGGCCACCTCGTCGAACTTGTCCTCCCAGCCCGGAGCGTTGCGGCTCTTCAGGCGGATCAGGCGCTGAAGCTGGAGCTTCATCGGGGTCAGAGGGTTCTTGATCTCGTGCGCAACCTGGCGCGCCATCGAGCTCCAGGCCTTGTCACGCTCGGCCTGGGCGAGCTGCCTGGTACTCTTCTCGAGGTCGTCCACCATCAGGTTGTAAGCATTGACCAGGGTGGAGATCTCATCGTCGCGGTCGTAGGTGATGCGCTCCAGATTGTCTATGCTGGTCCTGTTCATCCTGCGTCCGATGGCCACGATAGGCTTGAGCATCTTGTCCACCACCGTCACCGCCATGAAACGGGCCAGCAGGAGAAGGATCAGGAACACGGAGATGACCGTTATCGAATGCATCACAGCCTCCATCTCGAAATCGTAGTTCTCGTCGGTGTACGGGGAGCTGAGTATGGCCACAATGTCACCCTTCTCGTTCATCAGAGGGGCGTACAGGGCGTAATACTTCCTGGAACCGAGCATCTCCTTGTTGATGAAGTACCTGCGGTGCTTGTACACTATGGCCTCGAAAGCGTCCTCATTGATACGGTCGCTCAGGAGCATCCTGTCGAACACGTCCGAGGCCGTCGTCTTGAAGGCCTTTCCGCGAGGGGAATAGAGCGTGATGTCAGCCTTGGCCATATTCCCGGCGTTATCCATCAGCATAGTGAGGTCGGACGGGTTCACCTGCCGGTAATCGTCCACGAACCTGAAGCCGCTGGCCATCATCGCCTGGAGGGCGTTGACCTTGTCGGACATCATCTTCTGTTTGTTGGCGTCGTTTCTCTGGTAGACGAAGAAAACGCTGACAATGGCCATCGCGATGAGGGTCACAATGAGTGAGACCATCAGGATGGAGGTGATGCGGTTCTTGAAGTATGACTTCTCGAACATCCTGAACCGGCGGCGCGACATCGCCATCATCGAGAAACAGAGGAACGCGAAGAGGGCGATGAAGATTCCCGTCACGAAATAGCTCAGGACACTCTCCACCTTCCTCGAAATGATGATAGTTTCACTCTCGTCCACATCATTGAGGAAATGCTGGTAGCCGTTGAGCACCATCAGGGACGTCCCGTCCGCTACGGCGTCCCGGATCTCTCCGGACATCAGGGTCGGATAAGGATAATCCCCCTTGAAGCTCACCAGATTCATATCCTTGTACTTTGCAAAGGAATATCTGGAAGGGATGACGACAGTACCGGGAGCAGCTATGTCGAGAAGGTACGCATACCCGCCGTACTCCCTGTTCATCTTAGGCTCCACTCCCACCAGCATATATGAAACACCGTAACGTGGATTGAAGTAGGTGAACAGTCCGGAATAGTAAGGATGTCCTGAAACGGTGGTGGTGTATACGAAACGCGAGTTGTCGTGGATCTTCACTCCCGACCTGGCCCTCTCTGCTATGAACGAGCGTATCGCAGGGTCCGTTTCATTCTGGTCCATCAGAATGACGGACACATCATAGTCCTGGGAGATATTGTTCATATAGTTGTCGGACAGGCGGTTGGCAATGGTCGCCCCCGCGTTCGGCAGCAAGGAAAGGGAAGCTATGAAAAAGTCGTTCGCGATGGAGTTCTCCACCTGCCTGAGCTGAAGCTCCAGGGCAATGTCCCTGTCCACCGAAAGGCGGTTCGCCCAGACCTCGACCTTGTTCTGCTCCTTTCCGAAACCAATGTTGGCGGACACCAGCAGGAAATAGACTCCGGCCAGCACGGCGAGGAGCATCCTGCTGAACGGCGAGAAAGCGTCATACTTCCACCCGAAGAGCGTCTTAGCCGCAGGCCTGAGGAACTGGACAAGCAGCGGCAGACAGAGCAGCAGCGCAATGAACGACAGATATACAATGGCGGTATAAATGCTCAGCTCGTTCAGACGGTAGAGCTCCAGGACGATGTTAGAGTTCCTGGCAATGCTGCAGAACGTGGTATGGAGATATACCAGAATGCCCGCAAAGAACAGCACCGTCAGTATCGAAAGTGCCACAAGGTGGCCGTTGAAGCCGGAATGCCACTTCAGATACCTGAAGATTGCGGTTCTGACAAGGTACAGGCAGAAAACCAGCGAGAGGATGAAGAAGTTTATCAGAAGGACGGCACCCAGGGAATACAGGACGGGACCGTCAGCATACAGTGACGGAGAGAACAGGATGCTGATGCCTTCAGCCTTGAACCCCCATACATACATCGATGCCATAGCGACGAAAAGCAGCGTCACCACAGCCCAGAAAAGCCGCAGCGTCCTGTGCGCGGAAAGGAGGAAGAGCAGAGCGGCGACGAAGAGCAGGAGTGAAATCCATATCAGATATGAATGCATCACCGGAGAGTCCCTGAACGTCTCCTGCATCACCTTGAACTGCGGGGCCCCGTCAGCAAATACGGTAGAGCCTCCGTTCGTGGACAATGGAGTGATGAAGAAGCTGTCGCTAAGGCGGAAATCGGGATTGATCCCGTTCGAGCTCCGGTTATCCGGGGAGGACATCACTTCGAGACCCGCCACGATACGGCAGTTGCGGTCAAAGGCGGACTTTACAAGATACCAGCTCTGTCCGATGTTCAGGAAAGAGGCCTCTTCCCTGGCATCGTTCAGAGGGGATGTGAAATTATTCCGCGGATTGGTCAGATTATGAATGAGCAGCCTCGGTCCCACTTCATCGTTCAGAAGGGTGAAAGTATGGTCCCAGGACTGGAGCGTGTCCGCCACATAGCGGTAGATGACCATATCGGAAGGAAGGTTGTCCAGGTTCATCCACTGGGTGCGGTCCCCTGCCAGAGCCTCCTCAATGTATCCGTCCAGAACGGCCATCTTGCTGTCCAATACCTTCTGCACACGGCCGGCAGCCTGGTCCGTATCTCCCGGCGCTTTCGAGAACTCAGTGGCCCACAGCAGTATGAAGGCGCTCAGGAGCACCAGCACAAGGGCTGCATAATCTTTCCACTTTATTCTTTTCATTCCGGTCTATTCGTGATGGTACGGCTCTCCCTTGATGATGGTGAAAGCACGGTACAGCTGCTCTGCAAAAATCGTTCTAACCATCTGGTGCGAGAAGGTCATCTGCGAAAGTGATATCTTCCCATCCGCCCTGGAATACACATCCTCACTGAATCCATAGGCTCCGCCGATCACAAAGACCAGGTCCCTGGAGCCCCTGGAGATCTTCTCTTCGATCCTTTTCGCGAAATCCACGGAACGGTACTCCTTTCCGTGCTCATCCAGCAGGATGACTTCATCCGAAGGCTTCACGGCCTTCAGGATCAGCTCACCCTCCTTTGACTTTATCTGAGCCTGGGAGAATGACGCCACGCCCTTCAGTTCCGGAATCTCCAGAAGGGTGAACGGGACATAATGGACCAGCCTCGAGACATAAAGCTCAAGGCCTTCACGGACCCATTTCACATCGGTCCTGCCGACTGTAAGAAGTGTGATTCTCATTATCGTTCGAGCACTTCAGCAAATATAGCAATGTGGCTCAATATTTGCAATGAAAATGCCTCTGATATGAAAGCTTTCAAGTATATTTCATTGTGTTTCATCGCCGCTCTTCTATGCGTGAGCCTCCACGCACAGACGGAAGGGAATGAAGTGTTCGTGCCCATTTCCAAATACTTGACACAGGGAGATTCCGAGAAGCTTTCCGCCTGGTTCGACGACAGCCTGGAGATTTCCATCATCTCCTCACTCAACAATTCCAGCAAAAGCCAGGCACGCCAGATAGTAAAGGCGTTCTTTGACTCCCACACTCCGAGATCCTTCGACATCAGCCACATCGCAGGCAGGTCGAACATGAAATACGCCCTGGGCACACTTGCAGCCGGGGGTGAAAACTTCAGCGTAACGATCTTCGTCAGCTGCAAGGACGGTGTCTACAAAATTCAGCAATTAAAAATTGAACGGTTGCAGTGATTTTGGCACAGGACTTGCTACTTAATATTTTCGATTGATTGTTAAAAAGTTAGTTTTTGGTTAAAAGTTGGTTTTTGAAGTTCAAAACAGCCGCTGTGAAGCGGCTGTTTTGATTTTAGTCCGTGTAGTACTTGAAGATCAGAGGGGCGAAAGTATAGAGGAACTGACGCCAGCTGCCCCAGTCATGACCGCCGTTTCCCAGATAGAAAGTATGGTCCAGATGGATATATGAAAGGGTTTCGTGAAGAAGCCTCGAAGGCTCATAGGCAGCACTGTCGTATCTGCCGCAACCGACCCAGAACAGTCTGACCTTCGACTGCTTCACTTTCAGGAAATCGTCCACGAGATGGCCGTTGTCGTCCATGCCGCAGCCCAGAGCACAGATATAGTCGAACCTGTTCAGGTAAAGCACGGAACTATGGATGGCCAGACGCCCTCCGGCACCTATCCCGGCTATACCCCTCTTCGTTTCGGAGGATACGGCCCTGTAATGCGACTCTATATATGGGACAAGTTCATTGACGATGCTGCTCATCAGCAAGGTCTCCGAGGATACCCCGGAGCAGTCCGGCATCACGACTATCATCGGAAGCGCTTTCCCCGCACGGATCAGATAATCGAGGATCTGGGGAGCTTTCCCGGAACTGACCCAGGACTCTTCATCCCCACCC
This sequence comes from Candidatus Cryptobacteroides sp., assembly GCA_045597895.1. Lineage (GTDB taxonomy): Bacteria > Bacteroidota > Bacteroidia > Bacteroidales > UBA932 > Cryptobacteroides. The sequence goes on along the minus strand of JAZLLA010000031.1, from coordinate 52,985 downwards.
TCACCGTGAAGGAGGTAGAGGACAGGATACTCTTTCTTCGGATTCGAAGCATATTCCGCAGGCAGATACACTACAACATCCCTCTCGGACTGGAAAGCCCTGCTGTGATAGCTTGTCCTCACGACGGTTCCCGCCGCCGGAGAATGCCTGTACCTGTCGGTCGCAGGACCGTCCAGAAAGAAGAAACTCTCCACGTTCGACCCGTCCCGGCTGCTCTGCACATTGTTAGGATCCGCAATCCGTACCCCGTCGACAATGAACGCATACGAATACATATCCGGCTTCAGCCCGAATGTATGGTACTCCCAGACGCCTCCCGGCATTTTCTGCATAGGACGCGCAGAACCCAGCCAGCTTCCGTCCAGAAGGACCTCGGACGCATAGTCGGCCCAAAGGCGGAGCACCACCTTTCCCTCCGTCAGCTCAGGAGACAAAATTCCACCGGGCTCCTCGACAGGGAAATCCTGTGAGAGAAGCGCCGATGGAAGTATGACGGACAGCAACGCTGTCAGTATCCACTTCGAGATATGCATCAAGAGAAATTAGACTCTCTGTCCGTATGAACGGTCGGTAGTGTTGACCGTGATGACGTCATCGGTATTGATGAACAGAGGGACCATGATCTTCGCACCGGTCTCGAGGGTGACCTCCTTGAGGGCTGAGGTGGAAGCGGTGTTACCCTTCACTGCAGGCTCGGAATAGGTCACGGTAAGGGTGACGTAGGTAGGGAGTTCGCAGGTGAGGCATCTCTCCTCAGGTCCTGTAACGAACATCATCTCCACGTGCTGGCCTTCCTTCATAAGGTCTGAATTCTCAACGACCTCCTTAGGGAGCTTGATCTGCTCGTAGGTCTCCTCATGCATGAAGTTGAAACCGTCCTCCTCTGCGAAAAGGAACTGATACGGGCGGCGCTCAACATCGATGGTCTCAATCTTTGCACCGGCGGTGAAAGTGTTCTCAAGGATACGTCCGTTCTCAAGGTTACGAAGTTTTGTCTTGACGAAAGCAGGTCCCTTTCCAGGCTTCACGTGCTGGAAATAAACGATCATACAAGGCTTGTCATTAAACTTAAGATAAAGTCCGTTCTTGAAATCAGCTGTTGTTGCCATAAAAAATATTGTTTGATTTTAATTTTCTGAAACGCAAAAATACAAATTTGCCTCCGTAAATGCAAAAAAACTATATACCAGCCACATAAGCGGCGACTCTGTCCAGAAGCCACTTCGGAGTGGAGGTCGCGCCGCACACTCCCGCACGGTCCCCGTCCTTGAACCACTCCTTTTTCACCTCCTTCTCAGAGCTGATATGATATGTCCTGATATTCAGCGATTTGCAAAGGTCGCACAGAACCCTTCCGTTAGAGCTCGACTTTCCTGACACAAAAAGGATCACATCGTGTGAAAGCGCGAACTGGGACAGTTTCTCGTGCCTCATCGCAACCTGCCTGCAGATGGTGTTGTGAACCACAAGCCTGCCTATCGGAAGCAGAGCCGCCATGCGCTTGCAGACCTCATCGAACTCGGACGGGCTCTTGGTGGTCTGGGAGAATATCTCCGTAGGCACATCGGTACGGAAACGGCCGTCGGCAACAGCCTGCTCCAGCATCGAGATATCCTCAACGACCAGAGCGTCCCCATCGACCTGGCCCACGAGACCCAGAACCTCGGCGTGCCCGATCTTCCCGAAAATGACCAGCTGCCCGCCCTCAGGCTTCAGCCTGGAATAAGCTTCGCGTATGCTCGCCTGCAGCTTCAGCACGACCGGACAGGTACAGTCGATGACATTGAACCCGCGCTCTTCCGCTTCAGCGTATGTCTGAGGCGGCTCACCGTGAGCGCGGATCAGCAAGGACTTCCCCGCCGTCCCCGTCATCCCCAGGAAAGTTTCCTTGTCAATGGTGACAAGCCCTTCACGCCCCAGCCGCTCCAGCTCCTCCTCATTGTGGACGATTGCGCCCAATGAGTAGAGACACCCGCCTTCGGATGCCTCCAGATACTTTTCAGCGCTGCCTATGGCGCGGATAACTCCTCCACAGAACCCTGAATCGGGATCTATTTCCACACGGACAGCCATAACTACTCAAGAATACCGAACTTTCCCTGAAGCAGACCCAGGATCCACACGACCTCTTCGTGAAGGGTCATATCCGAGTTGTCCATCAGATAAGCGTCATCCGGCCTCCTCAGAGGGGAAGCCTCACGGTGGGAATCGATATAGTCACGCTCCTGAAGATTCTTCAGGACGTCCTCGAAGACAGGGTTGTCCCCCTTCATCACCATCTCGTCAAAGCGTCTTTGCGCACGGACTTCAGGCTTGGCGGTCATGAATATCTTCAGGTCCGCGTTCGGGAACACGGTCGAACCTATGTCGCGGCCATCCATGATCACACGCCCGTTCCGGGCGAACCAGTGGAGCTTGTCATCGACGAAATTCCTCACGAAAGCGATGGCGGAAACAGGGCTGACCTGTGAAGATACGCCCATCGAGCGGATCTCCTTCTCCACGCAACGGCTCCCGATGAAGGTCTTGCAGCCGTCTTCAGTATGCTCGAAATGTATATCCACATCATTGTCCAGAGCACTTTTCAGAGCATCCAGATCGATGTTGGCATCCTTGTCGATGATGCCGTTCTCCTGGGCGAAGAGCGTCACCGCCCTGTACATCGCGCCGGAGTCAAGGTATAAGAAGGAAAATTCTTTCGCGACAAGCTTCGCGAAAGAACTTTTCCCTGTGGAAGAATAGCCGTCAACGGCTATGGTAATATCAGGTATTGTCATAGAATATCTGTTAATAACCCGCAACGGTGCGGATCATCTTTGGAATGTCAGTGTTGTCTGTGCACTTGAGGAAGTCGCAGGCACGGCAGCCCTTGACATACAGTCCGACAGGCGAGCCGGAGTGGCAGCCGAAACTCCAGCCATAGCCGGCGGACTTGTCCACCAGCATCATGGCTTCGGCGACCATCCTGGAATTCGAAGAATAGAGGGTCCTCACGGTCTCCTCCCCTTCCTTGCGGCCGAACTGCCTGTCATACATAGCCTTGAGGGAAGCCATCTGGTCAGGACGGAGCCTGACTGTATCACCGATGCCGAGATACTCCTTGAAGAAGTTCTGGACATCCTCCCAGGTCGGGACGTTCCCGTCAGCGGAAAGCTTGCGGAAAGCATCGTTTATGTAGCTCTGGTCATATTTCTGAACTGAGAGCCTGTCCGGATGCATCTCATACTGGCCTGCTCCGAGCATCATTCCTCCCGTCTCGTGGTCAGCGGTGATGACGATAAGGGTCTCGTCAGGATGCTGGTCATAGAAAGCGAGGACGGCGTCGATGGACTTTGCGAAATCATTGATCTCCCAGAAATCCGAAGCTGCATCGTCGTTATGTCCGGCGTGGTCGATGGCACCGCCCTCAACCATGAAGAAGAAACCCTTGTCAGCGAAATGTCCGTAAAGGTAGTCGATACCGGCCTTCACGAAATCGGTGAGCTCGGTCTCGCCGCCCCTGCGGTTGATTGCAGGAGTGAGGTCATCCGAACCTCCCGGGACATCGAGACAGAGCACGCGCTGCTGGAGGTTGGCCATGTCGGCGCCGGCGATGCCTTCCTTGCCATAGACTACGGCAATGCCCGCTTCCCGGACCATGTTCTCAAGATATGCGCTGTCATGTCCGGTCTTGCGCTTCTCGTTGAGAAGGGCTGAGCCGGCGGCGAAGCTGATCTGGCCGGCGGCGATAAGCTGCTCGGTGATCTTCTCATAGCTGTCCCTGTCCTCGGTATGGGCATAGAACGCAGCCGGTGTGGCGTGGTTCACTCCTACACTGGAGGCAACGCCGCAGCCGAAGCCCTTGGCGGAAGCCCACTCGGTGAGGTTCGAAAGCGGAAGCTTGTCAGTTCCCACTCCCATAGCATTGTTGTATGTCTTCACTCCGGTAGCAAGCGCTGTGCCCGCAGCGGCGGAGTCGGTGACCAGCGATGTGGCCGAATTCGTCGTGACGAAGGTCCTCACAGGGAAATGGAAGAAATTCACCTCGGCAGGGCCGTTGCCGGTGGCCTGGTTGTAGATCTCCGCACCGCGGACTTCGTTGATGCCCATACCGTCACCGATCATATAGAATACATATTTCGGAGCAGCGGGAGCCTGCGGAGCCGCCGTCTTCTTCCTCGCATCAGCCGGGATGACCGCTACGAGAAGACTTATTGAAAGGACAAGGGCCTTGGCAAAGGAACGTGAGGATTTCATATTCAAGAATTAAGTGCGTTTATATTACTAACTATGTGATCAAGTCAAACAAAGTTAATGCATTTTTTACTGAAAAACCGAATTTTGTCCGATATTTGTTGAACAATCCCAAAACGAATTGTTATGAGAATACTTGTAGTTGATGACGAAAGGGCCATCAGGAACTCCCTCAAGGAGATCCTCACCGATGAGGGTTTCGAAGTGGACGTAGCGGAAGACGGAGCCGTCGCCCTGCAGATGGTCGAAAAAGAGAAATACAACCTGATTTTCTGCGACATAAAGATGCCGAACATGGACGGAATGGAAGTCCTGGACAGGGTCAGGGCCATGGGAGTGGAAGCCGCCATCGTGATGATCTCCGGCCACGGGGACATCGAGACCGCAGTGGAATGCATAAAGAAGGGAGCATTCGACTTCATCCAGAAGCCTCTGGACCTCAACCGCATCCTCATCACCATAAAGAACGCCACTGAGATGGCGAGTCTGGTCAAGGAGACCAGGATTCTCAAGAAAAAAGTCTACGGCGCCGACATGATCGGCACTTCAGAGCCCATGGAGCGCATCCGCACGATGATCTCCAAGGTCGCCCCCACCGACGCCCGCGTCCTGATCATCGGCCCTAACGGCTCAGGAAAGGAGCTCGTCGCCCGCAACCTGCACCAGCAGAGCCAGCGCAGCACGATGCCTTTCATCGAGGTCAATTGCGCCGCCATCCCTTCAGAGCTCATCGAAAGCGAACTCTTCGGCCACGAGAAAGGCTCCTTCACATCAGCCATCAAGCAGCACAAGGGGAAGTTCGAGCAGGCGGACGGCGGAACCCTCTTTCTCGACGAGATCGGCGACATGAGCCTCGCCGCCCAGGCCAAGGTCCTCCGCGTCCTCCAAGAAAGGAAGCTCTCACGCGTGGGCTCCGACAAGGACATCGAAGTGGACGTACGCGTCATCGCCGCGACGAACAAGAACCTCAAGGAAGAGATAGAAAAGGGCAATTTCAGAGAGGACCTCTACCACCGCCTCAGCGTGATAGTAATCAATGTCCCAAGCCTCAACGAGCGCAAGGACGACATCCCGATGCTCATCGAGCATTTCCTGGGAAAATACACGGAAGGAAGCAAGCCGAGGTCATTCTCGAAGGAAGCCGTCAAGCTCCTCCAGCAGAAGGACTGGCCGGGAAACATAAGGGAGCTGGACAATGTCGTGGACAGGCTCCTCATCCTCGGAGACCCGGAGGTCACAGCTCAGAACGTGAAGGACTTCGTCAATCTTTAGACTCCTGTGACATAGCCATAAGGCGGGCGGCATGCTCCGCCTTTGCTTTTTCCACCGCCTGGGAGCGCTTCAGGATGAAGCCCGATCCCAGGTATTTCGTACGCACGTCCTCATTGGCTGAAAGCTGGCTCGGAGTGCCCTCCTGAAGGATTGAACCCTCATAAAGGAGGTACGCCCTATCGGTGATGGCCAGGGTCTCACCGACGTTGTGGTCGGTGATGATGACGCCGATGTTCCTGTATTTCAGCTTGGCGATGATGTACTGGATATCCTCGACAGCGATAGGGTCGACACCGGCGAAAGGCTCGTCCAGAAGGATGAACTTAGGGTCGATGGCCAGCGCCCGCGCGATTTCGCAGCGGCGGCGCTCACCTCCGGAAAGCTGGATCCCCAGACTCTTGCGGACCTTTGAAAGGTTGAACTCATCGATAAGGTCCTCAAGCCTCTCCATCCTCTCAGCCTTCGACATACCCGACATCTCCATCACGGAAACGATATTGTCCTCCACCGACATCTTCCTGAAGACGGAAGCCTCCTGCGGAAGATATCCCACTCCCCTCTGCGCACGCTTGTACATAGGGAGGGCGGTGATGTCCTCGTCATCCAGGAAGATCTTTCCACCGTTCGGGACCACCTGGCCGGTGATCATATAGAAGCTGGTGGTCTTTCCCGCACCGTTCGGGCCGAGGAAACCGACGATCTCCCCCTGCTCGACTTCCATTGAAACACCCTTGACGACGGTTCTGACACCGTATTTCTTTACAAGATTCTCACAACGCAGTTTCATAAGCCTTTACTTAAGATCCAGTCCGAGGTCGCTGATTATATCGATGACCTCGGGTTCGTTCTCCATCAAATACTTTGCCTTGTCCTCCGGAGTGTAGATAACTTTCTCCTCCTCGTACTGGGCAGCAGCCACCAGAAGCTTGATCCCGGCGCAGCCCGCCACCTTCTGGAGATGTCCTTCCAGCTCGTGGAGCTTGTTCGACTCTATCCACGCACGCTGGGCTTCGTTGGTCACGGCGAAGGTCACCCGGATGTCACCGCCCTCCGGGCGCTCGACGCTGACCTTCGCATTGGAGATGGTATTGGCGAGCCTCGGAGAGGACGGATAGAAGCCGGCGAGCGACTTCCAGCACTCGGCGATCCGCTCGTCGGTCAGCTCGACCCCAGGCTCTGCAGCCACGGCAGCCTCGACCTTCACCTCCTCCTCATCGCTCATCAGCGAGTTCAATGACAATGCGGCACCAGCCCTCGCGGCTCTCTTCCTCGGTGCAGGCGCGGCCTTCACCTCTGCCGCAGGGGCCGGTGCCGGAGCCGGCTTCTCCTCCACTGCAGAAGGGGCAGAGTCTTCAGCCTTGGCAGGGGCAGGAGCAGGTGCTGATACCGGAGCCTGTACAGGAGCTGGAGCCGGAGCCGGGGCGGCGGCAGCATTGGCCACAGCGGTGGCTGGGACTCCGTTCTGGAGGAACGAAAGTTTCATCAGCGCGAACTCGATGTGGAGGCGCTGGTTGATGGCGGCCTTGTACCCGGCCTCGCACTGGGTGGTTATGTTGAGCGCTTCATAGAGGAACTGGAGCGGACAGCTGTCCGCCTGCTCCTTGTAGCGTTTCTTCAGTGATGCAGGAAGGTCCAGAAGAGCGTCGAGGCCCGCCGTCCTGCTGACGATCAGGTCGCGCAGATGGGAGCTCAGCGCCGAGATGAAATGCTGGGCGTTGAATCCCTTGGCCAGGATCCCGTCGAAGACAAGCATCGCGCTGGCATAGTCGCCGCTGCGGAAAGCGTCCACCAGCTTGAAGGAATACTCGTAGTCGAGGACATTGAGGTTCCTGATTACGTCTTCATAGTGGATTTCGGTGCCGCAGAAAGCCACCGTCTGGTCGAAGATGGTGAGGGCGTCGCGCATCGCACCGTCCGCCTTCTGGGCGATTATGTGCAGGGACTCGTCATCCGCGGTGATCCCTTCCTTGTCAGCTATATTCCTGAGGTTCAGGACGATGTCGCTGATGCTGATACGGTTGAAGTCGTATGTCTGGCAGCGGGAGAGGATGGTCGGAAGTATCTTGTGCTTCTCAGTGGTGGCGAGGATGAAGATGGCGTGTGCAGGCGGTTCCTCCAGAGTCTTCAGGAAGGCGTTGAAGGCTGCCTGGGACAGCATATGGACCTCATCGATGATATAGACGCTGTACTTTCCGACCTGAGGAGGTATCTGGACCTGGTCCATCAGGGCCTTGATGTCCTCCACGCCGTTGTTCGAAGCGGCATCCAGCTCGTGGATGCAGAAAGAACGGCCTTCACGGAAGGAAACGCAGGACTCGCACTCGCCGCAAGGCTCCATCTCCGCAGAAGGGTTGGAGCAGTTGATGGTCTTCGCGAAGATCCTCGCCGTGCTGGTCTTTCCCACTCCGCGGGGACCGCAGAACAGATAAGCGTGTGCCAGCTGGCCGCGGAGAATGGAATTCTTCAGCGTCCTGGCGATGTTGTCCTGTCCTATCAGGGACTCGAAGGAGTCCGGTCTGTATTTTCTGGCTGATACTATGTACTGGTCCATATCCACTGTTGACGTTAGCTTACAAATGTAAGCATTATTTTGTAACTTTGCGGAGGTTATTCAATCGAACTTGCCAAATGAAACGCATTTCCATATTGCCGGCACTTCTGCTCGTCATAGCCATACTCATCCCCGCACAGATGAGCGGCCAGGCCAGGCTCAACACTAAGAAAATCAGAATAGCGGACTTCAGCTCGCGCACCACGAAAGTGGTCCTCGGAGGGAATGAAATGACGGACACGGCTCTCAAGGAGGCGGTCTCGGCAGGATGGAGGATATCCCCCTTCGAGTTCTGCACACGCGAAGAGTTCCAGGAGCTGAAGAGCAGCCCGGACCAGTATTTCCTCCTCCTGGCGAGGTCTGACGAGGCGAAATACCGCGGGATACTCACCCTCACCCTGATGAAGGGGGGCAGATACGGAACCGACAACACCTCGAACAGGCCCGTGGACATAGCGAGCCTCCCGTTCCGTTCCACGGAGTTCCCGTCCGGGCGGGAGATGGTGATGCTCCCGGCCCTTCTCGACATAATCCAGGACTACACATCCAGGGCCCTCGAATCGGACAAGGCCGGCTACAAGGGCTTCGACATATATTCAACGGCCGGCGGCAGGGACGGAAGGAGAATCCTTTTCTCCGACAGCGACGTGGAGCCGGGGACCCTGGACGGAAAGGAGTTCGAGGAAGTCTTCATCGTAGAGGAGGATGAGGCCGACCAGGCCGTCATCGACGGGACACCGGGAACGCTGGTCAGCTTCGTCGTAGCCCCGTTCAGCCCCGAAAAGGGCTCCAGATGCTACAAGATGATGGTCGACGCCCGGACCCACGAACTGTATTATTTCAGCCACCACCGCGTAAGCGCGGGAAAATGGGCGGGATTCCTGAAGAAGGACATCAGGAAGGTCGCCGCCAAGCATTAGGACATGATTTCAGGAAAAGCTGACTGCGGACTGCAGTATGCCGTGAAACGGGCGGGCTCATCCGTCGGATACTGCGCCCTGAGCATCAAATGCGGAACACGCGACGAAGCGGGTTTCCACTCAGGCATAGCCCATTTCACGGAACACACAATGTTCAAAGGCACCGAGCACAAGAGCGCCAGGGTCATCAACGGCTACCTCGACAGGCTCGGCGGAGAACTGAACGCATACACCACGAAGGAGGAAATCGTCCTCCACGCCACCGTACTGAAGGAGGACCTCGCCAAGGCCGCCGGACTCCTGCTCGAGCTCGCCACCCAGGCGACCTTCCCGGCAAAGGAGATCGAGACCGAAAAAGGAGTGGTCATCGACGAGATCCAGTCGTACAAGGACTCCCCTGCGGACGATGTCTATGACCGTTTCGAAGAGGGCCTCTTCGCCGGCCACCCGCTCGGAGCCGCCATCCTGGGCACTCCTGCATCGGTCAGGAAAATCACCTCGGAAGAGCTCAAGGCCTTTGTCAAGGCCCATTTCACCCCCGACAGAATGGCGTTCACCGCCGTCGCCGACATCGACGAGGAAAGGATGAAGAAGGGAGTGCTCAAGCTCGCCGGAAAATTCTTCCCCGGTTTCCAGCCCGCCACCACAGCCGACGCCTCTCCGGTCCCCGTCCCGGCCCACCGTTTCGACCGTACCGTCGAAAAGCGCAACCATGAGGTCAATGCAGTCATCGGCGGCATCGCCCCGTCCCTCTACGAAGAGAAGGAGCGCATCGGCACCGTCCTTCTGGCCAACATCCTCGGCGGCCCCGCCTCCAACTCCATCCTCAACGACCTGCTCCGCGAAAAGAACGGCTGGGTCTACGGCGTGGAGTGCGGCTACACCCAGTACCGCGACACCGGAATCCTGGCCATCAGCCTCGGCTGCGACCGTGAGAACCTGGACAAATGCTTCACGGCCATCGGCAAGGCCATCGAGGACCTGCGCAGCAACCCGCTCAGCGACAGAAGGCTGAAGGCAGCGAAGAAACAGCTCCTGGGCCAGCTCGCCATCAGTTCCGAATCCGGCGAGTCCCAGTGCCTGTCGATGGGAAAGAGCCTTTTGGCTTTCGGCCGCATCGCCGGCACGCAGGAGAACAAGGCGGCCGTCGAAGCCATCACGGCCGGAGACCTTCAAGACCTTGCCTGCAGGATATTCTCAAAGGAGAACCTATCCAGGCTGACATTTCTGTAGAGATAATTCAGATATTACGATTCAAACGTAAACTTTTTTGATATCTTTGTACATCCCATTAACATAACACGCTTATGAAACATTTACTGACCAAGGTTTCTTCCATCGCGATGGCTGCCGTACTGCTTATGACAACGGGCTGCCTCCGCGAGGTCGAAGAAAGAATCGATGTTGTGGACCAGGAAATCCAGGAAATCGACAAAACGCTTGCAGCGATGGATGCCACCATCACATCACTGTCCACCATTTATGCGACCATCCAGAACTTCGAAGCTCTGAAAGATTACGCAGAAGTCCTCCGCAGCGATCTGGACAAGCTCCAGACCACTTTCGACGTATTCAAGGAGTTCGCAGACCAGAATTACGCCACAAACGACCAGATGACCAAGCTTAAGTCCCTGGCATCCGCCATCAACAACGACCTTATGGACCTTGCCGAGGTCGTAAGCGGCCACGGCACGGAGATCACCGCCAACAAGGAGGAGATCGAAGCCCTCAAGGCAGCTCTCGCAACCCTCGAGGAGGCCAGCAAGGGCTTCGCCACCCTGGAGAACATCGCTGAGATCAATGCACGCCTCGATGAAATCCTCGCGGAAATGGCCGCTTCCGGCGAAACCGTCGCAGCACTTGACCTGAAGGTCACCGGACTTGCAGAAGCCATCGGACAGGCCCAGGAAAGCCTTGCCGGACTCACAAACCTCGTGTATTTCATCACAATGGAGATCATCCCTGAGGCCGTTGTGGACGGAGCGCCTGCAGTCCTTTTCACCTCAGGCGAGGACGGTGCCACTTTATCAGTCACACTCGACGTCGCCCCTGCAGCCAGAGTCAAGGAACTGGAAGGACATATCTCCTTCAGCATCGTCCCTGTTGCTGTTTTCACAAGGGCAGCCGAAGCTACGGTCATTGAAGGCAAGACCTACACCGTTTCCGGCAACCGCCTCATTGTGACCGCCCCTCTCCCTGAGAAGGCTCCATTCTATGACACAAAGAATGACCTGTGGAACGTCGAGCAGGCTTTCGCCATCTCCGCCAAGTATATCGACGAAGACGGCCTCGCCCAGCTTGCCACCCCATACATCAGCGCTTACCTCACTTCCTCGGGAAGCCCGCTCGTAAGAACCGTTTCACTGATCCTCGGCGAGAAGAACGCTTTCTGGGAGTCAGTGGCAAAGGGCGCGAAGGAAGCAGCAGAGCTTGAAGAAGGAATGACAGTGGACGTAACATACTGCAGCACTCAGAAAGAGCAGGTTTCCGCCCTGAACGACATCTATTCTGCAAAGAAGAAGGTCAAGGGCCTCATAATCTACCCTGTCAATGAATCCGTCGAAGATGCTGTGGCCCTGATGAAGGAGGACATAGACATCCCTATGGTGGTTGTAGGCAAGGAACTGGCCAAGGACAGCCCTCTCGCCGGAGTATGCAAGACCCAGGTGATCGCAAGCGACACCACCGCCATCAAGCATCTCAGCCAGTACGTAACCCCTGAGGAAAACAAGAAAGTCGTCATTATGGGACTAGAAGGATCCGAAACTTCCCAGGCCCGCGTTGCTGCCGCCCAGAAGTATCTTCCGGAAGGCTGCTCGAACACCTTCTCCACTTCCATCGAGAAAGCTGCCGACAAACTTTCCCTGGCTATAGAAATGGTCGACGGTTGTGCAGTCATGCTCCTCGACGACGAGCTTATCATACCTGAAGTCCTGGCGGTCGCAAAGAACGTCAAGGCCTATGTCTACGGATCCGCCGCAGCCATCAAGACCGGTGTCGCTGACGGCAGCATCGCTGCAGGTATGTTCAAGGACGGATACAAGTTCGGTGTAAAGAGCTACAGCGCCCTGTTCAACACCGTTCCGAATCCTTGCATCATCGAAGCTGAGGCTGTTCTCCCTGAACCGCCTGCTGCAGAGGAAGACTAAGGAACTCAATGAATCCTGGAATACTGAGGTCATAGCCCCTTACCGGAGCTATGACCTTTCCGTTTGCATCCAGCAGTGCATAGTTGGGCTGGGAATTGACGCCGAAACGGGTGCGGGCGATCCAGGAATTGACGCGGCCCTTGTCCTTGAGGACCTTCCCGTCTTCGGTGGTGATCCACTGGTCCTGGGGCAAGCGGGTCTTGTCGTCATTGTAGAGGGCGACCATCACGTAATCGTTCCTGAGGATGGAGAGCACCTGCGGGTCGCTCCAGACGCGGGCCTCCATTTCGCGGCAGTTCACGCAGCCGTAGCCGGTGATGTCGACGAAGACGCGCTTGCCGGTGGCGGAAGCTTCCCGGAGGGCGGCGTCTATATTGTCATAGGCGGTCAGGCCGAAGGGCATCTGTATTGTCGCTGAAGGACTTTCTGCGGTCGGGGCCGGTGCGTATCTGTCGAGGACGAAATCCTGGGTCCCTATAGGCGGGAGATAGCCGGAGAGGGCCTTCAGAGGGGCTCCCCACATTCCGGGAACCATATAGACCACGAACGAGAAGACGGCGATGGCGAGGGCCAGGCGCTTGACATTGATGTGGTCGAGCGGAGTGTCATTGGCAAAGCGGAGCTTGCCCAGGAGGTAGAAGCCGAGGAGCGTGAAGACGGTGATCCAGATGGCGAGATAGACCTCGCGGTCGAGCAGACCCCAGTGATAGGTCTGGGCGGCGGTGCTGAGGAACTTGAAGGCGAGGGCCACCTCGATGAAGCCGAGGACGACCTTGACGCTGTTCAGCCAGCCGCCGCTCTTCGGGAGATTCTTCAGCAGGGACGGGAAGAATGCCAGGAGGGTGAACGGGAGGGCGAAGGCGATGGAGAATGCGAGCATTGTCACCATCGGGGTCCAGAACTCGCCCTGGGTGGACTTGATCAGGACCGTGCCGACTATCGGGCCGGTGCAGGAGAATGAGACGAGCACCAGGGTGAGGGCGAGGAAGAAAATGCCTCCGAGGCCGCCCCTGTCGGACTTCTTGTCAGAGGAGTTCACCCACCGGGAAGGGAGGGTAAGCTCGAAGGCGCCGAAGAAGGAGGCTGCGAAGACTATGAAGATGGCGAAGAACAGGATGTTCGGGAGCCAGTGGGTCGCGAGCCAGTTGAATATGTCGGCGGTGACTGAATCTCCGCCCAGGATTCTGGTCAGTCCTATGATGACGCAGATCGGGACGGTGTAGAGAAGCACGATGAAGAGGCCGTACATAGCGGCGTTGAACTTGCCGCGGGCCTTGCTGGAGGAGCTCCTGAGGAAGAACGAGACGGTCATCGGGACCATAGGGAAGACGCACGGGGTCAGGAGCATCGCGAAACCCCAGAGGATGGCTTCGAGGATCAGCGCCAGCAGGCCGCCTCTCCCGTTCCGGGTCTGCTGTCCGGTCGAGGCCGTTGACCCTGAGGCTGTCTGTTCCGCCGTTGTCATTGGCTCTGCCGTCGTTCCGGTTGCCGTTGACCCTGCGGCTGCCGGCACGTCGAACTCCCAGTCCTCCGGCATGTTGCACATATCGCCGGAGCACGACTGGAACGTAACCGAGCCCCGCACAGCACCATCCGCTGACCTGAACCTTTGCCTGATGACATACGCGCCCTTCACCACGGTCTCACCCTTGTACTCGGACGGGGTGTACTCCTCCTGAGGAGCGCCCTCCACCTCCACCCCTTCGAGATCGATGACCGGAGCGGAGAACTCCGAACTCAAAGGATGGGTATACCAGCCGTCCTTAACCTGCCCGCTCAGGACAAGCTCATAGACTCCGTCGCCGACAGGCTCGACCGCCGCTTTCCAGCTCACCGTAGCTGAGGACTGGGCCGATGCAACCGCCGCCACCAGGAAAAATATCAATGCCAATAGGATTCTTTTCATGTCAGTGTACTATGTGATGTTCGGCAAAGGTAACAAATAATGGAATGAAAAACGGAATTAATTGCTAACTTTGGAACTCGAACAATTAGTGTGATTTCTTATGAAGATTTATAGATATTTGCTTTCAGCAATGCTTGGCCTGGCTTTGTGCGCAGGCGTTTCCGCTCAGACATCCTATGATTTCGGTGTAAAGGGAGGCTTCTCGGTGAACATGATGCCGGGCACGACAGCCCTGCCTTTAGATGAGTTCGAGCCGAACATCGGCTTCCAGGGAGGTCTATTCTCCACATTCTACCTTTCAGACAACATTGTGAGCCAGGTGGAGCTCCTCTATGCCAGGAAGGGTGTGCGTACAGTCAACCATACTCCTGAAGCCATCGGCGCATCCAAGGACATCTACGCCCGCCACATCCATTATCTCCAGCTTCCTCTGCTGATCGGATGGGACTCACTGGGAGGCACCAGCCTCAGAGTCGTGACCGGACCGGAGCTCGGATACTGTCTCGGCAACCATATCAGGACCAGCTACGGAGACAAGAAGGAAACCCGCTTCGAGGACGAGGATTTCATGCTCAACAAGTTCAATCTCGCCTGGGCCGCCCAGGCCACATATTTCATCACCGCCGCCCTGGGAATCGATGTCAAGTTCGACTACGGCATCACCCGCACCTTCAAGGAATCCACAGGTGACAATGGCCGCAATGCCGGCCTCCAGGTCGGCCTCTGCTACCGCTTCGGCTACTGATTCCTTTCCAGCCGCCGGCGGAAAGATCTATAAGTCCCCGAGTACTATATCATTGGAATAAGGCTCTAGATGGTTTCCATCACACCCCTGTAGACATCGTCATAGGACTCATCGCGGAAACCAACCCCCTCCCAGAGCCCCTTGGTTTCCTACCACCCCTCACAGAATGCCTTCTGAGGCACATTCTGGAAACCAACCCCCTCCCAGGCCCACTTGGTTTCCTACAACCCCTCACAGAATGCCTTCCATGGCCTGTTCTGGAAACCAGACATTCAGGAATGGTATCCGGAAAGGGCCGGGAGGATGACGGGAAAGAACGATGTGAAACGGCTTTTTGATGAGGTAAGGGGGGGGCACTAAAAAAAACGAAACGTTGACTTGTCCTGACCTGGGTTTACAAGAGTAGAGCACTCAATGTAAACTTAATAAAGGACAAAAATGGAAGAAACAAGGATCTACAACAATGCTGAAAAACTCCAGATCATTGAGGAATTCATGAATTCTGGACTGTCAATGGAAGCATTCCAAGTAAAATATGGGATGGGACATTGCACTTTATCAAGATGGATGACTAAATTTGGGCTTTCAAACACATCCCAAAAGCAGTTCATCGAGATGAAGAAGACGCTGGAAAACACCACAGAGAAGACTCTGAGAGAGCGAACGCTGGAAGCCAAGGTCGCCCAACTGGAGAAAGAACTCAAGGACGAGAAGTTGAAATCATTGGCCTACAGCACAATGATTGACGTTGCGGAAGAGGAATTAGGCATCGAGATAAGAAAAAAATCTGGTGCCAAACAGTAGGTAAGCTTCGCATATTGCTTCCAAAACTATCAGTGGATGCAATATGTGCACTGTTTGGCAAAACGAGACAAGCTTATTACCAGAGACTTGGCTACCAGTATCAGGAGGCTGCTGAAGAAAGCATAATCCTGGACTTGATAGCGGAACTGAGAAAGGATATGGGCAGGATGGGAGGTCGCAAGTTGTGGCACGAGATCAACGAGGCACATCCCAAAATGATAAGCCGCGACAAGTTGTTTGACATACTCGACAAATATCACCTGAAGGTGCATAGACGCAAACGTACAGTAAGAACGACATGGAGTGAGAGTTGGCTGCACAGGTTCCCGAACCTGGTGAAGGACCTTATCCTTACGGCCGCCAATCAGGTATGGGTCAGCGATATAACCTATATCGAAACAGAGGCTGGCTTCGTCTATCTCCACTTGGTGACCGATGCTTACTCAAAGAAGATAATGGGATGGTGTTTGAGCCCGAGTCTTCACGCTGATGCGACCATATCTGCCTTGCAGATGGCTATACGTAATGCCGGATGTGATCTGAAGGGCTTGATACATCACTCTGACCGAGGCTGTCAGTACTGCTGCGAGAAGTATGTAAAGCTCCTGCAGGACAACGGAATCGAGATAAGTATGACGCAGGATGGTGACCCTAGGGACAATGCGATAGCAGAGAGAGTGAACGGGATATTAAAGACAGAATGGCTATATGATGACCACTTCATCGGCTTTGAGGATGCTTACAGACGTGTTGCGGAGGTCATAAACCTCTACAACAACAAGCGGCCTCACTTGAGTCTGAACTACAAGACGCCAGCGGAGGCATACCTCGAAACAGGGGAACAGGTGCGAGTATGGAAGAACTACTACAAAGGCAACAAGCCTGAGGAAGTGGTAAATGTGATAAATGAACTGACAAGCGGATGCAGGATATCCGCAGCGTATTGACAATAATGAAAGATTGCTCCCAAGAAAGGCAAAGGTACCGGTAGCCTAACAGTCCGTCAAGGCCAAGACAAGCGCCTGCGGCGGCCTTGACTGAAAGTTCGGCTACCACTCAGAGTGGCCTATCTTGGAATCAATCGGGAAGTATGAACAAAATTAACGGCTCAAAACTGTAAACAAAAATCAGGACGGGTCACGTCAACGAAACATTTCTGAAATATGGTACTTTTTAATGCTTTTTAATGCCGGTAAGAAAAATGAAAAACCCCTCTGGAATGCGTTCTAGAGGGGTTTTAACGGTAATGTGTTTCGTTAGGGTGGTCCCAGCAGGGCATGATCCTGCGACTCCCTGATTATGAGTCAGGTGCTCTAACCAACTGAGCTATGGGACCGGAATCTGCAAAGCCGGGTGAAGCCGGCTCTGCAAATATAGCAATTTCCTTTCAACTGCCTTGCAGTCTAACGGGGAAAAATGTCAATTCTCTCAGACTTTGATCTCGACCTCAACACCTGAAGGCAACTCGAGCTTCATGAGAGCGTCAACGGTCTTTGCGTTGGAGTCCTCGATGTCGAGAAGTCTGCGGTAAGAATCGAGTTCGAACTGCTCGCGGGCCTTCTTGTTAACGAAGGTTGAGCGGTTGACAGTAAAGATCTTGGTGTTGGTAGGGAGCGGAATAGGACCGTTCACTGTTGCACCGGTAGCCTTGACTGTGTCAACGATCTTCGCAGCTGACTTGTCTACGAGCATGTGGTCGAAAGATTTGAGCTTAATTCTGATTTTCTGACTCATATCTGTTTTGTTTTTGTTTGTTTACACATTAATTTCGGCTAAAAGCCTTCCATCTGCAACGCTGCATTGTAACCGCTCTTCTCCACGATCTCCTTTGCCATATAGGCAGGGACCTCGGAATAGTGGTCGAAACGCATTGTGCTGTTGGCGCGGCCTGATGACAGGGTTCTGAGAACCGTCACATAGCCGAACTGCTCTGAAAGCGGGACAAAGGCCTTGATCACGCGTGCGCCGTTGGACGTGGTGTCCATAGCGTTGATCTGTCCTCTGCGGCGGTTCAGGTCACCGACGATGTCGCCCATATATTCCTCAGGGGTAACAACCTCGACCATCATGATAGGTTCCATGATGACCGGCTTGCACTTAGGGCACGCGTGGCGGAACGCCATACGGGCTGCAAGCTCGAAGGAAAGCTGGTCTGAATCGACAGGGTGGAATGAACCATCGAGAAGAGTAACCTTGAGTGACTGTACCTGGTAACCCGCCAGGCAACCATTTGCCATGGCTGACTCGAAACCTTTCTGTACGCAAGGGATGTATTCCTTAGGCACATTGCCGCCCTTGACCTGGTCGATGAACTGAAGGCCCTGAACGCCCTCGTCAGCAGGTCCGATCTCAACGATGATGTCAGCGAACTTACCACGGCCTCCGGTCTGCTTCTTGAACACCTCGCGGTGCTGGAACGAACCGGTGACGGCCTCCTTGTAGTTCACCTGAGGGGCACCCTGGTTGATGTCCACGCCGAACTCGCGGCGGAGACGGTCCACGATGATGTCGAGGTGAAGCTCACCCATTCCGCTGATGATGGTCTGGCCGGTCTCCAGGTCGGACTTGACAGTGAAGGTCGGATCCTCCTCGGCGAGCTTGCCGAGTGCGATGCCGAGCTTGTCAAGATCCTTCTGGGTCTTAGGCTCGACGGCGATGCCGATAACCGGATCAGGGAACTCGATGGCCTCGAGAACCACAGGATGTGACTCCACGCAGATGGTATCACCTGTTCTGAGGTCCTTGAAACCGACCGCTGCACAGATATCTCCTGCCTCCATGGACTCGATAGGGTTCTGGTGGTTGGAGTGCATCTGATAGAGACGGGCGATTCTCTCTTTCTTGCCTGAACGTACGTTGTACACGTATGAACCGGCATCGAGATGACCTGAGTATACTCTGAGGAATGCAAGACGGCCCACGAACGGATCGGTGGCAATCTTGAAGGCCAGAGCGCAGAACGGCTCCTCAACTGAAGGATGACGCTCAACCTTGTCGCCTGTGCGAGGATCGGTACCCTTGACGGACTCGATGTCCATAGGGGACGGAAGATAACGCATCACACAGTCAAGGAGGAACTGCACACCCTTGTTCTTGAATGAAGAACCGCAGCAGGCAGGAACCAGCTGCATGCCGATGGTGCCCTTGCGGAGAGCAGCGATGATCTCCTCCTCCGAAATGGAGTCAGGATCCTCGAAGTACTTCTCCATCAGAGCCTCGTCGCACTCGGCAACGGACTCCACGAGCTTGTCGCGCCAGGTGTTAACCTCCTCAACCATATCGGCAGGAATCTCCTTCTCGACATAATTGACAAGATTGTCGGTAGAATCGTAGTAAATTGCTTTCTTTGAGATAAGGTCGACGATGCCCTGGAAACTATCCTCAGCCCCGATAGGGAGGCATACAGGAACGGCATTCGCCCCAAGTTTGGAATGAATCTCACTGACAACGGCAAGGAAATCAGCTCCGACCCGGTCCATCTTGTTGATGTAAGCGATCTTCGGTACACCATATTTGTCGGCCTGACGCCATACAGTCTCGGACTGAGGCTGCACGCGGCCTACCGCACAGAATGTAGCGATGGTGCCGTCAAGTACACGAAGTGAACGCTCCACTTCCACAGTGAAATCGACGTGTCCCGGGGTGTCGATCAGGTTAATCTGATAAGTTTGTCCGTTGTAGTGCCAAAATGCTGTGGTTGCGGCAGAAGTGATTGTGATTCCTCGCTCCTGCTCCTGTACCATCCAGTCCATGGTGGCTGCACCCTCGTGCACCTCACCTATCTTATGAGTCTTTCCTGTATAATAAAGGATACGCTCGGACGTGGTGGTCTTACCGGCATCGATGTGGGCCATGATGCCGATGTTCCTCGTGTAAGTTAGATCTCTTTTAGCCATGAATTACATACAAATTAAAAACGGAAGTGTGCAAATGCCTTGTTGGCCTCTGCCATCTTGTGCATATCCTCTTTGCGCTTGAATGCACCACCTTCGTTGTTGTATGCTGCGACGATCTCTGCGCAGAGTTTTTCTGCCATAGAGCGGCCGGAACGCTTGCGGGCGTAAAGAATCATATTCTTCATGGAGAGTGAAACTTTTCTTTCCGGTCTCAACTCTGTAGGCACCTGGAAGTTAGCTCCACCGATACGGCGTGACTTGACCTCGATCTGAGGGGTTACATTCTCGAGAGCTTTCCTCCAAATATCCAGAGGAGCCTTGTCAGAATCTTTCATCTTCTCGCCTACCATATCAATGGCATCGTAAAAAATAGAATACGCGATACTCTTCTTTCCCTGCAACATAAGGTTGTTCACGAAACGGGTTACCTCGATGTCGTGAAACTTTGGGTCTGGAAGTAGGATCCTCTTCTTAGGCTTCGATTTTCTCATTTTGAAAAAAATTAAGGTGAAAAAATTAAAAAATTACTTCTTAGATTTCTTTGGCCTCTTGGCTCCGTAGAGTGGGCGGGACTGAGTCCTGCCTTCTACACCAGCGGTATCCAAAGCTCCTCTAAGGATGTGGTAACGTACACCAGGAAGGTCCTTTACACGGCCTCCACGTACGAGCACGATTGAGTGCTCCTGAAGGTTGTGGCCCTCGCCTGGGATGTAAGCATTGACCTCTTTAGAGTTTGAAAGACGTACACGAGCAACCTTACGCATAGCTGAGTTAGGTTTTTTAGGTGTGGTTGTGTACACACGCAGGCATACGCCCCTCTTCTGAGGGCAAGCATCCAACGCACGGGATTTCGACTTAACCTCGATAACCTCGCGTCCTTTGCGAACTAATTGTTGAATTGTTGGCATAAATGATTGTAAATCTTTAATTTATGTATTTTTCCCCAAATTTTGGGGACTGCAAATTTAGAAAGAATTTTCCGAATTAACAAAGTAATCAACAAAAAGTGACGGTGGAAGAAAACCTCCCACCGTCACTATAGTATTAATAATCAGTCGGATTAGCGGGCAAGACCTGCGAATTCGATGTCCTTTGCAGCGCGGGCTGCGAGGTCAGCGTTCTTTGAAGCCTCCTCGATGAATGCCTTGGCGTCATCAGCCTTGCCCTGGCGGGCAGCGACGATAGCCTTGAAATACTTCACGCAAGCGTCCTTGCAGGTAGCAGCAGCCTCAGCCTTGTCGAGCTGGTCGGTAAGGATGTAGGCGAGGACCTTGTTGTGAGGGCATCCTTTGGTGTCGGCGAGCTTCTTTGCAGCGCTCTCGTAGTTACCGTTGAGGATATCCACAACACCCATATTGGCATTGGCGTCAGCGTTGGCTGCAGCGGCGAATGCGGTAGCTGCGGCTGCGAGGTCGCCGCCACGGAGAGCGATGACACCCTTGAGGTTCTGGACGTCAGCGTCATTGGCCTTAACGTTCTTGAGTGCGCCGGCTGCGAGGTCGTCCTTGTCGAGGTCGAGGTATGCAGCAGCGAGGTTGTACTGAGCGCGGTCGCTGCCGTACTTGCTGATGGCCTTCTTGTAGATGTCAACCTTCTTCTCAGCGTCAACGAGGGAAGCGACGCGGAGGAGAGCCTCCTCGTCGAGGACGTCGATATTGTCCTCAACGAGAGCCTTGAGCTCGTCAGCGGTGTAGTTCTGGTACTCGACGTTAGCGATGAAGCGTGCACGGCGGAGTTCAGGAAGAACCTCACCCTTGAGCTCTGTGAAGATCTCGGACATGTTCTTGATCTCGCTCTCGCGGACTGCAGGGTCGCTGTACATGGAGAGGACGCGGAGAATGAGGTCCTTGTCCTGGATGTCTGACTTGGAAACGAGTGACTGGAAGCCTTCCCAGTCCTGGCCGATGGACTTGACCTCAGGATCGGCGGCCTCGTGGCCCTTGACGATCTTTGTCCAAGCCTTCTCAGCGCTGTTGGCGCGCTTGTCGGAAAGCTTCGCATTGCGCTCCTCACCACCGTCAGGTGAAGCGTAAGCTACGACCTCGGTGCTCTTGAGGGTCTTGCGCTCGTTGGCGTTGATCTCGTCGAGAGCAGCCTGGAAGTCCTTTACTGACTGGCCCTTGAGCTCCTTGCCGCGTACGTCGGCGGAGTTGATGGTGTAAAGGATCTGGCCCTCAGCGGTCTGAGGGATGATGTCCATATAAGCGTCAGCCTTGTAAGAGTAGCTGCCGCTCTTCTTTACGAGCATATAGGTGGTGTTAACACCGTCAGCAACCTTCATTGAAGGGAGGTTGGCGCTCTTCTTCTTCCAAGAAACGACACCGCGGAGCTCGAGGTATGCTTTCTCCATACCAGGAACATAGGTGAAATGGACCTTCTCGGTCACGCTGCCACCGGCGGCTGCACATACCTTATAATTATCCTGGACCTTCTCGCCCTGATACATGAACGGAGCCATAGCCTGCTCGCCGCCTTCATATACGAGAACCGGAGTAACCTCGAGGATAGCCTTCGGGTGGAAATATTTCTCTGGATAAGTTACGTTGAGGGTAGCGTCGATATTGCCTGCTACGCACTCAAGGACTGCAGGGTTGCATTTTACAACCACATTCTCTGCATATTCTGCCATCTTCTCAGGTGAAGAACATGCGACAGCTGCGATTCCAAGAACCACTGCTGCAAGGAATTTGATACCTTTCTTCATAATAAAAAATATAGTTTGTTTGATTGTTACCGTCAAGGCACACACTGCAAAGATAACCAATAATTTAATTTTTTCACCTACCGGGTGCTATATTTCAATCGATTTCGTAACTTTGTCCTTCCCTAAACAAGACAAATGGATTTACAGAGCATAAAGAACCGCTACGACATCATCGGAAACGACCCTGCGCTGAACAGGGCCCTGGAGACCGCCATGGCTGTCGCGCCCACCGACCTCACGGTCCTCATCTCGGGCGAAAGCGGCGTAGGAAAGGAGCAGATCCCTAAGATCATACATCAGAACAGCCTCCGCAAGAGCGGCAAGTACTTCGCCATCAACTGCGGCGGCATCCCTGAGGGCACCATCAACTCTGAGCTCTTCGGTCACGAGAAAGGCTCCTTCACCGGTGCCACCGAGGCCCGCAAGGGCTATTTCGAGGAGGCAAACGGCGGCACCCTCTTCCTGGACGAGGTCGGCGAGCTGCCCCTCAGCACCCAGGTGATGCTCCTGCGCGTGCTCCAGAACGGCGAATATATGAAGGTAGGCTCGTCGAAGGTCGAGAAGACCGACGTGCGCATCGTCGCCGCCACTAACGTGAACCTCCTGTACGCGGTCAGCCAGGGCAAGTTCCGCGAGGACCTCTACTACCGACTGAACGCCATCCAGATAAAGATCCCGAGCCTGCGCGAGCGCAAGGACGACATCTACCTGCTCTTCCGCAAGTTCACCTCCGACTTCTCCGACAAGTACCGCGTCTGCAAGGTCTCTCTCACCCACGACGCCATCAGCGCCCTGACCACCTACCGCTGGCCCGGCAACATCCGCCAGCTGAAGAACGTCGCCGAGACCGTCTCCGCCCTGGAGTCCGTGAAGCTCACCCCGGGCGCGGAAAGGCTTGAGATCGATGCACATACGCTCCGCAAGTACCTCCCCGCCGAGCCCGAGACCGCACTTCCTGCCCTCTCCGACGTCCGCCGCGACAGCTTCTCCGACGACGAGAAGAAGATGCTGTTCAAGGCGATACTCGACCTGCGCCAGGAAGTGAACGCCCTGAAATCCGCAGTCTACGGCACCATCCAGGAGCCGGCAAGGAGCCTCCCTACCCCGGAGGACCACAGCGTGCAGAGCGAGCCCGACACCCTCGAGGCCGAATGGCAGGACTCCGAAGTCCAGGCCAATGCAAGCCCGTCCACCACTGACCTCTCCCTGCAGAAGGTCAGCGAGGACCTCATCAGGAAGGCCCTGGAAAAGCACGACGGAAACCGCAAGCTCGCAGCCGCGGAACTCGGCATCTCCGAGCGCACCCTATACCGCAGACTCTCCAAGGAAACCAGCGAAAAATGATGAAAGGACACCTCCATACCGCCGCCAGACTCGCCACCCTGGTCCTCACGGCCATCCTGGCCGCCTCCTGCGGCATATACTCCTTCTCCGGCACGTCCATCCAGCCGGACGTGCGCACCATCACCATCAACTACTTCGACTACACCGCCCTCAAGGTCAACCCTTCGCTGAGCAACGACCTCACCGAGGCGCTCAAGGAGCAGTTCAGGAAAATGACCCGCCTCGAGCAGGTGGAGATGGACGGAGACCTGGAGATCGAAGGAGCGGTCACCGGCTACGATGTCGCAGCATCGGCGGTCACCGCCAATGAAGTCGCGGCCCTGAACAAGCTCACCGTCACCGTGAAGATCACCTTCACGAACAGGAAATACCCCGAGGATGACCTGGAGCAGAACTTCTCCGCCTACTCGGAATACAATTCAATGGAATCCCTCGAATCCGTCGAGCAGACCCTCTGCGCCGAGATCATCGACAAGCTCATCGAGGACATCTTCAACGCTACTGTAGCCCAATGGTAAACAACGGATACATCGACCTCAAGAAGCTCTCCATCGACGAGCTGGCCGGAGTGGTGAACCTCTACCCCTGGTTCGGCGCGGCGCGCAAGGAGCTGTGCCTGAGGATGTCGCAGATCGGAGGCCGGGACTGGAGCGAGAGCGACTACGCCACGAACGCACTCTACCTCGGATCCAGGAAGTCCGTCTTCGAGATAATGCGCAGCGGAAAGCGGGTGGACTGCTCGGACAAGGACCTGGACAAGCTCCTGTCCTCATACACCACAGGGCAGACCTCCGAGACGGCGCCGCAGGCCAGGAAGGTCCGCGCCGTGGGAGGCGATTTCTTCTCCCAGGACGACTACGACTCGGTGCGCAAGGCCGACGACAGCATCTTCGCATCCTTCGCCTCCAAGGTGAGGAGCGAGGAGTCCCCTTCGGCAGGCAGCGGGAACATCCTCGACGAGTTCTGCACCGAAACGCTGGCCCTGATTTACGTCGAACAGGGGTACTACGAGCAGGCAAAGTACATTTATTCGAAACTTATCTTGCGATATCCAGAAAAAAATGCTTACTTTGCAGCCCTTATTGAAAAACTGAACCAGTTTATTGATAATTAAATA
The DNA here is from genome assembly GCA_045597895.1 of Candidatus Cryptobacteroides sp. Classification (GTDB taxonomy): domain Bacteria; phylum Bacteroidota; class Bacteroidia; order Bacteroidales; family UBA932; genus Cryptobacteroides. The sequence goes on along the minus strand of JAZLLA010000031.1, from coordinate 28,344 downwards.
CAAGTAATATGAACGCTTTATTCACAATTCTGACCGTGCTCATCGTCATCGCAGCCATCCTTCTCGTCATCGTGGTGCTGCTCCAGAACGGTAAGGGAGACGGTCTTGCCAGTAACTTCGTAGCTGGAAACCAGACCTTCGGTGTAAGACAGACCACCGACATCCTCGAGAAAATCACCTGGGGACTCGTAGCATTCGTCCTCGTAGTTTCCGTCATCACTTCCTTCACCACCGGCACCAACGGCGCCGACATGGACGTGACCAACAAGATCGAGAACGCAGCCACCCAGTCACAGCCTGAGTTCCCTACCGCTCCTATCGAGATGGAGGCTCCTGCACAGGAATCAGCCGAGTAGTTCCCCTCCGGGGCCGGGGCTGACAGAATGGCAGTCCGCACCCCGATGGAATATATTTTGACGAAAAACGTTCGTCCCCGCAACGGGACGGACGTTTTTGGTTATTATATATTGAATTATGGAGAACACAAACTATCAGTTTTTGAGCAAATACGCCACCGACCTGAACGAGCTCGCCTCCAGAGGGAAGCTCGACCCGGTCATCGGGCGTGACGAAGAGATAAGGAGGGTCCTTCAGATCCTCAGCCGCCGCACGAAGAACAACCCTATCCTCGTCGGAGAGCCGGGAGTCGGCAAGACCGCCATCTCCGAAGGCATCGCGGCGAAGATCGTGGACGGCAACGTCCCCGAGAACCTGAAGAACCGCAGGATTTTTTCATTGGATATGGGAGCCCTCATCGCCGGAGCCAAGTACCAGGGCGAGTTCGAGGAGCGCCTGAAGGGGGTGGTCAAGGAAGTCATCGAGAGCGAAGGCGAGATCATCCTCTTCATCGACGAGATCCACACCCTGGTGGGCGCGGGCCGCTCCGGCGGGGCGATGGACGCCTCCAACATCCTGAAGCCGGCCCTGGCGCGCGGCGAGCTCCGTACCATCGGCTCGACGACGCTGGACGAGTTCCAGAAGTACTTCGAGACGGACAAGGCCCTCGAGCGCCGCTTCCAGAAGGTGATGGTGGACGAGCCGAGCCCGGCCGAGAGCATTGCCATAATGAGGGGGCTGAAGGAGAAGTACGAGAACCACCACCGCGTGCACATCGAGGACGATGCGCTCATCGCGGCCGTGAACCTCTCGCACAGGTACATTAACAACAGGTTCCTGCCGGACAAGGCCATTGACCTGGTGGATGAGGCGGCCTCGAAGCTGAGGCTGGAGATGAACTCGGTCCCCGAGCCCATCGACATCCTCAACTCCCAGATCCGCCAGCTCGAGATCGAGCGCGAGGCAATCAAGCGCGAGGGCGTGTCGCTGAAGATGGAAAAGATCGACGGCGAGCTCGAGTCGCTGCGCAAGGAGAAGGACGCCCTCACCCGGCGCTGGGACGAGGAGAAGGGGATCCTTAGCGGCCTTCAGACGGCGCGCCAGGAGATAGACGACTACAAGACGCAGGCCGCCCAGGCCGAGCGCGCCGGGGATTACGGCCGCGTGGCCGAGCTCCGCTACGGCAAGATAGCTGCCGCGCAGAAGAAGATCGACGAGCTCACCGCCCGTCAGGCGCAGATCAAGGACCCTATCATCACCGAGGCGGTGACCCCGGAGGACATCGCCGAGGTGGTCGCCCGCTGGACCGGCATCCCGGTGAACAGGATGCTGGAGAGCGAGAAGGAGAAGCTCCTCAGGATGGAGGAGGCGCTGCACAAGCGAGTGGTGGGCCAGAACAGAGCCATCGACGCAGTCTCCGACGCGGTGCGCCGCTCGCGCGCCGGGCTGTCTAACGAGAAGCGCCCGATCGGGTCGTTCCTCTTCCTCGGCACCACGGGAGTGGGAAAGACCGAGCTGGCCAAGGCCCTCGCGGAGTTCCTTTTCAATGACGAAACGATGCTCACCCGCATCGATATGAGCGAGTACCAGGAGCGCCATACCGTGAGCCGCCTCGTCGGCGCGCCTCCGGGATACGTCGGCTACGACGAGGGCGGCCAGCTCACGGAGGCGGTCAGGAGGAAGCCGTATTCGGTCATCCTGCTCGACGAGATCGAAAAAGCGCATCCGGACGTGTTCAATGTGCTGCTGCAGGTACTGGACGACGGACGTCTCACCGACAACAAGGGTCGGACGGTGGACTTCAAGAACACCATCCTGGTGATGACCTCGAACCTGAAGATGGAAGAGCTCAAGGTGGCCATGAGGCCGGAGTTCCTTAACCGAATCGATGAGATCATACGCTTCGAGGAGCTGACGAAGGACGACATCCGGGAGATTGTGCGCATCCAGATGGACATCCTCCAGCGGAGGCTGGAGCAGGACGGAGTGGAGCTCAGGTACACACGGGCCTTCGAGGACTGTATGGTGGAGAACGGATACGACCCGGACTTCGGGGCCAGGCCGGTCAAGAGGCTCATCCAGCGGGAGCTGGTGAACATGCTCGCGAAGGCCGTGCTGGAGGGAAGCGTGCACAAGTCGTCGGCTATCGAGGTGGACTGCACGCCGGAGGGGGAAGTGACGCTTAAAAACTGAAATATCGCTCATCTATAATTTATTTGGTTCATTTGCCATATCAGAAGTTATTTTTTCGTAACTTTGAGGGTTAATAGAATAGAATCCATTATAGATGAGACGATTTAGTTCAATTTTACTGGGACTGGCGCTTGCCGCGGCGGTCTCTGTTCCTGTGGAAGCTCAGACAGCGGAGGAGCTGGCAATTGTACGCAAGGTTGCCAGACAAATGGGCGCTTCAGAACAAGAAATAAATGAAGCATTGGGTCCGGAGCCCATCAGTACGGCTCCTTCATTCAGCCCTCAAGCCACATCATCTGTCGCTGCCGCCAGCGAAGCCAAGACTCCCGAGCCTACCACTATTGCTCTTGAGCAGCTAGTAGCCCCTCCGACCACCACCTCTGCGGATCCTATCTACGGACACGACTATTTCATCTCAGCCGGTGTAGGTACCATCACCAGCTACAACGCCCCGGCCCCGTCCAGCTATGTGCTCGGTCCCGGCGACGAGGTGGTTGTGGACATCTGGGGAGCCACGACCTCTAACGTAGTGGCTACCATCCAGAACGACGGATGCATCACCATAGGCGACCTCGGTCCGGTATGCCTTGCAGGAATGAGCCTCTCCAGAGCTGAATCCTCCCTCAAGGCTCAGCTCACACGTATATACGCCGGCCTCGCAGACGACAGAGGCGACACCTTCGTACGCCTTTCTGTCGGCAAGATGAAGGGCGTCGTTATCAACGTCTCAGGCGAAGTCGTCACACCTGGCGCATACACCCTCCCTGCCCTCGCCTCCCTCCCTTCAGCCATCTATATGGCAGGCGGCGTGACTGAGACCGGATCAGTGCGTAACATCACCCTCTACAGGAAAGGAAAGAAGGTCGGAGCCTTCGACCTTTACGAATACCTCTTCGACGGCAAGATGAACCAGAACCTCCGCCTCCAAGACGGCGACATCATCCACGTGGAGCCTTACGGCAGCATCGCCCGCATCAGCGGCTCTGTAATGCGCCCTATGAGATATGAATTCAAGGAAGGCGAGACCGTTGCCGACCTCGTCAGATACTCCGGCGGATTCACCACAGGAGCCCAGAAGAACGAGGTGCACATCTCCCGCCAGGGAGTCAAGTCGAACAGGGACTTCGACATCGAGTCCGCCCGGTTCGCATCGTTCGCCCTTGAGGACGGAGACGCAGTAAGCGTCAGAACATACCGCAGCACTAACGAGAACTCCGTCACCGTCACCGGTCCTGTCAAATACCCGGGCACCTACGCCATCAGCTCCGACATCCGTGACGTGGCATCCCTCGTGAAAGCCGCAGGCGGCCTTATCGAAGGAGCCTTCACCGGATACGGCCAGATCAACCGAATCGACAAGGACCGCCAGCCTACCTTCGTCACCTTCGACCTCGCAGAGGTGCTTGCCGGCAAGAAGAGCATCGCCCTCCAGAGGGAGGACAACGTGGTCATCTACCATACCGACGACTTCATCGCGAACCAGTCGGTGCGCATCTCCGGAGCAGTCAACGCCCCTGGCATCTACTCCTTCCACACCGGTATGACAGCCTCCGAGCTCATCTCGGCTGCAGGCGGACTCAGCGCAGGTGCCTACCTCGCCCGCGCCGTCATCAGCCACGAGTCCCAGAACGGCGAGCCTGTCACCGCCCCGTTCAATGTAAGTGACGCCGGCAGCGTCATCCTTATGAGGAACGACGATGTCCGCATCTACAGCATAGCCGAGCTCAAGCCGACCTCCACAGTATCCATCTCCGGCGAAGTCAACGCCCCAGGCTCCTACGCTTTCCGCGAGGGAATGACACTCCGCAACCTCATAGAACTCGCTATGGGCTTCACCGACGGAGTCGATATGACCAACGTCCAGATAGTCAGCCGTGGCGGCCGCAACCGAGGCACAGTCCAGACCCTTAACCTCGAGGAAACTCCTGAATACAACGAACTTGCACTCCGCCCTTACGACGCCGTATCTTTCCGACGCCTGACCTACTTCAGGGAGCAGATCAGCGTAGAAGTCAGCGGAGAAGTCCTCTCTCCAGGAAGCTATGTGGTGGACAAGCCTGAGGTCAGAATCTCTGACGTGATGGCAAGGACCGGCGGCTTCACCGACGAGGCCTACCCTCACGGAGCCAAGCTAGTCAGAGTCCTCACAGAAGAAGAAATAGCACGCCAGAGAACCGCAGTAATGATAGCCAACCAGAGCCTGGACGAACACTCCACCATAAACCTCGCCACTCTGGCTGACCGCTACACCATCGGTATCGACCTTGAGAAGGCTCTCGCCAACCCAGGTTCAGTCTCCGACGTCATCCTCCGTTCCGGAGACATCATCGAAGTCCCTCAGATGAACAACACCGTGAAGATAAGCGGCCGCGTCCTCTACCCTAACACCGTCGCATACGACAAGAACCTCGGATGGAAAGGCTATGTCAGCCAGGCCGGCGGTTTCGCCAAGCGCGCCATCCGTCGCAAATCCTACGCAGTCTATATGAACGGCAAGGTCGCCAAGGGTAGCAGCATATACACCGAACCCGGAATGGAAATCATCGTTCCAGAAAGACTCCTATCCGAGTCCCAGAAGCTCAGCCCAGTAGAGATCGCCTCCATCGCCACCTCCACCACATCTGTCGCCGCTCTCGTAGCATCACTTATCAAATCATTCATCCCAGTGCCATAATTATGACAGAGAATAATACCACTACATCACAGAATCCCTCCCAGGACAGCATAGATATCAAAGCGCTTCTTCTCCGTTTCTGGAGCAAGCGCAGGTTCATCCTTATCATAACTGCCGGCTTTACAGTCCTCGGCCTTGTCGCTGCACTCTGCCAGAAGCCGAAATACGTCTCTACCTGCACCTTCGTGCCGCAGTTCGCTTCGCCGATGCAGGCTATGCCGTTCTACTCAGTCTCTTCACTAATGCCTTCGACGGAATCCTTGACAGCCATTCTTACCGGTGAAACTCTTTCACCGTTAGTATATCCTCAGATACTTAAGAACACCGAGTTCAACAAGGAACTGATGCGCGTTCCTCTCCATTTCAGGGAATGGGATGAGCCCGTGTGTCTCTATGATTTCTACAACGACCCTAAATATAAGAAGTTCGACCTCATAAAGACCATCAAGAAATATACTATTGATGTTCCTAGAAAATGGCTCAGCAAGATTGAGCCTAAGGAACCAGAAGTAGTCCTTCCAGAGGAAAACAACAAACCACTCAGCATTTACACCAAGCCAGAGTCCAGTGTTGCAAGCATGATTTCGTCGATGATAGAATTCAAGGTCAACAAGACTGAATTCTTCTACACTCTCACCGTCACCGCAAAGGAAGCCCTCGTAGCAGCCGAACTCTGCCAGGCGACGGTCGAACTGATGCAGAAATACATCACAGACTTCAAGCTCTCCCACGCCCGTCAGAACCTTGAATATATTCAGGAACTCTACGACGAAGCTAAAGAAATGTACGAGACCAAACAACTTGCCTTGGCCCAATACTCAGATGCTAACCGTGGAGCTATGACCGCCACCACCCAAATTCGCAAGGAACAGCTCACCGCTGATTACAATCTGGCCTATTCTGCATTCTCCACTATGTCGCAACAGCTCCTTACCGCAGAAGTCAAAGTCCGCGAAGATACCCCAGCCTTCGCTTTAGTGGATCCTGCAAGCGTCCCTCTGAAGCGAGCCAACAGCCGTGTCAAGACACTTCTAATGTGGGTATTCCTTGGCTTCTTCTTTGGCCTCGCCTCTGTCTTTGGCCTCGACTGGCTCAAAACTCAAGGTCTCAACTGGCCAAAGCGTTGGAACTAACTGCTAGCTGTTTTCCATATTGACTCCAGATACTCTTCGTGAAGATGGTAGTACTTCTTCATGAAAAGTGCATATGTTGCGGCAAGGAGAAGCAGAGTACCAACGAGATAAATCCAATGAGCAAGAACTGTATCGGGAATAAGGTATAAAAAGCCAAGGGAAATAACGAGCTGCAAAAGCATATAGAAGCATGACACCTCAACATGCCCGATCTTCAGTTCGTTCGCCATAATCTGATAGGCATGCTTACGATGCGCCTGCCCTAGATTCTCATGAAGCATGATGCGGTGGCAGATGGTCAAGCAGCCATCCACACCATATACAATCAGGAAAACCAGCCAAGTAATATCATCCGTTGCCCTCACAAGCAATCCTATCGCAAACAGCAGGACAAACGCAATCCCGATGCTGCCTACATCCCCGGCAAAACATTTCGCCTTATTCTTCGGCCTGAAATTGAAAAAACAGAACACCAGCACACTAAGGATGATGACGACCAGAAACGACTGCTCCACGAAAAATGCACGATGATTCACCAGCAGCAACGGCACAAGTACAGCAAGCGAATATCCACCCGTAATGCCATTGATACCATCCATAAAATTATAGATATTCGTAGCACCGACACACACTATCAAAGCTATTATTACCGCCCACCAAAGATTTAGATGCAACAAGTCAATCTGGTAGAACAGCAACACCATCGCCACAAACTGCCCAATAAGCCTGATACTGTCCGGTAACGAGTGAATATCATCCACAAAACTCATCCCCGCCGCCAACGTCACTGCCATCAATGCCCAAGGATAATGTAATCCGAAGAACGCACTCCACACCCAGAACCCGAGCATAAAAATTACCCCTCCACCACGAAGTACAACCTTGGAATGACTCGAACGTTCGTTGGGTTTATCTATGATGTTGTACTTATCCGCAATGCGGAAATACAACAGCTCCAGAGCTAGAAGTACAACACAAATGATAGCATAAGTAAAGTATATTTTCATATCAAATAATTCTTCAACACATCCATCGGTTCCCAGCCGAGTTCCCTGCGGGCTTTATCGTTGCAAAAAGTAAGTGATTCGGTGATTTTCTTCAACTTCAAACTGTTAATTGGTGCCTTCGAGCCCAATAGGTCTCCAACCTTTGCCATACCCCAAGCCATCCAGTATGGGATGGATATAGGTTTCCTCTTTCCCAATTGATGGGCAACAGATTCTGAGATCTGACCGAAGGTAGGCTGATATGTATCACATACATTATATACACCACCTTTTTCAGCGACCAGCGGCAACAGATGGGCAATATCTTCCGCCATCAGGACGCTTTTCTTCACTTTCCCACCAGCAATATTCAGATAGAACCCTTTCCTTATTCCATTCACCATAGCTCCGAGGTTCCCGGGGGCATTCTTGCCTGCCAGCAAAGACGGACGAAGAATCCCCAGTACTACATCATTCTTCTCACACCACTGAGCCAAGTACTCCTCTGCCATAATCTTGCTCATGGCGTATGGAATTTCGCCATTCAGAGGATGATCCTCGGTAATCAGTTCCCCGGATTCACAACCATAAACAGCCACAGTACTGATGAACACAAGAGATTTTGGCACTCCGACTTTCTCCAGTGCAGAACACAGGTTAACCGTTCCCTGATAGTTCACGTCAAAGAACGCCTGCTTCTCGGCTTCGGTCTTCGGCACAACGTGAGCCTTACCGCAAGCGTGAAGTACTACGTCATAATGGGTATTGATTGGAGGGACCTCCTTTGCCAGATTGACTTTGATGTCATCCGCATCCGTCAGGCCCATAGTATGAACCGTCTCATATTGCTTGATCAATATGGGTAGGGTATTGTAACCCAGAAAGCCCGATGCTCCTGTAAACAATAATTTCTCTTTCATATCGCTTCAACAAATTTATTCAAAATAGTCTCTTTCGAGTAATCTCTTTCGGCTAACGCCCTTGCACGACTGCCCATCTGCATAAGTTCTTCAATATCCCAGGACGAAGGCCAGCCACAATATCCGACACCCTCGTCCTTCACAAGTCGGTCAATCTCACTCCCTTCAGGCCCGAGGAATAAGACAGGCCTCCCTGCCGCCAATATATTGTATGTCTTGGACGGAACTCCCAAACCGTACATTCCTTTCTCCAAAGTAACAAGAGCTATATGGCAATTGGCAAGCACCTCATTCTGCTGGCTCCTGAAATACGGTCCGTGGAAGAACACGTTGGGATGTCCCAGACTCTTCAAAGCCTCCTCCATCGAACCTGTGCCATAAATATGCAATTCAACGTCTGAGGGCAATTTCTCAATCACCTTGTCAAGTGCCTGCACACGTCCGATATTTCCTGCATACTCCAGACGGATCTTCCCTTCCGTCATAGGCTGAGGTTTGATATTCTCTATGTCCGCCCAGTTCTCAATAACCGTCACTTTTGTCGAAGAAGCCTTTCCGCAAAGGACCTCTGCCATATCTCTACCAATTGCTATCAATTGGTCTGCTCTGGAATAAGCCTTATCGAACACCTTCTTGAAGAACCCATACAAAGGCAGTTTTAATCCTGCCGACTTAGTATTCTCCGGGAACACATCGTGCACCAGCAGATTCAGTTCAAATCCTCTTCTTTTCTTCAGTCGGCTCATCAGCAGCACCAGTGGAGCAGGATTCGTCACCATCAGCACCTTGTCACCACTTCCTATATGCTTCTTTGCCAAGCGTATCAGACGACTGCTCATCAGAATAAAACTCAAGGCCTTGCCCTTGGTTGTATTTTTGTCCAAATCTGCTCCTTCGGCACGGAAAAGTTCTATTGACGGGTCAAGCTTGAAGGAATTGTTCGGATCAAACTTCTTCCGTTTGTCATATACCTCCGGCCCACAGATTACCTTCACCTGATACTTTTTGCAGAAAGCGTTGGCTATTTCTCCCAGTATGTATGATGTCGATGTCTCGTCCGGTGGGAAAAGTTCGGTCACGAGCCATAAAGTTTGATTGTTCATCGTCTCATTAATCTTTTATCGTCTCTATTCGTCTCAAGTGACTCCATGCCAGAGTCAGCAGCATTGGCAGCAGCCGTTCGTCGTACACCAGAGTGTGTTTCCATCGGTTATGCCACCACCTGCGGGCCTTGAACGCCAGCACTGTGATGAGTCCTGAGGCTTCTGTTCGGAAAACTCAGGGTGATGCACGTCCTCCTCAATTATCCTTCTCTCCAGCACCCCGTTGCGCTCTATTGCAGGAATCCCGTCGAGCCGCAATCCGAGATAATCAACACAAATGGCGTTAATCTGGTTGAAGAAAGTCCATATCCCCATCTCCTTGATGAAAGGCTCAATCTCATTCCGATGTACCGAAGCACCCTCCTTCTACAGGAACAGTCCATAGTCCAGAATCTGCCTGAGGGTAATGCGCTCACCGGCGAAATGCTGCCCCAAATGGCGTATCAAGAAAATCACATTGAAATCTGCCGAAGGGAGAAGAATCTTCGTGCCGTCCGGCAGCAGATGCTCCCGACTGCCATTGGCAGAGAGAGCCTTCAGCTTCGCCTCAATACTCGGAGCATCACGATGAACCTTGGTGTTGAAAAAGTCATAGTGATTCTCCACCATCTGCCCCCGGAACTGAAAAGTGGTATGATGCTCGTGCCCCTCTTCCACCACTATGTCAAGACTCCTGATAAGCTCATCGCCCCGTTTCCATGCCGGCAAGAGAGAACGGTTTTCGTTTTCGTCTTCGTTTTCGTTAAAGAGATACACATCAATATCCCCAGTAGACCTATGCTCAGGTATCGGGTAATTCAGCCCCAGCCCGTACCCCTTCAGCAGCATCATACTGATGCCAGCTTGTGCGTATGTCCTCGCAAGAGAGGAGATGGACTCAAGATGCTGCCTGTAGTCCTCCTCCGCCTGAAAGACACTCCCAAACCACTCGTACTTCAAGTCCTCCAGCTCCGGGGAATCTAACAGTTCAAGTCCCTCATCAATTTTCGTTTTCGTTGCTTTGTCGATTCCATCGGCAAGCATTGCCGCCACCCCTTGCTCAAACGACAAGTCAATCACCTCCTTCCAATCGATGTCAGAAGGAATCATTTCGGCAGATTGGCTTCCCAATGCTGAACGAAGCAGGTGGAAGAGGGTATGAGCAGAAGGGGTAATCATAATTGTTCACCAAACCGATAATATCAGCCACTATTCCATTATATCTTTATGGAGTTTATCGAATGTTCTATGAAAGTTATTCATAAAATCTTCAGCAAAAATATCGCTCCTAATCTGATTGATAATCTTATCTGCTGCAACATCTTTTTCTTTCGACATATCGTCTCCCATAATCAATCTTGCCATTTCCACAATTCTAGAATCGGCGTAACGTTCCTTCAAATCCATCAGCCTCAGAGCCTCACATTTATGATAATTATATCTTGCTTCCAATCGAAAGAAATCTATCTCCTTTTTGTATATAGGATTTTTATGCGTATCGAACTTCAGATCATACTCATCCATTCTTTTTTCAAAACCGAGCGTTGAGCATTTACCTCCAGTATGATCGACCCAGATAGTGACATTGTTTTCAAAGTCATAAGTGGGGTTCGTGGGACTCAAAAGTTTTCTTTCCGTAGTATTTACAGCAACCTGTTTTATACTCTTGACACGACCATTGCAAACAGGGCATACTGGCACAAGGTTAAAGAAACAAAGAGCAAGGATAGGGCATCTTCCTTTGTCTAATACATGGTCAAGATCAAAATGGTTATTCTTTTTTGACCTCGGACCAGTTGGATATGCATTTATATAAGCCATATCACAATAATGACAAGTATGTATTTGCATTTCATTTGCATGATTCATAAAGAATCTTGCAATCCGCAAACTTTGTTTATTCCCTACTTTTCCATTGTATTCGAACTTGTCATAAGAGAAAAGTAATTTAGCCCTTTTCGTTAAATCCGAACCGATTATCGCTTTATTTACAACATAAGTCTCATAGACATCTACCAATTCCACATAGGGCTTTTTCAGAAAATCTTTTAAACTTTCTGGAAGAATTGCACTGAATCCAGGAATAATAACTATCAGGTCTCCCCTTAGTGATTTCCAGTCAGTATCCATCTGGGCATCATTAGGGAATATCTCGACATACTCTTCGGCTAATGCCTGACGTTCTTTTTCTGTTCCGTAATGTAGCTTAATCATCACTCAATTGTCTTTTACGCAATTGCAAATCTTCAAGATCCCGCTTTGTATGTTCTATCTTTTTAGTAATACTCTCCAATGTCTCTTTTTCAACCTTATAGAAACATATTTCATCATACATTCTTGAAATGGTTTTCCTCAAATATTCATCAGATACTTTTTCCTTCAGGTATTTGTACCGTCTAAAGGTTTCGTCAGAAATGGATGAAACATACTCTGTCTTGTCTTTTGAACTTGAGAAAGTTCTATATTCTTGAAAAAACGACTCTATGGCGTGCTGGGAAACTTCGCCCATTGTATATTTCATAAAGAAACTCTGGCTGAGCATCTCATGAATATTAGCACAGAATGTTTCTCCAATCGAAGAATCATCACTTAATGCTAAAACATTTGAACGTGGTATGTCACTCAAAACGAATGGAGAATGTGTGACCATCAAAATATTAACTCCCTTGATATTATCCAACCTGACACACTTGAGTGAAGTAAGGACGAGCTGCACAAATTGCCGTTGCAATTCTGGATGGAAATAAAGTTCTAATTCATCGAAAAGAAGATTAACGTATGAGTACCTTATATCTTTTTGATGTTCGGTTGCAGATAAATTAAAATCATACCATACAGAATTAATATTGACCAAGTGATACATGATGTTACTTGTTGTATAAGCAATCTGTCTTTCACCGGCACTGAGCCCCTCAAACGGAATAACATCCTTATCATTATAGGTGCCATCTGCTTTAATTTTCTCTATTGGAACTATGTCGAAATCCATAGATACCGAAGGTGGCGGTATTAATTCATCTTTTGTAAGGAACCTTTTAATAGCACCATCCTCATCCACCTCTAACGATATCTCCTGATAATGGTCATAAAGATTATACAAACTATTGAGATTGTTTTTACCATATTGAAAATATGAGTCTCCCGAAGCAAGATTCAGAAAATTCAGAGCTCTTCGCAATTTTGCAGTAATATGGGACTCATCATGATATAGCTCTTCAATTATACCTTTGACAAAAACTTCATTATCCTTTTCATCATTTAACCATGTATATAAGCCGCAATATTTCAAATATTGTTGAGATATCTTGATTGTTTTATATACCACATAATTACAAGTAGCCGTATCTTCTTCCCAAACTCTATCAGGATAAAAGCTATAGTACTCGCTCCATAATCTCAGAATCATTGCTGCTTTTTCATCGTAATGTGATGCCAGTTTTTCTTCATCAGATATTTCCAATGATCTAAGAGTATATTCTTTGTTGTAGGAAGGACTGTCTTGCCTCACCAGATTAAGGCCCACAACTTTCAGTTTGTTGTTGATTATTCTAAACGGGAAATGATCTTTATTGTCTTCATAGAAAAGCAACGATAGCATTCTTTCTTTAGCCAGTTTGTTTTCCTTTGAGATATTCATCATTCCGTCTGCACGCATTGGATTGACAACGATGGGTGTTTGATAGCCATCATTCTTCCAGAATACTCCTTTCAGCCAATATCTATCTTCTTCTTTTGTAACAAGTCCAATTGTATCCAGTCTTTTTTCAGGAGTCTTCTCTGTAATATAGTCTCTGTAATTGTATGCGTACAACGAATAGTTGAATACAGCGGTATAAAACAACTTTCCAAGCAAAGTATTGTATTCATTCTGCGACTCCAAAGCTTTTAAAGGGTCTGTCTTTTCTGATTCAAGAATTATGAATTCTTCGCCATACTCATAATTACCATCTTTATTCTTGTTGACAAGTTTTACAATCTTCAACTCCCTTCCCTTACAAGTAATGAGATAAACAGCATTATCGATATATGCAGCAAGAGTTGCATAAACATTCTCAATGTAGTGGAGATGAGCTGCCGCAGGATAAACATAGTCCTCGCCTATGATTGCAGCTGCCACATTATTCATCACTCGTATTATGATATCAATAATCGTGCTCTTGCCTGTGCCGTTTTTCCCGACTATGGCACTAATGCTGACAGACTGATTTTCATTGTTATATATCAGGCAATCATTGAAAGCGTCTTCTTCGATATGACAAGAATACTTCTTGACATTCTTTCCCTTGTCTTCAATATTGAACCCACTAAATAAGTAATTCCATTTATGATTGCCATAAAAAGACTTTTGGATACGCTTGACTGCACCTTGAATCTTTTCGTCACGCTTATGGCATCTTTCCATTTTTAGGCCAAATATCCTGAAAGCGCAAGTTGTCTTATTATAAAACGAGTCCATTTACAATTATAAATAATGAGCTATAGAGATACAACTCAAGTTTCGCAAGTGATTCAGGCCGCTGCTCCGGCTAGGTCGAGCCGGTCGAAGGCTTGTTTCACTTGCGAAACTTGAGTTAGGATTCCTAAGCAGTTGAAGAAAATTTGAAACTTTATTCATATCGGAACTTATTTTCAAATATCAAAGTCGCTCTAATCGTATTGTTTTGCAAGATACCCGCTACAATCTCAATAGATGCAAAGCATATAGAAAGTGTCTATAGTTTGTAAAATGTTTATTTGTTAATTTCCTACTCCCACCTGTGTACTCCTCCATATCTCTCATAATCGCCACTTCCAGAAACATCTGCTTCTTCCACTCTTCCAGCGTGCCTTCGTTAATCTTCTTGCGAGTGTATTTCACTTTCGACAGCAAGTTGGTGTGCTTGTTCGGGAAGTGATGATGCTCCTGGACGTATGCCCGAAGCTCATCTATGAATGCGTTCCAACTTTCTTCGTGGGTCATGCTTGTAAGATATCTTCCTTCCCCGGCGGTTCATACCTCCCATCCTTACACTCCAGTATAACTGTTCCTGATTTCAGGCATTCGGTGTTGTGCCAGCGGCCAAGTTCGACACTGAAACCATACACCTGTGGTGAGTTTGTCGAGAATCTTCAGAGTCCTGTCATCCACGAAATTATCAATCAGCACAATCCTGTGCTCTGCACTCCTAACCAAATCACACACATACGAGTAAGCATCCCACACGCAACTTGTAGCGAACAGCTGCTCCGGCAACATCGTAGGCTCAAGCGCCTGTCATCCCCAGTCTTTGTGTTCAGGTCTATCTGTCCTTCTCTGGCCAGCTCGCAGAACTTTCAGTAATCATACCCCTCGTCATCGCAGAACTTCTTCATCGAACGGCCCCTGCCGTATCTGTTGTACTGACGCAGCGCTGCTGCGTAATCGACTGCACCCCTGCTCGAAGGACAGGTCGATGACCTCCTGCCAGTCGACATCAGAAGGCTAATTGCATCCGGCCCCGTTTCCCAAGGCTGAACGCAAAGGTTGCAAAAGAATATAGGTGAAAGGGTCTACCATCCGAACAACTATATCTTCCTTAAACTCGCCGGAAAGAACTGCTGCAGTGCATCATCGCCGAGCTCACCATTGAAAAAGCGTTTTGCTGTCTCGGGGTCGGAATCGTACTGCATAGTGGTAAGGTATTTCAAAGTATTCCTGAATCTTCTGAATTCCGGATTATGCTCTATCAGAGAGAACAGCTTTCGCAAGCCCGGGTCATTCGATGCCTGAGTCCTCTTGGTCTGTCTCTTAAATCCCTCCAGAGATGTGGCGAAACCGGCCTTATTCAAATCGACATTCTGTTCTTTTGCCGCATCGAGAAGGAACTTATCCATTGCGGGCTTGACGGTGAACATATACCTTTTCTTGTCTCTATGGATGTACATCGTGATATGCTTGGATTCACCGTCAGCTTTCGGATTCTCCACGTACTCCTCAAAGCCGGGATCCATTGTAGCCATACGCTTGTCTGCATCAATTATTCCGATAGAAAAGTTGTCGGAACTGTTCACGGCCTTCACCACCTCATTGCACGTACTCTTGTGCATTGCCGCACCTCCAAGGATGTGGCCCACAAGATTCGTATCCACATTGCACTCCGGAAAAACTCTCTTCTGCCTCATCGCTCCACAAACGCATCAAAATTGAAAAAAGCATCTGAACCGTTGTCATAAATCTGCTGGATCTCCTCTTCGGAAGCAGTCTTGACATTGTACGAACCGTCTCCTGCCGGATAGGTCAGGAACAGCCTGAATTCCTTAAGATTCTCCTGAAGCAGATGATTCAGTATGTACGGACTGTGGGTGGCTATGAAGAACAGATTCTTGCGTTTCCTTTCCACAGCCATCTCCAGTATCCAATCCATCAATTGGAACTGAGTCGGAGGGAACAGATTGCTCTCGGGCTCTTCGAGGAATATTTCCGCATGGTCGGTATTAAGCAGATAACCGGCCTCTTTGATGAACTGCTCTGCCGCCTTGGCGTTATTGAACACATAATCCTGCCCCTCCATGTGAACCACTCTGGCGGCATTCAGATTCGGACCAACAGTTTTCTTGTTATAGGTTCTCTGGTACAGAACGGAAAGCAGGTTCTTATTCAGCTGCTTCTTAGCTAGAGTTTTGTCAATGTCATTCTCTTCATCATTGTAGATACCCCTTCTGAGATAATCCAACAGCACGAACTGCGGAATCAGCGATTGGAGACCGCTGGAACTGTTTGCCAGGTCAAGTTTCTTGCCTCCCGGAGTGATAATAGCATCAGAAGCCGACACATCATCGTATTCGTATGAAATACCTGTTCCGAGTATATCCTTCTCCCGCTTCATAAATTTCCTGGCCCTGTCCCAGTCCTCCTTGAAGTCCAGAATATTGTCGTAGCCGATTTCAAGCCTGCTCCAATTTGACACCAGCGAAATCATATTCCTCTCTGCCGGCACGTACGACACCTTCGGCCTTTTGTACCGCCAATATATATTCTTCCATTTGTGAGTGAAGGACTTTGTAGAATTGTCGTAACTGAACCGCATATACTCGGTCTCGTAATCGATGAAGGTGTCCGGATGGACATATCCCTTCGAGTGGTAATACGATGTCATCATATCGAGAAAGGCGGAACCGCTCTCGAAATCCGACGGCGACTGCCTAAGGGCAATTCTCTTCTCCACCCAGGAGCAATAGCAGGCAAGCATCATCACACAGCTCTTTCCAGAACTCTGCATTCCGATAATCAGATTGATCCTGCTCATTTCAATATCGGCCTCTCTGACAGGACCGAAGTATCTTATTATCAGGTGCTTCATATATTTGTCCAACTCGTAAAATATTATTATTCCTTTAATGAAGACATACAAAATTTCTATACAACTTTATAAAGTCTCATTTTTTCAAAATAGCCCAAAGTAGTATCAATCTTTTGAATAATTCTGATATCATTTCCGAAGCCATTGATTGAATCAGCCTTATACTTTCTTGACACGTTAGGAATTCTTAGTTGCGTAATCATTAAGTCTATCTGAGATAAATCTCCATTGACATCATAATAAACACTTTCGATTTTCTCTATTTGTTTTCGCTTTCTGTCTTTTCTGCCATACTTCTTTTTCTCTTCTCCCAACGTCACCATCAAGTCCCTCAAGCCCCTTGAATATTCGGCTTTTAAGTCTCTAAGATTATTCCTTAATTTTGATTCACTAAAATTCTCACTCTGAGAGCATAGAGTCAAAAGAAGATCAACTGTATCATTAATTGTACCAATCTGTTGAAAGGAATACAAAGATGACAACTGATCTTTAGCACGATTATCATCTGTATAGAATACGACTTTGCTCTCTTCTGTACGGCTCAATATCAATGACAACATCGCAGAGTAGAATTCTCCATTGTAGTCTTTTCGGTGATTACTAAAAGACTTGATTTCAGAAATCACATCAGGTCCCAAATCATTTTCAATATCTTCGTTCCTATACAACTTAAACTCAAAATGGAGAAGAGGCAAGAGACTGGCGATTGCCATCTTCTTGTCATCAGAAATAATATTCTTGAAAATATTATTTCTGATTTCATCATCCACCTCTTCAGCAATATTCACATTGAGAGACTTTAACCGTTTATATAAAAAATCGTCCTCATCAATCCGCAAAAGATTGATGACCGTACACGCATCAACAACTATCGGACATTTATTCATCTCTTCTATTCCGCACCGAATAATTCGGATTTCTCCGAATTATAGAAATCAATGTCAATCATAGCTCTTTCTTCGTATGCTGCATCTTCAAGTAGTGTGGAAAAAATATCATTATACGTACGGAGAGATGCCGATGATTTCTTATCTCTAATAATATTCTCTAGCACATTCTCCTCAAATGGGAAATACCCCATATCATTATCCCGATATAAAGGGTTGTTCATCAATTCCCTGACATAATCTTTCATACTTTCTATATCTGGAGCAGCAAGTTCTATTCTTTCTTTAATTCTTGATACAACGGCATCCTGCAAATAATCGCTCAAATCACTTACATCCATCATAGCAGACTCTGTCAAGTTCAGAAAGATAAGGAGATTATTCGGAGATTTATCCATCAGTACCCTTATCATGTTGTTGATTTTTCCCACATTGGAAGAATTGTGAATACAGATATCTTCAAATTCATCTATCCATAAAATAACGCAAGAAAAAGGCATTTTTCCTAATGTCAACAGTGTAAACAAGCCAGAGATTAGTTCGAGATAGTCATTATCGGAATTTAGTTTCCTTTGAATTCCTCTTTTAATTAACGTATCTCTGATTCCAATATTCCCGTAAAGAAAAGCCTTAACTTCTGCAGGGTCCACAGTATTATCTAATACATACTCAAGAATATTGCATAACAGAATATTGTCATTCACAGCTATTTTGACCTTTTCCTTAGCTTCTTCTCCCAATGCGGATCTGAGACCTTCGATATCCAACCTATCTATGATCTTTGTGTACAACTCAAATACAGGTTCTTTTCCCTTCGGGAAGTCAAGCAACATAACTAACGGCATGGATTTATCGCCGGAAAGAGCCTCTAGCACACTCTGTTTTTTAAAATATCTTGCAGCATGAGTCTTGCCACTTCCATAATCTCCCCAATTGAGCACCAAACTGGAATTCGGCAAATTCACAGCTCGTTGGATACGCTTCTCAATCTTTGTCCTAACATCACTGAAACCGGCCCAAACAAGTTCCTCCGGATTTGTCGCCGGTGTCATACGGAACGGATTGCTTTTCAGTCCGTACATTTCCTGAAGTGTCTTCATATTTTATCTTTTTTGTATATACCCATCCTTATACTGATTCTGGAATCTGAAAATGAATTTATTTTTATATTCATTCTCTAACAACTTTTTCATTTGTTCTTCTTCCAGCACACATCCTTTTCCCCACAAAAGATTATACCTTATATAATTGGACGCCATCGAGAAGGTTACCCTATTTGGTGCCATTGTCTTGTACATCCTATAACAATCAGACAAATATTCATCGAACATATTTCCATCGCCACTGTCAAAGGCCCTGATTTGCATTCGATTACAATCCGAATACGTTTGCATATAAAACAAGCCTAAATAATTAGACGGATTAGTTACAAGGTCCATCGAATAATCTTTCCACAAAGATAAATGATAATATAGTCTTTCTCCAAATTCAGTCAATGAGTAATTAAGATTTGTTTTCAAATCAATAATTCCTAAATCATAAAGCCAATTGAGTCTTGGCATTAATACATGCTCCAAATAAACAGAAGGCTTATCCCAGGTTTTAATCCTCTTTTCTATAACGATCAATCCTGTTCTCCTGCCTGTCTCCGTCGTATCCTTAATCATTGCTCTGATTGAAGAAATCAAACAGTTCTGGAATACTGATTTTAGTTTGGAATATGAATTGTGGCCATTACAAAAAGAATATTCCAATATATTGTATGTATATAGGTAGTCATTCTTCAACAGTTGCTCCAATAAAAACGATTTATCAACATCGCTCAATTCAAAAACATTAGAATCTTCGACTACCGTAAGTTTACAAATATCATTATATACCTTGCCCACCTTCCCGATTTCATATGTGCCGGTTGACTTTCTTATCAATCCTAAAGCAGATGCCAACTCAAGGTAGGGTTTTGCCGAATTGCCGGTTTTGGTAATTACTATTGCCCCACGCTCATTTCCATAATGTTTTAAACTATCTTCATAAGTAGAAACATACTCTTCAAATTTATGGTTCATTACAGAAATCGGTACTCTTCTCCTTTCTTCCATAAATCTCATCAACAATTTGAAGTACCCTAATCTGCGGGCTTTAGTGTTTGTAGAAAGAATCTTGATTATATTATCATCTGAAATTTTATGATATTGTGAATAGAAAACAGGCACACAACACCTACGTTTTGTTTCAAGAATAATTTGAGCCACAGAAGTGAAGAAATCACAATTAGTCCAATAATTTGCGGATACATTGAAACGAAAACCATAAAAATCGTATGGACACATCAAGCATTCATCATCCACCATAATCCCGATTTCCAGATTTTGTAATGAATCCTTATAACGTTCGCTAAGTGTTCGCTCAATCTGTTTTGCTAAAAATGTGAAAGGACGAAGATTACACCAATGTTCTTCTGGTTCATCACCAACTAGGGTGGTATATCTAACCTCAACCCTATCAATGATTTGTTCACAGACATCGTTAAATTCTATCTCCTCCAAATCTTCTGCACAGTCTTTGAATTGGAAGCAAATTGAACAATCATCTCCTATTATAAAAACAAGGGATGGTGACATAAATGTATAATTGTCCGATACCTTGGACAAATAATTCAGCACACTCTGCATCTTAAATCACACTATTTATATGATATCTGTCGTCATCTGCCAATATATCAACGAGCAAAGAAGACTTTTGCCTTTTTTTCCCGCTTTTGCGAATATGTTCCAACTTAATCTGCCTAATACGCTCCGGTTGTATTAATTCTGATAAAGACTCCCCCTGATTCCAAGTGTAACCATCCTTTTCGAATTCCATAGCCTTGGCAAACAAATCGGGATGTTGTTCATAAAGCCAGACCCACTCTATCTTCTGTTGATAGAAACAAAAATAGCAGCCGGAACGGCTTCTGCAATAAGACCCTCTCTTTCCATCAATTTCAAACGGTATTTCATTATAATATGACGGAATACCCACACCATTATCTTTTAACAGATTAAAAATATCTTTTTTTATCAGAATATCTGTATTGTCAAGAAGAGGGAAATCATCAAGTTTACCGACAGGATAGTCCGTATCTTTCAAGAACTCATGTACGGCATGATTAAATAAAGGAATATCTATATCCAACAATGCATTCAGCTTATTGGGGATTTTGAAATCATTTGTCAACGGTCGTTCCAAAATATTACAGAATTCCCCGATGGAAGAGTCAGCAGATAGGCTATGAATAATCCTTTTCATTGACTGTATATTACGATTATCCAGCACAAGGTTAATCACATCAATACTCCAGATGTTTTTCCTAAAAGGAAATATAGCCTGAATATTAGGTTTAGATGAAATGTAACCGTCACGCTCTTCGTCACCCCTTATTCCTACATAAGAAATAGCATAGTCCCCGCCGACATACTCTTCAAACGGTTCCAATTTCATCATTTTTGTGCACCATCTGGCATTTGGAGAAGGAAGGAATCCCCCCTGTGCTTTCAAAAAATGAACAAATGGTATCTTCTCTGGGCTATTTTCGGCAGCATTCAATTTTTTGATTCCTCCCAGAAATGAAGACAACTTATCAAGCAGCACATCCGTATCAGGCAACTCACAACCAGTATCCGCATTGTAGTACTCAATCTTCAATTCAGGATATTTCTTCTTCATATAAATAGCCAATGCTGCACTATCTTTACCACCTGAAATGCCCAATATGTGCCTAACATTGTTCATCGGCTCAAGCGTTTATTTAGCATAGTTAATAATGCACACACATCCAAATTCTCATTCCCTGACAAAATACTTTCTATCTGGAGTTCCAATGCCGCAATCCGGCCATCCTCATCTTTGGGAAGCACGAATGTTTGTGTCTGAATACTTGTTCCTCGGTTTGATACAAGATCAAATGAGTAAGCTATTGAATCTTCCTTCCCATTTGTTTTTCGTGCAATATCTGCATACTTTTCACACACACGAAATAAATACACGAAGTCATTCAACAGTTTCTCTTCCTGCTCATCATTCATCTTATACAACTGCTTATCCAATAAAACATAGCACACAGACTCAAGCCATTCTCTCCTACTCTCATACTTTGTCATTATCCGATTATAGAATTCCCTCTGTTTTTCAGTCAGCAGGAAGGCTTTTACATTGGAAAGACGTTTCCGTATTTCTGAAATATATTTGTCATAATCAATTGAAGCCAACCCCAACTCTTTCAGCAAGTGCTGTTCTATACGAGTTATTAAATTATCATAGCATACACGAAGTTCATTAATGGATTGCTGTAGAGTCTTTTCAAATTCTTCCATGGAAGATTCCAGCTGTGAATTGCCTTGATGAAAGCCAAGAGCCTCAGGAATATCCTCCAAAAACGCCTTTTCGGGATCTTTTGCAGAAGCCAGCACATCTCTAAATCTCCTTGTCGTTACGTGGTCAAATTTTCGTGTATGCTTGGCATAGTCGTTCAAACGGGAATAAAAAGTCAAGAACGGCTTGATTGTCTCAATGAACGAACCATTCCTCACGGCCACTTCCGAATCAAGATTCACAATCTGACGATATTTTCTAAAAAATTCCAGTTTTACTCCACCTTCACTATATTTCTTCAAAGCAAAAGATGATGGATTTTTCTGAAAAATTTCAAAGACCTCTTTCGTTATTTCAGGGATGAAAGTTTTGTCTTGATTTGTATAGTATAAAGCAAACTCTTGCCGCTTTAGATAAAGATACGTTGGAATCCAAAAGTCAAGGAATCCCTGTTTCATTTTAAATGGAGCCGATGAAAGGATTAGTATCAAATCCTGAACATTGCGTGCTTTACGCTCTGTACTGGACAAAAATGCCTCACAAGCATCCCACAACCGTCCAAAGTCGATGTCAGTTGGTCTGCTGTTCCAACGTTCTCCATCAAACAGCCCGGTTTCCTTAAGCAAAGAAAGATAAATGGTCTTTTCCGGAGGGAAGGAATCTTTTGAGAAGCCTAAGTCAGGCTCATCGCCATGCTCAATCAAAGCATCCAGATATTTCTTCTTTGCAGTTGAAATGGAAGTACTTAGTGAATGCTTATTGAATAATTCATTGTTGACCCTTGGTGCTTCAGCATATATATCATCACATATATTTGATAACAAGGCATTGAACCTCTTATGTGAATCCACTTGATACCGCTCTCCATTATAGAACCAGACGACATCATTATTGACAAACATATCTTCATTAATAGCCTTATTGAGCAACTGTGATTCGTATGCCTTTAGCTGCTCAATCTCTCGTTTTGCCACTCTATCCTCATCGCCCTTGACAACCCTTTCAAGAATGTACTCATACTTCTTAATATTGTATAAGTGTTCTACGATAGATTCTGTGTTGCAGAAGACAGCATACACAGTTGCCGAACGATGAAGGCTACTGAATTCTTTCACAACCTGTCGGATATCATCCCGAGTGCTGAATATCAATTCCACCAATCCATCAATATCCCCACATAACGGTAATTCTACGGGGTCGCTTAATGCTTCGTAGCGGAAATAACGTGGAGTGCCTGTTTTATAATAGTGGGCCTTAACGGGAACGATGGAACGAGATAACATTAGACTGATATCTCCAGCAATGTCAACAGGTCGATCAACGATAAGCCCAGCCTTTCTAATCTCGTTGTCAATATCAATATCCGTACCGTCAAACAATATCAGCCTATTCTTATATTTCGCAAAACGGATTATTTTATACTGTCTTAGCTGTTTCAAAATTAATTCACCATCCTCTATGTCCATTGCTTCACGGGCATAGACCGCCATCTGCCTGTCATTCAAACTAAAACCGGCATTACCAAACAAGCCCAGCAGCCCTATTGCCTTTACTATTCTAATGGCATTCTCTTTTTGCGTCTCATCCTTCCAATCCAAACATTCCACACGTTCAATCCCCATCTGCATCGCACCCCAGCGTATACTGTCGGCATTGGATTCCCGCAAATACGAATAAAAGTTAAAAGAGATATAATCATACACCTTGCCTAAATGATAGGTCTGGTGACTGCCTGAAACAAATTTTGAAAGAGAATCCTCCCCATCATAAGCCAAAAAGGAGAACAAAGAACGTTCGTTCTGACCATATCGCTGTAAAGCGGATGTGAGTGTATAAGCCGCAAACGGATCCAACGGATAAAGAGCGTTGCTCACTTCTTCTGAGAACATCCCTGACACAAACTTAGTTTCGTGTCCAAGGTGATTCAGAGCCTCAGCATTTTGATGGATAGTTTTCACTCCAACATTTTGTTTGGCCGCCAAATAGAGCAATTGTTCCACAGGTTCAACAAAAGTCAGTTCACGAAAACGGCCTTTAACTTTTACCCATTCATTTATCTGATTTTCAGTCAGGCCTTTCGAATATGTCCCGAAGTTTTGATGCAGAGTGGTCAACAACAGAATTTTCCTTGTCGGAAGATTTACGAATTCCGCAAATTTCTGCAAAAAATAAAGCTCCCGCTCCGGATTATTCTTGGCAGCATGCTCCAGAATTTTGCCGAATTCATCAATAACTATGACCAGGAACTTACCTTCTTTTTCCAATTGTTTGTAATAGCTGTTCAACTGGTCCAGAATACTTCCTTTATTTGAGGCATAGTTCAACTGACTTTGCAGCAATGTAGCCAATTCAGTGTAGTCACCGACAATATTGATAATCTCAAATCCACCATCAGAGTTAAACACATCCGGGTTCATTAGTACAGTCTTCGGTCCACCTTCTTTCAAATCCTGCTCAAAACATAACAGAAAAGAAGATTTCCCTGTTCCATATGCCCCAACAATTGTAAAAGAATGTATGCCGGACTTAAATTCGTCCGCAATCAAACCTGAAATTCTCTTGGCGTTGGGAGTAACGATATAACTATCCTTGTTAAAATACCCATCCCGTATATTTGAGGATAGTCTGAACAATCCTTTACGCATAATACACTTCCAATATTTCTTTTGGGGTAATATCTTTCGGAAACAACAATTGCCTCACACCAGCCACATCACTATACGAAACAATTCCGGAAAACTTCTCTGAAATTGACTTCAAACAACTGATGATTTCCAAATCCGTCATACAGTATATCAATCCTATTCGCTTAAGAGTATCTTCAAATGTCACAGATAGGTCATCTCCTTTCTCTGTCAAAACTGAAAAAAAGAAGATTTCCGGCGGGACGGCAGTCCGGCCATCTTCATTAAATGCATATTCATCTTTATCAATAGAGATAATCAAGTTCAAATCCAATAACAATGATGAATATAATTCGTTATTCTTTACCTCTCCAGGTGCGCAATAGTTCTGCAATAGAACTCCCACATCCTTAGACACAGTGTTCTCATTGAATTGGGACAATCGACCATCATTCAATAGTCTTGCTTTGACATATGAAACGATGTCAGCACGCTTAAAATGCCTCTTTTTTTTCTGAAAGTCGGAGAACACCCACTGATACAGCGTCGCCTCTCCAGTTGAAATGAGCAAATAATGCAAAAGCCATAATGTTCCATCATCCTCAATATAAGGGTCAGTACCCTGCTCACCCAGAAGGTAATCTGCAATCCATCGTGTCTTGCTCTCTTTATTTAGTCCAAAAGATTTAAGCCAATACCTGATGGACGACACCATATTCTTTCCCACCCCAAGTTTTACTACTGCTTGAGGGTCATTAAAATCTTCTCCGGCAGTTTCATAGTCATACCCCTTTTTTAGCCACAATGACTTGCAAGGAAATGACTCGTGACCGGAGAAGGTATATTTCTCTACAAACCTCATATCAAACCAATTATCAATATTAACAACAACCGTCACATATAGTATTTCTTCACAATCTGTTGCAATCGAAGAATTACATCATTTATTGTTGCCGGACGTCTTTTCTTTGAATGATTAAGCATGTGTTTTAGCAAACTATACATCTCATCGTTATGAAATTTGAAATCTCTTGATTCAATACCGCCAATTGGGGCATTGCCTTGAAGTATAAACCAAAAGACCTTTGCCAATTGGAACAAGTCTGATTGATGGTCTATTGCACAATCAAAATTAAGCCCTTCAACCCCCTCTGAAAGATATTTGTTCATTGCCTCCGGAGATATCCACCCTCTGGGGCCAACAAACTCACCTTCTGTATCCAATGTCGGTTTGTTACGCAAAGCTATAAGTCCCAAATCTCCTATTTTCCACTTACCATCAACAAGAAAGACATTATCCGGTTTGATATCACGATGGTATATACCAAGACTATACAAATCATTCAACCCCTCTGCAAGATTTAGGCATAGTTCTATTTTCCCAGCATCATCAATATTGTCTCTTTTCTCGGACATATAATCTTTCAAATCACTCTCTGCGTATTCCATAACATAAAAAGGAAAGGCGTAAGCATCAACACCTTTATTGTTTTTACAGATAAAATAACCGTCACAGAACAATGTCATAACATTTCCCTTCCCAGCCTGCTGACATATCTTCATCGCCTCTATCTCTTGCTGAAAACGGCTTTTCTTAGGAAAACCTTTTATTGTTCCATTATAATTTTTCCTAAATTTATCTATTTTAATAACTCTCACGGGATCAGAGTCATCCTCATATGTTTGCGCTTCAAATAATTTAAAGACAAATGAATGGCCACCCTTATTTCCAAGGTCTGATAAAGGAGCAACGAAATAATCCACATGATCCAGCGTCAGCAGATTCTTTTTTATATCTCCTGAAAGACAAATATCATGACCGTCGTAGCGGAAATTGCTTTTAACTTCCATAGTATTACGGTAATAATTTAACTTCTACGACTTTATATCCGTCAAATTCACAGAAAGCGACTTTGTCAATATTACATTCCTCCTCCAAATAATCAATCAAGGAAGATAATCTTTCACTCATATCATCACCATCCTTGAATATAAGAATATCCTCCATAATTGCTAGGCGTTGTTCTCTAGCATTCTTGGAATTAGATTGGGTCACACAGTGAGATGCGTAGTCATGTAGAACTTTGCATTCCTCTTTGGAAGGAGAAATAAATCCTTTTTCATCTAAATACATCAAGAAAGCATATTGTTTCTCCAACACTTTAGATGGAATCTCACTATTCTTGGCAATATAAACAAACAACGTATAAAAATCGTTTCTTTGTTTGAAGCGAGTATCCTTAAGTGCCTTCACATTACTATTCAAAAAGCATATTTTACTAATCACAGATTCGAATTGATCAGATACATCCTTTATCTGATTTTCCAGAAGTGAAGATTCCAACAACTCATCTACGGCATTCCTCTTTTCCGTAATTTTCTTCTTGAAAAGATACGCAACAAGTTCCTCCACCAAACTTCGGTCATTCATTCTTTGTTTGGTTTTCGAAGAAAAAATATCAAGTTCTGAAAGACCTTGTATATCCATCAAATCATTAACCATCTTCATAAAAGGAGCATCGTGATATTGCGCCTGGTTGATCTCTGCTGCATTTAGATGAACCCCACGTTTATTAACCAAACTGAAATACTCCTCTAACGATTCTCCCTTGTTTGTATCCACGTTTTCAATTACCGTAAATAAAAGCTTGTAATCTAGAAATTCATTCTGATCAATATCTTTGAAAAATCGCCTATTTATGTCGGGAAACTCATTTTTGACGAACTTTGAAATAGTGGTTGCACGCTGTTGACCATCTACCATCTCATATCTTCCATCCTCGTGTCTGCACATGATAAAATTAGGTAACGGATATCCTCGCATTATCGAATTTATCAACATCTTCTGGTCTTTCAATGTCCAGACAAAATTCCTTTGGTACGGAGGATGCAGATCTATACGATCCTTCTTAATCCAGTCCAGCAGCTCGGATATTGTTACTTGTAAAACGCTGTATTTCATATTTTTACACTAAAGTTAATCTATCGGGCATATGTCCTATTGACAAATTTAAGAATATTTTGTTTGTAACAGAAATCTACACATTTGAACATTGTGCCAATGCCATCTATTATTTGGGGCACACGCAATGACCCTCGTAACACTTTGAGGTTCCGTCTTCATAATAGTAATGATACGCAATACCACAATCCGGGCATTCAAAAATAGCATTTTGGGCCTCACATTTCTGACAATAACCATGATAAAGAATAGGATGTCCAATAAAATGAGCCCCTTTATCATATATCACAGTATTCTTACCACCACACTCTTTACAATCTGTTCGTTTCAGATGTTGGCCATTAAAACCGCAAACATAACAATACTCTTCATACTTTCCCCATATGCAGAACTATGCTGTAAAGTCTGGAAATAATCTCAATTCACTAGTGTCCAAAGAAAATTAGTTTAGTCCTTTGTAACATATTGTTAGTAAATTAGTTATAAGCAAAAATGGCGCGTGTCGATTTGAATTGATTCCGTAATTTTGCGGCCTGTAAACAACTCAGGCCAAGATGAATAGCGGAAAACATATCTTCAATCAGCTCGTTGACTTTTTGCCCAAGCGAATATTTGATGGAATAGTCAAGAAGCGTGGAGGCGACAGGTACGTGAAGACCTTCACTTGCTGGAACCAGCTTCTTGTGATGATGTTCGGGCAACTTTCCAGTTGCGACAGCCTCAGAGAGGTGATCTGCATCATCAGCGCCATCAAGAATAAGAGTTACCATCTCGGATTCGGCAGCGGAGACATCAAGCTCAGCAATGTTGCCTACGCCAACGCTAACCGGGATTACAAGATATTCGAGGAGTTTGCCTACTACATGATCAATCTTGCG
>JAZLLA010000030.1:0-14398 GCA_045597895.1 Candidatus Cryptobacteroides sp. | reverse complement strand
CCATGAACGTCCTTGACCTTGATGCTTCCGGGAACATGAATGAATCCGGCCCGGAAAACGTGTCAGCAACTCCGGAAGGCTCGGATGACCATTTCACCATGTCTCCTTTCTTTTCTCCATCGATAGGCGTCTCTGAAATTGTCAGGTCACTTGCCATATTCAACAATTCACGGGCATTCAAGACCAAGGACAAGATCACGGTCGGAGAAGATGTCGTGCTTGGCGCTCATTTTAACTATTCCAAAGATGCCGTCAGCGCCGTGACCGGACATTCTGTCAAGTATTCTAACCCCGAAATGGAAATGACCGAGGATGTGAACCGTACGGTCCACGGCAGGACTCTTGCCGGAGGGCTGGACTTCGAGGCGAACAAGGAGAAGGGCTATTTCCGTGATGATCTGGGATTCTGCATCTCCAAGGATGGTGTATCTTCGGCTATGACAGGTTCGCGTCCTCTTGACGAGGATATGTCCATCGACAACATTGAGTTCAGCAATACCATGAAGTTTGCCCTTTCGGGCAAAAACTCCAGGTACCTGTCCGGTCAGATATATACGCAATATTCCGAGGACAGCGGCATATATTCTTCTTCGTGGGGAGACATTTCCCAGACATATGACAGGAAAGCATTGTGGAACAAGATATCTTTGAAGGGCTTTTCCAGAGAGATCAAACACCTGCAGTTCGGCCTGACGCCTACGCTTACTGTTTATTCGGGCAGTATGAGAGGCAAAGCCACAGGTGATTTGCCTCAAGAGACTGATTATTCTCTGGACAACGACATCAGCCTGACGAGTGTCACCCCTGAGCTTTCCCTGGGTATTCTGTATAACTATAAAAAGCTTAGCAGTACGGTGATTGCCAAAGGGATGCTCAGATACTACGATTTCCATGGGTCAGATGTTTCGGAGACATACTTGCGCTTGTCTCCGATGCTTTACTGGAGTGGGGAATATGAGAGCGGATACTGGACCACAAATGCCAGGGTGATGGTTACGGATACCGCTCCGGCGGAAACGAAGTTTACGAATGGTTATGTAATAACTGGATACAACTCGCTGCACAAAGGCCTTTCCCGTCCGTCCGTGCAGCCATTAACCAATGGCCATCTGGGCCTGCAGTACGAGCACCCTATCAAGCAGGTTCTCGCAGAATTGGCTTTCGATGTTTCACATCAGAAGATGCCTTTGCCAGAAAGGTGGCTGGCTGACGGCTACGTGTTCTCCAGCGACGGGGAGACATTTGTCAGCCAGAGCAGTTACGGACCGGCATTCTATGTGTCAAAAAGCATTTTCAGCCTTGACGCAAAGATTGAGTCCAGGATATCATTCAAGCATTATGATGCGGTCATGATGCAGAACGATATGAACTACGATTATGGCGGTGGCATTGTCGATGCGTCCCTAGGTTTCACAATCAGCCCGCTTCACTGGCTGTATCTGCAGAGCGAGGCAAAGTATCATTCAAACAGTGTCGTGATGGATAATGTGCCGTCAACTGGCAGTTCAATATTTCACGACTCCTCCGATATCACATTCAGGATTTCCTCGAAACATTCTCTCAAGGCTACAGGAGATTACTATTTCAACAAAGGAGGCGGGTCCAGCGAACTGTTCCTTCTTGGAGCGACCTTCTCGTGGGAGTTATCGAAGTCTTTCAAACTGTTCCTGACCGGCACCAATCTCATGAATGCGACAGAGTTCCGGAACATCTCAGTCTCTCCTCTGATGAACTCTGTCGAGTATATCAATCTGCGCCCCCGCACTATCCTTCTCGGTCTCGAGTGGAAAAGATAATATAAAAAGGATGACCTTCAAGTTGTTGACTTTTGGGTCATCCTTTGGTTGAATTGTTTGTTCTGAATTACTTTGCAGGCTTGAGGCGGATGATTCCGATGGAGTTCTCCATCATGTTGAATACAAAGCTGCCCTGCACCGTTCCAAGGTCATCCTTGTGAGGGACGACGGACTCTGAATATCTGAAGCGTCGTCCAGCGTCAGGATGGCTTGAGTACAGGTTCTGACTGCCTTGATTCTTGACCGTAGTATCGTGCGAAGTGGTGAACTCCACTGTGACGCTGACGGCGTCGTCGCTTCCGGTGTGGACTGTGACGAGCTTGTCGACAGCTTCTGAATTGACGAATTTGATGAACATCTCACCGGTTTCCGAGTCGATGGTAGGGGAGAGGTAGACCGTTCCGTCGGCAGCGTCACCGTTCATTACAGAGCTTGTCTCGAAGGCCTTGTCTCCGGCCACGGAGAAGAGCTGCTGATAGTAGTAGTTGCAGCTGCGCCACAGGCCGCGGTTGTCGAACCAGATGAGGTTTGAATTCCATTTGTTGAACCCCTTCTTGCAGAAGAGCGGAGCGTAAGCCGCCATAACGACCATGTCGGAATTCTGCTCAAGGCTTGTCCAGTATGCGGCTTCCGCCATTGCGGAAGCGTAATCGTTGTTAGCGCGGTTATTGGCGAACTCGCCGACGAAGACACGTGTAGGGCGCTCGCGGTCGTAGGTTATCCCCTCGCTGCCGCGGACCTTGTCTGCGTGATAGCGGTCCCCGTTCCTGTAGAACCAGTCGTTGCCCATATAGTAATGCTCGTCGACGACGGTATCCTGATACTTGGCGTCGATCTGCGACATGTTCTCATTGAATTCCCGTCCCTGAGCGGCAGAGCCGGCTGTGGAGACTATGATGATGTCAGGGTATCTGGCCTTCACTTCATTGTAGATGATGTCGAAACGCTCCCAGAACTCAGGACCGCGGTTCTCATTGCCGATGCCCAGATATTTGAGATTGAACGGCTCCGGATGTCCCATTTCAGCGCGCATCCTGCCCCATTCCGTGTCCACTCCGCCGTTACAGAACTCGATGAAGTCGAGGGCGTCGTTGACGAATATGTCGTGGAAGCGCTGCCTGTCAGCTTCCGTGTCGAGAGGCGCGATGTACTGATGGCCGGCGAACTGGCAGGTCACGCCATTGTTGAGAACAGGGAGCGGCGTGGCTCCAAGTGATTCTGCCATAAGCAGGTATTCATAGAAGCCCACATACTGGGATGTGTAGTATCCCCAGTGGTTGCGGAAGCCGAGTCTTTCCTCCCTCGGACCGATGGAGTTCTTCCAGAACACCTGCCCGAAGTAGTTGGTACCTTCAGATGCACAGCCGCCGGGGAAGCGCATGAATGTCGGATGAAGGTCCGCCAGGGCCTGCAGGAGGTCCTTGCGGAAAGGACCGTACTTGCCGTCCATCCATAGTTCCGATGCCTCCGGAAGCAGGGTGACGAAGTCGAGGTAGAAAGTGCCCTTGGCATCAGCGACGATAGCAAGACGGCTGTCAACGCTTCTTTCCGCCTTGAGGGTTCCGGTATAATTCTTCCACTTTTTGCCCAGCTTGCTGAACGTGAGGACATTGGAATTAATCTTCCCGTCCTTGTCCTCGAGGCATACGCTGATGCTGCCTTTGTATTTGTCTCCGAGAAGGTAGAGTGAGAGGTCGTATTCCGTATCCTTCTTTGCCGGGATTGATGCGGCCTGGGTGTCATTGGAGTAATAGTAGCCCTGTCGCTCGCTGCCGTATTCGGCGATGCCGAATCCGTTGGCCGCTATTCCGAAGCCTTCGCCAGGGTCCTGGACGTCGAAGCGCACGCTGTACTGGGCGTAGCGGAGGTTGTCATCGTACTTGTCATCAGGGTCGAAGTCATATTTCGGGGCTATCTTTACGAGAGGGTGGTCGCTGACGAGCCTGGCGCTTCCATCTGCACCGTCTCTGCTTATGACGGTCCAGCCCTGGATGCAGGTATCGGAAGTGGAGAACTCCTTCTCCGGGGCGTCAGGGACATTGTATGCCTGGAAACCGTGGTTCTGGATGAGCTGGGCGCAGATGCCGCCGTCAAGCGACTGGTTTATGTCCTCGAAGAAGATTCCAGCGAGGGTCGGGCTGATGCTGATGCCCGTGCTCTGTGGCCTGAGGCTCAGCGTACGTGTCTCGTGCTGCTTGAATCCCTGGAGCTCGAGCATCTTCTCCGCCATCCTGTATCCCATCAGGCGCATGCCCTCCGTGCTGAAATGGAACTGGTCCCCGGTGCTTTCGCAGCCCACCGATGAGATGACATATCCGTTCTTCATCACTTCAGGGAGATGTGCCAGGACAGCCTTGTTGAAAGCTGCGCACTCTCCGCCCTGCTCAGCCTGCTTGAGCTCTCCGGCAAGGAGTGGGATATCATCCGGGACCAGGCCAAGTTCATTGCACAGGTCATCGTGGATTTTCTTGAGACGGCTGCACCACTGCGGGTCATCAGGGTTCGATTCTCCCTGGTGGACAAGCATTCCCTTGATGACTCCGGACTTCTGGGCGATCCTGGCCATTTCGAGCAAACGCTGATACGGGCTGTTTCCGTACTGCTGCGCCATCCTGCCGAGCCACTGGCGGGCAGGATCGGCGTTTTCCATTGCGAGGTAAGCCTCGCAGGCATCCTTGTCCCAGAGTTCCAGCTTAGCACCTGCCACAGAGACATTTATGACACCGACCTTGATGCTGTCGGGCAGGTTCTCGATCATCTTCCTGCCGAAGAAGTCGACAGGACCCATGTTGTTCTCCTGACGGCAGATAGGAGGAGTGGCCTGATACCAGTTGCCCATCGTCCTTCCCAAGCGCGGCATATCGACTGCCGCCAGGAACTGGAACCGCTCGTCAGTAAAATCCTTGTCCTTTTCAGCAGGGATGGCTCCGGCCTCCATGTTGGACTGGCCGAAGCATAGATAGATGTAGAAATTCGGGTCGGGGGTCTGTGCTACAGCTTTGGATGTAAAAATGACGGACATCGCCAATGCCATCATCGCAAATGATTTCAACCGCATATTAGTTCTGTGATATTAATTGTGATTCAAGTTAATGTTCGTCCTGCCGCTTAAAGCTTCTCTCCGAAGCAGAGGTCTCCGGCATCACCGAGGCCGGGGACGATATATGCCTTTGAATTGAGCTCGTCATCAATGGCGACCACCCAGAGGATGACGTCATCCGGAAGTGCTTCCTGAAGGATTTCTATTGCCCTGGAGCTTGCTACCGTGCATGCGAGGAGAAGCCTGGCAGGCTCGCCTCCCTTTTCCTTGAGTACCTTGATTCCATCGAGCATTGAAGAGCCGGTGGCAAGCATGGTATCAGCCAGGATGACTGTTTTCCCTTCGAGGCGCTGGGTCGCGCAGTAGCTTGTGAAAACCTGGATGTTCTTGTCCTTGTCATAAGCCCGGAACGCGGCTATGAATGCACTGTCAGCATCGTCGAAACAGCTCAGGACACCCTGCTGGAGAGGGAGTCCGGCACGGAGGATAGTCGCCACTACCACCTTCTCGGCCGGCACTTCGATCTTTGCGACGCCCAGCGGGGTCGTTACCTCTATCTGCTTATGGTCAAGCGCCTTGCTCACCTCGTATCCAAGGATCTGTCCGACCCTGTATAGATTGTCACGGAACTTGGCCTTGTCTTTCTGGATTTCTACGTCGCGCAGCTGTGCGATGATGCTGTTGAGAACCGAGCTGCTCTCTCCGAGATTGATGACTTTCATTTAAACCGGTTATTAATTCAATGTGGTTGTAAAGTTACACTTTAATTATAGAATTTTCATATCTTCGCTGCTGAAATGAGGAAAAGTATAATATATCAGATGCTGCCCAGACTCTGGGGCAAAGGAAAGATGAGTTCCGTGGATGCGGCGACCCTGGACTATATAAAGGACCTGGGAGTGGACTATGTATGGTACACCGGTCTGATCAGCCACTCGACGGGAGAGGACTTCGTCAAGGGTGAAATCGGCTCTCCATATGCCATCTGCGACTACTATGATGTCAATAGTTATTTAGCTGACAATCCGAATGATAGATTCAATGAGCTGGATAAGCTCATCAAACGCACTCACCGCCACGGGCTCAAGGCAATAATCGACTTTGTGCCTAACCACGTGGGACGGAACTACCACGATGACAGGGGAGGGATACCCCATTTCGCCTGGTACGACTATGACTGGTCGGATACCTTGAAGATAGACTATTCGCACCCCGACACCTGGGAGACGATGTACAGGATAGTCCGCTTCTGGGCGGAGAAAGGCTTCGACGGTTTCAGATGCGACATGGTGGAGCTTGTCCCGCCGGAGTTCTTCCAGTGGCTGATATGCCGGATCAAAAGCGATTTCCCGGACATAATCTTCATCGCAGAAGTATACAACAAGGACAATTACGGAAAATACATCCAGGAAACTGGCTTCGACCTTCTTTATGACAAGTCCGGACTGTACGACACCGTACGCAGCATAGTACAGGGGCAGGGAAGCGCCAGGGCCATCACCTGGAACTGGCAGTATCTGCAGGACCTCCAGCCTTCGATGCTCAATTTCCTTGAAAACCACGACGAACAGAGGATCGCTTCACCGTGGTTCGCAGGCCGCAACGATCATTTCGCTGCACTTGCAGTCTCTGCATTGTTCAACAACTCTTCGTTCATGCTCTATTTCGG
Organism: Candidatus Cryptobacteroides sp.; assembly: GCA_045597895.1. Lineage (GTDB taxonomy): Bacteria > Bacteroidota > Bacteroidia > Bacteroidales > UBA932 > Cryptobacteroides. The sequence goes on along the minus strand of JAZLLA010000030.1, from coordinate 7,893 downwards.
GCAGGAAATCGGGGCCGATGCAGCCGAAGGAAGCGAGGGGAGGACCAGCATCTTCGACTTGAAACAGCCGGATGAAATCAAGAGGCTTCACGCTACTGTCCACGGCAGGAAAACCGGAACCCTTACCGCCGGACAAGCCGCACTTCTCGAGCGGTACAGGGCGTTCTTGAAGCTCGCCTCCAGCCCTGCAGGCAGGGATGGACTGACTTATGACCTCTGCTGGTGCCAGAATCCGGAAAATGGGTTCAATCCTGACAAGCATTTCGTATTTATAAGGAGCACAAAGGATGAAACAAATACGTTAAAGAGTACAACATTTTTGTTAACAGCCAATTTCGACCAAAATGAGACTAAAATCAAGGTCAGTATCCCTGATCATTGCATCGAATATTCAGGACTGGATCGGAACAGAATTCCTGAAGTAATGGAGGTGACGGTGCCACCTTTCGGAGCCGTCATTTCTGACTTCTCCGTCTGAATTCAGCTACCGTGACAGCTGTCGCGACGGCGGCGTTGAGAGACTCGGACCCCGGTTCATCGGCAGGGTAAGGAGGGATGAAAAGACGGTCGGAAACAAGTGCCCCGAGAGCATCCGATATACCGTTCGCTTCATTGCCGATCACGATGACGGAAGGGGAGTCCTCACCGGTGGAAAGTTCCCTTGAATAAATGTTCAGTCCGTCAAGGAAAGTCCCATAGACCTTTCCGCCCGATGAGAGCACGGATGAAGCATATTCCAGCAGGTCGACATAGTGGAAATCAACCCTGAATATGGCTCCCATAGTGGACTGGACCACTTTCGGATTGAACAGTTCGACTGTATCGCGGCTCGCATAGACCGTCTTGATGCCGAACCAGTCTGCAATCCGTATTATGGTACCGAGATTGCCCGGGTCACGGATAGCATCAAGGGCCAGGAAAAGCCCCTGCTCCACTTTATATCCGCCGTTTTCAATCTCTGACGGCTTCCTTACTACAGCCAGGACGGGTGACGGACTGGAGAACTGGCTGATCCTGGACATCGCCTCATCACCGATTTCATCACGTCTGTAGACGTCCACAACCTCGAAACGGGATTTCTCCGCCTCGCGTACCATCTTTTCGCCTTCTACGACGAACAGTCCGGTCTCGTCCCTGAACTTTTTTGTGGCCAGTGACTTGATGAACTTTATGTCCTTGCTGGAAATGGAATTCATATCGCAAATATAACCACGAATTATCAAATATTGTGTAAATTTGTGTGATTTGGCAATCCACCACTGAAGATGAAGCGTCGCAATATCCTGTTCCTTACAGCAGCCTTGGCTCTTACAGCGTCCTGCAGCACCACCAGGACACTGCCGGACGACGCATATATGCTATCTAAAAACAAGATTAAAGTCACTAACTCCAAAGCCTTCAACACCAGTGGTTTGAATCAGTATATCAAGCAGAGTCCGAACACAGGCGTCCTAGGCTGGACACCGTTTGTTTCCATCTACAACTGGGTCGATGACGACGACACAAGCGGATGGGCGAAGTTCTGCCGGAAAATCGGTGAAGCCCCTGTTCTCTATGACCCGGAGGCTGTAATCACATCCATCGACAACATCAAGGACAGGCTCGAGTACCTCGGCTACTACGACTCCCGGGTAACGAGCGATATACACCTTAATAAGAAGAAAGCAAGGGTCGTCTACAAAATCGGGCTCGGAAAAAGATATGTAATCGACAGCCTTTCGTTCGCATTGCCGCAGGGCGGCACGTTCGCAGAGGATTTCAGGGCGGACATGGCGAACGTCGGGGTCCGGGTGGGCGATTACCTTTCAGAAGCATCGCTCGAGCAGGAGACAGTGAGGGGAACCGAGCACTTCCGCAACCTCGGATACTTCGATTTCTCGAAGAACCATTATGTTTTTGAGGCTGACACCGTGAGCGTTCCGGGAAAGACGTTCCTAGAGATGAGAATCAACGACTACACCCGTAACGAGACTCCCGCAGATGCAAAGCCTATCAGGAAATTCTTCGTGGACAGCGTCAGGATCTCCCACAATGCCGACCTGAAGTTCCGCGAGGACATACTGCAGAGCCTGAACACCATACGCCCGGGCGAGCGGTACAGCGCAGCCAACGTCGACAGGACGTACTCAAGACTGTCGGCCCTGAAGCTCTTCGGCGGCGTGAGCGTCCAGATGAACCAGGTGGACACAAACCGCGTGAACTGCGACATCAGCCTCTCCTCCTCAAAGCTCCAGGGGTTCAAGGCCAATCTCGAAGCCTCCACGAACTCCACCGGCCTGATCGGCATCTCGCCTCAGCTGAGCTTCTACAACAAGAACCTCTTCCACGGCGGAGAGTGGCTGAACCTCAGTTTCCTGGGCAACTTCCAGTTCATGGTCAACGAGCCCGTCCGCTCCAACGAATTCGGAGTTTCAGCGGGCCTGAGCCTGCCGCGCTTCCTCGGACTTTCATACAGCCATTTCAGAGGAAGGAACATCCCGCGTACCGAAATAAACGCCTCATACAACTACCAGAACCGACCGGAGTACACAAGGAACATCGTTTCGACATCCTTCGGATATTCCGGAAGCTTGCGCCGGTTTTCATACCAGGCCTATCCTCTTCAGCTTAATATAGTCAACCTGAAGAACGTGGAGAAGTATTTCCTGGAGATGATAGAGGCCAATCCGTTCATGAGATATTCCTACCAGGACCACTTCGACGCGGGAGTGGGAGGAACCCTTTACTATACGACGAACTCCGAGGTCAAGCCTTCAGTATCATATCATTATGCAAGGTTCACCGCCGACCTGTCCGGTAATCTTATCAGCCTCCTCAAGCCTGTGATGAAAAAGGACGACGACGGTGCGGGACTTATCTGGGGGATACCTTTCTCACAGTATGTGAGGGGTGAGCTGACCCTTGGAAGGACCTGGGTCTTCGGTCGCAATGGCGGCCAGGCGCTTGCGACGCGCCTCGTCGGGGGAGTAGGACACGCATACGGTAACTCATCCGCCCTGCCGTTCGAGAAGCAGTTCTACGTCGGCGGTGCAAACAGTATGCGAGGCTGGCAGGCACGCTCCCTGGGTCCGGGCTGCGAAGCGCCGAGCCAGACATTCCGTATCCCGAGCCAGACCGGTGACTTGAAGATCGAAGCGAACGTAGAATACCGTTTCGACCTTTTCTGGAAGCTGGAAGGCGCGTTGTTCGTCGATGCAGGTAACGTTTGGTCGATACAGCAGGAAAAGAGCCTGTCCTCATTTGATTTCAAGAACCTTACGGATTCCATCGCCGCCGACTGGGGAGTGGGCGCCAGAATTGACCTTAATTTCCTGGTGCTCCGGCTGGATATGGGTATGAAGCTCCACGAGCCTTCACGCGAGAACCCTTGGCTCAAGCCGGGTGAATGGCTCAAGCGCGACGGGTATTCCGTCCACTTCGGAGTGGGCTACCCGTTCTAGTCTTTGTTTTCCTTTGAATAATACTTAGGCCAGCAGCTCGCGAGGTACGCCTTGAGTGTGTCCTCGTGCCTGTTCTTCTGCGGCTCGTAGAAGACTGTCCCTTCCATTCCCTGAGGCAGGAATTCCTGGTCGACGAAGTTTCCCGGGTAGTCATGAGCATATTTGTAACCATCTGAGTATCCGAGGTCTTTCATCAGGCTGGTTGGAGCATTCCTTAAACACAACGGCACTGCCGCCATCTGATCGTTACGAACAGTCTGAAGGGCCTTGTCGATGGCAAGATAGGCGGCATTGCTCTTCGGGGAAGATGCCAGGTAGATGGTAGTCTCCGAGAGAGGGATGCGGGCCTCCGGCATCCCGATGGAATTGACGGTCTGGAAACAGGCATTGGCCAGGAGAAGGGCGTTAGGATTGGCAAGGCCGATGTCCTCGGCCGCCGATATGCAGAGGCGGCGGGCTATGAAGAGCGGGTCTTCGCCGCCGTCGAGCATCCTTGCCAGATAATAGACCGCTGCGTTAGGGTCTGATCCGCGCACGCTCTTAATGAATGCAGAGATGATGTCGTAATGCATCTCACCATCCTTGTCATATATGGCGACATTCTGCTGGAGGCAGGAGGTAACGGTCTGATTGTCAATGACTATCTGACCCTTCCCGACAAAGGAGTCCACCACTATCTCAAGTATGTTGAGAAGCTTGCGGGCATCGCCGCCGCTGTGGCGGAACAGGGCGTCCGTTTCCTTGACGGTGACCTGCTTCTCCTTGAGGACGGCATCATCGCGGAGAGCACGCTCCAGAAGAGCGCTCAAATCACTCACTTCCAACGACTTGAGCACATATACCTGACAGCGTGAGAGGAGCGGGGTGATGACCTCGAACGAAGGATTCTCCGTGGTGGCACCGATAAGGGTGATCGTGCCATCCTCGACAGCGCCGAGAAGGGCATCCTGCTGGGCTTTGTTGAACCGGTGGATTTCGTCGATGAAGAGGATAGGGGAGAGACCGCCGCCGAAAACGGAACGGTTCCTGGCGCGGTCGATGACATCCCTGACATCCTTCACACCCGCGCTGACAGCCGAAAGGGTGTAGAACTCACGGTCCAGCGAATCGGCAATGATGTGGGCGAGAGTGGTTTTCCCGACTCCCGGAGGACCCCAGAGTATGAATGAGGACAAGCTTCCGCCGTCGATCATATTCCGAAGTATGCAACCCTCGCCGACCAGATGTCTCTGGCCGACATAATCGTCAAGCGAATGAGGTCGCATGCGTTCCGGAAGGGGAGGAAGGACTGTTGTCATAACTATTGCGAAGGTATAACTTTTTACTCTCTTTTTCAAAGAAAATTCCTAACTTCGTCAAGTTATGGGAGCGAAATTCATTAAGGCGGTAATGGTCATTGCCATTGTAATGTCAGGGGTGGCGGCAGCAGCTCAGGACAACGCTTCCATAAGGCTGGGGACGTTCCATTCCCCAAAGGGCCTGGGCGTCTGCGCCGAATTCCAGCAATATCCCTCCTCATTCGAATCAGTTACCTTCGATGCCGACATATTCGGCATCATTATCGGAAACTACTCCCGTCCCGGCTATAAGTTTACATACACCCATGACATGGTGGTGAACACATACGACAGGGGAGACTGCACTCTGGAACTCTATGCCGGTCCCGGCCTCACGTGCGGGTATGTCAGGGACATAAACAAGACATACAGCACTATCGCCGGACTCAGCGGAGTGGCTGGAATGAGATTCCTCTTCGAACGGAGACTGTCCGTGAACCTGGAACTCGGAGCAGATCTGGCATTCACGATAAACAAGGACAGCAGATACGGAAGGAATAACCTAAGTCTCTATAAAACAGGACTTTTGCACTTCTTTTATCCTCAAATCCGCATACAATGGGCGTTATAATGGTCAAATGGTTAAGATATATCATTCCAGCAGCCCTTGTATGGTGTTCGTGCCATCAGGAGGCTGCAGGGGCGGATTTCAAGACAAAGATTCTGGAGTATCTGGAAGATTCCCGTGTGGAATTCGGTATCGAATGGGGCTACACCGGAACTTTCCTGCATAAGTACCATAATGATTACGTGGACTCCATGGACGGATACAGAATCGATGTCCGTGATACGGATTTTCTAATGTATTCCAATGCTTTCATGCAGGCAGGAGTACAGTTTGAAGCAGCAAAGCATTATGCTCTCGCTCTGAATGCCGGATTCGCCGGCGTTTTCCAGGAGAGAAGGATGTTCCCAATATTGCTGAGATTCTCATATTTCTTCAAGTCTTTCCAAGAGGACGGAATATTTGCAATGGCAGAGGCGGGCAAGGCGTATGTTTTCGACGAAAAAGTATTGAAGAACAACATTGCCAGACTCGGAGCCGGTTACAGGCTTTCGCTGAGTTCAAGGAACAGCATCGACTTCAAATCCTTCCTTCAGCTGGCCACGGACCATCCGGACATATACAACATGAACATCGGACAGAAGGTGCAGCCGGCATATTTGAACCGCAGCGATTCTTACTATGGAGCGTTCGTGTTTTCAGTGGCCTTGTCCTTCTGACACTCCCCGCCCTTCATTGTTACACAATTTATATTATGTTAAGTTAACTGTATTTATCCCTCATCCGTTAGCAAAAGCAGCACGGTATACGATATTAACATTATTGTTATACCTTTAAACAATATTGTTAAATAGGCTAGTAATTAGCACATAAATTTAAAACACCGTGAAGCCCTTTGAATAATTTAAGAATTTTAGTATTTTTGTATGTTATATCGGTTCCGTCCCTTTACCCCCGGAACCGACAGAATGAAATACGGTAATGCCAAGAAAAAAAGTCGATCTTATACTCGAGGACGTGCTGATAGAGTCCGTGGCAGCCGAGGGCAAAGCCCTGGCGCACGTGGACGGCATCGTCCTTTTCGTTGAATTCGCCGTTCCGGGAGACATCGTGGACGTGCGCGTGACGAAGAAGAAATCAAACTATATGGAAGGCTTCGTCGTGAAGATGAAACAAGCTTCCGACCAGAGACTAGAACCGTTCTGCCCTCATTTCGGCGTATGCGGAGGGTGCAGATGGCAGCCTCTCCCCTATCCGCTCCAGCTACAGGCGAAACAGCAGCAGGTTTACGACCAGCTCGTACGCATAGGACACCTCGACATTCCGGAAATCTCCCCGATCATCGGCTCCGACAGGGTCCAGTACTACAGGAACAAGCTGGAGTTCTCGTTCTCCTCGAAAAGATGGTTCCTTCAGGACGAACATCCCGAGGAACTCTCCGAAAACGAGCGCTGCGGCCTCGGCTTCCACGTGGGTAAATTCTTTGACAAGGTACTCGACATAAAGGACTGCCACCTCCAGGCCGAGCCGTCCAACTCCATCAGGAACTTCATCAGGGACTACACCCTGAACCACGGCTACGAATACTATGACCTCCGTGCAAACCAGGGCTATATGCGCAATATCATCGTCCGCTCAACAGAGGCCGGAGATATAATGCTGACCGTGGTCTTCGCTTACGAAGACGTGGAAAAGCGCACTGCCCTGCTCGATGCGCTATCTGAAGACTTCCCTCAGATAAAGTCTCTTTACTACGTCATTAACAGTAAGTTGAATGACACGATAGGAGACCTTGACTGCATCCTTTACAAGGGCGAGGACGCCATCTACGAAACGATGGAGGGCCTGAAATTCAAGATCGGCCCGAAGTCCTTCTACCAGACAAACAGCCCTCAGGCCTACAAGCTTTACAGCGTCGCCCGCGACTTCGCCGCCCTCACCGGAAGCGAGACGGTCTACGACCTCTACACCGGCACCGGCACCATCGCCCAGTTCGTCTCCGCCAAAGCCTCCAAGGTCATCGGAATCGAATACGTACCGGAAGCAATCGCTGACGCCAAGCTCAACGCCCGCAACAACGGCATCACGAACTGCGAGTTCTTCGCCGGTGACATGAAAGACATCCTGACCGATGAATTCATCAGAAAACATGGCCGCCCGGATGTCATCATCCTCGACCCTCCGAGAGCCGGCATCCACCCGGATGTGGCCAAGGTCATCCTGAACGCTGAACCTGACAGGATGGTATATGTCAGTTGCAACCCTGCCTCTCAGGCACGCGATCTGGCAGTCCTTTGCGAGAAATACACCATTACGACCGTCCAGCCTGTAGATATGTTCCCCCACACACAGCATGTTGAAAATGTCTGTGCGTTGAAACTAAAATCAGAAATATGACACTACAGATATTCATTCTTCTGGTAAGTCTTGCATTCATCATCTTCGGCGCCGACTGGCTCGTGGACGGTGCTTCAAGCATCGCCAGAAAGGCGGGAATCAGCGAATTCGTCATCGGTCTGACTATCGTCGGATTCGGCACATCCTGCCCGGAGCGCGTCGTCAGCCTTACCGGTGCCTTCGCAGGCAACTCCGACATCTCCATCGGAAATGT
>JAZLLA010000029.1:0-74262 GCA_045597895.1 Candidatus Cryptobacteroides sp. | reverse complement strand
CGTCACCTTGTAGTCCGCCCCGAGAATGGCGCGCACGGCATTCTCCACCACGGGCTGTCCGTCCTCGGCGACAAGCAGGCGCTTGCAGCGGCCGGCCAGGGCCTTGACGGCGGCCTCAGGCACAGGATATCGGTTGACCTTGAGAACAGGCACGTCAGCGCCGCATTCCTTGACGTAGTTGTATGCAATACCGCAGGCAATGACTCCGAGTGATGACTGGGCCACGCGGCTCTGACATTCTATTCCCGATGCGGCTTCGGAGTATTTCAGGAGTTCCGGCTGCTTGGCTATCAGTTCGGCATTCTTGCGCCGTGCAATGGCAGGGAGAAGCACCCACCCGCGGTCATCCGCAGGATTGAGGGCATTCTGTCCTCTCTTCTCCCCCGCCTCGACGGAAGCGCGGGAATGGGCCAGACGTGTGACCATCCTGAAAACTACAGGAAGCTTCACTTTTTCGGAATAGTCGAACGCCTCCTGTATCATGTCGTAAGCCTCCTGCTGGTTGGACGGCTCGAAAAGCGGAGTCATCGCGAATCCGGCATAGAAGCGGGAATCCTGTTCGTTCTGGGACGAGTGCATGGACGGGTCATCGGCCGCAACGACAACAAGGCCTCCGTTCACTCCGGTGATAGCGGAGTTCACGAACGCATCGGCGCAGACGTTCATTCCCACGTGCTTCATACAGACAAGAGCCCTCTTGCCCGCGTAGGACATCCCCAAAGCCGCCTCCATGGCGGTCTTTTCATTTGTGCACCAGCGGCTGCGGAGCTGCGGGGCGTTCAGCTGGATATATTCGGTTATCTCCGTCGAAGGTGTTCCAGGATAGGAATACACTGCGGAGAGGCCGGCCTGAAGGGCGCCCAGGGCGACCGCTTCATCACCTAGCAAAAGTTTTTTCTCTGACATATCTTTTACTTTTTAATTTCAAACTCATCGGCGTCGTCCAGCACCGGGAACTTCTCCCTGAACGACTCGAGCAGCGAAAGGTCGAGGTCAGCGACCACGACTTCCTCCTTTCCCGCTTCAGCGCCCACCACAGTGGCTCCGTACGGGTCGATCAGCGCGGTGCCCCCATCGTAATCGAGGGAAATGTCCTTGCCCACACGGTTCACGCCGAGAACAAAGCACTGATTTTCAATAGCCCTGGCGCGAAGGAGGGTCTCCCAAGGGAACTGCCTCACGCTCGGCCAGCTGGCCACATAAATGGCTGCATCATAGTCCTTCCTGTTCCTGCTCCATACAGGGAAACGCAGGTCGTAGCACACGTTCAGAAGGAAACGCACTCCCCTCCATTCTACGATCTTCCTCTCCGAGCCGCGGGTGAAAAGCCTGTGCTCACCGCTGAAGGTGAACAAATGATGCTTGTCATATTCCGTGACATCACCGTCGGGTTTCACGAAATATACACGGTTCACGTATTTCCCGCTGTCGTGGAGCGCAATGCTTCCCACGATGGCGCAGCCGAGTGCGGAAGCCTTCGCCTTCATCCATTCCAGAGAAGCGCAAGGAGCCTCTTCGGCTATACCTTCGGGCTTTGTGGCGAATCCCGTCGAGAACATCTCCGGCAGGACTATCAGGTCCACAGCCTCAAGTCCGGACAGAATGCCGTCAAGCCGTTCACGGTTGTGCGCCGGAGCGGCCCATTCTATATCAAACTGAACAAGCGCGATTTTCATAATTATACACTACTGTCTATACGAGTGCTAATTTAGACATTTAAATTTGAAATTAAAAATTTTTAGAAAACAAATCTTCCACAGGCCTCTGAACCAAAGATTTCGCCCGGAATGTTTGGCACACTCGCATATTTTAGCTATATTCACATTTCAAAGCGCTTTCAGATTGTAAGCGTCTCCATCGGAAACAGACGAATCCAAACAGTTAGTAGTATGTATAAAATCATCACAAAAGAAATGCTCACCCCCACCATCTGCAGGATGAAGGTGGAGGCTCCGAGACTGGCCGCGGCGGCCAGGCCGGGCCAGTTCCTGATTGTCAGGGCTGACGAGAAAGGAGAGAGAATTCCGCTCACCATCAGCGATTTCGATGCCAGTGAAGGCACTGTAACCATAGTCACCCAGCCGATAGGCGCTTCCACCCAGGACATCGTGTCCTACGAGCCGGGAGAGGCCTTCTGCGATGTTGTAGGCCCTTTGGGCAACCCTTCCGAGTTCGTCTCAATGAGCGACGAGGAGCTTTCAAAGCAGCATTTCATCTTCATCGCCGGCGGAGTCGGCACCGCCCCGGTTTACCCTCAGGCCAAATGGTTCCACGAGCACGGAGCCAAGGTGGACGTGATCATCGGTGCGAAGACCAAGGACCTGCTCATCTACAAGGATGAGATGGCCGCAGTCTGCGACCGCCTCCACATCTGCACCGACGACGGTTCCGAGGGTTTCCACGGAATGGTGACCGCCCTGCTTGAAAAGCTTGTCAATGAAGGCAACGCCTACACCCATGCAGTGGCCATCGGACCTATGATAATGATGAAGTTCACCACCCTGACCGCAAAGAAGCTCGGTCTGCCTATCACCGTCAGCCTCAACACACTTATGGTGGACGGTACGGGAATGTGCGGCGCCTGCCGCGTCACCGTCGGAGGAAAGACCCGCTTCGCCTGCGTGGAAGGCCCTGAATTCGACGGCTACGAGGTCGATTTCGACGAGGCTATGCGCCGCCAGGGCCAGTACCGCACGGAAGAGGGCGAGGCCCGCGAGAACCACAAATGCAGAATCGGCAGAGGAAAACAGGAGGACTGAACAATGGCAAACAAGATAGACAGAGTTCCCGTCAGGGAACAGGACCCGAAAGTCAGAGCGACCAATTTCGAAGAGGTCTGCTACGGATATAATGAACAGGAGGCGATGCTTGAGGCTACCCGCTGCCTCCATTGCAAGAACCCGCGCTGCGTGGGTGCGTGCCCGGTGGGAGTGAAGATCCCGGATTTCATCGCCCTGGTCAAGGACGGTGATTTCGCCGGTGCTGCGGCCAAGATCGCTGAGGATTCGTCACTGCCTGCTGTCTGCGGACGCGTGTGTCCGCAGGAGACTCAGTGCGAGGGCAGCTGCGTGCTCGGCGTCAAGGGCGAGAGCGTGGCCATCGGCAAGCTCGAGCGCTTCGTCGCCGACTGGAACCGCGAAAATAATGCATCGCCGAGGGTGGCACGGTTTTCAGAGGGGACTGCCACAAAAGCCCGTAAAGTGGCGATCATCGGATCGGGGCCAGCAGGACTCGCATGCGCAGCAGACCTGGCGAAGCTCGGATACGACGTCACCATCTTCGAGGCCCTGCACAAGGCCGGCGGCGTGCTCCAGTACGGTATCCCTGAGTTCCGTCTGCCGAAGGACAAGGTCGTAGCCGCCGAAATCGAGGCCGTCAAGGCCCTCGGAGTGAAGATCGAGCTCAATGTCATCATCGGCCGCACCGTCACCATCGACTCCCTGATGGACGACGAAGGCTTCGAAGCAGTGTTCGTAGGCTCAGGCGCCGGACTGCCTAAGTTCATGGGCATCCCGGGCGAAAACTGCAACGGAGTGTTCTCGGCCAATGAATTCCTCACCAGGAACAACCTGATGAAGGCATTCCGCGACGACTACCTCACCCCTATCCACGCCGGCAAGAAAGTCATCGTAGTAGGAGGAGGAAACGTAGCGATGGACGCAGCCCGCACCGCTCTCAGGCTCGGAGCAGAGACCACCATCGTCTACCGCCGCACAGAGAACGAGCTTCCTGCCCGCAAGGAGGAAGTGCACCACGCCCACGAAGAGGGCGTCGAGTTCAGCATGCTCACGAACCCTGTCGAAATCCTCGCAGACGAGAAGGGCTGGGTACGCGCAGTGAAGTGCATCAGAATGGAGCTCGGAGAGCCTGACGCCAGCGGCAGACGCTCCCCTGTTCCAGTGGAAGGCTCAGAATTCGAGATTCCAGCAGAGACAGTGATCATGTCCCTCGGAACATCGCCTAACCCTCTGATCGCCAGGACCACAGAAGGTCTCGAGACGACCAGGCGCGGCGGCCTTGTGGCCGACGAAGGCGGCGCAACGACGCGCGAGGGTGTGTTCGCCGGAGGCGATGCCGTCACAGGCGCTGCCACCGTCATTCTGGCAATGGGCGCCGGTCGCAAGGCGGCCGCTTCCATCCACGAATATCTGCAGAAGAAATAAACCATAATACAATGTTTCAGTTTCGGGACAGCCGTGCCTCTGAACTTCCAGCCGCGGGAATCGCGGATGAAGTGAACGCACAGCTGTCCCGAAATGCGTCCCTGGTCATCACAGCACCCCCGGGAGCAGGAAAATCCACCCTCCTTCCACTCACCATCCTGGACGGAGTCCGGGACGGGGGCAAGGTGCTCGTGCTTGAACCGCGGCGCCTTGCCGCCATACAGATAGCCGGACGGATGTCCTCCCTTGCCGGAGAAAGCGTGGGAGGAACGGTCGGATACCGGGTACGCTTCGACAGCCGCGTCTCAGACCGGACCAGGGTCGAAGTGCTTACCGAAGGGATATTGACAAGGATGCTGGTGGATGACCCGACCCTCGAGGGGGTCTCCGTCGTGGTCTTCGACGAGTTCCACGAGCGCAGCATAAACTCCGACGTGGCACTGGCGCTCGTGCGCGAGGCGCAGAGGCTCGTGCGACCGGACTTGAAGGTGGTCATAATGTCGGCATCCATCGACGCTTCCGCCATCTGTGCGGCACTCGGCGCGCCTCTGGTGGAGAGCGACGGGCGGATGTTCCCGGTGGAAGTCATAAGGCCTGGCGGCGAGGCCGTCCCGGAGAACGCGGCCGAGCTGGTGGCGCACACCATCAGAACGGCACACAGGGAACATGAAGGCGATATCCTCGCCTTCCTTCCCGGCGAAGCGGACATCAGACGGTGCCAGGAGCTGCTGGGTGAGGCATTGGGACAGACACGGGTGATGCCGCTGTACGGTCTGCTGACGCCGCAGGAGCAGCGCGAGGCCATTGCCCCGAGCCTTCCGGGAGAAAGGAAGGTGGTGCTGGCGACGCCTGTCGCGGAGACTTCGATAACGATAGAGGGGGTACGCATAGTCGTGGACTCAGGCCTTTGCCGGAAGATGGTGTTCGACCCGCAAAAGGCCCTGAGCCATCTGGAAACCGTGCGCATCAGCAAGGATATGGTCCTGCAGCGCACAGGACGTGCGGGCCGCGTGGCTCCGGGAGTCTGCTACAGGCTCTGGAGCGCCGCGACTGAGGGCAGGATGGCGGAATGCCGCACGCCGGAGATTCTGGATGCAGACCTGGCTCCGACAGTCCTGAGCATTGCAGCCTGGGGCGAAGGCAAACTGGAGGACCTGCCTTGGCTGGACCTGCCGCCGGCGCAGAACGTCGCGCTGGCACGCAAGATGCTGACGATAATGGGAGCATTGACCGAGGAAGGGGTCATCACCACCCACGGAAGGAAAGTGGCTGCTGTGCCGTGCCATCCACGCATAGCCCGGATGCTGGTACGCTCGGACGGCGGCGGGTCCAAGGCGCTGGCCTCCGACATCGCGGCCCTGCTCGAAGAGAAGGACCCGATGGCGCAAGGGGACGCTGATTTCACAGCCCGTGTCAATATGCTCAGGGATGCGCGCCGTTCCGGCCGGGGGCTGAAAAGGCTCGTGCGCACTGCGGAGCAGTACCTTTCGCTGGCGCGGGTGCAGGCGGACAACTCCCCTGCCGACCCGTTCGAAACGGGAGCGCTGCTCGCGGCAGCTTATCCCGAGAGGGCCGGGCAGGCGCTAGGCGGAGGGCGGTTTTTATTGGCCAATGGAGAAATCGCGGCAGCCGGAGCTTCCGATCTGCTGGCGTCGTTCGACTGGATCGTCGCTGCGAGCGTTTCACTCAGGCCGGGCTCGGAAGGACGGGTGTTCCTGGGATGCCCTGTTTCTTTGGACGATCTTCGCCCGATGGGCAAAGCTGTGGAAAACGTCTGCTGGGACACGCGTCGCGGTGCAGTGGTCGCCCAGACCGACCTGCGCCTCGGCAGGCTGGTACTGGAGAGCAAACCTCTTTCCAATATCCCTTCCAACAGGGTGTCTGCGATAATCTGTGAGGCGGCGAAAAAGGATGGAGTGTCAATGCTCGACTTCTCCGACGAGGTGGAGAACCTGCAGAGGCGGGTAGGAGCAGTCGCTGCCTGGCATCCGGAACTGTCGTTGCCATCTCTGGCCACTTCCGATGTGCTTTCAAATGCTTCGGAATGGCTTCCTATGTATCTGGGAAAGGCATCTTCCGTAGCCGAATTGAAGAAAATAGACCTGTGCGCCGCGCTCTGGGCGATGCTGTCGTACGAGCAGCAGAAGACCGTGGAGCGGCTGGCGCCTTCTTTCGTGGAAGTGCCTACAGGCAGCCATATACGGCTGGAATACCGTATCGGGGCAGAAGCACCGGTACTGCGTGTACGGCTTCAGGAATGCTTCGGCCTTCTGGATACGCCGTGCGTGGATGACGGCCGGCGTCCTGTCCTGATGGAACTTCTGTCCCCGGGATTCAAGCCAGTCCAGCTCACGTCAGATCTCCGCAGTTTCTGGGAAAACACTTATTTCGAAGTGCGCAAGGAACTGCGGCGCAGGTATCCCAAGCACTCCTGGCCGGACGACCCGCTCGCCGCTGACCCTGTCCGCGGCATCCGCCGCAAATAACCATCACTCACCCATCCGGTGAGGGATAACGCGCTTCCTGCCGACCGGCTTCCATCACCCCTGCCTCCAGAGATAGATCTTAGTTTATTTATTTCAATATCAATAACTTAAGCAACTACCTACCTCCCAAAAAGGCGGTAGGCAATATATCATTTCGCTGATTATCAACGAAATAAGCCACAGTCTATCGACTCTCAACCTTCGGGAAAAGCCCGAAGGTTACGAAGGAAAAGGGGCAAAACGGCATTAACCTTCGGGAGATGCCCGAAGGTTGCGCGAGAAAAGAGGCAAAACGGCATTAACCTTCGGGAAAAGCCCGAAGGTTGCGGAGGGAAAGGGGGGGACAACAGGAGAAGGGCAGTCAGCGGACGCGGTTGCGGAGGAAGGAGCGGCGGGCGTAGAGGAAGTACCAGATGGTTCCCACCATATCCACCGCAAATGCAAGGATGAAAGTAGGATAATAGGTACCGGCAAATTCCGTAACGGCACCACCGAGGATGATGCCGAGCCCGACACCGGCATCCCAGGCGGTAAGGATGGTTGAGTTCGCCGTGCCGCGGCGGTCGTGACCGGTAAGATTGATGAACATCGTCTGCATAGCAGGGTAAAGATTGCCCTGGCCGAAACCGATGATGAAGGCGGAGGCGAAATATCCGGCCTTGGTGGAAACAAAGGCGAAGACGGCATAGCCGAGGAGGGCCAGCACGGCTCCCATCGAAGCGTTGCGGACAACAAGTCCCTTGCGCAGGGCACCATTGCCGGTAAGTCTGGCGATAATGAGTCCGACGGCCAGCATCAGGAAGAAAGTGCCCGAACCGGACTCCATCCCGAGCTGCTCCTGACTGTAAATGGCCACATAAGTGGTCAGAATACCGAATGCGAATGACAGGGCCATCACGGTCAATGCAAGGCTCCAGGCATTGAGCAGCAGGAAACGGTCCAGTGAGATCTTCTTCTTCTCCGGAACCGGAGGGCGCACGGCGCACTTGATGGTGGAGTTGATGATGAAGCCGATGACACCGAATGCCAGGGATATGCCGAAAAGGACACTGTAGTCCCCGATGAGCCTGTGGAGAAGCAGACCGGCGGAAGGACCGATCGCCATCGCGATGTTATTGCTCAGGCCATAGTAGCCTATCCCTTCTGCACGTCGCTGAGGATGCAGAACGTCGATGGCCACAGTGCTGGCGGATACCGTAGTGGCACCGAACGGGGCTCCGTGAAGTGTTCTGACTATGGCGAAAAGAAGAATGGAGCCGGTGATGAAGTATCCGGCGAACATCAGCGCAAACGCCCCGTAGCACAGCAGGAGAACCTTCTTGCGCGGGAAAGTGTCCACAAGATATCCGCAGAACATCCTAATGACCAGAGCGGCGATGGTGTATCCGCTCAGAGCAAGTCCGATAGCGGCCTTGTCCGCGGCAAAGCAGTCACGGAGATACAGCGGAAGCAACGGACCGATGAGGTAGAAGGCGAAGTACATCATAAAGTTCCCCGTCCACACCTTCACGTAGTTCGAGTTCCACAGAGCCGGCTGCCGCTCTTCTTCCATAGCAGTATGACTAAACGATACCGGAGAATCCGAGGAATGCAAGGGCGAGGATGCCAGCGGTGATAAGGGCGATAGGAAGACCCTTGAAGGACTTCGGAACGTCGTTCATTGCAAGGTGCTCGCGGATTCCGGCGAAGATGATCATTGCCAGACCGTAGCCGATGGAGGTGGCGAGAGCATAGACCACAGCCTCGCCCAGGTTCAGCATATGGGCTTCTCCCCCGAAGGTGAACTCCTTGGTGACCACGGTGATGGCCACGCCGAGGACGGCGCAGTTAGTGGTGATCAAAGGAAGGAAGATACCGAGGGCCTGGTAAAGAGATGGACTGATCTTCTTCAGGACAATCTCAACCATCTGCACCAGCGCGGCGATCACAAGGATGAAGGCGATGGTCTGGAGGAACTCGAGGTTGAACGGAACGAGAAGGTACTGGTTCAGCAGATAAGTGACCACTGTGGCGAGGGTGATGACGAAGCAGACGGCTCCGGACATTCCTGTCGCGGTGGAAAGCTTGTTCGAAACGCCGAGGAACGGGCAGATGCCGAGGAACTGCGACAGCAGGATATTGTTAACGAATATCGCTGATATAATGATGATTATATATTCCATAGGGCACTAATTCTTTTTCAGATACTTGTTGAACAGAACCATGAGGTAGCCGAGGACCATGAAGGCGCCCGGCGCCATGACGAAGGCGAGGATGCCGTCGCCGGCAATGAACTTCCAGCCGAACACTGAACCGCTGCCCAGGATCTCACGGACAATGCCTATCACTGTCAATGAAAAAGTGAAGCCAAGGCCGATCCCCAGTCCGTCAAGGGCTGAGTCGAAGACGGTGTTCTTGTTAGCGTAAGCCTCTGCGCGGCCGAGGACGATGCAGTTCACCACAATCAGAGGGATGAACAGACCCAGGGTCTTGTATGCGTCAGGGGTGAAGGCCTGCATTACGAACTGAAGGACAGTCACGAAGGTGGCGATCACCACGATGTATACAGGGATGTGGACCTTGTCAGGAACCACCGGAGCGAGAAGGGAAATGGCGATATTTGAAAGGACAAGCACGAAAAGTGTGGCGAGTCCCATCTCAAGGCCGTTGATAGCGGAAGTGGTAGTGGCCAGTGTTGGACACATACCGAGTACAAGGACGAAGGTAGGGTTGTCCTTGATGAAACCTTTGGTGATAAGTGAAAGCTTGCTCATACTCTATTCCTCCCCTCCGTTAAGAGATTTGACGAATGCCACAGCGTTGGAGACTGCAAGGGAGTAGGCGCGTGAAGTGATGGTGGATGCTGTGATGGCATCGATGTCACCTCCGTCCTTCTTTACCTTGATGACCTTGTCGGCGGTCAGGCCCTTCCACTGGGAAATGAACTTTTCATCCGAAGTGCACTTGGCTCCGAGACCCGGGGTCTCGTTGCAGGTGAGCACTGAAGTGTTGTACACAGTACCGTCAGGAAGTACGCCCACCATGATGGTGAGAGGGCCGCCGAAACCGACCGTGGTGGATTTCACCGCATAAGCGAGAGCCTCGCCCTCGGCTGTGGTGGTGTAATACTCGAATTTCTGACCTGCGAAATCGGCGATTGCCACATCCGAGAGGTCACCTCCATCCGGAAGCACCTGCTTGATGGACTCCTCAAGAGCCTTCTGAGCCGCTGCCTGGATAGGTTCGTAAGTCACTGCATAGACCACTGCGAGTATGGCTGAACAGAACAGGCATACCAGGGTCAGGCAGAGTACCATATTCTTAAGTGAAGATTTTGCTGCCATTGTCAAGCCCTCCCGAATTTTTTCTGGTGACAGAATTTGTTGATGAGCGGAACTACGGCGTTCATGATCAGGATGGCGAATGAGACGCCTTCAGGATATGAGCCGAAGTAGCGGATGAGCATCGCGATGAGGCCCACGCCGATTCCGAAGATGATGCCGCCCTTGTCGCTCATAGGGGATGTGACGTAGTCGGTAGCCATGAAGCAGCTTCCGAGGATCATACCGCCGGTGAGGAGGTTGAACAGAGGGTCGGTGAACTGGGCAGGGTTGACCAGCCAGAGGATGCCTGCGAACACGAACACGGTTCCCCAGATGGAGAGGGTGATGTAAGGCTTGATAACGCGGCGGACAAGCAGGTAGACGAAGCCGAGCAGAAGGGCTATGGCTGAGATCTCACCTGCTGAGCCTCCGAGATTGGCGAAGAGCATCTGTGAATATGAGTATCCGTTCTGGGCCATGAGCTCAGGGACGGTTGCACCCTGCATAAGGCCTTCCTTGATGACTCCCAGAGGGGTGGCACCTGAAACGGCGTCCACGCCGAAGAGGCCCTGAGGCATCTCCCAGTGGGTCATATAGGTAGGGAACGATACGAGCAGGAAGACACGGCCAGTGATAGCCGGGTTGAATATATTCTGACCAAGACCGCCGAAAGACATCTTGGCTACACCGATGGCTACGAGGGCACCGATGAATACCACCCACCAAGGGGTGGAAGAAGGAAGGTTCATAGCCAGAAGAAGACCGGTCACAAGAGCGGCGCTGCCGCAGAACGGGCCGGGTTTCTTCATGAGCCACTTGGTGATGGCCCATTCAATGAAAACGCAGGAAACGGCACTGACAGCCAGTACCAGGAGTTCGGACCATCCGTAGAAGATGACAGAAACGATTATCGCAGGAAGCAGCGCAATGACCACGTCGCCCATGAGTGAGCTGGTCGAAGCCTTTGCGTGGATGTGCGGATTGGGTGATACTAAATAATTCTCCATAGCTCCGTTATTTTGCTTTTTGTGCTTCTGCTGCGGCCTTGGCGGCTGCGGCGCGGGCTTTGATTATGCCGAGGACCTGGCCCTTGGCGATGTTGATATTGTCCAGAAGCGGAAGATATCCAGGGCAGCTGAACTGGCAGCAGCCGCAGGAGATGCAGTCCTGGACAGCATTGGCCTCCAGCTGCTCCAGGTCTCCGACCTTGGTGAGGCGGTAGAGCAGGAACGGTTCCAGACCCATAGGGCAGGCGTCCATGCATCGACCGCAGCGGATGCAGGTGTCGGCCCCGTGGCGCTTGGTCGTCTTCTCGGAAAGGTAGAGGATGGATGAGGATCCCTTGACGGTGCAGGCGTCGATATTGGCGATAGCCCTTCCCATCATAGGACCGCCGCTGATGAGCTTGGCAGCGCCCTCGGGTATGCCGCCGGCATACTCTGCGATATAGCTCAGAGGCATTCCGATGCGGAACTTGTAGTTGTGCTGCTTCTCGACAGGGAGGCAGTCGCCGGTGATGGTCATCACGTTGGTGATCAGAGGCATGTTCTTCTGGACTGCCTCGTAGACGGCGAGGGAGGTGGCGGCGTTCTGGACGACGGCGCCTACGCTGATAGGCAGACCGCCGGACTTGACCTGACGGCGCATCACAGCATCGATGAGCTGCTTCTCACCGCCCTGTGGGTATTTCTTCTTGAGGGATACGACCTCGATGCCCTTGTATCCGAGCTCGGCTACTGCCTTTCTCATGGACTCGATGGCCTCAGGCTTGTTCTCCTCGATGCCGATTACGCATCTGCAGTCACCGAGGACCTTCTTCATGATGGCGGCTCCGATGACTATCTCCTTCGGACGCTCGACCATTATGCGGAAGTCGCTTGTGAGGTAAGGCTCGCACTCTGCTCCATTGATGATGAGGCACTCGGCCTTGCTTCCCGGAGCCGGGTTGAGCTTGACGTGTGCAGGGAAGGTGGCACCGCCCAGACCAACGACGCCATTGGCCTTGATCCTGTCGAGGATAGCGTTCCTGTCCTCAGGGATTTCTGTCACGAGGGTGTCCGAAAGGTCGATCCCTTCAGCCCACTCGTCGCCTTCCACGGCTATCTCCACATGCATCACGTTGTTGCCGGCGAGGTCCTTGCGCGGAGCGATGGACTTCACTGTGCCGCTTACTGAAGAGTGCACGAAGGCGGAGATGAAACCGCCCGGTTCGGCGATGACCTGGCCCGTCTTCACTATGTCACCGACGGCGACGACCGGCTTGGCGGGAGCACCGAGGTGCTGGGCCATTGAGATATATACTGTCTGCGGCAGAGGAAGGACCTCGATGGCGCAGTTCCTGGAGACCTTCGCATCATCCGGATGCACGCCTCCGATTCTGAATGTTATTTTACCCATTGCTCTCCTCCTTCTTTACTGGTTCTGCTGCAGGGGCCGGCTTGGGTTCGACCTTCTTCGGCTCGAATCCGGAGACATGGATGGCTCCGGTAGGGCACTCGAAGAAGCACTGGCCGCAGGCCTTGCACTTTTCATAGTCGATATATGCGACGTTGTCCTCCACGGTGATGGCGTCGAACTTGCAGACCTTGGCGCACTTGCCGCAGCCTATGCAGGCTGCCTTGCAGGCCTTGCGGGCCACGGCGCCCTTGTCCTTGTTAATGCAGGAGACATATACGCGGCGGCTGTTCTTCGGCGTGGTTCCGGCATTGCGGATCTCGATCACGTGCTTAGGGCAGGCCTTGGCGCAGGATCCGCAGGCGGTGCACTTGGCGGCATCCACTACAGGAAGCCCCGTCGCAGGATCCATCGAGATGGCTCCGAACTGGCAGGCTGCCACGCAGTCGCCGCATCCGAGGCATCCGAAAGGACAGCCGGTGTCCCCGCTGTAGAGGGCAGCCTTCACCTTGCAGGATGAGTCTCCGTCATAGGCACTGGTCTTCGGACGGTTCTCACAGGTACCATTGCAGCGGACGACAGCCACCATAGGGGCTTTCTCCTTCACCTCATAGCCGAGGATGGCCGCAACTTTCTTCATCACTTCATTTCCTCCGACCGGGCAGTAATTGTTGTCAAGGTTCGGAGCCTTCACCGCTGCATCGGCAAATGCACGGCAGCCGGCGAATCCGCAGCCTCCACAATTCGCACCCGGCATCACCTTCTCCACCTCGTCGATGCGCGGGTCCTCCTCGACCTTGAACTTCTTCGCGATGAAGAAGAGGACGAGGGCCAGCAGCAGTCCGAGGACTGAAAGGATGACAATGGTCCAGATAATTGTTGTTGACATCGTTTATGTGGTTTTAAATTTGTTTCTCAATCTTAAACACATACTCGCTCTTCAGCCTGTCCCTCAGGAGCCAGATGAAAAGATAGTACACCGCTATCGCGGCAAATGCTGACACGCCCGCCATCAGCTCGGCGGCGCCCAGCCCCAGGAGTCCCAGCAGCACAGCAGTCAGGACAATGAGGGGGCCGACATAGGCTATGAACACAGCCTTGTGCCCCATCGAAGCCTTGAGCACGACGTTCACCTCCTCACCCGTCTCGTAGATGACGAACGGATCGGAAGGGACCTCGATGACCTTGCTCGAATGCTCCGACATCCCGCAAAGTCCTTTCGCGTGGCACGAGGCACAGGCGGACTCGGAGATTATCTCCACGGAGGTGGTCTCAGGAGTTATGCCGATTATTTTTCCTTTGTGGGATACGGATTCCATAACTTGAAAGACTAGAACGGAGCCTGGTTGTCAAATTCTCCCGGAGTGCCGAACGACGATGCAGGGAAATCCCCGCCTCCCAGGTCGTTGTTCATCCCAGACTCGAACGTCCTGGCCTGCACGTCCAGGGAGTCATCAAGCTCGACGAACTTGATCTGCTCGCTTCTGAAATGCATGTTAATGTCTGCGGTCTCACCGTTTCTGTGCTTTGCAATTATGATCTGTGTAGCCTCCTTGTCCCCCGGGTTCTCGGACAGACCGACGTAGTCAGGTCTGTGGATGAAGATAACCATATCGGCATCCTGCTCGATGGAGCCGGACTCTCGGAGGTCGCTCAACTGAGGTTTTCCGCCTCCACCCTGGCGCTGCACAGCATTTCTTGAGAGCTGGGACAGCGCGATGATAGGCACGTTCAGCTCCTTGGCAGTAGCCTTGAGCGTCCTTGAGATGGCGGCAACCTCCTGCTCGCGCATTCCGCGGAGCTCCGCAGGGCCCTGCATGAGCTGGAGATAGTCCACGAAAACGAGACGGACGCCCTTGTTCTTCACGAGGGTCTTTATCTTTGTACGGAATTCCATTACAGGAATGCCCGGAGTGTCATCTATGTAAAGCGGAGCCTTGGCGAGGGACTTGAGCTTGTACTCAAGCTGCTCCCATTCGTAGGCTTCGAGTTTGACTCCACCCTTGATCTTGTCGGCGCTGAGACCGGACTCGCTGGTCATCAGTCGCTTGCCAAGCTGGATGGCGGACATTTCCAGAGAGAAGAAAGCCACCGGCATGTGATGGACCACAGCAGCATTCCTGGCAAGGTTCAAGGCAAATGCAGTCTTTCCCACGGAAGGTCTTGCGGCGAGGATGATAAGGTCGGACGCCTGCCATCCCTGGGTGATCCTGTCTATGGACGGGAAACCGGAAGGAACTCCTGTCGGACCCTCCGTCCCCTGGAGCTTCTCAATCTCGGAAAGAGCGGAATTGATGATGGAGCCTATATCCTGGACTTCTTTCTTGACATTGTTCTGAATGGCGGCATAGACCTTTGTCTGAGCCATGTCGATGAGGTCATCGACCTTTACGGAGTCGTCATAGGAGTCCTTGAGGATGTCATACGAAGCGGTGATGAGGTCACGCTGTATAGTCTTCTGCTTGAGGATCTTTATGTAGAACTCCATATTGGCGGCGGCGCCGACTTTCTGTGAAAGGTCGGCGAGCGCCACTGCTCCGCCCACGTCGGAAAGCTTTCCCTGAGACTTCAGCTTGTTGGAGACCGTGATCATATCGACCGCCACATGCTCTGTCACCAAAGAGGACATAGCCTCAAAGATCATCCTGTGCTTGGGATCATAGAAGCAGGAAGGGGTAAGTTCCTCCATCGCTTCATCGACACACGATGGTTCAAGAAGCATTGCACCAAGGACTGACTCTTCAGCATCAAGAGCTTGAGGCGGGACAGTGCCCATCTCAAGCCCTAATGTATCAAGATTGACTGCCTGGTCCTTTTTTTTCTTTGGCTTGGCGGTCGGGTCTGGCATATCCGTCTATTATTCGAAGTCCGGGTTGACGATAATTCGGCCGCAGTGCTCGCAGATGATGAGCTTCTTGTTGGAAGCGATCTCCAGAAGGCGCTGTGGCGTGATGGTGTTGAAGCATCCTCCGCAAGAGTCACCGTTGTACACAGAGACTACTGCAAGGTGGTTGTGGACGCTCTTCCTGATACGGTCGTATGCGCTCATTGTTCTTGCATCGATCTTTGCTGCACACTCGTTCCTCTTTGCGATGAGCTTTGCCTCCTCTTCGGAAGTGGACTCCACGATGGTGTCAAGCTCCTGCTTCTTGGCCTTGAGGTCCTCGCTGCGCATTGCGATAGCGTGCTTGATGTCCTCTATGGCGGCCTTCTTGTTGGAGATAGCCATCCTGGTGTCGTTGATGTTCTTCTCTGAAATCTGCCTCAGATAGCCCTGGTTCTCGATCTCCTTGTTGATGGAGTCGTACTCGCGGCTGTTGGAGATGTTCTCCAGCCTCTGCTGGTACTGGGCGATTTCTTCGTCAAGGTCGATGATGTTCTGCTTGGCGGTGGCGATGGACTTGTTGAACTTGTCGATGATGTCGGTGTCCGCCGCTACCTTGGCCTTGAGGTCAGCGATTTCGTTCTCGAGAGCTTCAACCTCGACAGGAAGTTCTCCACGGAGCTGGAGGATCTTGTCGATCGCGACGTCAGCTTCCTGAAGTTCGTAAAGGACTTTGAGCTTCTCCTCTACGCTGAGTTCGGAATCAGCGAAATTTTTCTGAAGTGATACGAATGTTTCCCTCTGGTCTATAGGTGTTTCGACCTTTTTGATTTTCTTTGCCATATCGATTTACTTTATGAACTGCAAAGGTATAAAAATTTTCCTATTTATTTAAAGAGTTTTTCACAGCCAATAACTGTTCGCGGATGTTTTTCAGGGATTCAAGGACCTTGACATCCTTGTCGACGCCCCTCTTGTTATCCTTCAGAGCCTTGTCCACACCGTCAAGGGTAAGGCCCTGGACATTGACAAGATGATGGATCTGCTTGAGTGTCTCGATATCCTCCGCAGTATATTTCCTGTCACCGCGCGAAGTGCGCTGAATCTTGAAATGCTTGGAGAATGCGTTTGACCAGTATCTCACCAGGGAAGTGCTCTCCCCCAGGATCTGTGCGGCTTCGCCGATGGTGTAGTACAGCTTTTCCATAATAATTATTTTTAATCCATTGACTGTCCGGTTCTTGTAGCCATATACTTCATGTTCATGTATTCGTCCGGAGTGACGGACATGAAGAAGAAGTCCACAGGGTCGAGTATCTCTTCGTTGTGCCTGATCTCATAGTGGAGATGTGGGGCGAAGGAGTTGCCCGAGATACCCACGGAGGCAAGTTTCTGATGGCGTGACACCCTCTGCCCCGATACCACTACGATATCGGCCAGATGGCAGTAACGGGTCACATATCCACCCTGATGAGTGATCTCCACAACATTTCCGAGTCCTTTCCTGGACATGCTCACCAGAGTCACCACTCCCGGTGCTGAAGAGAATACCGGGTCACCCTGGGGAGCGATCAGATCGATCCCGTAGTGCGGAGTCTCCACCTTGTAGAACGGGTTGAGACGCTGGCCTATCGATGCCCCCACCTGTGCGTAGGAGATGGAATCAAGAGGAAGCGAGAGAGGAGGAAGGGCGTTCCCGGCCTCGCTGAGGGCAAAGATCCTCCGGAAATTGTCCTCGACCTTGGAAGCGGTGTTCTCCACCTTCAGCACTTTATCATAAGCGTATGACACCATAACCCTGTCCGGAATACTGTCCACGCCGGAAAGGAAATCTTCGTTCAGAAGGAGTTCCATCTTCGGAGGCTGTGCGCTGAAAATATCCTCATATATCTGGTTGTCGCGGACTTCCAGACCGGCAAGGGCATCAGACAGCAGGTACTCCCTTTCGATAAGCTTCGAGTAAGTCTTCTGATAGAGCTTGTTCTCGCGGGCTATCCTCCTCTCCTTGTCGGTATATATCACCAGAGAGAAGATGGTGTAGTAGATGATAGCCAGGGAAAGGGTCACGACGAAGTACTTGAGGACCGTACCTATGGCTCTCAGAACAGTACTGAACGGCCCCTTCTTCTTCGGGGGCGCTATGCCGTACATCTCGTCTATCATTTCTTCCTGGGTTTGAAGGACAGCTGGAGCTGCTCCTTGGACTGGTCATCGCGGAGGCGCACCATCGCATTGTACTCCTCGTCAGTCAGCGACATGTCGACGAAGTTCATAGGATTAATGCGTTCTCCTCTGTATATCACTTCATAGTGGAGATGAGGACCCGTGGACTTGCCGGAGTTGCCGCTCATTCCGATGCAGTCCCCTCTCTTGAGTTTCATTCCTTCCGCTACGGTGATCACGCTCATATGGGCGTAGCGCGTCTTGTAGCCGAAGCCGTGGTCGATGACGATTTCATTGCCATAGCCGCGGAAATTGAAATTGACCGTCTCGACCACTCCGTCGCCGGTGCTGTAGAGCGGTGTTCCCTTGTCCATTGCGAAGTCCTGCCCCTCGTGGAAGGCTCCGCGGCCGTAAACCGGATCTATGCGGTAGCCGAAGGGGCTGGAGAGCCTGTACTTGCCCGGGGTCGGGCAGAACGGGGAGATGGCGGGAATGCAGGACGCCATGTCGCCGGCACGCTTGGACAGGGTGGCGACCTCGTCGAACGACTTGCTCTGGACGTATGTCTCCTTGCAGAGGCCGTCGAGGCGCATCACTGTCTTGTACAGGAAACTGCTCTGAGGCACGGAAGCGAGAGCTTCGTTGCGGTGAAGTCCGCCGTTCGACACCTCGCGCATCTCGTCAGGTATCGGGGACATACCGAAAATGGAACGGTAGATGTCGTCATTCCTCATTTCCAGGCCCGTCAGGACGGACTCGTATGAGTCCAGGCGCCTGTTCAGGACGTCTATCCGCGAAGCCCAGCGGGCGTTTTCCAGCTTGAGAATGGCCATCTTGGGGTTTTCGTTGCCGAGGACTCCCGTATATATCCAGAAATAGAGGACCGCCAGGAGGATGGTCGCCACGAAGAAAAGAACCGCCTTGATGACGATCGATTTCCTAGGTACGTCCTTTTCCTCAAAAAGGAGGGTCTCAGGATTGATGCTATATTCTTTAAACTGGAACATAATCGGGCAAATATACTCTTTTTTCGCAAATTTTGTGCTAAATTTGTCGTCTTGAAACATTTCGAAAACAACTGATATGACATCCAAAGAAATCAGGCAGAAGTTCCTCGACTTCTTCGCCTCCAAGGGACACACAGTGGTCCCTTCTGCTCCAATGGTCGTAAAGAACGACCCGACCCTCATGTTCACCAACGCCGGTATGAACCAGTTCAAGGACATTTTCCTCGGCAACACCCGCGCCAAGTTCTACAGAGCGGCCGATTCACAGAAGTGTCTCCGCGTGAGCGGAAAGCACAACGACCTCGAAGAGGTGGGTCACGACACCTACCACCACACAATGTTCGAGATGCTCGGAAACTGGAGTTTCGGAGATTACTTCAAGACCGAGGCCATCGACTGGGCCTGGGAGCTTCTGACGGATGTCTATGGTATCGACAAGAACATACTCTACGCCACCATCTTCGAAGGCTCCGACGAGTGCCCTATGGACACCGAGGCCAAGGAAGCCTGGCTCAAGCACCTTCCTGAGGACCACATCGTCCTCGGAAACAAGCACGACAACTTCTGGGAGATGGGAGACACCGGCCCTTGCGGCCCTTGCCCCGAGATCCACATCGATATCAGAACCCCTGAGGAGAAGGCCTCCGGCATCCTCGGACGCGACCTCGTGAACCAGAGCGACCCTCACGTGATCGAAATCTGGAACCTCGTGTTCATGCAGTTCCAGCGCCTCGCCGACGGCCATCTCGAGCCGCTCCCGGCAAAGAACATCGACACCGGAATGGGCTTCGAGCGCCTTTGCTCAGTCCTCCAGGGCAAGAACTCGAACTACGATTCAGACGTCTTCACCGGGATGCTCGCAAAGATCGGCGAGCTCTCCGGCCACAAATACGGCGAAAGCCAGGACGTGGACGTGGCAATGCGCGTGATTGCCGACCACATCCGCGCCATCAGCTTCTCCATCGCTGACGGCCAGCTTCCTTCCAATGTCAAGGCCGGTTACGTAATCCGCAGGATCCTGCGCCGTGCGGTCCGTTACGGCTACACCTTCCTCGGATTCACCGACCCGTTCCTCTGCCGCCTCGTGCAGCAGCTCGTGGATGATATGGGAGAGGCCTACCCTGAGATCACAAAGCAGCAGAAGCTCATCGAGAGCGTCATCCGCGAGGAGGAAGTCGCATTCCTGCGCACCCTCGACCGCGGAATAAAGCTCCTGGACGAGTGCATGGCCACCGCCGGTGACTCAAAGACCATCAAGGGCGAGGACGCCTTCAAGCTTTATGACACCTACGGATTCCCTATCGACCTCACCCAGCTCATCGCAAGCGAGAAGGGATTCAGCGTGGATATGGACAATTTCCAGGCAGAGCTCCAGAAGCAGAAGGAGCGCGCCCGCAACGCCACCGCCAACGAGTTCGGCGACTGGGTGGAGTTCTTCCCTGGCGAGAGCAAGTTCATGGGATATGACGACACCACATACGGGAACGCAAGGCTCCTTAAGCACCGCAAGGTTGTCCAGAAGAACAAGGAGATGCTCCAGCTCGTATTCGACTATACCCCGTTCTACGGAGAGATGGGCGGTGAAGTCGGTGACACCGGCTACATCGAGAGCGCAAGCGGCGAGCAGATCCGCATCCTGAACACCGTCAAGGAGAACAACCTCACCGTCCACATCGCAGAGAAGCTCCCTGAGGACTGCCGCGGCACCTTCAAGCTCGTGGTGGACGCTCAGAGAAGGCAGAAGATAGCCAACAACCACTCCTGCACCCACCTCATGGACAACGCCCTGCGCGAAATCCTCGGAGCCCACGTCGAGCAGAAGGGATCCTATGTCAATGACAAGAGCCTCCGCTTCGACTTCTCCCACTTCGAGAAGCTCAGCGACGAGCAGATCAAGGCCGTGGAGTGCAAGGTCAATGAAATGATCCGCGCGGACTACCCTCTCGAGGAGAAGCGCAAAGCCACTATGGAGGAAGCTCAGGAGATGGGCGCCATCGCCCTCTTCGGCGAGAAGTACGGTGACCGCGTCCGCGTCGTCAAGTTCGGCCCTAGCGTCGAGCTCTGCGGCGGCTGCCATACAAAGTCCACCGGAAAGATCGGAATGTTCAAGATCGTCAGCGAGTCCGCCATCGCAGCGGGCGTGCGCAGGATCGAAGCCGTGACAGGGGAAGGCGCTGACGAGATGGTTTATGGAATGCAGGACCTCATCAAGAACCTCCGCGGTTACTTCAACGGCGCCCAGGACATCGAGGGAATGCTCCGCAAGCTCATAGACGAGAACACCGCTTACAAGAAGCAGGCTGAAGAGGACGAGGCCAAGAGAGCCGCCGTACTCGCCGAAACCCTTGCAGCAAATGCAGAAACCGTCAATGGCATCAGACTTGTTAAGTACACTGACAACAAGCGCAACCCTGTACTCGTGCGCAACATCGCGAACATCCTTCTCAAGAAGGAGCAGAACCTCGCCTTTGTAGCCGCATTCGAGTTCGAGGGCAAGCCACAGCTCCTGCTTATGTACACCAATGACCTCGTCACCGCCGGCCACAACGCCGGAAAGGACATCCGCGAAGCCGCCAAGTTCATCCTTGGAGGCGGCGGCGGACAGCCTTCCCTCGCAAATGCCGGTGGCAAGAACGTCGAAGGACTGAAAGAAGCACTTGACACCCTCGTAGCCCTCGCTACGGAATAAAGCCCCTGACCGGGCCTGCCGAAGAATGAAACGACTGGACAGGTTCATACTCAAATCCTTCATAGGACCGTTTGTAGCGATCCTGCTGGTCGTTATGTTCATTCTGGTGCTGCAGTTCCTGTGGCTCTACATAGACGAGCTCGTCGGAAAGGGACTCGGACTGCTGGTCATTCTGGAGTTCCTGATGTGGGGAGGATGCACCATCCTGCCTCTGGCTCTCCCCCTGGCCACCCTTCTCGCCTCGATGTGGACGGTCGGCCAGATGAGCGAAAGCTACGAGCTCATCGCCATCAAGAGTGCCGGAATCTCCATCATCAGGGTCATCACCCCTCTGTTCATTTCCTCCATCCTCATATCCGTCCTGGCATTCTATGCCTCCGATGCAGTGGTGCCGCTTGCATTCAACAAGATATACACCCTCCGAGAGGACATCAGCAAGACAAAGGACGAGATCAAGATCCCTGCGGGCATCTTCTATGACGGCATCGAAGGATATGTACTGCGTATCGATGAAAACGACGATGCC
The DNA here is from genome assembly GCA_045597895.1 of Candidatus Cryptobacteroides sp. GTDB lineage: Bacteria > Bacteroidota > Bacteroidia > Bacteroidales > UBA932 > Cryptobacteroides. The sequence continues at coordinate 52,708 of JAZLLA010000029.1, read as the reverse complement.
ACCGGAATGATGCACGGGGTGATGGTCTACGACCACACCGGGAACAAGGGAAACACCTCCGTCACCATCGCGGACTCCGCTATGATGAAGATGTCCTCCGCAAAGGAGTACCTTACCTTCACCCTCTACAACGGCACAAACTACCAGGAGACGAACATAAAGCAGTACAGGGACACGTCACTGGAACTGCAGAAGATATTCTTTGCAAGGCAGGAGCTCATCATACCTCTCGAGAACTATTCCTTCGAGAAATCCGACAGTACAAAGTTCAACGACCAGATAAAGTCGATGAGCCTGGATGACCTGACAGAATTCCAGGACACCCTCCACGTCAAGTTCGACGAAGGCTACAACAAGCAGCTCAGCAATTTCAACCTCGTCAGCAACCTTGTTTACAAGTCCCAGCTCGACACGGCGTACCACATCGGGGAGCACAAGGACCTGGACCGCGGTTCGATGATCAAGTGGGGCGGCCTGGCGAACAAGATAGACACTTATGAAATGGCACGCAGCAGATCCGAGGATATGGTTTCACAGCTCGAATCGATGAACCGCGACGTATATGAGACACAGTTCTACATCAGACGTGCAGACCTCGAAATCCTGAAGCGCTATTCAGGTCCTCTTGCCTGCCTGCTGCTGTTCTTCATCGGCGCCCCTCTGGGAGCATTCGTCAGAAAGGGAGGGCTGGGAGTTGCGGCCATCATCTCCGTGCTTTTCTTCGTGCTTTACTGGGTTGTGGACCTTACCGGAACCAAGCTGGCAAAGGACGGCGCTGTAACCGCATCCACAGGAGCCTTCATATCCATATACCTGCTGGCTCCGATAGGCCTTCTGCTGATATGGAAGGCCAAGAACGACTCATCATTCAATACAGACCAGATAAAGGAAGTCTGGAAAAGGATTACAAGCAGAATCATCGGTATGTTCAAGAAAACCAGAATAGTCTATATGGGTACTCCGGAGTTCGCCGTAGCTCCGCTGGAGGCCCTTATCAGCAAGGGTTATGACGTCGTGGGAGTCGTCACCGTAGCCGACAAGCCGTCGGGACGCGGGCTCAAGGTTAACGAGAGCGCAGTGAAGAAATACGCCGTCGAGCACAACATCCCTGTCCTGCAGCCTGTCAAGCTCAAGGACTCCGAATTCCTGGAGGCCCTGAAGGCCTGGAAGGCTGACCTGTTCGTCGTAGTGGCGTTCAGAATGCTTCCAGAAGAGGTATGGTCAATGCCTAAGCTCGGCACATTCAACCTCCACGCCGCCCTGCTTCCGCAGTACCGCGGTGCAGCCCCTATCAACTGGGCAGTGATCAACGGCGAGCGTATGACCGGCGTCACCACCTTCATGATCGACAAGGATATCGACACCGGCGGAATAATGTTCCGCGAGGAATGCCGCATCAGCGACACCGACACCGCCGGTGACGTACACGACAGACTTATGACAATGGGAGCGGACCTCGTGGTCCAGACCGTCCAGAGCCTCATCGAAGGCACAGCAGAACTGCGTGTCCAGAGATCCTTCATACAGGGCTCCGAAGTCCTGAAACCGGCCCCTAAGCTCACCAAGGAGCTCTGCCATATAGACTGGAACAGATCCACCAAGGACATCTACAACCTCATCCGCGGCCTCAGCCCGTATCCGACAGCATATACTGAACTGGTAAAGGACGGTGAGGAGCCGGTCCAGATGAAGATATTCTCAGCGGAAAAGCTCACGAAGGAGGACCTCGGACTCGCACAGCTCCCTGCCCCGGGCACCGTCATTTCCGACGGCAGGAACTCATTCGCCATCACCACCTTCGACGGCGCCATCGGTGTCAAGGAGCTCCAGCTCGCCGGAAAGAAGCGTATGGACGTCAAGTCCTTCCTTCTCGGCTTCCGCAACCCTCAGGACTACAGAGCATAAAGGAATATACAAAAAATGGAAGCCGGCCCGGAAGGGTCGGCTTCTTATTGTTATGCAGTATTGCGATAATACTAGATGATACCCTGCTCGAGCATTGCGGTGGCAACCTTCATGAATCCGGCGATGTTAGCACCCTTCACATAGTCGATGGTGCCGTCAGCCTGGGTTCCGAACTTGACGCAAGCCTCGTGGATGGAATCCATGATGAAGTGGAGCTTCTCGTCAACCTCCTTGCCGCTCCAGCTGATGTGGGAAGCGTTCTGGGTCATTTCGAGGCCTGAGGTAGCTACGCCACCTGCATTGACAGCCTTACCAGGAGCGAAGAACATTCCGTTTGACTGGAAGAACTTGATGGCACCAGGCTGGCATCCCATATTGGATACCTCGCAGCAGCACCAGCAGCCGTTGGCCTTGAGTTCCTTTGCATCGTCCTCAGAAAGTTCATTCTGGAATGCGCAAGGGAGAGCGATGTCCACAGGAATGCTCCAAGCCTTCTTGCCTGCGATGAACCTGGCCTTTTCAGGGAACTGGTCTGCCATATCCTGGACCTTGTTGCGGTTTGATGCGCGCATAACGAGCATATAGTCGATCATCTCCTTTGTGATGCCTTCAGGGATCTCGCAGACGCCGTCAGGACCTGAGATGGCAACTACCTTTGCACCGAGTTCGGTGGCCTTTGTGCAGGCTCCCCATGCTACGTTTCCGAAGCCGGAGATAGCGACCTTGCAGCCCTTGATGTCCTTTCCAGCCTTGTGGAGAAGGTTCTGGGTGAAATAGAGTGCGCCGAAGCCTGTAGCTTCAGGACGGAGGATAGAACCACCCCAGGTTGCACCCTTTCCAGTGAGGACACCGGTATTGTACTCGCGTGCGAGCTTCTTGTACATTCCGTAGAGATAACCGATCTCGCGACCGCCTACACCTACGTCACCTGCAGGGATGTCCTGGTCAGGACCGATGCACTGCCAGAGTTCGGTCATGAAGGCCTGGCAGAAACGCATGATCTCGTCGTTGGACTTGCCTACCGGGTCGAAATCGGAACCACCCTTTGCACCACCCATAGGGAGAGTGGTGAGAGCATTCTTGAATGTCTGCTCGAAGCCGAGGAATTTCAACATTGAAGGGGTGACTGCCTTGTGGAAGCGGAGACCTCCCTTATATGGGCCAATGGCGCTGTTGAACTGGATACGATAACCGGTGTTTGTCTGAACTTCACCCTTGTCATCAACCCAGGTTACACGGAAAGTGAAAATACGGTCAGGCTCGACCATACGTTCAACGATTTTCGCCTTTTCAAACTCTGGATGCTGGTTGTAAACCTCCTCGATTGATTCCAAAACCTCCTGTACAGCCTGGAGATATTCATTCTCGCCAGGGTACTTGGCCTGGAGCTTGGCCATAATGTCTGTTGTTTTCATATGATTTTGAATTTGTTCCTAATACAAATATAAATAATTTTCGTAAATAAAAAATTTTAATATCGTTTTAGTCAAATTTTTTTCACTTCACCTCCCAGGTCGAGCCACTGTTGAGAAGGTCATCCATGCAATGGATCTTCGATTTCATCATAACCGCCTTGACCTGGTCACGGACACCGTCATCATATGTTATGTCCTTGACATCACGGATGACTCCGAGAGCGACAGGCATATCGGGACCCTTCATGTCCGCGAGGGCCATGTGGAGGCCGATATTGTCGATGTGGGCATCGTGGACAAGGATATCCTCCTCGCTGAAACCGCCTTCACCGATGTGGACGGCACGGATCTTCTTTCCGTCGTAGATCAGTCCGCGGTCACGGTTCTTTCCGAAGATCATCTTCTCCCCCTGGCGGAGGACGATGGTGCGGTCAGCGCGGTTTTCAGGGTCGCTGATGTCCTTGTGCGCACCGTCATTGAAGATTACGCAGTTGGTCAGGAACTCCATCACCGAGCAGCCGTCGTGCAGGGCGGCGGCGGGCATTATCTCCTCATTGAGCTTCAGCTCGACATCAAGGGAGCGGGCGAAGAAGGTTCCCTTCGCACCCAGCACGAGCGAACCCGGGTTGAACGGGTGCTCCACGGTGCCGTACGGGGAAGTCTTCGTGATGGCTCCGAACTTGGAAGTAGGCGAATACTGGCCCTTTGTCAGACCGTAGATCTGGTTGTTGAAGAGCATTATGTTGATGTCGATGTTCCTGCGGATGGCGTGGATGAAGTGGTTGCCGCCGATGGCGAGTGCATCGCCGTCGCCGCAGACCTGCCAAACGGTCAGGTTAGGGTTGGCCACCTTGATGCCGGTCGAGATCGGCGTGGCGCGGCCGTGGATGCTGTGGAACCCGTAGGTGTCCATATAATATGGAAGACGTGAGGAGCATCCGATTCCGGACACCACCACGTAGCGTTCCTTTTCGTAGTTGAGAGCCATGCTCACCTTAGGGAGTGCTCTCTGAAGTGCGGCGAGAACTGCATGGTCACCGCAACCCGGGCACCAGCGTACTTCCTGGTCGCTCTTGAAATCCTTGAAAGACAGATTTGCCATAGATTACATCTCCTTCTTTATTGCCTCGACCAGTTCGTTCACGAGGAACGGCTGACCCTGGATCTTGTTGAAATAAACAATGTTTGCTTCCGGTACACGGCTTTCGAGCCAGGAAGCGAACTGACGCACATTAAGCTCGCAGACAAGGACCTTGTCGTAGCTGAGAAGCACTTCGCGGGTGTTGCGTGGAAGAGGGAATATGTAGTCGAAATGGGCGTAAGCCACCTGGCCGCCTTCAGAGTTCACCTGATTCACAGCGGAAAGGATGTGGCCGTATGTTCCGCCCCAGCCGACGACGAGGAGCTTGGACTTCTTCTCACCGATGACTTCGACTTCAGGGATAGAGTCAGCTATCTTTTCGATTCTGGCCTGACGCTCGCGGACCATGAGCTCGTGGTTGGCAGGATCGGATGAGATGGCCCCGGAATGGTTCTTCTCGAGTCCTCCGATTCTGTGCTCATAGCCTTTCTGTCCAGGGATGGCCCATTTGCGGACCAGGGTCTCAGCATCACGCTCGAACGGGTGGAAGCGCTCGTCAGCACCGAGGACTCCTGAAGCGAAAGGAGGTTTGATCTCAGGATAATCGTTCATGGAAGGGATGAGCCAAGGCTCGCTTCCGTTGCCGATGAAGCCTTCGGAAAGGAGAATCACAGGGGTCATATGCTCAAGGGCAATCTTTGCCGCACTGAAGGCTGCGTCGAAGCAGTGGGCAGGTGAATGGGCGGCTACGATAGGGACCGGGCATTCGCCGTTGCGGCCGTAGAGGGCCTGGGTGAGGTCCGTCTGTTCGGTCTTGGTAGGGATACCCGTGGACGGGCCGGCACGCTGGACGTCGACCACTACGAGCGGAAGCTCGGTCATTGCCGCGAGGCCCAGGGCCTCTGACTTGAGGGAGAGTCCCGGACCGGAAGTGGTGGTGCAAGCGAGATTGCCGGCGAAAGCGGCGCCGATGGCGGTGCAGATTCCGGCGATTTCATCCTCGACCTGGAGGGTCTTGCAGCCGAGGCTCTTATGGATGGCAAGCTCCTCAAGGATACCGGTAGCCGGAGTGATAGGATAGGATCCGCAGAAAAGCGGAAGCCCTGATTTCTCGGAGGCAGCGAGGAGTCCCCAGGCGGTGGCCTGGTTGCCGTTTATGTTACGGTAGCGGCCTTTCTTCAGATGGGCCGGGGCGACCATGTAGGTGTTCGGAATCGCCTGGATGTTGGCGGCATAGTTGAAACCGTCGTTGAGGACCTTCTTGTTAGGTTCGATCAGTTCGGGATGCTTCTTTATGAACTTGCGCTCAAGGTACTGGTAGATATACTCGAGCGGACGGCTGTAGATATAGCAGGCCATTCCGAGAGTGAACATGTTCTTGCACTTCCTGACAGTCTTGGAGTCCATGTCGAAGTCCTTGAGGCTCTCTTCCGTCAGCGAGGTGATGGCTGCGACTATGATGGCCCTGTCTTCTACGTGGAGCTCGGCGAAAGGATTGTCAGTGGTGAAGCCGGCCTTCTGCATTCCGGCCTCGTCGAAGGTGTCCTGGTCGACGAGTATCATGGCAGTCGGCTTGCACCATTTTGCATTGGCCTTCAAGGCTGCGGGATTCATCGCGACCAGAAGGTCGCAGAAGTCGCCAGGGGTGTTGACATCGGAACTTCCGATATGGACCTGGAAACCGGAGACTCCGGATACGGTTCCGTGAGGGGCTCTGATCTCTGCAGGGTAATCAGGGAACGTGGACAGTTCGTTTCCATAGATGGCTGACATATCGGCGAAGAGCGAGCCCGTAAGCTGCATTCCGTCGCCGGAGTCACCCGCGAAACGGATCACGACATCCCTGATGTCGATTACATTGTGTTGCATTTAGTGGTTAGTTTAGTGAATGAAAAAAGGCGGCCCGAATCTGGAACCGCCCTTATTGTGGTCTGTCAATTACTGCTGTTGAGCTGCCTGGAGCTCTGCCTGGAGGGACTCAAGGGTCCTGCCTTCAGGAATGTTGAGAGCCTTTCTGGCTGCAGGGGTGAGGTCGGTGCTCTGCGCTGGGTCTACATAGAGTACTGAAGAGGCCTCGAAGACATAGATGTATCCACCGTCCTTTGCAAGCTTGGTGACAGTGTCCTGGGCTTTCTGATAGAGAGGTGCCATAAGTTGCTGCTCCTGGGCTGCAAGCTCCTGCTGGACGTTCTGGCTGAACTCCTGGATCCTGGCCTGCATGTCACTGAGTTCCTTCTCCTTGCTCTCGCGGATGGTGGCTGTCCAGGTGGAAGCCTTCTGCTGATACTGGGAGTACTTGGTCTGGAATTCATCCATCATGGCCTGGTAGGTCTCCTGAGCCTCATTGCTGGCTGCAGTCATTGTGGCTCTGGCCTCATCAGCCTCAGGCATGAGCTGATAGAGCTCGGTGAAATTGACGTGGGCGAACTTTGGCTGAGCGAAAGCTGCTGCTGAAACAAATGCCATGGCGGCAATCAAAAGGATCTTTTTCATATTCATAAAATTTAAATTGTTCATAATTAGAACTGCTGTCCTATAACGAAGTGGAACTGGCTTCCACCATTCTTCTGATCATCGAATCCGTAACCCCAGTCCACACCGAGAAGTCCGATCATAGGGAGGAAGATTCTCACGCCGACTCCAGCGGAGCGCTTGATCTGGAACGGGTTGAAGTCCCTGATGTCAGACCAGCAGTTTCCTCCTTCGAGGAACAGGAGGGCGAATATTGTCGAACTTGGCTGCAGGATGACAGGATACCTGAGCTCGACGGTGAACTTGTCATACACGTTACCGGCGTATGAATAGCCGTTGGAGTTGTACTGGGAAGGAAGGTAAGGAGTGAGTGAATAGTTCTCGTATCCTCGGAGGGAGATGACTTCGGATCCATAGGTCGAGTATCCGGACATTCCATCGCCACCGACCATGAAGCCTTCGAACGGAGAGTATCCCCAGTTCCTGTTGAAGTATCCGAGGTATCCGAACTGTGCCCTGGTCATGAGCACAAGGTTCTGGACAAGCTTCGTATAGATGGCTCCTGAGAATTTCCACTTGTGGTACTCAGTCCATTTATATCGCTGCTGTGAAGTGTAGTTGTTATAATTGATGTCCCGCCAGCTGTCGACCCTGACAGGGTTTCCGTCCGCATCAAGCCTTGCGACGTCCTTCTTTCTGAGAAGCGAGAACGGAGGAGTGATCTGCAGCGAAGCGGAGAAATCCGATCCCTGACGAGGGTAAATCTGCTGGTCGGTGGAATTCCTGTCCAGAGTGAGGGAATAGCTGAGGTTGTGGGTGATACCGTCATCGAAGATGAAATATCCCGAATACCAGTCAGTGAGGCGGTATGTCTGCCAGCTGAGTCCGTTGTAGAGGATGAAATAGTTGTCCGGCCACTTCAGGCGCTTTCCAAGGGATGCGGAGAAACCGTAGACCTCGAACATCTTGTCAGCATTGTAGATGCCATAGTAGATGTTGGAGTTCGTCTGACGGGTATAATACAGCGACAGGTTGAGCGAAGTAGGCTTCTTGCCGAAGAGCCAAGGCTCGGTGAAACTGGCAGTAAGGGCCGTGTAGTAACGGCCGTTGGTCTGGAAACGGAACGCGAGGTTCTGGGCGTCTCCCAGAGGGACCGGCCTCCAGGCGTCCTTCTCGAACATTCTCTTTGTGGAGAAGTTGTTGAAGCTTACACCGACGGTGGCGACGAATGTTCTGGCACCCCATCCGCCGGAGAGCTCAAGCTGTGAGGAAGGCTTCTCGGTAACATTGTAAACAAGGTCCACCGTGTTGTTCAGCTGGTTAGGGATCACAGAGTAACCGCCTTCGCCCATTATGGCTTCAGGGTCGAACTGACCCAGGGAAGCGATTTCACGGACTGAGCGTTCGAAGTCGCTCTGGCTGAAGAGATAGCCCGGACGGGTGTATATCTGGCGGCGGACGACCTTCTCGTTGGTAAGGTCATTGCCGTTGATGACGATATTGTTCAGCGTGGCCGGCTTTCCTTCGGAGATGCGCATCTCCACGTCCACGGAGTCGTTCTGGATGTTGAGCTCGACCGGAGTGATGGAGAAGAAGAGGTATCCGTTGTCGCAATAGAGCTTGGAAACGTCATAGTCGGATTCCTTGCCGCCTCCCTTGAGGCGCTTCTCCATTGTGACCACGTCGTATACGTCACCCTTCTCGATGGCGAGGATGGAGTTCAAGTCTTCGGTTGCATATACGGAGTTGCCGGTCCAGGTGATATCGCGGAAATAATACTTGTCACCCTTTTCAAAGACCATATCGATCCCGAGGTGCTTATCATCCAGATAGTAGACAGAGTCCCTAACGAGCTTGGCATCCCTGTATCCGGCTTCATTGAATACACTGAGGGCGGCATTCTTGTCGGTGTCATACTCCTTCTCATTGAATTTCTTTGAATGGAAGAAGTTGTAGTATTTGGCGGACTTTGTCTTCTTCATCTGCTTCGCGATCTTGTACTCGCTGAGATCCTCAGCACCGATGAAGTTGATATCCTTGATTCTGATCCTGCTGCCCCTGTCAACGTCGAAATTCACCCTGATGGCATTCTTGATGACGGTATCCTTGATCACCTCAGGCGTGACCTTGCAGTTGATGAAACCCTTTTCTGCATAATATCTTCTGATGATGTCGGAAGAAGTCTTGGCCACGTACTCGGAGAACTCACCGCCACGGCGGAAATTGATTCTCTCCTCGAGGTCCTTCTTCTCACCGCTCTTGATGCCGGTGAAAGTCCAGCGGGACATCCTTGGACGCTCCTGGATGATGATCTTGAAGAATGCGGAATCACGCGTAGGGGTGATGCTGTCGATCTTGATTGCGACATCGTCGAAGAAGCGCTGAAGCCAGAGACGGTTCATGCAAGCGCTGATCTCCTCGCCGGGAACGGTCACTTCAACCCCTTCGAAAAGGCCTGAAAGAGAAACGATCTGGGAAGGTTTGAAATATCTGCACCCTTCTACGTCCACTCCGGCAACCACATACTTCTTCGGGTTGTTGTAATCTACGACGATGTTATCCTTCTCCTGGGCCCCGGCGGCCATGCAGGCAAGGAACAACATCGAAGTTAACAGTATCTTTTTCAGTTTCATCAATCTGAATATAATCGTTTAACAATCTGCAAATATACGCCAATTATTTGACTTTTCCATATCGCCTGTCACGCTTCGCATATTCGTCAAGAGCGTCGGCAAACTCCTTCTTCCTGAAATCAGGCCAGAGGATTTCAGTGAAGTAGAACTCGGAATAAGCACTCTGCCACAGCAGATAATTGCTCAGGCGCTGCTCTCCGGAAGTGCGGATGATAAGATCCGGGTCAGGAACGCCGGCCGTGGCCAGATAGGCGTCAAAGGATCCTATCTCCAGGGTGTCAAGCTTCTCCGGACAGGAGGCATATTCCCGGGCTATGTCCTTCGCAGCCTGAAGGATATCCCACTTGCCGCTGTAGCTCAGGAAAATGACAAGCGTGAGGTTAGTATTGGAGGCTGTCTGCGACATCATTGAATCGATGGCTTCGTTCAAGCCGGCGGACAGCTTGGTGCGGTTGCCTATCACAACGAAACGGACTCCGTTCTTCATGAAGGTTTCGAACTCGTCCATCATAGACTTGAACATCAGTTTCATGAGGGCATCCACTTCACCCTGAGGGCGGCCCCAGTTCTCCTCGGAGAACGCGAACAGCGACAGATACTTCACGCCCGCCTCCATGGCGGCTTCCGTGCAGGCCCTGACGCTTTCCACCCCTTCATAATGCCCGAAAACGCGCTCTTTGCCACGTTCACGGGCCCACCGTCCGTTTCCATCCATTATTATGGACACATGTCTTGGAATTCTCTTTTCTGCTTCCATCCGCTCAATTACAAATTTCTGACATCCTCCCCCCAGTAAAGCTTGCTTTCCAGGGCTCTGATGAATGTGGATTTTTCAAGCCGGATCCTATTCAGCGAAAACTGTGCCACTGAAACCGAAAGTCTGGCCGTGTTCGGGAGGACAAAGTTGCGGTTGTCCATCGTCACCATCACGTTCTCGTCGCGGGAACGGAACCGGAGTTCCACCTTGACGGTCTCCGGCACCACCAGAGGGCGGATATTGAGATTGTGAGGTGCTATCGGGGCAATTATGAGCACACGGGCGTCCGGCATGCAGATCGGACCACCGACGCTGAGAGAGTAGGCCGTGGAACCGGAGCTGGTCGCCACAAGGAAGCCGTCGGCCCAGCAGGTCGGAAGAGGCTCGCCGTCGATCAGGACGTCCACACCCAGCATCGCAGCCCCCACCCTATGGACGGTGACTTCGTTCAGGGCAATGTCGGAAATGCCGGCTCCGGGAACCTCGGAGCGGAGCAGAGCACGCTTTTCAATGGAATACCTGCCGGAAAGCAATGCGCTCACCGCTTCCTCCGGCTTGTATTCGGAAAGGAAGCCCAGACGGCCGAAATTGATTCCCAGGACAGGGATGCCGGTATCACCGGCAATCCTGGCGGCAAACAGGAAGGTCCCGTCCCCGCCGAGGCTGAGCAGAGCGTCCGTGCCTTCACGGAGGTCGCAGGACTCCTTGACATCATAAAGCTCGCAGCCTCCCGCTTCGAGTTCACTGCGCAGCGATTCTATGCGCGGATCCCCTTCAAGGGAACGCTTCTTGATGAATACAGCTAGTCTCATAATCATAAAACCACCAAAATTAAAACTTTATTTGATAACTTTGGCCATAATTGACTACTTTTGTTGTCTTAATACATGCAATGCATGCGCAAATCATATCCGCTATGACCAGACTCAGTGTCAATATCAACAAGATCGCCACTATCCGCAACGCCCGCGGCGGCAACATGCCGGATGTGGAGAAAGCCGCGCTCGACTGTGAAAGGTTCGGGGCCGAAGGCATCACCGTCCACCCAAGGCCGGATGAACGCCACATCAGATATTCCGACGTACGGCTGATCAGGCCCAGCGTCGCCACCGAATTCAACATCGAGGGCAATCCTATCGACCAGTTCATCGACCTGGTCTGCGAGGTCGTGCCGGATCAGGTGACCCTGGTCCCGGACGCCCACGACGCCATCACCTCGAATGCAGGATGGGACACCATCGCGAACAAAGCATTCCTCACCGAGGTCTGCGCACTTTTCAAGAGCAAGGGCATACGCACTTCCATCTTCGTGGATCCGGACCCGGCAATGGCCGCCGGAGCCGCTGCCTGCGGAGCCGACAGGGTCGAAATGTATACGGCAATGTATGCGGAAGATTATACAAAGGGTCCATCGGCGGCGATAGCGGACTACGTGAAATGCGCTGAAAAGGCGCGCGAACTGGGGCTGGGGCTCAATGCAGGTCATGACCTGAGCCTTGAGAACCTCGAATTCTTCATCAGGAACATACCTTGGACCGACGAGGTGTCCATCGGACATGCGCTGATCTGCGACGCCCTGTATATGGGGCTTGAAAAAACAATTGGCGCATATCTTTCTAAGATAAAGATTTTTTAACTATTTTTGCGAACTGCGATTATTATTAAAACACAAACTCATAATGAAAAAGACTACTTTGATCCTCAGCACACTGGCACTTCTCGCCGGAGCCGCTGCACTTACTTCCTGCCAGAACCAGACCCCGGCCACAAGCACCGAGACCGTATCTGAAAACGTAAACAAGGGAGCCATCGTTTACTTCGACCTCGACAGAGTCATCAACGAATACGATATGGCAAACGACCTTTCCAGTGTTCTCCAGACCAAGCTTGAAAGTGTAGACCAGGAAATCACCAGAAGAGGGAACAAGCTCCAGAGCGATGTTAACGCATTCCAGGAGAAGATGGATAAGGGCCTCCTTACCAGAAGCACAGCTGAGGCACAGAACGAGAAGCTTCAGAAACAGCAGAACGAATTCCAGAACTACTATGCCCAGAAGCAGCAGGAGATGCAGGAGGAGCAGGCTGTCACAATGAACCAGATCGCTGACGCCATCAAGACTTTCATCGACAAGTTCAATGAAGAGAAGCAGTATGCCATGATCATCGCCAACCAGGGCGACATCCTCCCTTCACCTGTAGTGGCAGGCAACCCTGAACTCGACATCACAGACGAGATCATCGAAGGCCTCAACGCAGAATACGTACAGACCAAAAACGAGAAATAATAATTGAAGATCGCAATACTGTCCAGCTTCTTCCCGTTCAGAGGGGGGATCGCTCAGTTCAACGCAAATCTTTACAATGAACTGAGAAGCCGGAACGATGTCAGGGCATTCACATTCTCCAGGCAGTATCCGGAATTCCTCTTCCCGGGAAAGACACAGTATGTGACACCGGACGATGAAGCCGTATCCGTAGAGTCGGAAGCTCTGCTGGATACGGCGAATCCGTTTTCATACATCCGTACAGCCAGGGCTATCCGCGCCTGGGATCCCGATGTGCTGGTTCTGAGATACTGGATGTCCTATTTCGGTCCGTCGCTTGGATATGTGGCAAGGCATATGGCCCCGAAGTGCAAGGTGGTCGCCATACTTGACAACGTGATACCTCACGAGCCGAAGTTCTTCGACAAGCCGTTCACAAAGTATTTCCTGTCAGGGTGCGACGGATTCGTCACACTTTGCGGTGAAGTCGGCAATGACCTGCAGGCATTCAGGACGGGCAAGCCGCACATAACGCTCTACCATCCCCTGTATTCCCATTTCGGAGAAAGGATACCACGCCTCGAAGCAGAAGATGCACTCGGACTGCAGCACGGAAAGAAAAACATACTCTTCTTCGGACTTATCAGGCAGTACAAGGGACTTGACATACTTCTGAAGGCATTCCGCGAACTTGGAACGGACTACCAGCTGCTCATTGCGGGCGAGCCATACGGCTCATTCGACAGCTATCAGGAAATAATAGACGGCTCCCCGAACAGGGACGCCATAAAAGTAATACCGAAATACATAAAGGACTCCGAAGTGAAGCAATACTTCTCCGCAGCAGACCTTACGGTGCTTCCCTACAGAAGCGCCACCCAAAGCGGAATCAGCTCGGTTTCCTACCATTTTGAAGTTCCGATGGTAGTCACGGACGTGGGCGGGCTGAAGGAGACGATAGGAGACACAGGCACAGGGATTGTAGCAGAGAAGGCCGCTCCCGAGTGCATACTGAAGGAGATAGAACGGTATTTCAGCGATCCTTCGATCGGGGACCGATGCAAGGAGAGCATCCGCAGAGAGAAAGAAAGACTGAGTTGGGGCAGATTCGCTGACAGTCTCCTCGACTTCACAAAATCATTGTAAGACATGAAAAAGAGCATCATTTTCAGCATTGTCGCAGCAGCACTCATTTTCGCCGGCTTCCGGGCATCCGCCCAGGAACCGGAATATGTCGCCACGCCGGTGACAGTATCCACTGAAAAGGTACGCGGAGACGACGGACAACTCTATTACTCGCACATAGTACTGGAGAAACAGACCCTGTTCTCCATCGCCAAGGCATACGAAGTAGCGGTGGACGACATCTATGATGCCAATCCGGGACTGAAGGAAGAAGGCCTGAAAGCGCTTCAAATAATCAGGATCCCTATCAAAGCCGTCAAGGAGGAAGTCAGGAACGTGACGGACAACATCAAGGAAAAAGTTAAAGAGGATGTTGTAGAAGTGAAGGAAATGGCCGGCAAAGTCGTCACCCATGTCGTAAAATGGTTCGAGGACCTGAGCAGCATTGCCAAGAAGTACGGCATATCAAAAGAAGCGATAATGAATGCCAACGGAATGGAATCAGAACGCGTCTCCAGCAGACAGGTTCTCAGGATACCTCTGTTCCCTGGCCGGGGAGAAAGTGCAGAAGAAACTCCCGAACCGGTGGTGGAAGCAGCAGCAGCCGATGCTGCCGCTGAGCCGGAAGCTGATGCCCCGGAAGAGGTGGAAAGCATCGAAGAGAATGAGAATGAAGGAATCTTTGATTTCATCTTCGGACCAAAAAAGAACATCGATGCAGCGCTGGTTCTCCCGTTCAACGCCTCCAAGTCCCCAAGTGACAACAATCTGGACTTCTACAGCGGAGTGCTCCTTGCTGCCAGGGATTTGAGAAACGAAGGGATAGACGTAAACCTATGCGTTTATGACTCCACCGACGGGACAAACCCTGTCACCGAAGAGAAGCTGAGCCGCTGCGACGTAGTGCTGGGTCCGGTCTCACTCCAGGACCTGACAAAGACCCTCGGTCTCTGCTCTGAATCCACAACGGTCGTCTCCCCTCTCGATCAGAAGGCCCTTGAACTTGCCTCCACACACCCGAACTTCATCCAGGCTCCGAGTCCTTCCGAAGAGCAGGCCAGGGATCTCATCAACTGGGTCAGAAGACAGACACGCGGTTCTGACCGGGTGGTCCTTCTGAAGGAAAGAGGAAAGACCCCTGCCGGCCAGGCGGCCAATATCATCAGATTCCTCGGAGAATCAGGTATGGAATACAGCACAGTGGAGTTCGGAGTGCTTGACAATTCGAACATCGCCGACAGAATCGTACAAGGAGCGGGAGAGAACAATGTCGTAAGAGTCATCATTGCTTCGGAAAGCGAGGCCTTCCTCAACGACGCCATCCGCTTCGCCAATCTTGCCGCCCACAGGAAGAACAACATCGAGGTATACTGCACATCGAAGATCAGATCATTCGACACGATAGAGATAGAGAACCTCCACAGCACCAGGCTCCATATCTCCATATCATACTTCATCGACTATGATGACAAGGCTGTCCAGAATTTCCTGATGTCATACAGGGCACTGTTCGGAACAGAACCCGGACCGTTCGCTTTCCAGGGATACGACACCGCCTATTCGATCATCAAATCCATATCCCAGTACGGCAGGAGATGGATGAAACATATTGAAGGGAAAACCTTCAAGGGACTCCAGTCCGACTTCCGTTTCACTGAGATAGAGAATGGCGGCTATGTTAACACAGCCATAAGGAGAATAGTCTATGGACGCGACTTCAGCGTCCGCCTTGAAAACTAAAGGAAATTATCAACAACCAAGCAGAGACTTGGCGTTTTCTACAGCGGCGTCCGTAACAACGGCGCCGCTAAGCATTCTGGCCACCTCCAGGATGCGTGCATCTGCATCCAAACGGCTGATGTTCGAGACAGTACGGCCTGAATCGTCCGTAGTCTTAGTAACGAGATAATGTGCATCACCCTTGGCCGCTACCTGAGGCAGATGGGTGATGGCGAACACCTGCATGTCGTGGCCCATATTGCATATCATCGAACCCATCCTGTCCGCCACGCTTCCTGAGACACCGGTATCGATCTCGTCAAAGATCATCGTCGGCATATCCGTGAACTTGGCCATCAGTGCCTTGAGGCTGAGCATGATGCGTGAAAGCTCTCCGCCGGAAGCGCATTTCGCGAGATCCACCGGATTATGACCGGTTGCAGAGAAAAGGAATGCCACGGAATCACGTCCTGAAGCACTGACCGGGACTTCCGAAAGTTCAACGGTGAACACGGCATTGTCAAGCTCCAGGAAATGGATGGAGTCCATAATGGCTGCGGAGAATTCCGGACAAGCCTTCGCCCTGGACTCATGCAAACGGTCTGAAATGGCATCCAGACGTGCAGATGCATCGGAAATCAGCCTGTCAAGCTCATCCTTACGGACTTCAAGGGATGAAGAATCGAAGAGTGCTTCAGAATACTTTCCCTTCAGTTCGATCAGTTCCGCAACAGTGGAGCAGGAAAACTTCTTGAAAAGCCCGTAAAGGGCGGACATCCTGCTTTCCACCTGTTCAAGCCGGTCTCCGGATATTTCCACGCGGGAATTGATGGAAGAGATGTCAGCCAGAATGTCCTGGACCTCCAGTCTCACGGAATCAAGCCTCTCGGAGAGCTGCTCCGCTTCAGGAACGAATCCTGCAATCTTCGACAGATGGTGGGAACAGGCCTTCAGCCTTGCATCCTCTGACTGCATTCCGTCCTCCTGAGCCGAAAGGCTGCCCTCCACAAAACAGAGGGCTTCCTTGATTTCTTCAGCATTGGCCAGTTCCTTCTGTTCAGCCTCCAGTTCCTCGAGCTCCCCTTCCTTCAAAGAGGCATCCTCCAGGCATTTGTACTGAGCCTCGTTCCAATCCCTTTCGGCAGAAAGGCGGTCGAGCCTTGAGAGCACTTCATTGCGTTCAGCCTCCAGCGAACGGAGTTCATCGCAGGCTGAACGGCATTCAGCAAGGAGGTCCGCATTGCCTGCAAAGAAGTCGATGGCTGCCAGCTGGAACCTGCGGTCGGTCAGCTCCAGGCTCTGGTGCTGCGAATGGATGTCGATCAGAGAAGACGACAGCGATCCGAGCAGCTGCACGCTGACGGGTGAATCATTGATAAATGAACGGGACCTTCCGCTGCGGTTCACAACACGGCGGACAATCAGAGTTCCGTCATCCCATTCGACGTCATTCTCCTCCAGCAGCGAGCGGACGGCGGCAGAACCCTCTATCGAGAACTCGCCTTCGACCACGCAGTTGTCCGCCCCTTCGCTTATGGCGGAAGCATCCGCCTTCGCTCCCATAAGAAGTGACAAGGCTCCCAGGATAATGGACTTGCCCGCTCCGGTCTGTCCTGTAATAATGACGAGACCCTCTGGAAAATCAATCTCCAGAGAGTCTATCAATACATAGTTCCTTACAGTGAGAGAGCGGAGCATTGTGCGCCGGAATTTATTCTTCCTCCTGTTTTGCCCTTCTGTAGAAGAGTTCGTCATTCTCGAACTCTGAGATGGCTACCAGGTCCGGTTTCGGCTGTCTCTCGTAGTATTTGGAAATTTCGATCTGCTCCTTGTTCTCGAACACTTCCTCCATTGTGTCGCGTTCGTTCTTGAAGTCCTCAAGCTTCTTGTTGAGTTCCTTCTTCTCGGCGAGGGCGATCTGGTTCGCTCTCTTGTACAGAACCACCACGGATTCGTAAATGTTTCCGGTAGGTGCTGCAAGTTCCTTCACATCACGGGTGATGGTGTTGGTTGGCACTTTCTTAACTTTTTCCATTATTTAAAAATTTTTACTTTCAATTTGAATACTGCCGGTATGGTCAGGAAAGTTTCATTATTTTTCAATCTGCTCCTCTCCGGTTTCCTCCTCCTCCGGTCCCGGGTTCTTCCCCAGAGCCCTCTGCGCACGTCTGTACAGAACATTCAGTTCCCTTCTATGGTCAGAATCAGGATACTCTCCGATGAAGTTCAGATAATCGTCCACGAAGACAAGATAGCGTTCCTTCTGCTTCGCAACGGTAGAGAGAGAAGCGTATTTGAAGGAGGACATTGCGATATAGTACAGCACTTCCTCCCTGTAGATATTCTCTGAATTGTCCTTAAGGACGTTCCTGAGCGCCACCGTGGAGGCCAGATAGTCCTCCATATTGTAGTACAGGCGGGCATTCTCGAAGGCTTTCTTGTCCAGCCTGGCGTTGAGTTCGTCGAGCATTCCGTTGCACAGGTCCCTGTACGGGGAGTCCGGGTAGTCGCCAAGGTACTCCTTAAGCGTTGCGATGCAGGAATGCGTAGGCTTCTGGTCGAGCTCGTAACGGAGGGTCTGACGGAAGAGGCAGTCTATCCTGTAATACCTTGCGTCCTGGGCGAACGGGCTGAGAGGATAGTTCATCACGAAATTGGTGAAATTGGTCTCAGCGGTATAGTAATCCTTGAACCGGTAGTTGCTCAAGCCCCAGTAGTACTGGACAGTGTCGTCGCGGGAAGTGCCCCCGGAAACGGAAGCAAGGGATTCGAAAAGCTGGGCAGAGCGCATATACTTGCCCTGGTTGAAGTATTCGAAGGCTGCCTTGTACTTGGCATCGGGATCCGTCCCTTCGAGGAGGACCTCATATTCTGACTTGCATCCTGAAAGAGCGAGGATGACCAGGGTCAGCGAAAGAAAGAATTTCTGATATTTCATCTGTATTGTCTATATTCCCATCAAATATTTTTCTGCATCCATTGCGGCGCGGCATCCCGAAGCGGCGGCGTTGACGGCCTGACGATAGGTCGGGTCCTGAACGTCTCCCGCAGCGAAAACACCCTCAACGCTTGTTCTGGTGGACTTTCCGTCAGTGACTATATAGCCGGCCTCATCCACTGCAACCCACTTCGAGAACAGATCCGAATTCGGATGATGCCCTATGGCGAGGAAAAAGCCGCTCACGCTGATATCAAAAACAGTACCATCGGCTTTCACGATCTCCGCTCCCGTCACTCCCTGCTCGTCGCCGAGGATTTCACGGACATTGCAGTTCCAGAGGATTTCGACGTTCGGCAGGGCCTCCACCTTCTTCTGCATGGCCTTCGAGGCACGTAGGACGTCCCTTCGGACTATCATATACACCTTGCGGCACAGTCCTGCGAGATAAGCAGCCTCCTCGCAGGCGGTGTCGCCCCCACCGACCACGGCGACATCCTTCTTCCTGTAGAAGAAACCGTCGCAGGTCGCACAGGCGGACACTCCCATCCCACGGAACTTCCTCTCCGAAGGAAGGCCAAGATACTTGGCGGAAGCGCCTGTGGCGATTATCACAGCGTCAGCCTGGATTTCATTGCCGTCGTCGACGGCAACCTTGAACGGGCGGGCGGAGAAGTCCGCGCTTTCTATCGAGCCGCGGCGTATGTCCGCTCCGAGGGCCGAGGCCTGGGCGCGCATGGCGGTCATCAAATCATTGGCATCCACCCCTGCGGCGAAGCCTGGATAGTTCTCGACCACCGTGGTGGTGGTGAGCTGTCCGCCGGGCTCCATCCCTTCGTAGAGCACTGGAGAAAGCGCGGCCCGCGCGGCGTAAATGGCCGCGGTATAGCCTGCAGGGCCCCCTCCTATGATCAACAATTTGATTTTTTCCATTTTCGATACTATAATCGTACAAATATAATCATTTTATCGTTTTTTGTTTATCTTTGCCAAGCTAATACCAATAATATGAGCATCGCCGTAAAGGACGCCAGTCCTATGGACAGGTACAGGTCCAGCCTCAAGAAACTTTCGCTGAAAGCTACGCCGCAGAGACTCGCGGTCCATGAAGCCATGCTCAATCTCGGACACGCCTGCGCCGACCAGGTGGCGGAATGGATAAACGACAGGGGCGACACCCACATCACCATCGCCTCAGTCTACAACATCCTCAGCCAGATGGCGCTGGTAGGCATCTACAGGCACAGGATGAGTTCGAACAACAAGATGTATTTCGACGTCAACACGTTCAAGCACATCCACCTTTACGATACAGAAAACAACGTCTACAAGGATGTCATCGACGAAGAGCTCACCGCGATGGTCGAAGCCAAGATGAAAGGCAGAGGTTTCCGCGGCTACAAGGTCGACGGCATCGACATCCAGATACTTTGTCACCCTTCTAAAAAAACATTATCCTTAAAGAAATGAAAAGATCAGCTTCAATCCTGGCAATAATTGCCTCCGCCATATGCATTTCATCCTGTATCCAGAACGACGATATCCTGAGCACTGAGCTCTGTATGGTCAACATAGAAAGCCCGACAAGGCTCATAACCGATGCCGGACTGACGTTCAATGTTGTGGAAACATCCGTTTCGGCGATTCCGGACACTGTAAAAAGAGTGATGATCCTGTGCGACGTCCTCAGGCAGTCCGGAGCATCCACGGATGAATACGATGTCCATCTGCTCAATTTCGCACACGTCCTCACCAAGCAACCGGTAATGAAAAGTACCGCTGACGAGGAGGTCATCGGCTCCGACGGCATCACCCCGGCCCAGCTCTGGCTGGGAGGCGAGTACCTCAACGGCGCCATCCAGTTCACCAGTGTAATCAATTCCAAGGTCTCCCACACTGTCAACCTCGTCTTCGACGATACGAAGAGCAACTCCGACACCCTGTATTTCATCCTTCATCACAATGCCCACGGTGAAAGCCTCGAAAATGACGAAATCCCGCAGCAAATGCTGACGATGTCCTCAGACTATGTTTCGTTCCCGGTCACCCAATATATCCCGGAAGGCAAGGACGAGATAGTCCTTCACCTGGACTGGAACTGGTACAAGGAAGAATTCGGATATCTGGTCAAAGAAAAGGCACTCCACAGCTTTGACATCAAGCTGAAGAAATAGTCATGGCCATCCAGATAAAGACCGTCACCTCCAGGAAGGAACTCAGGGAGTTCGTCCATTTTCCGGATACCCTCTACAAGGGAAATGATTTCTATGTCCCGAAACTCAAGATGGACGAGATGGACACTCTCGACCCTTCCAGGAACCCGGCTTCAGAATTCTGCGACATGGAGCTGTATCTGGCAGTCAAGGACGGGAAGACCGTCGGACGTGTCGCTGCCATCGTCAACCACAAGGCAAATGCAAAATGGAGCCACAATGAAGTGCGCTTCGGATGGTTCGACGCCATAGATGACCGTGAAGTCTTCAAGGCTCTGATCGACAAGGTCATCGGGTTCGGCCACAAGCATGGGATGGACAGCATCGTGGGTCCGCTGGGCTTCACTGACTTCGACCCCGAGGGAATGCTCGTGGAAGGGTACGACAGGCTCTGCACGATGGCCCTCATCTACAACCATCCCTATTATGTAGAACACCTCGAGGCCCTGGGCTTCACAAAGGAAGCCGACTGGGTGGAATATCACGTGACTGTCCCGGAGTCGCTGCCCGATAAATACACCAGGGTGGCGGAAATCGTAAAGAACCGCAATGACGTCCACCTTCTTACGTTCACGAAGAAGGATATGATGGACCCGAAGTTCGGCCAGGACGTTTTCCAGCTTATCAACAAGACATACTGCGACCTGTACAACTTCACGATACTGCCGGAATCCATGGCTGAGAAATATTTCGGTTTCTACCTCAAGTTCCTCAGCCCGAAATATCTCTCAGTGATTGCAAACAGCAAGGGAGAATACATCGCATTCGGAGTACTGATGCCTTCCATCGTCCGCGCGCTCCAGAAGTGCAAGGGAAAGATCCTGCCTTTCGGATGGTTCCATCTGCTGAAATCCCTTTATCTGAAACACGAGGACGGCGTGGAACTGCTTCTGATCGGAATCCTCCCGGAATACAGGAATACCGGTATCAATTCCCTGCTGTTCACCGACATATTCTCCAAGATTTCATCCCTGGGCTACAAATGGGCTGAAACAAACGCGGTCCTCGAGACCAACCAGCCGAACCAGAAACAGTGGGAGCTCTTCGAGCACGAGTGCCGCAAGCGCCGCCGCTCCTACAAGATGCCAATATAGACTGCAATGGAAAGAAAGATCATCGGAATAGGTGAAACAGTCCTTGATATCATCTTCCGTGAGGACCGTCCGGTCCAAGCTGTACCGGGAGGCTCCACCTTCAACGCAATGATATCCTTGGGAAGGACTGCAGGAAAGTCGTTCCCCGGTATCCGGATACTGATGGCTACCGAAACCGGATCCGACCACGTAGGCGATATCGTAGTATCGTTCATGGAGGAGAACGGAGTGTCTTCATCCGCAGTCACACGCAACCCGGGCACACAGACGCACGTATCCCTGGCCTTCCTTGATGAAAACAACGATGCTCAATACGAATTCTACAAGGACCACGGCAGCGCGTCGATAAAGGAAGAGAAGCTGGGAAGCCTGTCTTTCCAAGCCGGCGACATCGTGGTCTTCGGCTCTTATTTCGCAATAAATCCAAGGTTGCGCCACCACGTTCAGGCCCTTCTGGAAGCCGCACGCAAGGCCGGAGCCGTTATATATTACGACATAAACTTCCGCAAGAACCATCTTTCCGACCTTGACAAGACCTTTTCCTTCATAGAGGAGAACTGCAGGCTCAGCGATTTCGTACGGGGGTCCGCCGAAGATTTCGGGTATCTGTTCAACACATCCGATCCCGAGACGGTATTCCGGGACCACATCTCCCACCTCTGCCCGAACTTCATTTGCACCTGCGGGGCCGGCCCGGTACACGTCTTCTCAGACGATTTCCACGGTATATATCCGGTACGTCCGACAGATACCGTATCCACAATCGGAGCCGGTGACAGTTTCAATGCGGGATTCGTTTACGGACTGCTGGCTGAAGCGGTTGCCGAAAATGGCGGTCCTTGTCTTACGCCGCCGTTATGGGATAGGCTGGTGTATATTGCTGGGCAGTTCTCTGCAAACGTATGCCGCAGCATTTTCAATTACGTCGACAAGGATTTCTGCATCGGATAATGCCACAAACGACGAAGAAGCCGGTCTGAACGGACCGGCTTCTTCGCTTTGGGGTGAGATATGGGGCTCGAACCCATGACACCCAGAACCACAATCTGGTGCTCTACCAACTGAACTAATCTCACCATGTTGGGAGTGCAAAGGTAATGAAAAAAAACGATTGTCAAAATTTTTCTTCATTCCTAACTAAAATTTTTACAAAATGTCCGGCAAGGCTGATGGAAATAAGGTCAATTTTGCGTATATTTGTGTGATAAGGTTTAGTTACGTAGTATAATCAATACCAGAATTATGGCAAGAGAAATAAAGTTCTCCCTCGTATACAGGGATATGTGGCAGTCCTCCGGCAAATATCAGCCAAGGGTGGACCAACTCGTACAGGTGGCTCCGGCCATCATAGATATGGGATGCTTCGACAGAGTCGAAACCAACGGCGGAGCATTCGAGCAGGTGAACCTCCTCTACGGAGAGAACCCTAACAGGTCCGTCCGCGAGTGGACAGCACCTTTCCACAAGGTAGGCATTGAGACGCATATGCTCGAGCGCGGTTTGAACGCCCTAAGAATGAACCCTGTTCCGGCAGACGTCCGCGAACTCATGTTCAAGGTCAAGAAAGCCCAGGGCACGGACATCGCCCGTTCCTTCTGCGGACTGAACGACCACAGGAACCTCAAGCTCTCGGTCGAATACGCTAAAAAGGCCGGCATGATCTCCCAGGCCGCCCTTTCCATCACCCACTCCCCTGTCCACACGGTCGAATACTATATGGGCATAGTGGACAAACTCGTGGAGTACGGCACCGATGAGATCTGCCTCAAGGATATGGCAGGTGTAGGACGCCCGACCTTCCTCGGACAGCTTGTAACTGAAATCAAGAAGAAATACCCTCATATCAAGGTCCAGTACCACGGACATACAGGCCCGGGATTCTCCCCTGCCTCAATGCTTGAAGTGGCACGTGCCGGCGCCGACTATCTCGACGTTGCAGTGGAGCCTCTCTCCTGGGGAAAGGTCCACCCGGACGTTATCACCATCCGTGAGATGATGAAGGCGGACGGCTTCCTCGTGAAGGACATCAATATGGACGCCTATATGGAGGTACGCCGTCTCACCCAGTCGTTCATCGACGACTTCCTCGGATACTGGATCAACCCTTCCAACTCCCTGATGACCTCACTGCTCGTCGGCTGCGGTCTCCCTGGCGGAATGATGGGCTCCATGATGGCCGACCTTCTCGGATTCAAGGACGCCATCAACGCCGCCGAGAAGTCCCACGGACAGCCGGTCAGCAGCCTCGACACCCTGATGGTCAAGCTCTTCAACGAAGTCGAGTATGTATGGCCTAAGCTCGGATACCCGCCACTCGTGACTCCGTTCAGCCAGTATGTGAAGAACACCGCCCTGATGAACCTGTTCAACCTCGCCAGCGGAAAGCCTCGCTTCTCCACCATCGACAAGGACACCTGGGGAATGATCCTCGGAAAGATGGGTACCCTCCCGGGGCCTCTCGCACCGGAAATCATCGCCCTCGCCAAGGAAAAGGGTATGGAGTTCCAGACCGGAAACCCTCAGGACAACTACCCGGACGAGCTGCCTAAGTTCAGGAAGATGATGGACGAAAAGGGATGGGACTACGGCCAGGACGACGAGGAGCTCTTCGAGCTCGCAATGCACGAGCGCCAGTACCTCGACTACCGCAGCGGCATCGCAAAGGAGCGTTTCAACACCGACCTCGAAGCTCTCAAGGAAAAGGCCGGCGCACCAAAGATCGTCAAGCGTGCGGTGGTGGAGATGCCTGAGTTCGATGTCAAGGCCTATACAGACAAATACCCGAAGGCCACCCCTGTCCAGGCCCCTGCAAAGGGAAAGATGCTCTGGGAAGTCGATGTCATCGATGACTCAAAGGCTCCTGTGGCAGGCACCGAGGTAAAGGCCGGTGAGGCAATGGGATACGTCCAGACATTCTACGGAATGGAAGAAGTGAAGCCTGCTGTCTCCGGAAAGGTAGTCGCAGTCACCGCAAAGCAGGGCAAGGACGTGGCAAAGGGCGAGATCATCGCCTTCGTCGAGTAGAAAGGCAAGATATTTGTGCAGTAAACCGCGCATTCGAGCGTTTTATCAGTATATGAAGAAGCTGCACATCATACTCACAGTTATATTGATGGCAGCGGTCCCGAAAGGAGCCGCTGCCCAATTTATGTCCGACCCCCCGGAAAGACAGGACACCCTGGACGCATCACGCATCACCGCCGACAAGCAGGCGATGAAGCACAACTCCACCCAGACGGGCCTTGTCAAGCTGGACAGCAGGAGGATCAACCCCGGATTCGCCGTATTCGGCGCTCCGGACCTCATAAAGATACTCCAGACCCTTCCGGGAGTAGCATCCGGCACTGAACTTATGTCCGGAATGTATGTCCACGGAGGAGACGGTTCCGACAACCTCTTCCTTCTGGACGGAGTGCCGCTCTATCAGGTCTCCCATATGGCGGGCCTCTTCTCTTCGTTCAACACCGATATGATCGAGGACCTGGACTTCTACAAGAGCGGATTCCCTGCCCGCTACGGCGGACGCCTTTCCTCGGTAGTGGATATACGGACTAAGGAAGGCGACTTCGAGAAATACCACGGCAATATCTCCATCGGACTGATCGACGGCCACGCCCAGGTCGAGGGACCGCTGTTCAAGGGAAAGACCTCGTTCAACGTAGGCCTGCGCCGCACCTGGGCGGACGTACTTACCATACCGACCATAAAGTACATCAATCATAAAGAGGCCAAGGATGCCAGAATCTACGGCTACGACCCGTCGGAAATCGACGGACATTATGAAATGCGTGACTTCAACGTGAAGCTCACCCATCGCTTCTCCGAACGCAACCGTCTGACATTCAACTTCTACAACGGCCGCGACGGTCTGAGGATATCCGACTCCGAACCTGCCGTGTACAACCGCTACGAGAATGGAGGACGGTACATCTATGACGACGAGTGGAACATAATCGGAGAACGCCAGCCCATCGAGACCCACAAGGGAAAGGACGTCATCGGAGGAAAGATGGTCTGGGGCAACACCACCGGCTCCCTCAACTGGAAGAGCGACCTTAGCGGCAAGCTCAGCTCCGACATCACCCTGTTCTACACCCAGAGCCGCTCAAGGATATTCGTCGATATCAGCAACTGGGGATGGGAGGACGGGGACGTCATCACTTCCGTCACGGACGAGAACATATCCAGGATAAACGACATGGGTCTCAACGCCGACTTCCTGTGGTCCCCGCACAAGGCGCACAGAATCAGGTTCGGAGCAAATGTCCAGAACCACACATACCTGCCTTCCAGAACCACCTCCACCAGCATGGAGCTGAACGGCAAGGCCCTTATGGACACGTCTGAAACCCAGGGCATGACCTTCTCCGGGCTCGAAGCGTCCCTCTATATCGAGGATGAAATGGAGCTCACAGATATCCTGAAGGCCAATTTCGGAGTACGTGCTTCCCTGTATCCCGCAACGGGAAAAGTATGGCACTCCATCGAGCCGAGAGCAGCGTTCAAGCTCCAGGTCAGCGACAATGTCTCCGTCAAGGCCTCCTACGCCGAGATGAGCCAGTTCTCCCACCTGGTCGCCTGCACATACATCGACCTCCCTACCAACTGCTGGATGCCTTCCACCGCGAAGGTCGCACCGCTCAAGTCGCGGCAGGTGGCCGGAGGAGTCTACACCTTCATCACCCCGGAGCTCAAGCTCAACGTGGAGGGCTGGTACAAGACGATGGACCACCTCCTCGAGTACTCAGGAACCAATATGCTGTTCCCGGCCCTGAGCTCATGGGAGAAGGATTTCTCAGAAGGCAAGGGCAAGTCCTACGGCGCGGAGGTCGAGCTGACATACGACACGGAGCGCACCTCGCTGGCCGCATACTACACGCTCTCCTGGAGCCTCAGGAAATTCGACGACTTCTTCTCCGAGTGGTACAATGACCGCAATGACAACCGTCACAAGCTCACCCTGATGGGCACATACAAGTTCGGCAAACGCTTCGAAGCCTACGCCTCCTGGAACTACCACACAGGAAACCGGGTCACCTTCCCAAGCCACATTGCATATGACGGCACAAAAACATACGGGCAGGAAATATACAACGAGCCGTACAACACCAAGCTCCCCGACTATCACAGGCTGGACCTCGGCCTCAACTTCAAGAAGACCACGAAAAGAGGCAACCTCAGCACCTGGAACGTCAGCATCTACAATGCATACTGCAGGCTGAACCCTATCATGGGCTACCTAGACTGGGATGACAAGGGCAACTACTTCGGCACTTATGTGGGAGTGGTTCCTATAATCCCTACCGTAAGCTATTCACTGAAATTCTAAGGAGGACGCGACAATGAAAAGAGCTGTATCAATACTAATAGGAGCCATACTGCTGACCGGGTGTGAGAAGAGTTTCGAACTGCACCCTGAAGACTATTCTAACATGATCCACCTTGAATGCGTGGCCGACGCCACGAAGGATTCCGTTTTCATCTTCCCGAGCATCTGTGTCCCGGCGCATACCAAAATCAAGGACAAAGTGATACTGGACCTCACCGGTCTGAGCATCGAAGTCAACGGAGAGGAACGGAAGGCCGTCGTTGCGGACTACACTGAATGGGAGACACCGTTCCCGTACGTTGATGAAAACGGAGAATACATCATACCGGATCCCGTACCTGTGGTCAAGCACAGGTTCGCCGTGCCCGGAGCCGTTCCGGAAGGGGCGTCACTCAGGATAAAAGCCTCCGCCAAGGGGATGGAGGACGTCCACGGGCTCGCCAAAGTACCTGTCAAACCGAAGTTTGACATCAGCTGCACCACATACGACTACACCGATTACGGATGGAGCGGTTCCTGGACAGATCATTACCTGAAATTCAAATTCGACATAAAGGACAAGGAGAACGAGACCGGTTTCTACGCTGTCCAGATCCTTCATAAGTCACACAACTACTGCGAATACACGGAAGAGGCAAAGGCTGAAGGCAACGAAGACTATGATAATGAAAACATCCAGGGCATTACTCCCGAGGATGTCAGCGAATCATCTTTCATGGAAGTGGAAGAGAACGACGGAATCACAATCGGATACGACGGATACAGGCTGTCCTACTACTGGTCCGGAGCGATGCGCCTCTATACCGCCGATGAACTGGAAAATGCCTTCCTTTATGTCCGTGTCTATCCAGACAACGAGAACAGGAATAACCCACGCATAATCCGCAGCGGCTCGGAATCAATGTATAAAGCCGTTATTTTCAGAGTATCGCCTGAAATCTACCGCTATTCGAAGGCTTACACACTGGAGAGGAACAACGATCTGGCCGGTATGGGCCTCGCTCCGGTGAACTTCACCTACTCGAACATCATAGGAGGTTCGGGATACTTCGGTGCTATGACCTGTGCCGAAGGCGAATGGATCAAGAACCCTTTCAAGCAAGAGAACAGATGAGCGTGGCGGAGGTGCAGTCAAGCACCTTGACCTCCACATAGTCGCCAGCCTTGTGCTCAGTGTCCGGCCAGACGCACATCTTGTTGTTCGATGCCCTTCCGCACAGGTCGGAAGGGTTTTTCTTTGACGGACCTTCGACGAGGACCTTGAAAGTCTTCCCGATGTCCTTGCGGTAGCTCTCGAGGCTCTTGTGGTTCTGGAGGGCGATGATTTCATTGAGACGCCTTGTCTTGGTCTCGATGTCCACATCGTCCGGATAGTGGCGGGCTGCGATAGTGCCCGGGCGCTCGGAGTAATAGAACATGAACGCTGTGTCGAAGCAGACCTGTTCGAAGAGGGAAAGCGTGTCCTTGTGGTCCTCCTCAGTCTCAGAACAGAATCCCGCGATCACGTCAGTGGTGAGGCCGCAGTCCGGGATGATGCCGCGGATCTTCGCCACCCTTTCGAGATACCATTCTCGGGTATAGCGGCGGCGCATCTTCTCGAGCATCCGGTCGGAGCCGGACTGGACCGGGAAATGGATGTGCTTGCAGATATTGTCATACTTGGCCATCGTGTAGATGACTTCGTCGGAGAAATCCTGGGGGTTGGAGGTGGAGAAGCGCACGCGCAGCTCCGGGCTGACAAGGGCGACCATTTCGAGGAGACGGGCGAAGGTCACTTCGCCGTCATTGTCCTTCCAATGGTAGGAGTCCACGTTCTGGCCAAGCAGGGTCACCTCTTTGTAGCCGCGTGAGAAGCAGTCGCAGGCCTCGCGCACGATGGTCCTCGGGTCACGGCTGCGCTCGGCGCCCCTGGTGTACGGGACGACGCAGTAGGAGCAGACGTTGTTGCAGCCCCTCATTATTGAGATGAAGGCGGAAACGCCGTTCCTGTCGGTGCGGACAGGGACGATGTCGCCGTAGGTCTCCTCGCGGGAGAGCAGCACATTGATCTGAGGATGGCCGTCGGAAGCGGCGGCGATGAGCTCCGGCAGACTGCGGTAGGCATCTGGACCTGCCACAATGTCCACCTTGCCTGTCTCCAGGAGGGCATCCTTCAGGCGCTCCGCCATGCAGCCGAGTATTCCGATGAGGACGGGGCGGGTGCGGCGCTGGAGGTTGAACTGCTCGATGCGGCCCCAGATACGCTGTTCGGCATTGTCGCGCACGGAACAGGTATTGGCCATTATCACGTCAGCCTGAGTTATGTCCTCGGTGCGTTCGTAGCCCTCCTTCGCGAGAATGGCGAAGATGACTTCGGTGTCATTGACGTTCATCTGGCACCCGTATGTTTCAATATATACCCTCTTCATATCAATTTGGCACGACCCTTGAGGAAATGCACCGCAAAGATAGGTTTTTTTTATATCTTTGCGAAGTTATGAAACGTGTTGCAAGCATTTTGGCAGTCATATTCACGCTGTTCGTATTCAGCGGTTGCGGCAGGATCGACGATTTCAAGATCACTTCCTGCTCGGTCGCCTCGCTCTCTCCGAGCGGGCTGAAGGGCGTGAAGGCAGTCCTGAAGATAGGCGTTCTGAACCCGCTGATGAACCTGACCGTCTCTGACGTAAAGGGAGTCATCAACAACAACGGCATCGAGTTCGCGAACTTCAGTGCCGGCAAACTGCCTATTGCGAAGAAAAGCGAGAAGGTCTACCCTCTGTCCTGCAATGGAGCCCTGTCGAAGAACGTGGGCCTGGCGGACCTTCTGAAACTTGCGGCATCAAAGGATTTCAGCGGGATGACCCTGGACGTCACCATGAAGGTCAAGCTGAAATGCGGGCTGGGTAAAACACTTAAATTCAAAGATATAAAAATATCCGAACTGATGGAGCCGAGCGTGGCTGCAGCCTATGCGGGCCTCATCGCCAACGAACTTGCCATATGAGAAAATTTGTCATTGCAATAGCGGTCATCGCGGCAGCTCTCTTCTCCACGGAACTCCGCGCACAGAATACGGAGCTGGTGGATTCGCTGGTTTTCGTACCTACAGCCAGCATGGATGAAAGCCTTACCGGGAAGAATATCTTCTCGATCGTTCCTGTCAGCCAGTCACAGGCCATTGCATCCGCTATGAACAGCAAGGTGGTGAAGAACAGGGCCAAAAGGCTGACCGGATACCGCGTCAGAATCTACTTTGACAACAAGCAGAACTCCAGAGGTGCTTCCGAAGCAGCGGCAGCCCGTTTCAAGTCATTGTATCCTGGACACGGTGTCTACAGGACCTTCGTCAATCCATTCTTCAAGGTCACAGTGGGCGACTTCAGGACAAAGTCGGAAGCCATGCACCTGATGAATGCCATCAAGGGTGATTTCCCTGCCGCCTTTGTCCTCAAGGAACAGATAAACTATCCTATAGTCGACAGGGTTCATTCATACACCGTGGATACGGTGAAAGTAGCGCGATAATATGATCAAGCAGGGGCTGGAACAGAAACAGGTCCAGAAGCTTTCTCCGCTTCAGATACAGACCATCAAACTCATCGAACTCCCTATCCAGGAACTGGAGCAGAGGGTCCGGAGCGTGTTTGATGACAATCCTGTGCTGGATGACTCCCCCGCTGAAGCCAGGGACGAGGATGATGAGCCTAAGGATATCTCCATCGATGAGCTCGATGCCGACGACCCCATCCCTTCATACCGTCTGCGCGTAAACAACTACGGAAAGGACGAGCGTCCGGAATACAACACTTTCTCCGTCAAGGAAAGCTTCACCCAGAGTCTTCTGACCCAGCTCGGTTTCAGGAACCTGGACGACCATCAGATGGCCGTGGCCTCCTATCTGGTCTGCAGCCTCGACGATGACGGCTATCTGCGCAGGGACCTCGACACGATAGTGGATGACATAGCTTTCCGCGAGAACATCCAGACCAGCTATGAGGAAGTAACGTCACTGCTGAAGATCATCCAGCAGTTCGATCCGGCAGGTGTCGGAGCCCGCGACCTGCGCGAATGCCTCCTCATCCAGCTCAGGAAGATGAAGCAGACCGACGATGTCATCAACGCCATCAGGATCCTCACGGATAATTTCCAGGAGTTCACCAACAAGCATTTCCAGAAAATAATGAGCCGGATGGGGCTCTCCGAGGAGCAGCTGAAGGCCGCCATCGGAAAGATCGTCAAGCTGAACCCTACACCCGGCGGACAGATTGATGACAATTACACCGATCAGGCACAGCAGGTTGTGCCGGATTTCGTCCTGGACCTTGTGGACGGCGAGCCCAAGCTTTCGATGCCCCGGTTCAACATCCCAGAGATCAGGGTGAACCGCAAATATGCCGAAATGCTGGTCGAGGCCAAGGGCAGTTCGGACAGGCAG
The DNA here is from genome assembly GCA_045597895.1 of Candidatus Cryptobacteroides sp. Classification (GTDB taxonomy): domain Bacteria; phylum Bacteroidota; class Bacteroidia; order Bacteroidales; family UBA932; genus Cryptobacteroides. The sequence goes on along the minus strand of JAZLLA010000029.1, from coordinate 21,346 downwards.
CAGAAGGAAGCAGCTACTTTCGTCAAGCAGAAGATAGACTCTGCAAAATGGTTCGTGGAGGCCTTGAAACAGCGCCAGAACACTCTGGAAAGCACGATGAAGGCCATTCTTGAGTATCAGCACGATTATTTCATCGACGGTGACGAGACCCATCTGCGCCCTATGGTCCTGAAGGACATAGCGGAGGTGACAGGATTCGATATCTCTACAATCTCCAGAGTAGTTAACAGCAAGTATATCGAAACCCATTTCGGCATCTTCCCTCTCAAGTATTTCTTCTCTGAAGGTCTTGAAAACCAGGCGGGTGAGGAAGTTTCGACCAGGGAGCTCAAAAAGGCTCTCCAGGAGTGCGTCAGCAATGAGGACAAGAGGAAGCCTCTCACCGACGACCAGCTCGTCGAGGAGATGAACAGGAGGGGCTACAAGGTCGCCAGGCGCACCATCGCCAAGTACCGCGACCAGCTCGACATCCCTAAAGCCCGTCTCCGCAAGGAGCTTTAGCCTTTTTCGCCGGATAAACGGTTTCGTCACTGAAACTGTAGTACGAGTCATCCGCAATCACCACATGGTCTAGCAGACTTATATTGAACTGGTTGAGCGCAGTTCTCAGCTGCTCCGTCAGTCTGAGGTCCTCGGAACCGGGACGGGGGTTTCCTGATGGATGGTTATGGACCAGGATGACCGAGACCGCTTTCACCGACAGCGCATAGGCTACGATTAACTTCACGTCCATTACTGTGGCATTGATCCCACCGGTGCTCATTTTCTTCCTTGATATCACATAGTGCGCGCTGTTCAGGCAGATTATCCAGCATTCTTCGGTCTGGAGCCCTTTGAGCGCGGGAATCATCAGGCGGTATATCTGGGCAGGTGCCATTATTGTCATTTTCTCCACGGACATTTCTTCTGTTATGAACCTCCGGCCGAGCTCGAAGGCGGCTACCAGCGGCAGGGCCTTGGTACCCCCCATCCCGTTCAGCGCCCTGATTTCCGCCAGCGGCATCTGCATCAGCCGCACCAGCGAGCCGCCTGTCAGCGACAGGAGGCGCTGGGACAGTTCCGTGACGCTCTCCCCTTTTGTTCCGGTCCGCAGAAGGATCGCCAGCAGTTCGGCATTGCTCAACTGTCCGACCCCCAGCCGGAGCATCCTTTCCCTCGGCCTCTCGGCCTCACACACTTCACTCATTTTCATAACACATTTTATTTTATTGCTGTTCCCGGGAACAATTAACGGAAAAGAAGGGTGAAAAACATATTGAAAGAGAAACAAGTGGGGGTATTATATGTTTTTGTAAGGATGTTGATATGTTTGTGGAAAATAATGGAAAAAAGTGGAAGAAAATGGAAAAAAAATCATACCTTTGCAGTAATCGCGTGTAATTTAATAACAGACCATGGTCACTTTCATCGGAGAATATTCATCCAAGCTCGACGACAAAGGAAGACTCGTCTTCCCTTCGGCGTTGAAGGGACAGATGCCCGCCGGAAGCGACATGAGATTCGTCGTCAAGAAGGACACCTTCGCCGACTGCCTCGAGATGTACACCATCGAAGAGTGGGAGCGCCAGTCCTCCGACGTCAAGTCCCGTCTGAATTTCTTCAACGAGAAACACGCGAAGTTCTGGAGAGCTTATATGCGTGACCGCGACATCGTTGAACCGGATGCCAAATTCGGGCGCATATCCATCTCAAAGGAACTTCTTGAAAGGATAGGTGCAACCAAGGAAGTGGTATTTTCCGGAAATGATTACAAAATCGAGATCTGGGCCAAGGAAAAATACGAGGCCAGCAGGATTTCAAATGAAGAATTCATAGCCATCGCCGGAATGCTGCCTGAAACAAGGTAGGAGGCGCAGCTATGTCAGAATACCATAATCCGGTCCTTCTTCAAGAGAGCGTTGATGCTCTGATAACCAATCCTTCAGGATTCTACATTGACGCCACTTTCGGTGGCGGCGGTCACTCTGCGGAGATTCTCGGAAGACTCTCCCCGGAGGGAAGGCTCATGGCCTTCGACCGCGACAGCGATGCCATTGCAGGCAGGATGGACGACGAGCGTCTCATCCTGATCCACAATAATTTCCGATTCGTCCACAATTTCGCACTTCTGGAGGCTGGAAAGGCCGCACGCGATTACCGGGAGTGCGGAGTGGACGGTATCCTGGCCGATCTCGGAGTATCTTCGCATCAGTTCGACACTGCAGAAAGAGGATTCTCCTTCAGGTATGAGGACGCCCCTCTCGATATGAGGATGAACACCCGGGCTGAAATCAGCGCCGCTACCGTCGTGAACACATACGGGCAGGAAGACCTGGAGCGTATTCTCCGTATTTACGGCGAGGTGGAGAACGCCAGAAGGGTGGCCGGACTGATTGTCTCAGCCCGCCAGAAGGCTGAAATCCGCACAACCGGAGAATTCGATGCTGCCATCAAGCCGGCGCTGCCGGCATTCGCGGAGCACAAGTATCTGGCAAAAGTCTATCAGGCACTGAGGATTGAGGTGAACCAGGAGATGAGGTCCCTCGAAAAGTTCCTGGAAGGAGCAGCGAAGAGCCTGAAGCCGGGAGGCCGCCTTGTAGTGATCACCTATCACTCCCTTGAGGACAGGATGGTGAAGAACTTCATCAAGACCGGCAATGTAGACGGGACACTGGAGAAAGACGTCTTCGGACGGGCCGACACCCCTCTCTGCGCAGTCAACAGGAAACCTATACTGCCTCAGGAAAGTGAAATCGCCTCGAACACCAGGGCACGCAGCGCGAAGCTCAGGATAGCAGAAAGGCCAATGGACGAAGGGAGGAAATGAAAATGAAACTGAAAAAGAAACTTGACACTGAGAAATGGACACTGCAGGATCTCGGAAGATACCTGAAGCAGTGTTTCCGGTCCATCATCCACGGGAAGTTCCTCCTGCAGATGAATGTGGAGAAGTATATGATCCATATCGTCCTGGTATTCTTCCTGTTCGCAATGGCCATTCTGTTCAGCTTCGGAGTCGACAACACTCTCGCCCGTATGGAAAGGAACAGGCATACCATTGAGGAGCTGGAAATCAGACGCTCAAAGCTTGAATTCGAACTGAAGACCATAAACCGCAGGGCGGAGGTCATCAGCATATTGAAAGAACAGGGTTCCAAGGTCGGAGAACCGGAAAAACCGGCCACAATACTCAAATAGGATGAAGCAGAAGAAGGGAAAGAAGAAAAACAACGGAGGCAGAGTCGCAAGGACCCTGTACGTGTTCTATGTCCTCTCACTGATCGGGGCGGCTGTCCTGATCGGGGGCATCATATCCGTCATGCTCTTCTTCAAGCCCGACCCTGCCATTGCCGACGAACTCACCCCTTCAGTGACAAAGACCATCGAGGAGCCGTCAAGAGGTGCCATCCTCGCACGGGACGGAAGAATGTTCGCTGTCTCTTTCACTTCATACATCATAGCGATGGACTGTTCCGTACTGAAGGAACAGTTCGCCAATGACCCGAACGGCGCCGAGAAGGAACAGGAATGGCTCGGCAAGGCCAGAAAGCTGGCGGACGGACTCGCAACTTTCTTCCCGGAAAAGACCGCAAAGCAGTACTACGATGACATACGCCGCGACCGCAAGCAGGGCAAGCGCTACCGCGTCATCGGCCAGCCTGTGGACTACGAGACACTCCAGCAGATAAAGAAACTCCCGCTTTTCAACGAAGGACCTTACAAGGGAGGCCTGGTGGTAAGCAGGAAGGAAGTCCGCCAGTACCCATACGGTACCCTGGCCAGACGCGCCATCGGCTATGTCAGGGACAATGACAATGCATCCAACAACAGATTCATCGGAATCGAGGGCAAGTTCAATTCCAAGCTCCACGGAGAAGCAGGATTCAGATACACCCACAGGAAGGATGGCAGGGAATCCGTACAGACTTTCGACAGTACAGCGGTAAAGGCAGTGGACGGCTACGATATCAGGACAACCCTGGACGTGGACATCCAGGACCTCGCTGACAGAGCCTTGAGAGCCCAGATCGACACCAACAGGAAGATCGAAGGAGGTTGCGCAATGGTGATGGACGTCAAGACCGGAGCCCTGAGGGCAATGGTGAACCTCAGGCGCGACAAGTCCACTGGAAGGTGCGAGGAAACATACAACTATGCAATCGGCCGTGCAGGAGAGCCTGGATCCGTTTTCAAGGCCAGCACACTGATGACCATCCTCGAGGACAAGCACATCAGCTCCCTGAAGGAAAGGATTCCGACAAACAGTGGAGAAGACGGATACCATACTCCGGACCAGCATATCAGAGACTACGAAAGGACGCATCACGCAAACACTATCTCCATTCTGGAAGGTCTGGAGATGTCATCTAACTATGTGTTCGCACACCTCGCTTACCAATACTACTCGAAAAAGCCTCAGGAGTTCCTTAACAAGCTCTATCTCTACAAGCTGGGCGAGGCGTTCGACTTCGACATCGAAGGTCTGGCTTCTCCATCGGTGAAGTCCACTACGGACAAGGACTGGAGCATTACCGACCTTGGATCCACTGCATACGGATATGCCGTAACAGAAACACCGCTCCACATCCTCACTTTCTACAACGCCATCGCCAACAACGGAAAGATGATGAAGCCGTACCTCGTAGAAAGCATTGAGAAGAACGGAGACGTCAAGGAAAAGCTAGGACCGAGCATACTGAGTTCCGCCATCTGCTCGAAGGCTACAGCAGACACCATCACCAACGGACTGGTCTCTGTGGTCAGGAACGGAACCGCCACCAGGCTAAAGAACGCCAAGTGCCAGGTAGCCGGAAAGACCGGAACCGCGAGAGTCCTGCTGGACCAGAGAGATGACCCGAAATATGCTGGAAGATATGAGGACGGATACGGAAGGAAGAAGAACCAGGCCACATTCGTCGGCTTCTTCCCAGCGGAGGACCCGCAGTATTCCCTCATAATCGTTATCTATTCCACCCTGGACAGGGAAAGTTTCTACGGAGGAACCCTCCCTGCACTCGCGGCACGTGAGATAGTGGACGGCCTCTATACAATGGATCCGTTCTCAAGGAAGGCTGTAACACAGAAGGCGGACGTTCCGCTGATGGAACAGGCCATAGGAAAGTCTGAAGAGATCAAAGCGGGCGGAAGGATACCCGACCTCACCGGTATGGGTCTGGCCGATGCCGTCTACCTGATCGAGAGCCTTGGCCTGACTTGCGAGCACAGCGGAGTGGGGCACGTCGTTTCACAGAAGCCGGCAGCCGGGACAAATATTGACAATAGTGATCTCATTACAATAACATTGAAATGAAAACTCTGAAGGATATAATCGGAAATACTGGAGCCAGGATAGTATCCGGCACTGCAGAAACTCAGATTTCCAGCATTTGCAGCGACTCCAGGAAAGTAACTGAAGGCTCGCTGTTCATCGCAGTGAAGGGGTTCAGCATCGATGGGCACGATTTCATCGATGCAGCCATTGCAGCCGGTGCGGCAGCCGTCATTTCCACGGACAGGAAGGGTCTGGCCCATTGCGCAGCGAACTTCTTCGACCATCCTTCCGAGAAGATGCAGGTGATAGGCATCACCGGCACCAACGGCAAGACCACCACGGTAACCCTGCTCTACCATATGTTCATGGACCTCGGATACAACTGCGGTCTGCTCTCCACCATCGCCAACTTCGTCGGCACACGCAGGATGGAGACAACGAACACCACTTCGGACCCGATCACCATCAATTCCCTTATGAGCGAAATGGTGAACGCCGGCTGCGAATACTGCTTCATGGAAGTAAGCTCCATAGGAATGGAGCAGGACAGAGTGACAGGGATCAAGTTCAAGGTAGGCATATTCTCCAACCTCACGCACGATCACCTCGACTATCACAAAACATTCGCTGAATACCTCCGATGCAAGAAACTGTTCTTCGATGGCCTCTCTTCAGATGCCGTTGCGATCACCAACATCGATGACAGGAACGGTTCCGTGATGGTTCAGAACACTGCCGCCACCGTCGTTACATACTCCTGCAGAAGCATTGCGGACCATACCTGCAGAATAATGGAGGAAAGCTTCGAGGGGATGATGCTGAAGATCGACGGAACGGAGGTGTGGACCAGGCTCATCGGTCAGCACAATGCATACAATCTCCTGGCCATCTACTCCGCTGCATTGGCAGCCGGAGCATCCAAGGAGGAGGCCCTTCTGGCACTGAGCAAGCTGGAATCCGCCCCGGGACGTCTGGAGAACCTCCGCGGACCGCGCGACCTTTCAGTCATAGTCGACTATGCCCACACCCCGGACGCTATGGAGAATGTGCTCAAGACGTTGCGCGAGATTGCGGACGACAAGCAGCTGATCTGCCTTTTCGGCTGCGGAGGGGACCGCGACAGGACCAAGAGGCCTGAAATGGCCAAGGTCGCTGAGGAATACGCCGACAGAATCATAGTCACTTCCGACAACAGCAGAACAGAAAGGACAGAGGACATTATGGAGGATATCAGGAAAGGATTCACCCTGGCGGGCCTTTCCAAGAGCATATTCATCGCCGACAGAAAGGAAGCCATCCGCACGGCCATACTTACAGCACAGGAAGGCGCAGCCATCCTGCTTGCCGGAAAGGGCCACGAGGACTACCAGATCATCGGAAAGGAAAAGAGACACTTCGACGAGAAGGAGATCGTCAAGGAAATATTTGAAACCGTACAATAAACCTATACCAGATTATGTTATATCACCTTTTCGAGGCGCTCAGAGGCTACGACATCCCGGGACAGGGTCTTATGAACTACCTGTCCTTCAGGGCAATGGCCGCCTGTGTAATAAGTATGCTCATAGCATTCATTGCAGGAAAGCGCATCATCGCCTGGCTGCAGAAGAAGCAGATCGGTGAAACCATACGCGACCTCGGACTGGAAGGTCAGATGCAGAAGAAGGGTACCCCTACAATGGGAGGCATCATCATTATACTCTCCATCCTGGTTTCCGTCCTTCTGGTCGCCGACCTGAGCAACATATATATCCAGCTCCTCATCCTTACCACCCTATGGTGCGGAGGGATCGGTTTCGCCGACGACTACATCAAGGTCTTCAAGCACAACAAGGAGGGAATGAGCGAAAGGATGAAGCTCATCCTTCAATTCGGCCTCGGTCTGGTCATCGCCGTCATAGTCTGCATCAGCCCTAACATCCACACCGAAAGCCTCATCACCACGATTCCATTCGTCAAGAGCAACGAGTTCGACTATTCCTGGCTTTCTCCTTTCAACGGGCAGTTCGGCGTATACTGCACATGGGCCATCTACATGACGGTGATAATCTTTGTTATCCTGGCCTGCACGAACGGCACGAACCTCACTGACGGAATGGACGGTCTCTCTGCCGGCACCTCGGCTATTGTCGGCGTTGTCATTGGCATACTTGCCTGGCTGGGCGGTCACTCTGTCAACGCAGGCTACCTTAACATCATGTACATTCCCGGATCGGGAGAGGTGGCGGTGTTCATGTCCGCGTTCGTGGGCGCACTGCTGGGGTTCCTCTGGTACAACTCATATCCGGCACAGGTCTTCATGGGCGACACCGGAAGCCTTGCGCTCGGCGGCATCATCGGAGTCAGCGCCGTGCTGATCAGAAAGGAGCTCATGCTTCCTGTCCTCTGCGGCATCTTCCTGGTGGAAAGCCTTTCCGTCATCATCCAGAGAAGCTATTTCAAGCACACGAAGAAGAAATACGGAGAAGGACGCAGGGTGTTCAAGATGACTCCTCTGCACCACCATTACCAGAAGGAGGGTATCCCGGCGCTCATCAAGCACCCGGAGCATGCACTCCCGGAAGCAAAGATCGTATCCAGATTCTGGATCATCGGGCTCATTCTGGCGGTATCAACATTGGCTTTATTGAAAATCAGATAATTGCACTATAAACTTATGTCACGCATTGTAGTATTGGGTGGAGCTGAGAGCGGAGTCGGAGCAGCCGTTCTCGCAAAAGTTAAAGGATTCGACGTCTTCCTTTCTGACAAAGGGAAGATCGCAGACCATTACATCGAGACCCTTAACAAGTGGGAGATCCCATTCGAACAGGGCCAGCACACCGAGGACCTTATCCTCAACGCCGACGAGGTGGTCAAGAGCCCGGGCATCCCTACCGCAGCCCCTATGGTACAGAAACTTATGGATCAGGGCACCCCGGTCATCTCGGAGATAGAGTTCGCCGGAAGATATGACTCCGCAAAGAAGATCTGCATCACCGGCTCGAACGGCAAGACCACCACAACCTCGCTCATCTACTACCTGCTCCAGCAGGCCGGCCTCAACGTAGGTCTGGGCGGAAACATCGGAAAGAGCTACGCCCTCCAGGTAGCGACCGAACACTTCGACTACTATGTCCTGGAGATCAGCAGCTTCCAGCTGGACAACGCATACGAGTTCAGACCCGACATCGCAATTATCACGAACATCACACCCGACCACCTCGACCGGTACAACTACAATATGGAGGAATATGTGAAGGCCAAGTTCCGCATCACAAGGAACCTCCGTCCCGAAGACTGCTTCATCTTCGACTCGGACGATGCCATCACCATCGACCACCTGAACAAGATCATCGTCCAGGCCAAGACCCTGCCGTTCAGCCAGGAGAAGAAGCTTGACCAGGGAGCATATCTGGAGGGTGAAAAGATCGTAGTGAAATACGAGGAGAGCGAAAGCGAGATCTATCTCAAGGAACTCGCCCTCGGAGGAAAGCACAATATCTACAATTCGATGGCCGCCGCCCTTGCAGCCAAGGCAATGGACATCGACGATGATGTAATCCGCAACAGCCTCGCCACCTTCGAGCCTATCGAGCACAGGCTTGAACCGGTCCTGAGCATCAAGGATGTCCTCTATATCAATGACTCCAAGGCAACCAATGTCGATGCTGCCTGGTATGCGCTGGAATGCCAGAAGAAGCCGGTAGTCTGGATTGTCGGAGGAACCGACAAGGGCAATGACTACTCCGTGCTCTTCGACCTTGTAAGGGAGAAAGTGAAGGCTATCGTCTGCCTGGGAGTGGACAACAGGAAGATCCACGAAGCGTTCGAACCTATAGTCGGCGCTGACAGGATGGTGGACACACTCTCCGCCGAGGAGGCCGTCAAGGCAGCGAGCAACATCGCCGCGGAAGGGGATGTGGTTCTGCTGAGCCCTTGCTGCGCCAGCTTCGACCTCTTCACCTGCTATGAGGACAGAGGAGAAAAGTTCAAGGAGGCTGTACGTAACCTGTAATAATATCTGCTTCAATGAGGAAAAAGGAAGGAAACTGGAACATTTTCGAAAACCTTAAAGGCGACAAGGTTGTCTGGATGATCGTGCTGATGCTCATCCTGTGGTCGATCGTGTGCATATTCTCTTCCACATCAAGCCTCGGCGAAGTCCTCAGCGGCTCAAAGACACGACTGGACGTTGTCAAGGAAATGCTGACAGTGGTCGGACTGGGATTCGGGCTTATTCTCATCTGCTACAACTACTTTGGTGCCAGGACGTACAAGGCTTTGTCAAGGTTCGGTTTCCTTGTATCACTGGTGCTCCTGCTGCTGGTGGTATCGCATTTCAGGATAAGCGACAACTTCAGGGCCGGAACCATAAACAACGCCTGGCGAGTGATCAAGGTGGGAAGTTTCCAGATCCATGTCTATGAAATCGTGAAGGTCGCCATGATCATGTACATGGCCTGGGCGGTCGACGCCTTCATCGAGGACAGTTTCCCGCTGGTGAACGAGCTGTCAAAGCTCAAGCATTTCAAATGGCTCTCGAAACCGTTCTGGAAAAAGACGTTCTGCATTTATATTCCAATGTTCCTCGTAATGGGCCTCACCGCTCTGGGGAGCGGTTCGAGTGCAGCCTTCATTGGAGCCATAATGCTCGCAACCATTCTGGTCGGAGGTCTCCGTGCGTGGGAAGTCTTCATACCTGTCCTTCTTCTGGGAGTGCTGATCACCGGATTCATTGTCTTTAACAAAGTCACCGGCGGCGCGGCCATTGAGAAGATCCCGCGCGCCCAGACCTGGATGAGCCGCATCGAAGGGCCGAAGAAAACCCTCGCCCTCCTCGATGAAATGAAGCCCGGCACCGACGAATACAGGAAGGCCGTGGACAAGATACGCCAGCCTTACAGTGCCAAGATAGCAATAAAGCAGGGAGGTCTGCTCGGTAAGGGTGCAGGTCAGAGCACACAACGTTATATCGTCCCCGTAATGTACGAGGACTATATGTTCAGCTTCATCATCGAAGAATATGGCCTCCTCGGCGCCATCATCATCATCTTCCTGTATGTCAGTCTCCTGGCCCGTGGGACGGTGATAGTCAAAGGATGCGTCGGGAGATTTGAAAAAATAGCCGTGGCGGGGCTGGTGACACTCATTACCGGACAGGCCCTGCTGCATATGTTCGTCAATGTGGGTATAGGACCGCTTACAGGACAGACCCTGCCGCTGATAAGCTACGGTTCCTCCTCCTTCGTAATGTTCTGCATCGCGTTTGGAGTGATCCTTTCGCTCAGCCGCGGAGCCCGCCAGAACATCGAGAAGGAAAGGCAGGAAAGCGGTGCCATCCATTTCGAGCATATGGACCCGATAAGTGAAGATATGGACTCAGAAGTATAAGTTATGACTTACAAACCATTGAGAGTGATAATTAGCGGCGGGGGCACGGGAGGACACATCTTCCCGGCCGTTTCCATCGCCGGAAAGTTGAAGGAGCTGAACCCGGAAACTGAAATCCTTTTCGTGGGAGCAGAAGGAAAGATGGAAATGGAGAAGGTGCCGGCAGCCGGATATAAGATTGTCGGCCTGCCGATGCTCGGACTTCAGCGACAGCTGAACCTGAAGAACGTTGTCAATGACATCAAAGTGCCTTTCAAAGTCCTTCAGAGCATCCACAAGGCAGGAACGATCATCGACGGGTTCAAGCCTGACATAGCCATCGGAGTGGGCGGCTACGCAAGCGCTCCCCTCCTCTGGAAGGCCACCCGCAAGCATATCCCCGCACTCATCCAGGAGCAGAACGGTTTCGCCGGCCTGACCAACAAGATCCTTGCAAAGAAAGTCGGATCGATCTGTGTCGCCTATGAGGGGATGGAGAAGTTCTTCCCGGCTGAAAAGATAGTCTTCACCGGCAACCCTATCCGCAAGGAAATGGTCCCCGCCACTCCTGAGATGGTGGCTGAAGGCATTGAATACTATGGGCTCGACCCGCAGAAGAAACACATCTTCATCGTAGGGGGAAGCCTTGGAAGCCGCACCCTGAACGAAGCGATGAAAAAATGGATACGCGAAGGATGCAAAGGCGGAGAGGATGTGGAGATCATCTGGCAGTGCGGCAAATATTACAAGCCGCAGATGGATGCGTTCATGGAGGAGGAGCGCAGGAAGGCCCCGCTGGCAAACATCAAGCATTCCGACTTCATAAAGAGGATGGACCTCGCCTACGCAGTTTCGGATGTAATAATCTCACGCTCCGGAGCAAGCTCCGTTTCAGAACTCTGTGCAGTCCACAAGGCCGCAATACTGGTACCTTCACCTAATGTGGCGGAAGACCACCAGACACACAATGCAATGGCTCTTGTCCGCAAGGATGCCGCCATCCTCGTAAGGGATGCAGATGCCGGCGCAGAGATGATGGCAAAGGCCATCGAGCTTGTCCATGATCCGGAAAGGATTGCAAGGATGGAGGACAATGCCGGCAGCCTGGCACGTATGGACGCGGCAATGGACATTGCCAAGGAAGTATATAAACTGTTGGAACAATGAAGAACGTATATTTCATAGGAATAGGCGGTATCGGAATGAGCGCCATCGCCAGATACTTCAAGTTCAAGGGGCTGGAAGTGTCCGGATATGACCGCACCCCTTCAGAGCTCACTGCAAAGCTGCAGGAGGAGGGCATAGGAGTCCACTTTGAGGACAATGTTGACTTCATCCCTAAGGATGTGGAGGAAACGCTGGTGGTTTATACTCCCGCCATCCCCGAAAGCCTCAACGAGCTGAAATACGTACACGAAAAGGGATACAAGGTCATCAAGCGCTCGCGCACTCTGGGAGAAATCACCAAGGGGCAGAAGTGCCTGGCAGTTTCCGGAACGCACGGAAAGACCACCACAAGCACCTTGACAGCACATATCCTGACAGAAAGCGGCGAAGGATGCTCCGCATTCCTCGGCGGCATATCGAAGAATTACGGAACCAACATGCTGGTAAGCCACAACCCCGTGGTGGTGGCTGAGGCCGATGAATTCGACAGATCGTTCCACCAGCTGTTCCCGTCCATCGCGGTCATAACGGCAATGGACGCCGACCATCTCGACATCTACGGCGACCTCGAGCACGTTCAGGAATCATTCCGCATCTTCGCCTCACAGGTCAGCGACTTCCTTATCATTAAGAAAGGCCTTCCTGTAAGTTCCAGTGACACAAAGGCGAAGATCCTTACATATCATTACGATGACCCATCGGCCGACTTCCACTCCAGCAACGTCAGGCTGGACAGCCTCGGGCACTATACCTTCGACCTCGTATATCCGGGAGGAGTCATCAAGGACGTCACTCCGGGAGCGCTGGGCTGGGTGAACATCGAGAACAGCATCGCGGCGGCGGCCATCTGCCTCTGCCACGGAACCGACCCGGAGGCTGTTAAGAAAGCTATCGGCTCATTCGTGGGAGTCCAGAGAAGGATGGACGTCCACGTGAACGTAGAGGGCCTCACATACATTGACGATTACGCACACCACCCGAACGAGCTGGCAACAGCCATCTCATCGATCAGGGGCATATTCCCGGGAAGGAAGATCACTGCCGTATTCCAGCCACACCTGTACACCAGGACAAGGGACTTCGCGCCGGAGTTCGCAGAAGCGCTCAGCAAGGTGGACGAACTGATACTTCTAGACATCTACCCGGCCAGAGAGGAACCTATCGAAGGTGTGACCTCTGAAATCATTTTCAAGGATGTCACAGCCCCGGAGAAGACCCTTATATGCAAGGAGCAGCTGATGGAGCTGATCAGGAAGAAGGACATCGATGTACTGGTCACCTTCGGAGCCGGCAACATCGACAGATACATTGAACCAATAACGGAATATCTGAAGAACAGATGAAGACTTTCGTCCTGAATATGATCACCCTGGGAGTGCTTGCTGTCGTCGTAGCAGGCTCCACCGCCATGCGCGCATACACGCTGAAGGAACGGCGTCTGCTGACCTGCGACGAAATCAGCGTGGAGTATTCGGACGATTTCAGAGTCGTTTCCGAGGAGGACGTGAAGCAGTACCTTGCAAAGTACTACGGAGCATATGTCGGGCAGAGGCTTGACAGCATCAGGCTCGACCGCATAGAGGAGATGCTCGACACCCAGAGCGCAGTGCACAAGTGCCAGGCTTTCATCACAGATGACAGGGTCCTTCATGTGCGCCTGGAACAAAGGGTTCCCGTACTCAGGTTCAGGAACGGTTCCGAATGGTATTATGCCGATGAAAAAGGATATGTGTTCCCGCTCCAGTCCGGATATCCCGCCCGTCTGCCGATCATCGACGGAAACGTCCCGCTCTCGATCCCGTCCGGTTACAAGGGACCGCTCCTGAGCGAAAAGGAAAGGCTATGGATATTCGGGGCCATCGATATGGTACAGAACATGGCCAAGTCCAAAGTCTGGGCTGAAAACATTACCCAGATCCACGTGGACGACAATGGGGACCTGATAATGATTCCACGCCAGGGAAAGGAAACCTTCATATTCGGAAGTCCTTTCGAAGCCAAGGAAAAACTGAAGAAGATGGGAGACTACTACAAGTATATCATCCCGGAAAAGGGAAAGGACTACTACAGTACGATCAACTTGAAATATGACAATCAAATAATCTGCAAACAATAATCGATATGGACGAAAGATACATAGCAGCAGTGGATCTGGGCTCGGCGAAGATTTCCGTGACAGTCGCCCAGACAGGAGAGAAAGGTGTCCAGATTCTTTATCACAAGGAGACGGTCTCCGAGGGCATCAGGAATTCCTACGTGTTCAACCCGCAGAAAGCGGCAGCAAAAGTCAAGGAAGCCGTCCAGCTGGCCGAGGAGGAACTCAAGATCAAGATCCACCAGGTCGTAACAGGACTTCCGCGCTACGAGGTCAAGCAGGTCAACGCCCGCGCGGAATTCGAGCGCTCGGACAGGGACAGTTCCATCACCACCGAGGAAATCGACTTCCTCAAGACCAATGCTGTCGAAACCTACCCGCTCCCTGACCCGGAGAAGCAGATAATGTACGGAGTGGTTGCCCAATCATTCTCCACCGAAGAGTATCTCAACGCCCGCGAAAGCGATATCGAAGGAATGGTCAGCGACACCCTTGAGGGCAATTTCAAAGTGTTCATCGGCCACAAAAGGCACAGCGACAACGTAGACCGCGTGATGAACCTCGTCGGTGTGGCTGTGGCCAGGAAGTTCTTCCTTCCTGAAATCACCGCAAAGGCCATACTCTCCGAAGAGGAGCGCGAAAACGGAGTAGCCCTCATCGAAATAGGTGCTGGCGCCACATCCGTCACCATATTCCACAACGACATAATGCGTTACTACTCCTCCATCCCGTTCGGAGGAAGGAGCATCACAAACGACATAAAGCTGGAATGCGGCACTTCCGAAACACTCGCCGAGAACATCAAGCTCGGATACGGAGCCGTAATGCCGGACAAGCTGCTCACTCTCAGGGACAAGATCATCCAGATAAACAACAACGAATCGGGGTCCTGCAAGCAGCTCTCAGTGAAATACCTCTCCGAGGTTATCACCTGCAGGATGAAGGAAATCATCGACGCCTGTATGTACAAGATCCAGGAAAGCGGTTTCGAAGGAATGCTCCGCAACGGCATCGTGCTCACAGGCGGTTGCGCCACGATCCCGAACCTCTCCACATATGTGAAGGAGCTGTCCGGATTCAACGTCCGCATAGGCTACCCCCGTCAGAAATTCTCTTTCTCCGGCTGTCCTGAAATCAACGAGACAAACTCCGCCGCTGCAGTGGGTATGATTATGGCCGCCAAGGAGGACAAGCACCTGAACTGCATCTCCGAAGCCATTCCGGGAGAGGACGTGGACCCTTCAAAGTTCAATGAAGTCCCGGGCAGAATCGAAATCGAAGAAGATACGGAGGATGATGACATCGACGATATGGATCAGGAGGAAGGACAGGGCAGAAAGAAAAGGAAGCCTAGGATCCTTTGGAAGAACCCATTCGATGCCTGGACGAAGAAGATCGACAGGATACTTGATGACGGATTCAACGGTTGTGACGAATAAACAGAGAACAATATGAACGAGATATACAAAGGAAACGAGTGCGAAGGCTTCGAAATCGAGCCTGAAAGCTGGAAGAAGGTCAATGAGTCCCGCATCTCCGTCATCGGAGTGGGAGGCGCAGGATGCAACGCCGTCAACTATATGTTCCGTCAGAAGGTGCAGGGCTGCAACTTCATAGTCTGCAACACCGACTCGCAGGCCCTCTCCGGAACGGAAGTGCCGACAAAGATCCAGATGGGCCGCGGCCTCGGTGCCGGAACCAACTCCACCGCAGGGCGCAACGCAGCGCTTGACTCCCAGGACGAAATCGCGAACGTCGTGTTCGGCGGGCAGATTGACATGCTGTTCATCACGGCCGGCATGGGCGGCGGCACCGGAACCGGAGCCGCTCCTGTAATCGCCAAGATGTCAAGGGAAAGGGGTGTGCTTACAGTGGCCGTCGTCACCCTCCCGTTCGACAACGAAGGCCCGGAGGCCCTTGGAAGGGCCATCGACGGCATCAACGAGCTCAAGAAGAACGTTGACAGCCTCCTCATCATCAACAACGAGAAGCTCCACGAGCAGTTCGGAAACCTCCTGATCCAGGAAGCGTTCCCGAAGGCCGACGAGGTGCTCGCCACCGCTGTAATGAGCGTGGTCGAGATCATCAAGAAGAAAGGATATGTCAACGTGGACTTTGAGGACGTGAAGACAGTGATGAAGGACAGCGGCCTCGCCCTGATGGGATGTGGAATCGGAAAGGGCCAGAACCGCATAGATGACGCCATCCAGGCAGCCATCAACTCCCCTCTGCTCAACGACTTCGAAGTGAACACCGCCCAGAAAGTGCTTCTGAACATCACCGTGGCTAACAACGAGAACGGCCTCGAAATGGAGGACCTCAACACGCTCACGAACAAGATCCGCGACTCGCTCGGAAAGTTCACGATGTTCAAGCGCGGCATCATCTGGAACGACGACCCCGACGCTGACGACACCATCAAGGTCACCGTTGTCGCCACCGGCTTCGAATACAACAAGCTCAACAAGATCACCAACGTCGACCTGGGCAACCTCATCATCCTTGACAATGACTACGTCTTCGACAAGAAGAAGGAAATGGACTGCGAGGAAGGCCGCAGCCTCCCGGCCACTGAAGGGGCCGTCATCCAGACCATCGGCTTCAACACGCAGAGCAGCCACCCGTTCTTCGACGACGAACACAAGCCTGTCCTGCTTATGGAGAACGGCGAGGATATGAGCACGCTCGAAAACATCCCTGCCATCAGGAGAACGGCCTCCTACGAGAAGAAATAAAGAAATTTGTCTATCTTTGCGGGATAAATCAGAAAAAGGATGGAAAGAAGAACAAGAGTAAGATTCGCGCCGTCACCTACCGGCCCGCTCCATATGGGAGGAGTCAGGACAGCGCTCTACAACTATCTCTATGCCAAGCAGAAAGGCGGAGACTTCATCATAAGGATCGAGGACACCGACTCCCATAGGTTCGTCCCGGGAGCGGAGCAGTATATCATCGAAGCGCTGAACTGGTGCGGAATCATTCCTGACGAAGGAGTGGACGGGAACGGGAAGGTCGTCGAAGAGGCCAGCGCCAAGCACCCTCACGCCCCGTACCGCCAGAGCCAAAGACGCGGAATCTACCGCAAATATGCCGAACAGCTCATCGCCAACGGTTATGCCTACTACGCGTTCGACTCAGCCGAGGAGCTCGAAGCCGTGCGCGCAGCTACAGAGGCTAAGGGCGAAACCTTCATCTACAACCAGAAGTCCCGCATGGGTCTCCGCAACTCCCTCACCCTCAGCGAGGAAGAAACGAAGAAGCTCCTTGAGGAGACCACAAACTGGACCATCCGTTTCAAGATGCCGGAGGATACTGTCGTGAAGATGGACGACCTCATCCGCGGCCATGTCGAAGTCAATACCGACACCCTCGACGACAAGGTGCTCTGGAAGAGGGCCGACGAGCTCCCTACATACCACCTCGCCAACATCGTGGACGACCACCTGATGGAGATCACCGAGGTCATCCGCGGTGAGGAATGGCTTCCTTCCCTCCCTCTCCACTATATGCTCTACAAGGCATTCGGCTGGGAGGACACAATGCCGAGGTTTGCACACCTCCCTCTCCTGCTCAAGCCTGTCGGCAACGGCAAGCTCAGCAAGCGTGACGGCGACAAGATGGGCTTCCCGGTATTCCCTCTCAACTGGCTCAACTCCGAAGGCGAGACCTACCACGGATATCGCGAGGACGGTTATTTCCCCGAGGCCTTCGTCAATCTTCTCGCCATGCTCGGCTGGAACCCGGGCACCGAACAGGAAATATTTTCAATGGATGAACTGATCCAGGCTTTCTCTGTCGAGAAAGTGTCCAAGAGCGGAGCCAAGTTCAACCCGGAGAAAGCGAAATGGTACAACAAGGAATACCTCCGCATGAAGAGCGACGCAGAGCTTGCAGCCCTTTGGATGCCATCCCTTGAGGAAAAGGGTATCAAGGCCGACGCAGACTATGTCACCCGTGTCGTGACCCTCATCAAGGAGCGCGCAACCTTCGTCTCCGACTTCTGGGCCATAGCTTCCTATCTCTTCACCGCTCCTCAGGAGTTCGCAGAGAAGGATGTGGCCAAGTTCTGGAAGGAAGAGAACTACAGCTTCGCTTTCAAGGCTGCGGAATATATGACAGCCTTCAGCGGCGAATGGACCAAGAAAAGCATTGAAACAGCTCTCGAAGAGTACATCCGTGGCAACGAATGGCCTATGGGCAAGGTGATGAACTGCCTCAGGCTCGCCCTCACGGGCGCATCAAGCGGCCTGGGCATTGCAGATATCCTCTCCTTCATAGGAAAGGAGGAGTTCGAGGCCAGAATGGCATTTGCAGGTGAAAAATTAGGTAAATGATCAATACTATGAAAATCGGAATTTGCAGCGATCACGCTGGTGTCGAATATAAGGCAAAGCTTATCTCCTACCTCCTCGGCAAGGGATACGATGTAGTGAACTTCGGTACTGACAGCACCGAAAGCATGGATTACTCCGATGTGGCCCATCCTCTGGCCACTGCAGTGGAGAAAGGTGAGGTGGACAAGGGTATCGCCCTCTGCGGAACCGGCAACGGTATGGCAATGACACTCAACCACCACAAGGGCATCCGCGCCGGCCTGGCCTGGAACACAGCTGTAGGCACTCTCGTGAAGGAGCACAATGATGCCAACGTCCTGGTGATGCCTGCACGCTTCATCAGCTACCGCATGGCCACCAGCATCGTGCGCGCCTGGCTCACTACCGAGTTCGCCGGCGGACGCCACCAGAGAAGGATCGACAAGATTCCGGTATAAGCGATGTCCGCTCTGATAGCCCACAAAGGACTTGTCCTTACCGGCAATATCGATGATTACCCTGAAGGGATAATCATCCCCATCGACAAGCCCTACCGGTGGACTTCCGCGGATGTTATCCGCAAGGTCAGGTATCAGGCTATCAAACATTTCAATAAAAAGAACCTGAAGGTAGGACACGCGGGCACACTTGACCCGCTGGCCACCGGCGTGCTTTTGGTCTGCATCGGCAAGGCCACGAAGCTTGCTGAAGAGCTCCAGCGCTCTCCGAAGCAGTACCTTGCGGGAGTGACTTTCGGGGCCACCACTCCTTCGTACGATCTGGAGAAGGAGATTGACCGGGAATATCCTTTGGACAATGTCAGCGAGGAGTCGGTGAGGGAAGCGCTCAAGTCCTTCATCGGCGAGCAGGACCAGGTCGCTCCCCTTTTCAGCGCCAAGTCCGTCGACGGCGTCCGCGCCTACGAGACAGCCCGCAAGCTTCTGAAGCAGGGCCGTCTCGAAGAAGGCTCCGACATCCTCCAGGCCTCCCGCATCACCATATACGACCTTCAACTGGAATCTTTCTCCCCATCGGCAGGTACTGTGTCTGAAAATCGTGCCACCCACATACCATCCACTGACAACAACAATGAGAAATCGGGGAGAATACACGTAGCGGACATATCTGGATACAATCTGCCGACAGCGATGGTAACGGTCGACTGCTCGAAGGGCACATACATCCGCGCCCTCGCCAGAGACCTCGGCGAAGCGCTCGACAGCGGCGCCTTCCTCAGCAGCCTCAGACGCACAAAAAACGGCGGCATCGCCGTAGAGGACTCCCTCTCCCTTGACGACACCGCCGAAATGCTAAAAATATGCTGAAAGCCTTACAGGCTCGATAGCTATCTGCCGAGCTGTACGGAAGAGCAGACAGGGGTCCAGTCGCCCCAGTAATCCTCCATCGGCATATACACGTGTGTGCTGACCTCCACAAGGACGGACTTCGGATATGAATCGAAGTTCGGGTCGATATCCACAATGAAGCGCGAATCTCGCCAGCCCTCCCCGATGTCGACAGTCTTTGTCACCACACCGTCAACGATAATCCTGTACTCCCACTCGAAGAAAGCTTCGTTCGCCCTCGTGTCGTAGTAAGCGTAATCGTAATCTATCTTATAACGTCCACCGCCGGCAGGAATGACGGTCGGGAGATTGTCAATACCGAAAACAGGCTCGTAATAATCTGTCTGACAGGCAGTGAGCAGAAGCGCTGCAACGCCCGCTGCAAAAAAAGATCTCGTTCTCATGGCTTTCTCAATTAATCGTTTCTGTATATTGAACGCACAACTCACTGTTTTGTTACACTTTTTCCGAATAAAAACGCCTCTTATATTTGGATTTCAAACATCAAAAGCGCTTTAATGATGGCACAGACAAAGTATAAAATCGGCGAGTTCTCCAGACTCGGAAGGGTCACGGTCAGGACGTTGCGTCACTATGAGAAAATAGGGCTTCTGAAGCCCGGCATCTGGAACCAGTAAGACCCGGAGAAATGGCTGACCATCATTCAGGTCCCTGTAAGGAAATAATCCTTACAGGAGGTCGTCGCGGGTGATGATGGAGAAGTTCGAGAAGAGGGCTGGGATGTCTGCGATGCCGTTGTTGAAGGAGAATGACGGCTTGACAGGGCTGCCGCACATAAAGCCGTTCACGGCCACAGCGACGTTGTCCGCAATGGACTGGAGGCTCTTGTCAATGGTGATGCTCTGATAGCCGTCGAGGATGTACTGCGCTGACACTCCGACATTGTCCAGGCCGGTCACTACAGGGAAATCCTCAAGCGTGCAGCCGTATTCCTTCAGCGCCTGGATCACACCGTCGGAGACATTGTCATTAGGACAGAAGAGCGAGTATGCACCCCTGTAGAACTCCACGGCATTGATGTCGCGTGAAGGACCGGCAATGACTTCGAGTGTCTTCGGCGTGCCGCCCATAGCCTTGAAGGTCTCAAGGATGTAATGGGCGTGCATCTTGCCGATATCGAAAGGATTGCAACCGACAAAGATGTCCACATACGGGCTGTCCATCAGCAGACGGTCGTATGAAATCAGATTGATGTCAGGATATTTTTCCAGGACGCCGGACCGGTTGATGGCATCATAGTCGATGGAGGTGAGGATGACAGTCTTTACACCGTCCGCAAGGACCTGTTCGAGCTGGCGGACCTGCTCCTGAGCTCCCTCCTCGCTGTCATCGGCCATATAAGTTTCAACAGTATATCCGTAAGCGGAAACAGCCTTGGTGATGCACGCCGCATCGGTGTTCCATTTCGGGTTGATATTGCCGTCCGGCAGCAAGAGGGCGATGGTCCTGTCAGAAGGACGTCCGCTGCATGAAATGAAAAGAAGAACGACGGCTAAAAGGGAGAACAACTTTTTCATTGCAAATGGATTTTGTGGTTAAAACATCCCAATATAGATATGCAGTCACGAATCAAGGGCGGCCCCTTTTCATCTGTATGAGCGGATGATTCATATTCGGTTCGCGGAGGTTTTTCAATAACTTTTCATTCTGAGAAGTTATTTGTTTTGGGGCGTTAAACGCTTACGTTTGATGGCCGCAGTTCCATTTGGGGTGAATCAAGGCAATTATTCCCCGGAAACACATCATTTTATGTAGAACGGGGCGTTTTCAGCCGTTTTCTCCCCCGAAAAACAGCATCAAA
>JAZLLA010000028.1:0-22298 GCA_045597895.1 Candidatus Cryptobacteroides sp. | reverse complement strand
CTCGTTTATCGGAACCTGCTCGAACATCGAATCGACATATTCGAATACAATCAATGATGCATTCACAAGGGCCGGCGTCTCAGGATTGATAATGGAAGCAGACCTATTCTCCATTACGCCGGACCAAAGAAGATATTGAATGTCTTGAAGATTTGGTTCCCCAAGGTAATAGTCTTCTCCAACGTCATAGAATGGCAGTTCCTTGCCATAAAGAGATTTATGTTTACTGACAAACCAAATCCAAAGTCCGGAATCTGAAACAATATCCTCCAGATAGAGAGCAACCTTTAAGGCAATTTCTTTCCTCGCTGTATCAGAAATGTCCTTAACATTGTTCCCGATAAGATAGTACACGGTATTTGCGACATCTGCATATTCTATATCCGTGAAATTTGCGACATGCATCGGATGTCGCAAACTGATGTCTTTTGCAAAAAACTGTCGTTTCATTTCTATCTTCAAAATGGTAACTCCGGTCCGTTATATGGAATTTGATATTTGCGACAACTCAACAGCAAGTTCATACTGTTTTATCAAGGATTCATAATCCTTGAATTCCACTCTGCATACCGGAGGAGATGTACCAGTAGGATTTGCCCGTAGAGAGCGTCGGAGGCGTGTATGCTTTTATATTAGCAGGCAGCGCAGATTGATTTTGGGTGGAAAACTTTTTTTCTTTCGGCCGCTCCTGCGACTGAAAGAAAGTTGTCTCATTACTGTCTCGGCAAAAATCCGCTTCGAGGTCATAACTATTTGAATTATTGACACTTAAAGCGGATTTAGTAGCGGGGGCTGGACTCGAACCAACGACCTCCGGGTTATGAGCCCGACGAGCTACCAACTGCTCTACCCCGCGATATTGGACTGCAAAGATACGACCTTTTTTTGAAATTCCAAAACTTTTCTGCTTTATCTCTCCAGAAGGGGGAGTGCTGCGCTCTAGAAATCCGAGCAGCAGGTCATCAGCCGACCTTCAGAATCGCGCAGATGCATTCCGCCCCCAAGGCAGTATGACCACCATTTGCACGAAGCGCAGGCATCGAATTTCATCCAGGAGCGGTCACGCATCGGCTGGAAACGGTTTTCCCAGACATCGATGAAGTCATCATCGTAAATATTGCCCTGATGGTAGTCCGCCCTTATGCTTGCGCAGGCTGATATGCTTCCGTCGCAGAGCACCGACCCCACTGTCAAACCTGCCTGGCAGGCGAACAGATGGTCCCGCACGAAACCCTCGTATTCGCCCAGGAACCCTTCGCAGGAGTAGCTGGCATGGATCCTGCCTTCAGTGCGGGTAGCCTTGATGAATTCCATCAACGCCCTGAATTCTTCGGGTGAAAGCTCAAGCTCCGGGTCGCCTGCCGCCCGCCCGGAAGGGAAGACCTTGAAAAGCCTCCAGTCCCTGACTCCCAGCGAAATCAGATATTCCTTCAATTCCCCGAGGTGCGCCAGATTCCTTCTGTTCACGCAGGTCACGACATCGAACTTTATTCCCGGCTCCTTCGCCAGAATCCCTATAGCCTGCGATGCATAGGTGAAACCGTCGGAGCATCCGCGCATCCAGTTGTGGTCCTCCTCCAGCCCGTCAAGGCTGATAGTGGCGCAATGCAGGCCCGCCCCCAGAAGTTCATCGATCTTCCTGGGAGACATCAGCCTTCCGTTCGAGACCATGCCCCAAGGGAATTCCATATCATATATGGCCCTTCCGCACTGAACGATATCCGGCCTCAGAAGAGGCTCGCCGCCGGTAACGATGACAAACACCTTGTGCGGGTCGTAAGTCTCACGGACACGTTCAAGGACCTTTTTGAAGTCCTCAAAAGGCATGTCAGGTGTCACGGATGAGACTTTGCAGTCACTTCCACAGTGGCGGCAATGCATGTTGCACTTCAGGGTGCATTCCCAGAACAGCTGCTTGAGAGGATGCTCCCGAGCAGCTGTGCTTACTAATTGTCTGTTGAGTTCCAGCGCAAGGCGCTGTTTCATAGAAAGCCCCGGCATATTATTCGGAGGCTTTTTTCAGCTTGATCTCTACGTTCTCGGCTTCGTACTTGCCTGCGTACCACGCATCATTGCTCTTCTTTTTCGGAGGCTTCAGGTTGACCACAACCTTTTCTCCGGCATAAATGCCGTTGGCCTCGCCGTCGATATCTGTTACAGCTACATGGAGGGTGTCTCTAGGAAAATCATTTCCGATGAGCGTGAACTTGCCGTCCTTGTCGGTGGTGACGGCATTGTCGCCGTAGTCCCAGGACCTGTCGACCTGGATGCCTTCAATGGCTTTCCCGCTTTTAGCATCCACTACTTTGCCGCTTACCTGATAATCCATATTCGGGGTGCCGTACATGCATAGGCCGCCGCCGATAATGTCTTCGATTTCCTCGCACGAAGAAACCGCAGCTCCCATTCCGAGAACTCCGATGATCCATGCACACAAGCGTGTCCAGAATGAACGTATTATTTTCATAAATCCTTTCTCTTTTCTAGAATAACGTCCGCCCTGCGGAAATACTGCACGTATTATCCGAGAAATGCGATCATTCCATCGATGTCGTCCTTTGCGAAGGACTTCTGCTCACCGGAGACAAGGTTCTTAAGCTGGACGCTGCCTGCTGCCTTCTCGTCCCCGCCGTTGATGGAGAGGAACGGAATGGATTTCCTTTCAGCGTAGTCGAACTGCTTCTTCAGCTTCGATGCGTCCGGATAGATCTCAGTGGAAACGCCTCTCTCGCGGAGTGCGCGTGCGACAGGAAGCACATACAGGAGCTCCTCGGAGCCCATGTTGGCGAAGAGCACCTTGGTCGCGGACTTGAGTCCCTCCGGGAATTTGTCCAGGCCCTTGAGCACGTCGTAGATACGGTCTGCGCCGAAGCTGACGCCCACTCCGGACATATCCGGAAGACCGAAGATGCCGGTAAGATTGTCATAACGACCGCCGCCGCAGATGCTGCCGATGGCGAAATCGAGAGCCTTGACCTCGAAGATGGCGCCGGTGTAGTAGTTCAGGCCGCGGGCGAGCGAAAGGTCGATCTCGACAGGGGAGCCGATGCCCGCCGCATCGATGAAGCCGAAGAGTTCCTCGAGCTCGTCGAGGCCCTTGAGACCAGCTTCGGACACGATGCCGGAGGCAGAGCCGCCGTTCATGAGCGAGCGCATTTTGGCAATCTTTTCCGCTGTGCTGCCCTGAAGCAGGAGAATAGGCTCGAGCACTGCCACTGCCTGCTCGGTGAGGCCTTTCTCGACCATCTCCGCCTTCACTGCATCGAGGCCGATCTTGTCAAGCTTGTCGATGGCGACGGTGATGTCCACCACCTTGTCCGGGAATCCGCAGATTTCAGCGAAGCCGGTGAGGACCTTGCGGTTGTTTATCTTGATAAGTACATTGACGTCGAAGAGCTTGAAGACGCGGTCGACGATCTGCACGAGCTCCAGTTCATTGAGCTGGGACCTGCTGCCGATGACGTCCACGTCGCACTGGTAGAACTCGCGGTAGCGGCCCTTCTGAGGACGGTCTGCGCGCCAGACCGGCTGGATCTGATATCTTTTGAACGGGAATGAGATCTCGTTCTGATGCTGGACCACGAAACGGGCGAACGGCACTGTCAGGTCATAGCGCAGACCCTTCTCGCACACTTTCAGCGAAAGTGCCTTGGAGTTGTACGCCTTGTCCTCTCCCTCGACCTTGTACTCATCGTAGTCGATGCCGGAGAATGCGTCGCCGGAGTTCAGGATACGGAACAGAAGCTTGTCCCCCTCGTCACCGTACTTTCCGAGCAGGGTGGAGAGATTCTCCATCGCAGGAGTGTCGATCTGGGCATATCCGTAAGTCTTGAAGACGCTGCGGATGGTGTCGAAAATATAGTTTCTCTCGGCCATTTCCTGCTGGCCGAAGTCGCGTGTACCCTTTGGGATGGATGGTTTCTGTGCCATGTTCAATCAATTCTAAATCACGCAAAGTTAATCAAAATCGTCCGTATATAAAGTAATTTTGCTACATTTGTAGAACAGTAAACACAAATTCTATCGATATGAAATTTTGGAAAATGGTGCTTGCGGTCGTCATCGGCCTGCTCATCACCACCGTTATCACTTTCTTCCTCATCTCGGGAACCCTTTCTTCGCTTGCCTCGTCATCCAGCTCCACTCCTGTCCTTCCTAAGTCCGGAGTGATGGTTATGGATATGTCCCAGATAGTCCTGACCGAGCAGGCTTCAAGTTCCAGTGACGTGATGTCCCTTGTACAGGGTGGAGCCTCTGCCCAGCCTGTCGGCCTCTGGAAGGCTGTCCAGGCTCTCAACAAGGCTGCTGAGGACCCTGCGGTGAAGTATATATTCCTCAAGGCTGACGGAGTCTCCGGCGGTATCTCCCAGATCCAGGAGCTCAGGAAGAGCCTCGAGAATTTCCGCAAAAGCTCGAAGCCTATAATCGCATATATCGAGTCGCCTTCCACCGCCGGCTATTATCTGGCATCGGTGGCTGACAAGGTCTATATGACATCAGAACAGGGTGGCACATCTATGCTCATCGGCATCGGCACCCAGATGTTCTTCCTCAAGGACCTCCTTGACAAGCTCGGAGTCAATGTCCAGCTCATCCGCCACGGAAAGTACAAGTCCGCCGGCGAAATGTTCGTAAAGAACGCCCCGAGCCCTGAGAACATGGAGCAGAACCAGGCTATGATCGACGCCATCTGGGCCAGCTACGCATCCGAGATCGCAGCCAGCCGCGACCTCACCGTCGAGCAGGTCAATGCCGCCATCGACAACCTCCTCCTCAACCTCCCGCAGGATTTCCTGGACAATGGTTTCGTCGATGAGCTCCTCACCCGCGAGGAACTCCACTCCCAGCTTGCCGACCTCGCCGTCGTACCTTCATTCAAGGACCTCAAGACTTTCACCTTCACTGACTACATCGCGGCCAAGGTCACTTCCAACTTCAAGATAAAGAACAAGATAGCCATCATCTACGCCGACGGCGAAATCGTTGACGGCAACGGCAAGGCCGAGGTGGCCGGAGACCGCTTCGCCAGTGTAATCGCCAAGGTCAGAGCCGACTCCACCGTCAAGGCTGTCGTATTCAGGGTCAATTCCCCTGGCGGAAGCGTCCTTGCCTCCGAGAAGATCAAGACTGAGATCGACCTTCTCCGCGCCACCAGACCGGTAGTTGCTTCCTACGGCGACTATGCCGCTTCCGGCGGCTATTGGATTTCCAACTCCTGCGACAAGATCTACAGCGATGCTTCCACCCTCACCGGCTCGATCGGTGTGTTCAGCATGGTCCCTGATTTCAGCAAGGTAATGAAGGACGTCGCTCACATCAACCTCGTCACTGTCGGTTCCAACAAGCACAGCGATATGTACACCCTGACACGTCCTTTCGACGAGGCGGAGCTTGCCTATATGCAGGCATCTGTGGAGAATATTTATGAACTTTTCGTGAACTCCGTGGCTGAAGGTCGCGAGCTTGAGCCGGAGTTTGTGGACTCCATCGCCCAGGGAAGGGTATGGGCCGGTACCGATGCTCTTGCTATCGGTCTGGTGGATGAAATCGGTACCCTCGAGGACGCAGTCGCTTGGGCTGCTTCCGCAGCCGGTGACGCAGACCTTGCTGTATGGCAGGTCGCTGAATATCCGAAGCCTCTTACGACTATGGAGCAGATGATGGAGATGTTCGGCCAGAAGAGCTCTCCTGAGGAGAACATCCTTTCCGGCACCCCGTTCGCCGGTGTGGCGGGCGCTATGTCAGGATGGGTGAAACGGGTGAAGGAAAATCCTGCTGACGTAATGTTCGCCCGCATCCCATACGCTATGGATATCAGATAGTTAGAGGATAGAAATCCTGATAGCTTCGGTGGAGCCCTTCGAGATTCGGAGGGCTTCATCCATTCTTACTCCCGCTATGGCGGCGATATGGCTGCCGTCATCTTCCGCGAGGGCGGGGGAGACCACGATGGCGGTCTTTTCTTTCTGAGACAGGGAGTATTTAAGGTCGGTGAAGATGTCGCTGACTTTCTTTGCACGTCCTTCCATTCCGAACGGCCTCATCCAGTCGCCTTCTTTCCAGTGTCTGACAGCGAATGGGAACTTCAATGCTTCCGCTTCGCAGAGCAGTACTCCTGCAGGCTGTTTGAGCGGTGTCCGGTCGTTGACTTCCACTTTCTCGACAAGGATCTTCAGCCCGTCGAAACAGTAGTTGCCAGGCTCTGCGATCATTATCCCGCCCACCGTCGGACTCTCTGCCTTCCTGTCAATCACAATCTTCCCGGCAGCCGTTTCGATGATGTAATCCGGTGTGGAATACCGCTTTCCGCTGAATGTCCGGTCTTTATCCTCAAGCAGTGATACCAGCCCGTTCAGGGCATCGGCATTGGCTCCGAAAGGTTCCAGTATTCTATATAGGACATATCTCCAATGCTTGTGCTCCAGCAGGGCCGCTACGTCGATGCTATGCCCGTCGAATACCTTTCCGGCTGCCTCCCTGTAATAATCCTCGGCAATGTCGTCCACCTGTGCGAATCTCTCCATATCTTCGTTGAGGGTTCTCACGAAGGATGGATTTATCTTCTCGAACTCCGGGAACACTGCATTCCTGATCCTGTTCCTTTTGTATTCGTTTTCCTTGTTTGTCCTGTCCTCCCGGTACTTCACGCCGTTCTTTGTTGCATATTCCTCGATCTCCCTCCTGCTCATCCCCAGCAGCGGCCGTATCAGTAGTATCTGCTTTTTCCGGGAGCGGGAAGACATACCACGGAGACCACGGGAACCGGTGCCACGGAGGAGGTTGAGGATAAGGGTCTCGGCGTTGTCGTTGGCGTTATGGGCCACAGCGACGGCATCGAAGCCGTTATCCGCAGCAATCTGGAAGAACCACCGATACCGCAGTTCCCGCGCTGCCATCTCGATGCTCACTCCATGCCCTGAGACGTAGGAAACAGTATCGAAATCCGCCCTGAAGAACTGGACATCGTGCTTCCGCGCCCACTCCTCAACGAAAAGGGCGTCACCATCGCTGTCGGAACCACGAAGATGGAAGTTGCAGTGCGCCACGGCGAAATCATCCCCCGCACGGCTGAACATCTCGGCCATGCACATGGAGTCGATGCCCCCGCTCACTGCAAGCAATGTCCTCATTACGCTTCCCTCTGACGGCGTGGCTTGAGAGTGTATGAAAGGTTGAAGGAAACGAACTCCTTGAACTGGACGTGCTTGCGTCCGTCAGGATACGCCTCGCTCTTTATGAGCACGTTAGGGTCGTAGATGAGCCAGGTGTTGAATTCGACCTTTATGTACTTGGCTATAGCCCAGCTGATCTTGTTGTCCCAGTTCACGCGGTAGCTGGTGAACGGATTGTTCAGGTAGTCGGTGAAGAGGACGAGCTGGGTCTGATAGTTGAACACATCATTGACAACGAACTTGGCGTCAGCCTTGAGCTGGGTACCGAACTGGAATCTGGCGTAGTGGTAGTTCGCGCCGACAGCCGGGTCGAGCTGGTCTTCCCTGAGGCTCATGCCGTACTGCTGTCTGAGCTCCTCGATACGGACGATGGTGAAACCGCCGGTGAGAGGGGCGAGGTTCACTGAAAGCCATTTGTTAGGGGTCCAGTCGATACCGAGAGCGATGTCGGTGTATGCAGGGGATGCCCATCCTGACTTGAGTTTCCAGGTCCAGGAACCATCCTCCAGCTGCTTGTAGTCGCTGTATCCGTCACTGAACTGTGAACGGAAGTTGTATGAGGCGCTGTAGTTGAACTTGGAGTCCTTTCCGGTCTTGTAGGCCCACTTGCTCTCAAGGTAGATGCGGTCGGTGCTGCGCTGGATGATGCCTTTCTTGTCGGCGGACCAGAGGAATCCGTACTGGAGCTGGAGCCTGTTGTCCCAGGTAGTGAGGTCCTTCTGATATTTCGCGTTGGCGTCGAGCCCCGTGTTCATTGTCAGGGTGTTGTAGCCGCCGGCAGCCCAGTCCCAGAGGCCGGTATGGTTGAATCCCAGGTCGAACTGGGCGGAATTGGTCCAGTAATGAGGCTTTTCAGCCACCTTCTCAACCTCTTCCACCTTTGAAAGTTCCTGAGCTGCGGCAGCGGCTGCGCTCTGCGCGTCCTGCGCATTGGCAGCAAAGCCGAAGCAGAACGCTCCGGCTATGTAAAGGATGTGTGAAATCTTCATTTTTTTCAACTCGTTAGTATGAAATTGCAAAGACTACTCTCTTGTGCGAAGGTGCACCGCTGTAGATGCACTTGCCCTCTTCCTCGCAGACGCAGCTGTCGATAGGGATGCAGCGGATGGTAGCCTTTGTTTCGTCCTTGATCTTCTGTTCTGTCTCGGCGGTACCGTCCCAGTGGCAGAGGAGGAAGCCTCCGTTCTGGATTTCGGTCTTGAACTCCTCCCAGTCGTCGCATTTGCGGATATTGGCTGTGCGGAATGCCATAGCCTTTTCATAGATGCCTTTCTGGATGTCGACGAGCAGTTCGTCGATATACTTGTCGAGTCCCTCGATGCTGACGGTCGTCTTCTCGAGAGTATCGCGTCTTGCGACCTCCACGGTGCCGTTCTCGAGGTCGCGAGGACCCATTGCAAGTCTGGCAGGGACACCCTTGAGCTCCCATTCTGCGAACTTGAAGCCAGGGCGCAGAGTGTCGCGGTCATCGATCTTCACTGAATGTCCCATAGCCTCGAGGCTCTTCTTGATCCCATACATCTTGTCGAGGATCCTGTTGTGCTCTTCCTCGGTCTTGAAGATAGGGACCATGACCACCTGGATAGGGGCGAGGGCTGGAGGGAGCACGAGGCCGTTGTCATCGCCGTGGGCCATGATAAGGGCTCCCATAAGTCTGGTGGAAACTCCCCAGGAAGTAGCCCAGACGTATTCCTGCTTGCCTTCCTTGTTTGTATACTGAACGTCGAATGATTTAGCGAAGTTCTGTCCGAGGAAATGGGACGTACCTGCCTGGAGGGCTTTTCCGTCCTGCATCATAGCCTCGATGGTGAGGGTGTCGAGCGCACCGGCGAATCTCTCGTTAGGGCTCTTGTGTCCTACGATTACCGGCAGGGCCAGGTAGTTGCGGGCGAAGTCGGCGTATACCCGGACCATCTCATTGGCCTTTGCCTCGGCCTCCTCTGAGGTGGCGTGGGCGGTGTGGCCTTCCTGCCAGAGGAACTCCGCGGTGCGGAGGAACAGCCTTGTGCGCATCTCCCAGCGTACAACGTTGCACCACTGGTTGCAGAGGATAGGGAGGTCCCTCCAGGAAGTGATCCAGTTCTTGTATGTGCTCCAGATGATGGTCTCGGAAGTAGGGCGTACGATGAGCTCCTCCTCAAGCTTTGCCTCAGGGTCGACCACGACACCCTTGCCGTCAGGGTCGTTCATAAGCCTGTGGTGGGTGACGACTGCGCACTCCTTTGCGAAACCGGCCACGTGCTCGGCCTCCCTGGAGAAGAATGACTTCGGAATGAAAAGAGGGAAATAAGCGTTCTGGACGCCTGTCTTCTTGAACATCCCGTCAAGTATGCTCTGCATCTTCTCCCAAATGGCATATCCGTAAGGCTTGATAACCATACATCCTCTGACTGCTGACTGCTCGGCGAGGTCAGCCTTGACAACGAGATCGTTGTACCATTGTGAATAGTTTTCCGATCTTTTCGTAACTTCTTTGGCCATAGTATTATTTGTAATTATGCAAAAATCTTGTTAATATTGTATTAGTATATGCGTCTGCTGGTTGAAATGGGTACAACTTTTGCAGAGCGAATGCAAAGATAATAATTTTTTTATATAGGAGATTCTTATTATGAAAACACATGTCATTCTTCTCGCTCCCGTTCTCCTGGTGCTTGCTTCCTGCGGTGCCCAGAGTTCGCTGTCGCAGGCGTCCGCTTCGCAGAAGTTCCAGGATGGAATCTACTATAAGCCTCAGGCTGAATCTCTTGTGAAGCAGGCTGAACAGCTTGCTGTTGTTGACAATCTGATAGACCGAACCAAATCGTCACAGATTTATATAAAATCCGCCGGCAAGGTGGACACTCTGTTCGTTCCTGACAATATGAACGCAACGTTCCAGTTCAATCACGCGGACAGTACCACCACCATCACCCTGGCCGGAACGGACTGGCGTGAACAGTGGCTGGACTACCGATGGTCCTATTCGTCGTGGGCGCCATATGCATACGCGCCGGCCTGGAGTCACAGACTGTGGTACTACAACGTCTGGTCCCGCGGGTTCTATGATCCGTTCTGGTATGATCCGATCTGGGGACCTTGCTGGAGCATAGGCTTCGGCCCTTTCTGGGCAGATCCTTTCTACTATGGATGGTATGACCCTTGGTTCGGTTCATATTGGTACAATCCGTATTGGTACGGCGGCTATTATGGTTACGGGTATATCGGTGGCGGCGGAATGCACAGATATTATGGCATCCTTTCGAGCAGAGCTGCCGGAATCTCTTCCGGAGGCAGCTCACGCGCCGGTGTTCCGCGCGTTGCGAACAATTCGTCAAAGAGGATTTCCGTGGCAAGCGCTGCCGCTCCGGGGTCTGCCGGCTCTTCACGTCTGAGGAGCGCTGACCGCCCTATCACCTCGGCCAGCAGGACAGGTTCGTCAACAGCCTCCGGTGTTCCTTCACGCACTGCCTATTCCAGCGCGGCAAGATCCTCATCAACCGGGGTTTCTGCACCGTCTGCCGGACGTTCATCGTCAGCTGCTTCTTCCAGTTCCACATACAGGCGTGCATCATCAGGCTCTTACAGCCAGGCCGCCAGCTCCTCCAGGGCTTCATCAGGAAGTTATTCTCCTTCGAGAAGCTCCTCCACCGGCTACTCGTCTCCGTCCAGGAGTTCAGGCTCAAGTTCAAGCTCCTCCTATTCCGGCGGTTCCCACAGCAGCGGCGGTGGCTCCTACAGCAGCGGCGGTGGTTCCCACAGCAGCGGCGGTTATTCGGGTAGCGGTGCCTCACACGGTGGAAGGCACTAGGATTACGGCCTCCGCAGTATTACCTAAGTTGAACTAAAGAATTTTTACACAATGAGAAGACTTTCCCTTGCGGCACTGTGCGCGCTCGTCGCAGTGTCCGCCGGAGCCCAGACTATCCCGGAGGCTCTTCAATATAGTGAGAACAATTATTACGGAACAGCACGTTCCATCGCTCTCGGCAATGCCGTGACAGCGCTCGGAGGCGACCTCGGTTCCATCGGCATCAACCCTGCCGGCGGTGCAGTGGCCCGTTACTCCCAGTTCACCGTCACTCCCGGTGTCACCTTGATGACCACCAACGCTGACTACTCATACAAGAACGATATGGACTACGCCAACCTCACAAAAACGAGCTGGAGCAAGTCCGCACTCCCGAACATCGGTTTCAACCTCCGCATGGATACCGGCAAGCGCAGGGGGCTCAAGAGCATCAGTTTCGGTTTCATGTCGAACACCTCCAACCGGTTCTCCAATGAATTCGTAGGTCAAGGAATAAATCCGAGCACATCCCTTCTGGGCTCCTTCGCATATGCTGCGACACCGTTCCTGCCTGAGGACCTGATCGAACCGGACAATTATTATGACACATCCATTCCTTGGAACGTTCTGCTTGCCTATCAGTCAGGTATGATAGCAGAAGGACTTGACGAGGAAGGGAACGTGCTTGTCGATGGGGAGGGCAACGTTATGTATGCCGGCGCAACCGAGCGCATCGATATGAACGGGGACGGATCATATGACATCCGCTCCGCCGGCGAACTGAGCCAGTATTCATCTGTCAGGAAGACCGGATCGAAGCAGGACCTTGTCCTGAACGCGGCGTTCAATTTCAATGACCGTCTGTTCCTCGGAGTGAACCTCGGCCTGCCGTACGGCTCGTTCAATTACAATGAGAGTTTCTACGAGGATGCCGTGGATCCTTCCCAGTTTGAGATCAGGTACGGAGACGACGTAACCACGAACTTCACATCTGCCACATACGAGTATAATCAGGTTTCCGATTTCTCCGGCATTTACGCCAAGGTGGGTGTGATCTTCCTTCCTGTTCCGGGCCTTCGTCTCGGTGCGGCTGTCCAGACCCCTACTGCGATGAATGTTAACGATAGGTGGCGTATCGATGCATCCACAGCATATTCGAACTCCAAGTACAATACTGACGCCTGGTCACCTGACAACGAATTCAGCTACAGCATCCGTACCCCATGGAGATACAATTTCGGTGTTGCTGGAACCATTGCCAATATCGCGCTGCTCAGTGCCGATGTCGAATTCACCGACTATAGCACGATGCGGTTCTGCAATGACAGGGGCGATACTAACCCGTTCTTTATGGAGAACCGTGATATCCAGAGCTATACGGGAAGACAGATCGAGGCGCGCTTCGGCGCTGAAGTCAAGGTCCTTCCTGATGTCGCACTCCGTGCCGGATATACCATCAGGAACAATGGCAACTATTACTCGGACGGCACTCCTGTCGAAGGTAAGGTCCAGTCCGGTTCCATAGGTATGGGATACTCTTCATCGGGCTCTTTCTTCGCTGATTTCGCATTCCGTCTGACCAAATATTACACTGAATATTTCAACCCGTATTCAGAATATTTCGGAGGCTATCTTCCAGAGGTCAGATATACCAGGAGCCTCAGTGACGTGGTCGCCACCATCGGCTGGAGATTCTAGAGCTTTTTAAGGAAAACTATCGAATCGGGACCTTCGTTGAAGAGAAGGTCCATGATGGAAAGATTGGATATGAAACCGTGCTTCCGGGCGAAGACCTGGAAGTACGGTTTTTTAAGGTCCAGGTCCTCCAGGATGGTGTTTGCCCTTTTAGGGTGGATGACCTCCCTGAGGTCCTCTCCGTATATGCCGGAGCCGGGAGCGGTGAATTCCTCGGTGAAACGTATGTCAGCCCTTATTCCGGTCTTGTCAAGAAAGAATTGCAGGATGGAGAGGTTCATCTCGAAAAGCGTCGCGGGATGTGAGTCGAGCAACGCGAAGAGATCGTCCTTGTAGTAGTCGAAGTATGCCGATGATTCGTAGGCGGAGGCTATTGCCCTTTGGGTCTGTACCATCCAGGGCGTGGACCAGTCGATCTTTATCTCTTTGATAGGGAGCGAATATGTCCCGTTCTCGTGTACGATGGGGAATGTGAGGTTCTGCACGCCGTTCTCGGCATAGAAACGGCATCTGTTGCGGTAGCTCTGCTTCTGGTAATTCTCGCAGGCCTCTATGTAAATGACGGAAGGCTCCACGCTGTCAGGTGACAGGCTGAAGCCTTCCGCTATCTTTGCGAAGTACTCAACTGGAGGGAAATATGCTGTGCTGAGCAGCATGGGCTAGTCGATAGGACCCTTTTCGCGGGATTCGTTGGCCCTGACAATTCCTCTCTTCGAGTTCCGGATGAACTCAAGTATCTTTGTCTTCTCTTCTGAATCAGGGAATCCGTCCTCGACCCTTGTGCAGCCGTCGGAAATGTTATATCCCTGGAAATAAAGCACATCGTAGATGTCCTTGATGTTTCTGATGACGTCGGAATCGAATCCGCGGCGTCTGAGGCCGACCATGTTGACACCGGCAAAGCAGATAGGCTCGCGTCCGCAGAGGGAGTACGGTGGGATGTCCTTGTTCACCTTGCAGGCTCCACCGACCATTGCGTGGGTGCCTATGTGGCTGAACTGGTGGACCTTGGTGCCTCCTCCGATGATGGCCCAGTCGTCGACGTCGGTTTCACCGGCGAGACCTACGTAGCTGGTCAGGATGCAGTGCTTTCCGATATGGCAGTCGTGTGCGATGTGGACGTAGGACATGATGAGGGTGTTGTCCTCTACCTTGGTCACGCCCTTCTTGCTGGCCATTGTGCCGCGGTTGATGGTGGCACACTCGCGGATGGTGACATTGTTCCCGATCTCGACGTAGGAGATTTCCCCGTCGTATTTGAGGTCCTGAGGGATGGCTCCGATGACGGCTCCCGGGAATATTTCGCAGTTCTTGCCCATCTTTACATAGGAGAAGATGTTTGCGTGCGGAAGGATGCGGCATCCGTCACCGATGGTGACATTGTCGTCGATGAAGGCGTATGGTCCGATTTCGATGTCGTCGCCGAGGATGGCGTTCGAGCTTACGCAAGCCAGTGGATGAATCTTATTCATATTGTCATTTATTTGTTTGTCAGATATTTGCGGACTTCCTTGGCGATATTGGTGTTAATCGTGTGTCCGGGCTTGAAGGCCTCGACGCGGGCATTGAGCCAGCCGCCGCAGAGGCGCAGGTCGCCGATCATGTCGAGGAGCTTGTGCCTTCCGCACTCGTCGGGGAAGTGGAGCCGGATATTGCTCAGGTAGCCGTCGGAGGTCACGTCGAGCTTCTGCATTCCGAGAAGGTCGCAGAGTGAGGTGACCTGCTCGTCCGTCACCGGGTTCTCTACTATCACGATGGCGTTGTCCACGTCGCCGCCCTTGACCAGGCCGTTCCTGGCCAGAAACTCTATTTCGTGGAAGAAGACGAAAGTGCGGCACGGGCCTATCTGGGAGGCATAGTCGGTGTCCGGGTCCCAATGGGCCTTCTGGACGCCGAGGATGCGGGAATTGAAATCAGCCGTCAGGTCATATTCCGGTCTGTCTGACGGGATGATCCTGATGTATGAGCCGGTCTTGTCGTCCTTTATCGATATTTCTTCCTTGAGCTCGATGAAATGTCTCGGAGCGTCCTGTTCTACGAGGCCTGCCTTGCGTATGGCCTCGACATAGACGCTTGCACTGCCGTCGAGTATCGGCACTTCGATATTGTCGATGCTGATCCTTGCATTGTCCACGCCCATTCCGGTAAGGGCTGACATAATGTGCTCGATGGTCATCACCGAGGCATCGCCTTCGGATATGGTGGTGCTGCGCTGGGTGCTGGAGACGTTCTCCGCCAGGGCTTTGATGCTGACGTCCAGGTCAGTGCGGTAGAATACGATACCCGTGCCGGCTGGAGCCGGCTCGACCGTCATTGTGGAGCGCCTGCCTGAATGAAGTCCCTTGCCTTCAACTGAAAAGCTCTGTCCCAGAGTGTATTGATGCGAATATTCCATTCAGCAAAGTTAGCAACAATTCGGGAATATACCAATGTCCGTCACTTCTGTCCGCTTTCCTTGAAGAGGGCGTAGCTCCTCAGGTAGGACTTGTGGTCGATGGCCGGGGTTCCGAAAAGGGTCTGTCCGGATTTCCTTACATTGCCGATCACTCCGGCCTGGGCGCCGATGGTGGTGTTGTCGGCGATGGTGAGGTGGCCGACGATGCCGACCTGGCCTGCGATAATGCAGTTCTTTCCGATCTTGGTGGAGCCTGCGACGCCCGCCTGGGCGGCCAGGACGGTGTTTTCCCCGATCTGGACGTTGTGGGCGATCTGGCAGAGATTGTCGATCTTCACGCCGTTCCCGATGATGGTGGACTCCATTTCCGCGCGGTCCACGGTGGTGTTGGCACCTATTTCGACATTGTTTCCGATGACTACGTTGCCCAGATGCTCTATCTTCTCCCAGCTGCCGTCGGGCTGCGGGGCGTTGCCGAAGCCGTCGGAGCCGATGACGCATCCCGAGTGGAGGATGACATTGTCACCGATCACCATTCCCGGGTAGATGTTCACTCCCGAATGGATGATGCAGTGGTGGCCTATGACTGTTCCTTCGCCGACGGTGACATTGTCCTCTATGCGGGTGAAATCACCGATGCGGCACTTGCTTCCGATGGTGGTGCAGCGGCCGATCCAGACTTTCCGGCCGGTCCTGGCGCTGCAGGCCACGTGGGAGAAGCATCCGCGGTGGCGGCGGTATTTCTTCCGCTGGTCGGAAACGTATTTAAGAAGCTGTGCGACTGCGGTGTAGGCGTCCTCCACGCGGACCATTGTAGGGGCGACGGGGGACTTGGGCTCGAACGAGGCGTTCACCAGGAGGATCGAGGCCTTGCTGGTGTAGACGTACTGCTCGTATTTGGGATTGGCGAAGAAGCAGAGGCTGCCGGGTTTTCCGTGCTCTATCTTCGCGAAGGAAGTGACTGTTTCTTCAGGGTTCCCTTCTACCGTACCGTTCAAGATTTTCGCCAATTCTGTAGCTGTCAGTTTCATATTCAAACATTTGAGGTTGCAAAATTAAGAATTTATTTGTACTTTTGCATCCGTGTTGAGTAATTAGGGGCCGGGCGGTTCCTAATTTTTGTTTTTTTATTATGGAAAGATCAGAATTGCAGAAAGTGCTGGAAAAGGCCGCCGCCGAGCGCGCCTGCTCCATTGTCGAGCTCAGCTTCGACGAGGATGACAATGTCATCGAAGTTACCATTGACAAGGAAAACGCCGACGTGTGCCTGGATGACTGCGAATACGTGCACAGAGCCGTTCTGGCGGCCTTCGACCGCAATATTGAGGACTATGCCCTCACGGTAAGCTCCCTGGGCATTTCAGGGGCCGAGGCCGACGAGATGATGAAGGAAATCGAAAACAAATAAATAATCAAAATGGAAAAGGAAAACGTTGTAACCCTCATTGACGCCTTCAAGGATTTCAAGGAGGAAAAGAACATTGACAGACCGGTGATGATGGGTGTCCTCAAGGACGTGTTCATGACCCAGATCGCCAAGACCTACGGTTCATCCGACAACTTCGACGTCATCGTGAACGTCGACAAGGGAACCTGCGAGATCTATCAGAACTTCGAGATTGTGGAGGAAGTGGAGAACCCTAACACCGAGATGACTCCGGCACAGGTGGCCGAGGAGACCGGCGAGGACGACTACGAAATCGGCGATACCTATACCAAGGAACTGAGCCTCAAGTCATTCGGACGTCGCGGCATCCTGAATATCCGTCAGAACCTCCAGGGCCGTATCCTCGACATCGAGAAGGCCAATGTCTTCAAGAAATACTCCGACAAGGTGGGCGAGATCTTCACCGGCGAGGTCTATCAGACCTGGTCCAAGGAAGTCCTCATCCTCGACGAGGAAGGAAACGAGCTCCATATCCCTAAGGAGGAGCAGATCCCTGGCGAGCACTTCAAGAAGAACGACACCGTACGCGCCATCATCAAGAAGGTGGAGATGAAGAACAACACCACTCCGTACATTGTCCTTTCCCGTACTTCCAACGAGTTCCTCGAGAGGCTCTTCGAGCAGGAGGTCCCTGAGATCCTCGACGGACTTATCACCGTCAAGAAGGTTGTCCGCGTCCCTGGCGAAAGGGCCAAGGTGGCTGTGGAGTCCTAC
This sequence comes from Candidatus Cryptobacteroides sp., assembly GCA_045597895.1. Classification (GTDB taxonomy): domain Bacteria; phylum Bacteroidota; class Bacteroidia; order Bacteroidales; family UBA932; genus Cryptobacteroides. The sequence goes on along the minus strand of JAZLLA010000028.1, from coordinate 5,106 downwards.
GACGAGAGAATCGACCCTATCGGAGCCTGCATCGGCGTGAAGGGAGGCCGTATCATCGGAATCGTCCGTGAGCTCAGGAACGAGAACATCGACGTGATCCAGTGGACCACGAACCCTCAGTTCCTTATCCAGAGGGCCCTCACTCCTGCACGCGTATCATCCATCGATATGGGATCGGGTCCTGACGACAAGGTGAAGGTATATATGCAGCCGGAAGAGGTTAAGAAGGGCGTCGGCCGCGGCGGATGCAACATCCAGCTTGCCGGTATGCTCGTCGACCGCGAGATTGAAGTCTGGAGGGAGCTCCCTAAGGACGAGATTGAGAGCGAGGAGGAGGATGTACTCCTCAGCGAGTTCGACAACGAGATCGACGGATGGGTTATCGAGAAACTCCAGGCCATCGGCTGCGATACTGCAAAGAGCGTCCTTGCGCTTTCTCCTGAGGATGTGGCCAAGAGGGCTGACCTCGAGGACGAGACAGTCGAGGAGGTATTCGCAATCCTCCGCGCTGAGTTCGAAGACTAATTATTACAGAGATCATTAAAATACAGGGGTTATATATGGCAGAAATAAGACTGAACAAACTTATTAAGAAATACAACATCGGATTGAAGGAGCTTGTGGATTTCCTTCAGAAGCAGGGCGCGGATATCGATATGAATCCTAATGCCAAGGTCTCGGAGGAATTCGTTCCCGCACTTGACCGTCAGTTCAGCAAGGACCTGGCGATGAAGGAGGCTTCGGAGAAGGTGGATATCAAACTCACCGAGATTCTGGAGAAGAACAGCAAGAAACTTGATAAGGTGGAGGAGCCCGAGGAGGACGAGCCTGTGATGGAGACCATCATAAAGAGCTCCATCCTTACTGACATCAACAGGGCGGAAACCTTCACGAAGCCGGCTGAAGCCAAGGAAGAACCAGCTCCAGCTTCGGAACCGGAACCAGAGCCGGAGCCTGAACCGGAGCCGATGCCTGAACCTGAGCCGGAACCGGCACCGGCCCCCGCGCCGGCCCCGGAACCTGAACCAGAGCCGGAATCCGAGCCTGAGCAGCAGGTGGAAGAAGACAACTCCGACCAGACCCCTGCGGAGCCTGAATCCACCCCTGAACCGGAAGTTGCCGAAACCCCTGCGGCAGAACCGGTGGCTGCACCTGCCGAGAGCCAGTCAAGCCCTGTCGGACTCAAGGTCCTCGGAAAGATAGACATGTCACAGTTCGAGAAGAAGAAACCTAACAAGAACAAGCGCGAGCGTATCAGCAAGAGCACTCAGAAGGTGGATGTGGACAAGGTCGCTTCAGACTCCGACGCAAAGCGCGGCGGTCAGAACGGCAACAACCAGCGTGGCGGCGGCAAGCCTGGCCAGAACCAGCAGCGCGGCGCCCAGCAGCAGGGTGGAAAGAACAGAAAGAAGGGAGACCGTTTCAAGCCTGAGCTCACCGAGGCCGAGCAGGAGGAGATGCAGAAGCAGATCCAGAAGCAGGTCAAGGAAACCTATGCCAAGATGAACGACAACAAGAAGAACAACTTCGGCGCGAAGTACCGCAAGGAGAAGCGCGAGCTTGCCGCTCAGAGGACGATGGAGGAGATGGAGGCCGAGGCCGCAGAGAAGAAGGTCCTCAAGGTCACCGAGTTCGTGACCGTCAATGACCTCGCGACCCTTATGAACAACACTCCTGTCGTCAAGGTCATCGGAGCCTGCATGTCCCTCGGACTTATGGTTTCCATCAACCAGCGCCTCGACGCCGAGACCCTGGTGCTTGTCGCCGAGGAGTTCGGCTACAAGGTGGAGTTCGTCACAGCAGAACTTACTGAAGAGCTTGAGGGCAATGAAACACCTGATTCAGAGGCAGATCTCGTATCCCGTCCGCCGGTAATCACCGTTATGGGACACGTAGACCACGGTAAGACTTCGCTCCTCGACTATATCAGAAAGTCCAACGTCATCGCCGGTGAGGCCGGAGGTATCACCCAGCACATCGGTGCATACAGCGTAACAATGGAGGACGGCCGTCATATCACGTTCCTTGACACCCCTGGTCACGAGGCCTTCACCGCCATGCGTGCCCGCGGTGCCCAGATGACCGACCTCGCCATCATCATAGTCGCCGCCGACGACGCCGTGATGCCACAGACCATCGAGGCTATCAACCACGCTCAGGCAGCAGGCGTTCCTATGGTGTTCGCCATCAATAAGATAGACAAGCCGGGCGCACAGCCTGACACCATCCGCCGCCAGCTCTCCGAGATGAACATCCTCGTCGAGGACTGGGGAGGAAAATACCAGTGCCAGGAGATCTCTGCGAAGAAGGGTCTCAACGTCGAGCTCCTTCTCGAGAAGGTACTCCTCGAAACCGATATCCTCGACCTCAAGGCCAATCCTTCCAAGCTCGCTTCCGGTGCTGTCATCGAGTCCTCGCTCGACAAGGGCCGCGGCTACCTCGCCACCATCCTCGTCCAGAACGGAACGCTCCACGTCGGAGACGTCCTGCTCAGTGGAAGTTTCTACGGTAAGGTAAAGTCAATGTTCAATGAGCGCGGCCAGAAGGTCACCGAGGCCGGCCCTTCCACCCCAGTTTCTGTGCTCGGTCTCAACGGAGCCCCTTCAGCAGGTGAGAAGTTCGTCGTTATGAGCGATGAGCGCGAGGCGAAGAACATTGCCAACAAGCGTGAGCAGCTCATCCGCATCCAGGGCATCAAGACCCAGAAGCATATGACCCTCGAGGAGATCGGCCGCCGTATCGCCATCGGCAACTTCAAGGAACTCAATGTCATTGTCAAGGGTGACGTCGACGGATCCGTCGAGGCTCTGTCCGACTCCCTTATCAAGCTCTCTACCGAGCAGGTGCGCGTGAATGTCATCCACAAGGCTGTGGGTGCCATCTCCGAGTCCGATATCCTTCTCGCCGAGGCTTCCGATGCCGTAATCATCGGCTTCCAGGTGCGTCCTTCAGTGGAGGCTCGCAAGACAGCCGACCGCGAGGGCATCGAAATCCGTCTCTACTCCGTCATCTATGACTGTATCAATGAAGTCAAGGACGGTATCGAGGGTATGCTCGAGCCGGAGAAGAAGGAGGAGGTCGTCGGTACCGCAGAGGTCAAGCAGACCTTCCACATCAGCAAGGTCGGTACTATTGCTGGATGTCTTGTCCGTGACGGCAAGATGGTTCAGAAGGCCAAGGTCCGCCTCATCCGCGACGGTATCGTTGTCTATACAGGAGAGCTTGGATCCCTCCAGGTCGGGAAGGACGCCGCCAAGGAAGTCGCTGCCGGCCGCGAGTGCGGTATGGGCATTGCCGGATACAACGATATCAAGGACGGAGATGTCATTGAGGCATTCCAGATTGTTGAAATCAAGAGAACATTGTAATATGCTTCGCAGAAATTTTCTTAAGAAGGCAGGCGCAGCGGTAGCTGCTGCCGCCATTGCCCCGGTGGTTATGAAGGCGTCTTCGGATACTCCTGCATTCGAACCGGCAGGGGAGCCTGCTGGTGATGAGGTCGGTGCTGATTTCAAGATCCTTTCAAATGAAGTCAAGGACGGCGTGCGCACCGTGAAGGCGAAGACCAGCGCCAAGGTTTGCTCGAAGGCCATTGACCTTCAGATCAATGAAGAGGACGGGACCATCATCTCCTGCGCTTACACAGCGGGATGTCCCGGCAATACTTGCGGCATCTGCAGGCTTGTCAAGGGAATGAAGGCTGACGAGGTCAGCAAACTCCTCCGCGGCACTCCGTGCGGCACAAAGGGGACTTCCTGCCCGGACCAGCTGGCCCGTGTGATTGAGGCTCTGAAATAGCGCCTCATTGCGTAGAAACAAATATTATTGCTATATTTGCACCCTGGAACTGAGGTATGGTGTAATGGCAGCACTCAAGTTTTTGGCACTTGCAGTTCAAGTTCGAATCTTGATATCTCAACCTTGATGAGGATGGTCTTTCCATCCTCATCTTTTTTTGCATTCAAATTTTCGGTTTCATTTTCCAATATCCTCTTAATCTCTTCGGATATATGGATAATGGAATTGTTCCATCATCATCAAAGAGTATTTTGATATTGCAGTTTATCAGGATGAAGCTGGCAATTATTCCTCAAAATCATAGTGCCTAAAGAAGAAAGTATATCAGTCGTAATAAATCGTGGGGCGCAAAACGAAACGTAAGCTATTACATCCGTCTATCCATGTATGTTTTACGGGACTAACACAGGGTTGTCCGTATAGACTTAGGGCTAACATTATCAGTTTGTGTTCATCCGTCCATACGAATGAACAAATATCTGCGTTGCGGCTCTTCTCCAAAACTTATGCTATATCGCGCCGCAAAACAAATAACTTCTCAGATTGAATATTTATTGAAAAACATCCCTTCGAACTCTACGAGTATAGAATGACTGCTAAGCGCAGTCTGAAGACAGATATGCATAAGCCGCCTAACGATGTATGTTTCGTGACGGCAGACAGATACAGTAATGTCCGCTAAGTCTATAAGTTTGGTGTCGGATGAAAGATGGGCTTTCTGCAGATAATGCAATGTATTTAAGGGATTACTTGCTATCTTTATCCAGATAAATTGTAATTTGCAAACTGATTAATCATAGTAGAATGATTATCCATACTTACGGAAATAAAGATAAACCAAGTTTGCTCTTGCTTCCCGGGCTAGGAGTTTCGTATGAATTATTTTTCCCTTTGATTGACCTTCTTAGGGAGAAGTATTATATATTAACGGCAGAGGTGGACGGTTTTATACTTGGGGAATACACCAAATTTACCAGTATTGACGATCAGGCGGGACAGGCAATCACGTATGTCAAAGAAAATTTGTGCGGACATCTGGATTGTGCATATGGTCTTTCGATGGGAGGCAAGATTCTGTCAAGGATGCTGGAACGAAATGAAATTTCCATTCACCATGCCATATTGGATGCCGCACCTTTACTCCCTTTGCCGAGATGGTGTGTTGGACTTCTGCGTTACTATCAATGCTTCAACGTGTGGACATGTTACCATTGTACAGGATTCTGGAAAATGGTGTTTCATTCGCACTATTTTGATGTTCTTCTTGACGAATGTAGGAAAGTATGGCCTTATGGTAAAGGCCGGGCG
>JAZLLA010000027.1:0-13997 GCA_045597895.1 Candidatus Cryptobacteroides sp. | reverse complement strand
CGGTTAAGGACATCATTGGCGCGAACCTGCTCGTGAAGCTTTTCGGCAATCTCCGCAGAGTCAAGATCCTCGGAGTATCCCATATCCCGGAGGAGTTGCTTGCGCCGGCGGGTAAGTTTTATCCGGTCAGCTTCGAGGCTTCTGCGAAGCCCTGTGTTGAAGTCCTTTTCCATACCACGAAGATAGGAAAAACAGACGACTCTACCAAATTCAACAAATTGCGTATCAATGCATTAAAGGCTACTCGCAGGCTTTGTGGTGAACTTTGCATCCTCCTATTCGGTGGGTCAAACGGTAAGTTTTCAAGAGCCTCGCTCGGCCTTATTATTAGGAATAATCAACTGATTTTCAGCAGGTTGAAAGCCGGGTATGCAATATGATGAAATTTTTTTGAAAAAAGTATATCAGGGTGGCGAAAGCCCCGCGCTGCCCTCAGTTTATTGTCAGGTCAGGGGTACCTGAGTAGTTACGCAGACTGAATGATGACAACATAATACCGATAAATAACTTGTTCATTATCAATTAAAAATAAATTGTACGTATATAGGTTTATAGTGGATATTGTCTTTTTATTCTGCTATTCTGCCATATTTCTGTGATTTAGCTGATTAGTAGTTGTGATAGTTACAAGTATCCTTTTTGTTTATTAGTGTAAATATAACAAATCTTCATTTAACTGAATTTATCGAAGAATATACCCATTGTGTATCAAGTCCTCCCGACTCTTGATGGGGAATGTGTATCCATCCCGCAATAAGAATAAATCATCTGTTATTTCAAGGATATCCTCATACATATGGTCAGATACGATAATCCCTTTGTTCCGTTTCTGCTCTTGAATGAGGTTTTGCATCTTCTCTATACAGTTCGGAGCAATGTTCGAAAACGGTTCGTCCAAGATACAGAATTCAGCGTCAGACATTAGGACGAGGTACATCTCGGCTGTCCTTGCTTCACCGCCGGATAATTCTTTGAAGGTCTTGTGCTGATACCTGTGGAACCTCGTATCGAATGTCACCAGTCCGTCATAGTCCACCCCATACAACGAAAATGCTTCATCCAGCATCATATTGTTCGGCATAAACAGATTTTGTGGCAGATATTTCACCCTTTTGCCGATATGGGCATAGTCAGTATCAAGCTCGTCATTGAAACGGATGAACATATTCTGTGGCTTAATACCACCCATAATGCACTTAAACAGGCAGGACTTGCCAGTTCCATTCCTTCCGAGCACGCCAGTGACTCGTCCTGTTTTAGCAGTCAGATAGGCACTCTGCAGAACCTGCTTCTGGCCAAATTCCAGATGAACGCTATCAACAAGCAGTATGTTTTCCTTATCCGATTGCATAGCCTATTATTCCTGTGATAACCATTAATATAACAAAGGCCAGAAACTCAACAACAGTAGGAATGACCAAGAATTCCCTTCTGCTTATACCAAGGTTGATATAGAAGTACATCCTGAGACCTTTTTCCATAGCGGTGCCCAAATAGTAAATAACAGGGACGCTGAGAATCTTGATAATGATGATAGTCGGAATCATCATCGGGTCAAAGACCACGAATCCCGCCATCGCTACTGTCAGAATTGCCGATATGACATATGTGGTTTTGCCGAATTTCCTTGACAAGCGTATTTTCTCCAGTAAAGTCATTCCAAGATAAATGCAAGTTATCTGTAGATATAGCAAATATCAGGCTAACTGCTGTCTGTTTTTGTCATTTAGCAGGAACATTCTGTTTTTATTAGTTATTGACAATCAGCATGGTTTTTCGGGGTGACGTCCCCGCTATTGACAAAAGCAGGCGATTGCGGATCAGGCGAAGAAGCGGATGGAGTCCTTTTCGCCGGCGATCCAGGCGGTGTCACCGGCCTCGAAACGGAACTCGGCCTTCGGATTCGTAATGAACTCATCATCGCGCAGCACACTCAGGACCATACAGCCGCTGTCGCGCATACAAAGCTCACGAAGAGTCTTACCGTTAATGAACGAATCCTCACATACCTGAACCGCCTCCACCGTAAAGTCGGAATTCTCATCCACAACACTGTTCTTCAGCGCCTCAAGTGTCGTGAACTCCTTGTTCATCACCCTGTTGAAACTCTCGATCTGCTCGCTCGTACCCACAGCCAGAAGCTTGTCGTAAGGGTAGATTGGCTCATCACCACGCGGAATCACAATGGACTTCGAACCCCTGATGATCTTCACGATATTGATACCTGTAGTCTTTCTGAAAGGCATCTCGCGGAGGCCCTTCCCGATGAACTCGGAATCAGGCGACACGATCACCATCTCCAGATGCACATCGTAGCCCGCCATCTTCTCCCTGATGCTTGCTGTAACCGGAGCCTGACGTTTCTCCTCCATCTCCTTCGCATTGAAATTAGCCATGAAACGGTCTTCCAGCCCGGAGAACTTGATATATTTCGGAGCGAACCTGAATGACAGGTAGACAACTGCAAGGACAATCAGAATAGCCCACCAGGAAAGGTCGAAATTGCTGGAAATGAGCGTCATCACGAAACCGATGCCCAGAAGCAGCCTGATGATGGTCAATGAAAGCAGAGGCCATTTGTTGCTGTCCTTCTCCTTGAGAAGCTTCTTGATATGCAGCTGCTGCGACCCCCTCCTTATAGAAAGCCCATAAAGGAAAGGGGACATCACTGCAAGGGTGATTCCTACGTTGACCCAGTTCACAAGCGATGGCCTGCCTTCCGGAAGGAGCTTTGTAAGTATGGGTTTGAACAGGGCCTGCGAACATATGTTGATTCCGATCAATACCACGCTGTACAGTATTATGCGGATGAAATACGAGCTGAGGAACTTCTTCCATTCGCTCTGTTCGGCTCTTGAACCATGTGATGACTCTTCGTCCGAGGTGTTGATCTTGACGAGTATCTTGTCAGGAAGTTTCCTGTGCAGCCATTTGCTTACCGGTCCGGCGGCCTTGATCATATATGGGGTCGTGAAAGTGGTCAGTACGGAAGCCGCAATGATGCAAGGATAAATGAAATCCCTCATTACTCCGAGAGAGCACCCCAGGCTTGCCAGGATGAATGAGAACTCACCGAGCTGCGCGAGGCTGAAACCGGAATGGACGGCAGTGTCGAGGCTTTTTCCTGCCAGCAGGGCGCCAAGCGAACTGAAAACAAGGATTCCGCTGATGGCGACAATGACAATGAGCAGAATCGTTGCCCAATGCTCCCCGATAATGGCCGGATCGATCATCATTCCCACAGAAACGAAGAAAATCGTTCCGAAGAGGTCCTTGATGCTCACAACCAGCTTGCTTATATGCTCACCTTCAATGGTTTCGGATAGAATCGAACCCATAACGAAAGCTCCAAGAGCGGATGAGAATCCGACAGCGCTGGCAAGCGCCACCATACCGAAACAGAGACCTATGGAGATGATGAGCAATATCTCGTCATTGAGATACCTGCGTGCCTTTTTCAGCACGGTCGGGATAACGTAGATACCGACCAGGAACCACAGGATAATGAAAAAGGCGAGCTTTGCGAGGCTCCATAGCATCTCCGAACCCGCGAACTTGTTCGACACCGCCAGAGTGGACAGAAGGACCATCAGGAGCACGGCGATAAGGTCCTCGACTACAAGGCTGCCGAAAATAAGCGGCGCATATGGCTTGCTCTTCAGCCCCATATCCTCGTAGGCCTTGATGATGATGGTGGTGGAGGACATGGAAAGAAGGCCTCCGAAGAATATGCTCTCCATCGAAGTCCATCCGATTGCATTGCCCACAACGATTCCCACAATGAACATTCCGATGCATTTCGTGCCCGACATTATCAGTGCACTGCTTCCCACCGCTATCAGCTTCTTGAAACTGAATTCCAGTCCGAGTCCGAAAAGAAGGAAGATGATACCTATCTCCGACCACTGGTTCACGGACTCGATGCTGGACATACCCGGGATGAGCCCCAGATGAGGGCTTACCAGAAAGCCTGCAATAATATATCCGAGGATGAGAGGCTGTTTCAGAGCCTTTGAGATGACGGTGAATACACCGGCTGCAATAAGGATGACCGCAAGGTCGGTAACAAGATTGATTTCACTTCCCATAATGTGCAAAGATACGAAATTATCCTTATCTTCGCCGCAAATCACTATCAATGGCGCATCCGATGACAGTATTTTATTTCCACGGAATGGGTGGAGGAGTGGACAGCAGGATCCCGTCCATCCTCAGGGAATGCCTTGGCCCGAAGGGTATTGACGTCGTCGTCAGGACCTACGATTTCGAACCGCAGACGGCATTGGCGCAGCAGGAGCAGTGGCTCGACGAGCTGAACCCCGACCTGCTGGTAGGGGAGTCGATGGGAGCGTCGTACGCATTGGCCTGGGGCCGCAGGAAAGGCCTGCCCGTCATCCTCGTCTCGCCCGCGCTGAACGTGGGTGCCGCGTTCTCCTGGCTGGCCGGACTGACCCTTGTCCCGGGAGTACCCGCCCTTCTCGGCCGCATCTACCGCCCGCGTCCCGGCGACCGCCAGCAGCTCGATTTCCGTTATGGCGCCTTGCGCCAATGGCGTCCCGTCCGCGCTGAAGCCCTCCGGGGCGCTGCCGCCGACGGCTTCAGCGCCTTCGCCTTCTTCGGCACCCGTGACCACTACCGCCGCAGCGGGATCGTGTCAATAAAAAACTGGCGCCGCCATTTCGGCGACGCCACATATACCCTTTATCGGGGGAGTCATTTCATGGAGGAGGAATACGTACGCGGTATCCTCGCTGACACTATTTCACGAGAGTCTTGAACGCAGCTCCGAAGTTCAGGTAAGCTGTATTGCCGGCGATGGTGCCTTCGTTCTGTCCCCAGAGGAACGGCCAGTCGTCGAAGTTCTCGAAGTGGTCTGGTTTCCTGAAGAGTACGCCGGGAGCGACGTTTCCGGGGATGAACGAGAAGTCAGCGCGGTTGTTGCCGTAGAACACTGCCTTAGGACGTGTTGCACCCACGGTGGCTACGAGTGAGTAGTTGTGGTATGGGTGGCAGCCGAAGAGGAAGTTCGTGGCCTTGTAGGCGTAGCTCTTGTCGATGATCTCAGGGAAGTACAGGCTGGCGAAGGTGGCGGTGGTGCCGAAGCTCACAACTGATCCGCTGGCTGCCCAGTTGCCTTCTCCTACAGGTACTCCGTATGGGTTCAGAGTGTCGAAGTTGTCGAGATATTCCTTGTACTTGACCACATACGGCTCGAGTTTCTTCTTGTATGCATCGTTCATATAAGGGACTGCGTCCAGGGCGGTGGCGATGCTGTTCTCCACGTTGCGGTCGAGGTTCTTCCATATCTGCTCCTCGAAGGACTTGAGATATGACTTCTCACCGGTAGCGATGTAGAGGGAGAGGTCGGTGGCAGCGTTGCCGCCCATCTGGGCGCCTCTTCCAGGCCACTGAGGCATCTTCGCCATAAGCTCCCTGGCCTCCTTGTCAAGTCTCTTTGACTCTGAGAGACACTTCTCGGCGAGCTCGTCGTTATATCCACGGAGCACGCGGCTTGCTGCGGCGAACATATTGGCTGCCCTCATGTCGAGGGAAGGATTGCGTGTGGTGAACGCCCACATATCATCCGGTGTACCGCTGGAGAGACCGTCGGCTGAAACCTCGTAAGGCTTCAGGCTAGGGTCGTAGTGGCGTCCGTCGGTGATGGCGGCGGCGTCTCCGAGGTGATGGTAGTTGAAGAGAACTGAGTTCGAGAGGGTCTGTGACATATGTCCGATGTTCTCGGCCTGGGCGAGGAGGTTGATGACTCCATGCTCGATGTACTGGAGGATATCAGGAATTCCGTCAGGACGGTGAAGGTCGACGATCCTCATGTCTTCATTGACGAATGTCTCGTCCCTTTCAGAACGGAATCTCTCCCAGAGGGTCACGAGGCTCTGGACCACGCCGATGTTGGAGCCGGTCTCGATGTCGAAGTCACCTGCGTCGAAGTATCCGCCGACGTTGAGGCCCGGGATGAGCTCGAGGTCAGCATACTTGGTGTCGCGGGCACCCTGACTGTGGAGGTCGAAGTGGTCTGTGTTCTCAGGAGCCTGGAGGTATCCTTCCTTGAAAGGCTCGCCGTGCCATACACGGTATCCTTCCTGCACGGTCATATGGTTCATATGGATAGGGATCCATACGTCCGAGGTGGCGTCTGTGATCTTGTCATACACGCTGGCATCGATGAGGAAGTTGTTGGTCTTCACGTCACCGTACTTTATGTAGTAGATGCCCGGTTCCTTGAGTCCGGTGAAGTCGAACTTCACGTAATTGTACTTGTAGTACCTTCCCCAGACTGTGGTAGGACCTTCGAAAGCGACTTCCTCGGAGCCGTCCTCACAGATCTTCACGATGGAAGCGGTCGGCTGAACCTTGTCCATCTTGTCGAGCTCCACGACTGCGACCTTAGGCTGGTCAGGCTGGTAGCCGACCTGAGAGAAACCTACGTTAGGCTCGCGGATCCAGTCCTTTATGGCGTTCGGGGTGACGGTCCAGGTGACGACCTTTCCGGTCTTGCCGGCAGGGAGGAGGCTGCGCAGTACGAACCATCCGTTCTGGGCGATCATACGTCCGTCGTAGAGGTTCAGTTCTGCATCGCTGGTGACCTTGATCATGCGTTCAGGCGCGTCTGCAGCCATCAGGATGGTGTGACCGGTCTCCATCGGGAGCGGGTCGACGAATTTGCCGGTGTTGCGGTCGTCGTATGTCCTGTATCCCTTGTATTGCTTGATCTTCTCCTCGTTCGGGCGGGCAACGGTCTGGCTGACAGCGTAGCGTGGGAACCTGTTCAGACGGCCGTCCATCATGAAGGTCTTTGCCCAGTACTGTGAAGGGAGGAACTCGATGTTAAGGCCGGCATCGCCGACAAGCTCTTCAGGGACAGGCTTGTCGAGCCATACTGCGATCTCGAAGTTGTCACCCTTTCCTGTGACGACGAGCTTCGACTCGAAGTCGAAGTCGTCATAGCGGAGGGTTACGCTGATGGTGTTGTCATCCTTGTTCACCACCCTTTCGGTAGTCTTAGGGACGAGGTCCCACTGCTCCGGGGTGTTTGAGAGCCTGATGGCTCCGCCCTGTACGGTGCGCACGCCGTGGTGGATGATCTCGATTCCGGAGTTCTTCTCGTCATTGAAGCCTCCGTTGAATGTGTTGCTGTACACCAGGACGTTCACTCCCTGCTTCTCGAAATACTCGAGGTCGTTGATCTTCAGGTCCTGTGCGTTGCAGGTGAATCCGGCTGCCGCCAGAGCGAGCAGGACCGGTGTCAGAATGTTTGTTCGTTTCATAAATATTATATAGAGGTTAGTATTTTCTAGTCTCTACAAACTTAATGATTTATTTCCTGCTATCAATGTTTTTCATTGAAAACCGACGGAAATCGTTATATTTGTTAAGAAACTTATTTCAGATATGGCGGACGAAAAGATAATATTCTCAATGGCCGGGGTCGGCAAGGTCCTTCCCCACAACAACAAGGTCATCCTGAAGGACATTTACCTTTCCTTCTTCTATGGAGCGAAGATCGGCATCATCGGTCTGAACGGCTCCGGAAAATCCACTCTCCTCAAGATCATCGCCGGCGTCGAGAAATCCTACCGCGGCGAAGTCGTATGGGCCCCGGGCTACACTGTCGGCTACCTTGAGCAGGAGCCTCAGATGGATCCCGACAAGACAGTGATCGAGGTCGTCCGCGAGGGCGTGAGCGAAGTTATGGAGCTTCTGAAGGAATACGAGGAGGTGAACGCGAAGTTCATGGAGCCGATGTCCGACGACGAGATGGCGGCCCTCATCGAGCGTCAGGGCGAGCTCACTGAAAAGATAGACCACTGCAACGGATGGGAGATAGACTCGAAGCTCGAAAGGGCTATGGACGCACTCCAGTGCCCGCCTGAGGACGCGAAGGTCGCCACCCTCAGCGGAGGCGAGAGAAGGCGCGTGGCCCTGTGCCGCCTGCTCCTGCGCGAGCCGGACGTCCTGCTTCTCGACGAGCCTACGAACCACCTCGACACCGAGTCCATCCAGTGGCTCGAAGCGCACCTGCAGCAGTACAAGGGTACGGTCATCGCCGTCACCCACGACAGATATTTCCTGGACAATGTCGCCGGCTGGATCCTCGAGCTCGACCGTGGCGAAGGCATCCCTTGGAAGGGCAACTACAGCTCCTGGCTCGAGCAGAAGAGCACCCGCCTCGCCCAGGAGGAGAAGCAGGAGAGCAAGCGCCGCAAGACCCTCGAGCGCGAGCTCGAGTGGGTCAGGATGGCTCCGAAGGCCCGCCAGGCGAAGCAGAAGGCGCGCCTCGGTGCCTACGAGAAGCTCGCCAGCGAGGATACGAAGGAGAAGGAGCAGAACCTCGAAATATACATCCCTAACGGACCGCACCTCGGCAACAAGGTCATCGAGTTCCATGACATATCCAAGGCCTACGGAGACAAGCTCCTCTTCGAGCATCTGGACTTCGTCCTGCCGCCTGCCGGCATAGTCGGCGTCATCGGACCGAACGGCGCGGGAAAGACCACCCTCTTCCGCCTGATAATGGGAATGGAGATCCCTGATAGCGGCTCCATCGAAGTCGGCGAGACAGTGAAGATAGCCTACGTCGACCAGCAGCACAAGAGCATCGACCCGGACAAGAGCGTCTACGAGACCATCGCCGGGAACTCCGAGTGGGTGCGCCTCGGGAATCGCGACATCAACGCCCGCTCCTGGGTCAGCCGTTTCAATTTCAGCGGCGCCGACCAGGAGAAGCTCTGCGGCGTCCTCTCCGGCGGCGAGCGCAACCGCCTGCACCTGGCCCTGACCCTCAAGGACGAGGGCAATGTCCTCCTCCTCGACGAGCCTACAAATGATGTGGACGTCAATACCATCCGCGCCCTCGAGGAAGGCCTCGAGAACTTCGCCGGCTGCGCCGTGGTCGTGTCCCACGACCGCTGGTTCCTCGACCGCATCGCCACCCACATCCTCGCCTTCGAAGGCGACTCCAGCGTCTACTTCTTCGAAGGCTCGTACTCCGAGTATGAGGAGAACCGCAAGCGCCGCCTCGGCAACGAAGAGCCTAAGCGCTTCAAATACAGGAAACTAATGGAATAACCAATAATACAATGGACAAGAACATTTCAATGAATCCTAACCTTCTGGTCAGGTATCTGAAAAAGCCGGCTGCCGAGTTCACCCGCGCCGACATCGTCAAGTACTGCGTGGACAATGCAGTCGAATTCATCAATTTCCACTACTGCGGATGGGACGGAAAGCTCAAGACCCTCAACTTTGTCATCCACAGCGAGGAGCATCTCGAGAACATCCTCGAGGCGGGCGAGCGCGTGGACGGCTCCAGCCTCTTCCCGTTCATCGAGGCCGGTAAGAGCGACCTCTATGTCCTCCCGAAGTACCGCACCGCCTTCGTGAACCCATTCACCGAAGCACCTACAGTGGACCTTCTCTGCTGCTTCTTCAACCGTGACGGCGAGCCTTTCGAGAGCTCACCTGAATATATCCTCCACAAGGCCCACGCCGCCTTCAAGGAGACCACCGGACTCCAGATGGAGACCATGGGCGAGCTCGAGTACTACGTCATCGCCGAGGCCGAGGACCTCTACCAGGTCCCTGACCAGAAGGGCTACCACGAGAGCGCCCCGTTCAACAAGTTCACCGATTTCCGCACCGAGGCCATGCAGCTCATCGCCCAGGCAGGCGGAATGATCAAATACGGCCACTCCGAGGTGGGCAACTTCACCCAGGACGGCAGGATCTACGAGCAGAACGAGATCGAGTTCCTCCCGGTCAACATCGAGGACGCAGCCGACCAGCTCGTAGTCGCCAAGTGGATCATGCGCCAGCTCGCATACCAGTACGGCGTCACCCTGACCTTCGCTCCTAAGATCACCGCCGGAAAGGCCGGCTCCGGAATGCACGTCCACTGCAAGTTCACGAAGAACGGAAAGTCGATGATGACCAATTCCGGCGAGCTCACCGACGAGTGCAAGAAGGCCATCGCGGGCTATATGGACGCAGGAACCTCGCTTCCTGCATTCGGAAACCCTCATCCGCTCTCGTTCATGCGCCTTGTCCCTCATCAGGAGGCTCCAACCTCTCTCTGCTGGTCTTTCTCTAACAGAAGCGCACTTGTACGCGTACCTCTGGGATGGCTCAAGCCTGTCGACATGGCATCCAAGTGCAACCCTCTCGAGAAGCCTATGGACAAGGACTTCAGCGGCAAGCAGACCTTCGAGTGGAGGGCATCCGACGGATTCGCCGACATGTACCTCCTTATGGCGGCTCTCTGCGCAGCGGCACGCCACGGCTTCGAGATGCCTGACGCCCTCGCCGTCGCCGAGAAGACCTTCGTAGGGCTCGGTGTCAATATCCACGACGCGAAGAACGCCGACCTCCTCAACTCCCTCGAGCAGCTCCCTGCATCCTGCGTGGGCGCAGCCGCAGAGCTGGAGAAGGACCGCGCCATCTACACCTCCAAGGGTGTGTTCTCCGATGCAGTGGTGGACTACTACATCAAGTACCTGCGTGCCTTCAACGACGAGACCCTCCGCGCCGAGCTCGAAAAGGACCCTGAGCGCGCCATGAAGATGGTCAATGACAATATAAACGCCGGCTAGCAGCCAGCGTTCATAGACCTATTTGACAGTGATTATGATTCTGCGGTAGGCGGGGAGCGTGAAGGCTCCGTCATCGTGGAGCTCACAAACCAGATGATACCGGCATCCCGGGACTGCGGTCTTCGGGATGCTTATCTTTATTGCCGATGCGCCGGCATTGTCAATGGCAGGGTACCCGTCCACTTCCGGAAACTGCTGGAACCACCATCCGAAGGTGAGGGAGTCGCCGTCCTCGTCGAAGGAGGCGGAGGCGTCGAACTTGACGGTCTGTCCGGCGCGCGCTGTCATTGCCATAGGCTTCAGACCGCAGGATCCGTTGATGACCGGGGTCGGGTTGTGGTTGCCCTCTCCTGTGTCGGCCCACTGCATGCGGGCGGCGAAATCGTTGAACTCATCCGGGTAGAACTTGTGCTCGTAGGAGCTGGAGATGTCCTTGAGGGGCTGATGCCAGTTGGTCCAGGCATTGGTCTCGCCGTCAGGGGAGAGGTGCTTCTCGTGGCAGCCGCCCCAGCCGACCTGCGTCGGGTCCTCCGGGTCGTTCAGACCGTTCGGCATCGCGTTGAGGAAACTCGGGGTGTCGCCCTCGACGCCCCAGAGATAGTGCGGGTAGACATTGCCCATGGCTCCCTTGCCCTGGATCTTTTCGGCTATATTGTCCCAGTTCCTGACACCGAGGTCGTTGTGGTTCAGCCAGGCGCTTTCGTCCCAGACGAGCATCAGGTCGTCCTCGAAGTCGCGGCGGAGCCACTTGTGGGAGCTGTAGTCGCGGTTCATCCTCATCGCGTAGACCATGTCCTGGTCGGTGATGGTGTAGAGGCGGAACTTGCGGACGAAGGCCTTCAGTTCCTCGGGGCTGCGGGTCTGCTGGACGCGCCAGATGGCCTGGGCAAGGGTGTTCGCTCCACCCTAGGCCGTGACGTAGATCGGGCGCGGGTCGTCCTCGTCAGCGAGCCTTATGAGGAGCTCGCTGCCTTCGGAGTCATTTCCTTCGCCTATCACTCCGATGCCTCCGATGTGGCTTCCGGAGACCGAGCGGCTGCGGATGTACTCTGCGCTCGGCCAGTAGCCCAGCTCCTGACGGGCGTTTTCCTCTTCCAACGTCTTGAAACCGGTCTGGCCGGAGCGTTTCATCAGATTGTCCACGTCGATGGAATATGCGTCGATCACGGCGTAGAGGTACTCCGCCCACTCTTCCGGGTATGGGTCGCAGTTCCAGCCGACCGTGGTGCAGATCGCTTCGATCTCGAAACGGTCGGCGTAGCTCAGGAGGCGGACGGCGGACTCATTGTCATCGGGCTCGACATCGGCGGGGCCTATGTCGGTGAGGACCACGAGGCGCGGCTTGAGGGGTGACTCCTCCGGGGTGGAGGTCTTGCAGGAGACTGTGGCGGCGGCTGTCAGCGAAAGGGCGGCGAGTGCCAGGGCGGATAGTTTCATTGTGCTGTGGTTTTCGTGCGGTTTTGAACAAAGTTATATTATTTGTGCATATCTGCAAACATCCCCGTCCGCTACTTTGTTTCTGTCACTTTGTTTCTGTCACTTTGCTTCCGCCACTTTGCTTCCGCCACTTTGCTTCAACACTCCGTTCATGCTTCTTTATTCGTGCTATCTGTTTATGCATCTCTGTGCCTTCCATCCGTTTTTTTCTTTATCTCTTTATTCCTATTTCTTTATTCATGCCCTCTGCTCTTCTGTTCTGTTCTCTTCTCTTCTGTTCCCATTCCTTCTGCCAACTGTTCTCGCCATCTGTTCTCACCAACTGTTCTCGCCAACTGTTCTCACCATCTGTTCCCGCCAGCTGTTCTCACCATCTGTTCCCGCCATCTGTTCCCGCCAACTGTTCTCGCCAACTGTTCTCGCCATCTGTTCTCACCAACTGTTCCCGTCAACTGTTCTCGCCAACTGTTCTCGCCAACTGTTCTCACCAACTGTTCTCACCAACTGTTCTCACCAACTGTTCTCGCCAACTGTTCCCGCCAACTGTTCTCGCCAGCTGTTCCCGTCTCCAGCCCGTCATTATCTCCCCAGTCCGCTATTTGTTTCCCACCTCTCCGGACACGTTCTACTCCTCATCTGTGTCCGAAATGCTTAATACACCCTGTCTCGTCACGTTTTGCCTTCTCTTTGTGCCCGGAAGGTCGGAAATACATCATTTGGTCACGTTCTATCTTCATTTTGTGCCCGGAAGGTTATTACCTTCGGGGAATGCCCGAAGCTAATGGGCATTATGGGCACCGACGTGGTGTACATTTGACCAAATCCGGTCGATAGGGAGTTACTTGTTGTTTTGATAATCAGCGAGATGATGAATTATCTACCTTCTATTTCGGAGGTAGATAATGAATTAATTCATTGCTAATCAGAAGAATGAGCGAAGATCTGCCGCTGGGCAGATGAGGGGATCCTTCGGGAAATGCCCGAAGCTAATGGGCATTATGGGCACCGACGTGGTGTACATTTGACCAAATCCGGTCGATAGTGTGCATTCTTACGATATTGACCCCCATTCTTATGATGTTGACCCCCTCGAAGAGGGCAGGGCTTTCAAAGAGCAGTCTCTGTTTGTTTGCAAACAGGCAGCGGCGTAGCCGCAAAGATATTACTTTTTCTTTCTCATAGACTCTCCTTGGAGAGTTATTTTGTGTGATGTGTTTTTCAGTCTGTCGATTATTGCATCTGCAACTGTCTTGTCGGATATTACATCATACCATTTCTCAAAGGGAAGTTGTGAGGCAATGATGGTCGTCTTCTTGTAGATTCTGTCTTCGAGTATTTCCAGGAGCATCAGGCTTGTCTTGTGGTCAAGGACTTCCAGTCCGAAGTCATCGATTATGAAGACATCCTTCTTCTCGATTTTGGACATTTCCTTGATGTAGGAGCCGTCAGCCCTGCATATCCGCAATAAGGTGAAGAGTTTCTGAGCGTTCCTGTAGAGGACTTTCTTTCCTTTGAGACAGGCCTGATGCCCGAGTGCCGTGGCGATGTAACTCTTACCCACGCCCGTTGCTCCCGTGATGACTACGTTCTCAGCCCGGTCTATGTATGAACAGTCGGCCAGTCTCATCATCAGGTTCTTGTCCAGTTTGCGTCCGGGACTGTAGTCTATGTTGTCTATGAAGGCCTGATAGCGGAAGGCGGCGTTACTGAGACACCTTTCGATTTTCTGGTTCTCCCTGTATTCCCATTCCGCCTGAACGAGGAGTTCCACGAGTTCATCGGCAGTCAGCCTGTCATTCTGCACGCCCCCAATAATGCCTTTCAGGGCGGTCTCCATTCCCCAGAGATGCATCTGGTTGAGTTTGTTGAGTGTTGATTGATCCATAGCTGTGTGATTATTTGTTTGACATGATTTCAGCGTTTCCGCGTATGTTTTCGTGATCCGGCAGCGGA